>CADEGL010000021.1:50357-55737 GCA_902826885.1 uncultured Alphaproteobacteria bacterium | reverse complement strand
CCATGATCTCGCCGCCGTATTTGGACTGGCTGGTCATGGTGCGCTTCAAGGGCGACGCCTCGTCCACCTGTCCCGGCGTCTGGACGGTGACGGGCGGCAGCATGGTGGGCGCTTGTTGCGCCAGCGCGGACGATGCGGCGGCGGCGAACGTCGCGGCCGCGATGACGCCATGGGTCAGCAGGCGAGCGCGGAAACCGCTCGCGGACGGCAGATGGATCGGCACGGGAACCCCCTCAAACCAACAGGACGCACAAGATTGGGACCTGGCTGGCTTTCCCGCGGGCTCTCGGCCGCCGGGGGCTGGCTGGGTAACGCACGTCCCTGAAGCGGGACGCACATTCCGCGAAGGGTTTGTGATTGCCCTTCTACGTTTATGTTTTGGTTATATGAATAATCCAGTTGTTAATGCAACTGATTCTCAATTGCAGTGATTACCTATATACTGAAGTCCTTTAAAGCCCGCATTTTGAACCACAGGAGATTAATTCCATATATTCGATAGGGTTTTAATCCTGGCAAACCGGAAGCCGCGCGTTAAACCGCCAGCGTCTTTTCCTGCCGGCGCAGCCAGCCCAGCACCGCGTCCGGCTTGCCTTTGACGAGCTTGGCCCAGCGCTGGTTCCGCAGCGCGTTTTCCTTGCCGCCGGCCCACCAGTATTCCTTGGCCACCAGCAGCAGCCACCCCTCGCCCGCGACCGTGGTGACCTCGGCCACGAAACCGTGCGCGGCGCCCGTGAAGCTGTGACGCGCGCTTTCCCATTCGGCGCCGCCAAAACGCCAGCGGCCGGCGGTGGACGGCGCGCGTCCGCGCGCGACCAGCCGGTCGAACAGATTGAAGAACGAGGCATCGGACAGGCTTTTCATCGCGGCACCCGTTGCGGCCGCTCGCAACCTAGCCGCATCGCGCGGCGCGCGCGAGACGGGCGTCAGCTTGCCAGGTCAATGGACCGTTAGGGCAATTTATAGAAGCTCGGCGTTTCCGAAGCGGCCTTGGGCTCGGCCAGTTCCGGCGCCTGCGGCGCCGGTACGACGCCGGGCACAAGCGCGGGAGCGGCCGGCGCCGCGGCCGTGGCGGGCGTTTGGCCGGACGCCAGGGCGCACTCCGCCGTCGCGTCCTCCAGATAGGCGCTCACGATCTTGCTGTCGTCATAATGCAGCTTGCCCTCGACGCGCACCCGTTTGTCGCCGCCGCAATTGAGCGGCCCCTTCACGGTCACGTCGATCGCGTCGCACGGGCTATCGCCCTTCACCACCATGAAATAGGTCTCGTCCCGGCCGGCGTTGAAGGTGGCGCCCAGCGCGGTGCCCGTGACGGCAACGGTGTCGCCGTCGAGATTCGCGCATTTCTGGTGCTGGCTGGACGTCTTCTTCGCGGCCAAGGCGGCCGGCGCGGGAAGCGCGAGCGAAAGGCCGGCAAGGGCCAAGATCACAAACGGCATTCGCATGACGAAAGACTGGCCATCGAAAATGGCGAGATCGAGGCAAAAGATATCGCATGGCACGCGCCGGGTGCACAAGCGGATGGCCCTGATGGCGGATTGACGAAGCTCTCCCGCCCTCGGATATTAACTCCGACTTGATAGTCGGTTTCCCGACCTACGGGTCGGCTAGATCGCGCGGCGGCGGCGCGCTAGAGTTTCTTCATTCTGGAAAGAGGACACGCACCCATGAGCGACAAAGAGATCTATTTGCGCAAGGACGGCCATATCGGCTGGCTCGTCTTCAACCGGCCCGAGGTCCTGAACGCCATGCGGATGGACAGCTGGGCGTTGCTCGACAAACGCCTGGCCGAGGCGGCGGAGGACACCGACCTTCGCGTCCTGATCCTGGCCGGCGAAGGCCGCGCGTTCCTGGCCGGCGCGGATTTGACGGATTTGAAGAAGCACAACGAGAAGGTGCGCGCGGGCAAGACCTCGGCGTCGGATTTGCGCCGCTTCGTCCATGCCGCGCAAAGCACCTCACGCCGCATCCAGAACATGAAGATCCCCGTCATCGCCGCCGTGCAGGGCTATGCGGTCGGCGCGGGCTGCGAGGTCGTCATCTGCTGCGACCTGGTGGTGGCGGAGGAGACCGCCAAGTTCGGCTTCCCCGAGGTGACGGTCGGCGCCTGCATCACCAACGCGGGCACCTTCATCCTGCCGCGCAAGGTCGGCCTGTCGCGCGCCAAGCGCCTGGCGCTGACCGGCGAGTTCATCGACGCCAAGGAAGGCTACCGGATCGGCCTCGTGGACGAGTTGGCGCCCGCGGGCAAATTGAAGGAAACGGCCGAGAAGCTGGCCCGCCGCATCGCGACGCGCGCGCCGATCGTGGTCTCGTTGCACAAGCAGATGCTGGACCGCGCCTTGGAATCCTCGTTCGAAACAGCCCTGGCCATGGAGACCGAATCGGTCGTGGCCTCGATGATGAGCGAGGACAATTTGGAAGGCACCACGGCGTTCGAGGAGAAGCGCGAGCCGGTCTTCAAGGGCCGCTAATCTCACTCCATTTTCACCAGGATAACGGCGCGGCCGGGTTTCCCAGCCGCGCCGTTTCTTTTTTCAATCCTTCGCCGGCATGACGTAGTTGAGCGCCAGACGGCCGCCATCGACATAATAGGTTTGGCCCGTGACATAGCTGGCGTCGTCGGATGCCAGGAATACCGCGACGGAGGCCACCTGGTCGGGCTCGGCCGGCCGGCCGAGCGGCGTGCGCGCCTGCAATCCCTTCAGCCGCACGGGATCTTCCAGGAACGGCGCCATCATGGCCGTGCGCGTGGCGCCAGGCCCGATGGCCACGCAGCGCACGCCGTGCGGCGCGAGCGATAGCGCGAAGGTCCGCGTCAGGAGGTTGACCGCACCCTTGCTGCCCGGATAGCAGCCTTCATAGTTGTCGCCCACCACGCCGACGGTCGAGGCGATGTTGATGATGACGCCGCGTTTGTTGGGAATCATCTTTCGCGCCGCCGCCTGGTCGGTCAGGAACGTGCCCTTCACGTTCACGGCGTAAAGCTTGTCGAAGGTTTCTTCCGTCGTGTTCATGATGTCGCCGTAGTCGGCCAAGGCCGCATTGGCGATGCAGATGTCGAGCGTGCCGAACTCCGACACGGCCAAGCCCATCGCCCGGTCCAGGTCGGCCCGCTTGGTCACGTCGGTGCGTAGATAGCGCGCGGCCTTGCCGATGGAATCGGCGACCGCCTGCCCTGCCTTGTCGTTCAGGTCCGCGACCACAACCTTGGCGCCTTCCTTCACGAAGCGGCGGGCATAAGCCTCGCCGATCCCCTGCGCCGCGCCGGTGATGACCGCGACCTTGTCCTTGAGACGCATTGCACTCCCCTCTTTGACTTCTATTCCTTCACGATCTTGAACGAGTCCAGGAAACGCCGCACGGGCGCCTGAGCCAGGCGCGTCTCGCCAACGACAGTGACCACCTGGTAAAGCGTGGTCCCGATCCAAAAGATTCGCCCGCGATAGACCAACCCCTTGCCGTTGCGCATGGCCAGCTCGCGCCCCTGCCAGCGTCCGAGCGTGACGGGTTCGCTGCCGAGGATGGCCGCGCCGGCGAAGTCGCCTTGCCGGGATGCGTTCTCGATCTTCTGAAGGACCTCCGCGGTGGGCACGCCGGCCTCGGTGCCGGGCGGGAAATGACTGACGCTGATGAAGTAGGCCTCGTCGTCCGCCGCCTCGACGATCAGGTCGAGTTTGCGTCGTCCGCTGGCGTCCGCCACGTCGGCGGTCTTGGGCTCGGCGGGAAACGCGGCTTCGAAGCGGCCGTCGGCGCTGACATAGGAAACCCATGGCGTTTGCGCGACCGCTGGCGCGGCGGCAATCGACAAGGCGAGGAGCGCCGCGGCCAGCCGGACCATGACGCCGCTACTTCTTCAGGATCTTGAACGAACTGACGAACTTCACGACGGACGCGCTGGCTTTCGCGCCCGCACCGGCGGGAGACGACGCGTCGAGCAGGTAAACGCAGTCACCGACGAGATAGAGCCGCGCCTGGTGAATGAGCTTTCCGTTATCCGTGTTGAATGAGAAGGCGCGGCCCTGCCATGGCCCTTGCGTCACCGTCTTGGCGTTGAGAAGGCGCGCGCCAGGCGTGCCCGCGATCAGCTTATCCTGCAGGTCCTGCAACCGTTCGCCTTTGGGCCGCTCGTCGCCATAGCCGGCGGGATGGTCCGAGACCTTGAAGCGATAGACTCCGCCCGTGCCCAGGTCGAACGACATGTCGTGGACCTTGGTGTCGCCGTCATACCCCTCGTTGTCCACCGACGCCGTTCCGGGCACGAGGATCTGGTAACGCCCATCCCCGCTTTTCAGCAACGACCACGCAGGGGCCGCCAGCGACGGAGTCGCGAACGCCACGCACACAAGAACAAGCCACCACGGATTGCGCATCGGCGCGCCCTCAATCCTTGAGAATCTGAAAGGAATCCATGAAGTGCCCGACCATCGGCAGCGACGCGCTGCCGGGGTCGCTCACCGCGATCGTCTGATAGAAGCGGCCGCCGGCCCAATAAATACGCGCCTGGTAGATGAGCTTGCCGCCCTCGATCCGTAGCGTGAAGCTGCGGCCCTTCCACTTGCCGTGATCGATGGCCGTGGATTGCAGGAGCTCCGATCCGGCGAATCGGTTCTGCACCCGGACCTGCATGTCCTTCAGTTCCTTGGGCGCGGCTTCGTCCAGATGGGTTCCCTTCAGCGGCTGGGTCGCCATCACCACGAAGACCTGATTGGGGCTCAGCGACACTTCGAGCGTGAGCGACTTGTCGCCCAGTTCGTTGAACCCCTCGTTCACCTTGGGGGGGCCCGGAAGCTGGACCTCGAAGCGGCCGTCCTCGCTCTTATAGAGCACCCAAGCCTGCGCCACTGCCGCGGTGGTCGCGCCGAGGACGATCAGAAAAAGCAAACCCAACAGACGCGTCATGAACTCCCTCCGCGATCCGGGGAGAGAGTGACAAGTCGGCGGCGAAAACTCAAACTGCGCCGCGATGATCGAGCCGCGCCTCAAGACCGAGATCTGGATCAAGGCCGCCGTGCGCCGCGGCGCGGTCGAGAACATCCCCATCGTGGTGGTGAAGAAAGGCGATCCCGACGGCGGCGCCGTGCTGGTGAAGCTGAACCGCTTCGAGCATGGCTGCATCGTTCTGGCGCAGACGCAAGGGCCCGATGGCGGGCGCGCCTGGCACCGTGGCACGGGACCCGGCACGGTGGACGAGGCCGCGGCCGACGCCTACATCGCGCGCAACCGCAAGATCGATCCGGATCTGTGGGTGGTCGAGGTCGAGGATCGCGAGGGCCGCCTGCCCTTCGAGGCGAAGATCCTCTAGCCAAGCGTCTTCACCGCGCTCCGGGCGCGGCGGGCGATGCGGCCTTAATCGCCTCGCGGCGCTAATGTGCCGCCA
>CADEGL010000021.1:35335-50257 GCA_902826885.1 uncultured Alphaproteobacteria bacterium | reverse complement strand
CCGGGCGCGGCGGGCGATGCGGCCTTAATCGCCTCGCGGCGCTAATGTGCCGCCATGATCGCCCCGCGGCGCTAACGCGCCGCCATGATCGACTGCCGCACGAAAGCCTCCAAGGCGCGCAAGGGAATCGGCTTGTCCACCACGGCGAAAACGCCGAGCTGCGCGCGATTGGCCTCGGCCACCTTCCCGGCCTCGCCGGAGATCATGATGATGCGCGGCGGCTGCGCCAGCGCGCGCAATTCACGCGCGAAGGCGATGCCGTCCATGGCCGGCATGTCGATATCGGTGATGACGACACGCGGTGACACGCGCGCCACCATCGCGAGTCCTTCGACACCGTCCGCCGCCGTTTCGGTCGCGATCCCGCGCATCCGCAGGAAAGAGGCGATCTGGTCGGCCTGAACGGGATCGTCGTCGACCACGATCACGAGCGCCGGCCGTCCGATTTCCTTGAGGCCCAGCGTCCGATGCTCGCCCCCAAGCTTTCCGGTTTTTTCGTCCAGCCCAGCCCGGGCGGAATCGGCCCGGCCGCTCTTCCAAAATCGCGCGCCAGTGGATTTGGGGGGCGTAAGCATACCTATCGTTCCTTCGGAGGTTTGCGCCGGTCTCGGTTTTTCCAGCGTAGAAAGCCCCCGTAAATTCCCCGCGTGCATGATGCGGACGGGGATTTCTACCAAAGTCGTAGTCGACACTATACGAACGGCGAGTGTCGCCTCGGGCCGCGGCGCGATATCAGACAGTTAAGTTTCTTAGGTTCCCGGGGCATCGGCCGTATATTTTTTAGCAGTTTGCCATTTTTTTCTGGCCGCCAAGTTCAAACGCCTCGTCCTTAAAACCAACCACGCGGGCAAAGGCGCGATGGCGGCGATCTTGGTCGTGGACGACGAGCCGTTGGTGCGAACGACCGTCAAGGCGGTCCTTAACCGCGCCGGGCACACGGTCGTCTTCTGCGAAAACGGACATCAGGCCCTGGTGGCGTTCGGCGAGCGCCGATTCGACGCCGTGTTAAGCGACGTCCGCATGCCGTGCGGCGATGGCGTATGGCTCCTGCACGAGATCAGGAAGGTCGCGGCGAAACTGCCGGTCTTCCTCATGACCGGGTTGCCGGACGATCCCCGTCTGGAGGGCGTGATCTTCGATGCCCATACCAAGCTTTTGAAGAAGCCGCTCGACCTGCGCGGCCTCCGGGCGATGTTCGCCCAAATCGGCGAGAGGCGCGGATAGACAATCCGGCGGAATAATCGCTTCAGAAAAACCGTAAGCTTATCTTACAAAACTTGAGATATCTTTCCTGTCCCGACCTGGATGGGCTCCTAAAACCCACCCAACCCCTGGGCTCCGCGCAGGAAATCACGGCCTGGTCCGTATGGATGCGTGGTAGTCAGCCGCTGGGGTTCCATGAACGCGCCGCAGAAACCGACCTTGCCCGCCGATAGGCCCGCCCTTCCGGTGCGCCGCCGCCTTTTTGGCAAACGGCGTTGGCTTTTGTACGGCGTCCTGGCTCTTTTGCTGGCTGGCGGCGGTTATGCCGCATGGCGGCTTTACGCGCCCGCGAACGACGCGGGTGCCGCCAACCTCGTCGCCCAGCCCGTGGTGCTGGGCGATATCGAGGAAACCGTCGCCGCGCTCGGCTCTCTGCAGCCCATCGAATACGTCGACGTCGGCGCCCAGGTGTCGGGCCAGTTGAAGAAGATCACGGTCACCATCGGCGACCAGGTGAAGGCGGGCGACCTTTTGGTCGAGATCGACCCCCAGGTCTACCAAGCCAAGGTCGATGGCGACGAAGCCACCCTCGTTTCCCTCAAAGCGCAAATCGCCGAAAAGCAGGCCACGCGCACGCTGGCCGAGCAGCAGTTCAATCGCCAGAAAGAGCTGAAGGCGGAGAACGCGACCAGCCAGGACGCCTATGACAGCGCCGATGCCACGCTGAAGACCACGACGGCCCAGATCGCCTCGCTGCGCGCGCAGGTGATGATGACGGAATCGACCTTGAAGGGTAATCGCGCGAACCTGCAATACACCAAGATTTATGCGCCGATGGGGGGCACGGTCGTCTCGCAGACGCTGCGTCAAGGTCAGACCATCGTGTCGAGCCAGCAGGCACCGACCATTCTGCGCATCGCCGACCTCAACACCATGACCGTGTGGACCCAGGTGTCCGAGGCCGACGTGGCCAAACTCAAGATCGGCATGCCGGTCTATTTCACGACGCTAGGCGACCCGGATAAGCGCCGCTACGGCACTCTGCGTCAAATCCTGCCGACGCCGGAAGTGGTCAACAACGTCGTCCTCTACGACGCCTTGTTCGACATATCCAACCCGGACCACACGCTGCAGCCGCAGATGAGCGCGCAGGTCTTTTTCATTCTGGCCGACGCCAAGGGCGTGCCGCTTGTGCCGGTGAAAGCGCTGCGGCCCGTGGACCGGCCCGCGGGCGGCGGCAAGAAGAAAGACGGCGGCGTGCAGGCCGCACAGGATCAAAAGCCCGCCCCGCAAGGCCAGGCCGCACCCACCGAGGGTCAGACGCAACCGCAGGCTCAGACGGTTCAGGCGCCCGCCGCGAGTGGCGGACAGAACGCGGCAGTGCCCGAAGGCGCCGTCCCCGCGAAGCCCGCCGACGGTGCCGAGACGCCGCGCATCCGCGGCAAGCGTTACATGGTGCGCGTCAAGAACGGCGACACGATCGAAGAACGCAAGATCGTCGTCGGTGTGTCGAACCGGCTGGTCGCGGAAGTGCGCGAAGGGCTGAAGGTCGGCGACGAAGTCATGGTCGACACCACGCCGGCGGGCCAGCGTCCGGGCGGACCGCCGCCCGCCGCCCGCCAGCCGCGCATATGAACGTCCAGCGCGCCGTCCAGACACAATCGGCGGCGCCGTCCGGCGTTCGGCCGGATGCGACGCCCATCGTCTCGCTGCGCGGCGTCCATAAGATCTATCAGCGCGGCACGCTGCCCGTGCATGCCCTGCGCGGCGTCTCGCTCGATATCTATGCTGGCGAGTTCGTCGCCATCATGGGCCAGTCCGGCTCCGGCAAGTCGACGATGATGCACCTTCTCGGCTGTCTCGACCGGCCGACCGAAGGCAGCTACCGCTTTGCCGGCACCGAGATATCGGAGCTGGATTCCGACCAGTTGGCCTCGCTGCGTCGCCACGCGTTCGGCTTCATCTTCCAGCAATACAATCTTCTGGCGACCGCGACGGCAGACGAGAATGTCGAGATTCCGGCGATCTATGCCGGCGTGCCGCGCGCGCAGCGTTTCGCCCGCGCGCGGGACCTTCTCACCTCGCTCGGCCTCGGCGACCGGTTGGACCACCGGCCCAACCAGCTTTCCGGCGGCCAGCAGCAGCGCGTCTCGATCGCGCGCGCGCTGATGAACGGCGGCGAGGTGATCCTGGCCGACGAACCCACCGGCGCCTTGGACAGCAAAAGCGGCCGCGAGGTGCTCGAGCTTCTGCGCGACCTGAACGCGCGCGGCCACACCATCATCCTGATCACCCACGACCCCAACGTGGCCGCCGAAGCCCAGCGCGTCGTGCAACTCAAGGACGGGCTGATCGTCTCCGACGCGCCGTCCGAGAAGGCCGCCGCGCGGGGCGACGCCGCCCGCGTGCCGATCTCCGTCGTGCCGCCCGACTACCTGTCCCATCCCAACGCTACCAGCCTACCCGACATCATGGAGGCCGCGAAGATGGCGCTGCGCTCGCTGCGCGCGAACATCTTCCGTACCATCCTGACGCTTCTCGGCATCATCATCGGCGTCGGCTCGGTCGTGGCCATGCTGGCCATCGGCGACGGCGCCAAGCAGCAGGTGCTGCAGAGCATCCAGAACATGGGCACCAATCTTTTGCTGATTCGCCCCGGCGCGCCCAACGTGCGCATGGCGGGGGCGGTAATCGCGACGCTCGTGCCGACCGACGCGGAGGCCATTCAAAACCTTCCCAACGTCGCCAACGCGGTGCCCGAGTTCCCGAGCCAGGTGACGGTGCGCTACCGTGCCAAGGACTACGTCACCAGTTCCAATTCGACGGTTGCCGCCTTCACCGAAGCGCGCGACTGGCAACCGTCGGAAGGCGCGTTCTTCACCGATGCCGACGTCAAGAGCTTCGCGCCGGTGGTGGTGCTGGGCCAGACGGTGGTGAGGGCCCTGTTCGGCGAGGGCGCGAATCCGGTCGGCCAGTATGTCTTGCTCAATAACGTGCCGTTCGAGGTGATCGGCGTAATGTCGGCCAAGGGCGCCACGCCCTACGGCTCGGACATGGATGACATCGTCTTCGTGCCGTCGAGCACCGGCCGCCTGCGCATCCACGGACAAACCTATTCGAAGTCCATCACCGTCAAGGTGGACGACGTGACGCGCATCGACGAGACGCAAGACGCCATCACTACGCTTCTGACCGCGCGCCACCGGACGGTCGACTTCCAGATCCGCAACATGGCCTCGATCCTGGACACGGCGACCGAAACGCAAAACACGTTGACCATCCTTCTAGGCTCCATCGCCGCCATCTCGCTTCTGGTCGGCGGCATCGGCGTCATGAACATCATGCTGGTCAGCGTCACCGAGCGGACGCGCGAGATCGGCGTGCGCATGGCGACCGGCGCGCGCAAACTCAACATCCTGCTGCAGTTCAACACCGAGGCGCTGGTGGTCTGCGCCGCCGGCGGCCTGATCGGCGTCGCGCTGGGCCTGACCACGGCCTGGGGCTTGGCCCAGATCGGCCGGCCGATCGCCTATTCCGCCGGTCCCGTGGTCCTGGCCTTCGGCTGCGCCTTCGCGACTGGATTGCTGTTCGGCTACCTGCCCGCGCGCAAGGCCGCCAACATGGACCCCGTGGTCGCGCTGAGCGCCGAATGATGCCCCGAACGATTTCCGTGAAACGGTTTCTTTCCCGCGCGATCCTCGCGCTTCCCATAGCACTCGGCGCCTGCAACCTCGGGCCGGACTACAAACAACCGGGGTCCGAGACGCCGGAGGCGTGGATGTGGGCGCCGGAAAAGGAGAATCCGCAACCCGTCACGTCCGAATGGTGGAAGGCGTTCGGCAATGACGAACTGAACCGCCTCGAACAGACCGCCATGGCCAACAACCAGGATTTGAAGGCGGCGGTCGCGCGCATCGCGCAGGCGCGCGCCACGGCGAAAGTGGCCGGCGCGCCGCTCTATCCCACATTGTCGGCCGGCGGCGGTGCCGTGAAATCCAAGGGCTCCGACGTCGTGGGACCGACCGGTACGACGGTAACCGGCGGCGGCACCAGCCCGTCCACCACCACCTATGACGCGATCCTGTCCACGTCCTACGAGCTGGATTTTTGGGGCAAGAACGCCGCGGCGGCCGACGCGGCCAACCAGCGCGTCATCTCCACCATCTACGACCGCGACACGGTGCTGTGGACGTTGCAGTCGGACGTCGCCACGACCTATTTCCAGGTCCTGGCGGCGCGAGACCGGCTGCGCCTGGCGCGCGCCACGCTGGCGAACTCCGAAAACATCCTGCGCTTCATCGAGGCCCAGTTCCGCGCCGGCACCCTGTCGCCGCTGGAAGTCTCGCAGCAGCGCAGCGCCGTCGCCGCCCAGCGCGCGACCATTCCGGCGCTGGTCCAGATCGAGCGGGAATCGATCGCCGCCCTTGCGGTCCTGTTGGGCGTGCTGCCCCAGACGCTCAAGATCGAGGCCCAGACGCTGCACGACACGCGCCCGCCCGCGATCGAGCCCGGACTGCCCTCCACCTTGATGGAGAGGCGGCCGGATGTTCAGAAGGCGGAATCGGATCTGCGCGCCTCGAACAAGGATATCGTTTCGGCGCACGCGGCGCGGTTTCCCAGCATCACGCTCACCGGCCAGGGCGGCAGCCAGGCCGTGCAGCTGGGCATGATGTTCGGGCCGGGCAGCGCTCTCTATTCCATCGCGGCATCGATCACCGCGCCGATCTTCCTGGGCGGCCAGCTCCAGGGTCAGGAGGAGCTGACCAAGGCACAGTTCCAGGAATTGGCCGAGGTGTATCAGAAGTCCGTCATCTCGGCCTTCCGCGACGTGGAAGTCGCGCTGTCGGCGACCGACACTTCGTCCGTGCAATACGCGGAAAGCAAGGAAGCGCTACTGCAAGCGCGCGAAGCCTATCGCGTGGCCCAACTGCGCTACCGGCGCGGCGCGGCCGACTTCCTGTCCGTCCTCAATTCGCAGGTGCAGGTGACGTCATCGGAAGACGCCGAGGTCCAGGCCGACCTCTTGCGCTTTAACGCGGTGGTCAGCCTGTTCAAGGCGCTGGGCGGCGGCTGGGACAAGGAGGCGTCGCTGGCCAAGGCCGACGAAGAAAAGAAGGCCGCCGACGACGCGGACTAGCCGCCCCGGAAATCCTTGGGGTGACCGCTGGAACATTACCATTGCATAACCTATCTATGCGGTGCCGAGCCCCTAATGGATTTCCCCCATGTCGATGACGCCCGAAACGCCCGTGCCGCCGAAGCCGATCTCCCTTCGCCCCTTGCCCCAGCTCATCTTCGCCTCGCGTTGGCTGCAGTTGCCGCTCTATCTCGGGCTGATCGTCGCGCAATGTGTCTATGTCGTGCTGTTCCTGAAGGAGCTGTGGCATCTCGTTCACTACGCCTTCAGTTTCACCGAACAGCAAATCATGCTTTTGGTCCTGGGGTTGATCGACGTCGTCATGATCTCGAACCTTCTGATCATGGTCATCGTCGGCGGCTACGAGACCTTCGTGTCGCGGCTAAAATTGCACAACCATCCGGACCAGCCCGAGTGGTTGAGCCACGTGAACGCCAGCGTACTGAAGATCAAACTGGCCATGGCCATCATCGGCATCTCCTCGATCCACCTGCTGCGCACCTTCATCGAGGCCGGCAACCTGGGGTCGGACAAAACCGGCTACACCGAAACTGGCGTGATGTGGCAAACCATCATCCACGGCTTATTCATTCTATCGGCCCTGGGCATCGCCATCGTCGACCGGATCGGCCAACCGCCGGTGCACAAGCCTCAACGCGCGGCGCAGGAAGCAGGCTGACGCGCGAGTATTACGCGCAGTCCGGTTTCGCCCATGCCAGCCAACCCAGCAAGGCACCTGCCTTCGTCGTCACTTGCGCGGTTTCCGCGCAATGGCTTGGTGGCTCGCCATACGAGGCCGGGAAGAAGCGCGGGCCGTTGATTTGCCGCTCGGTCATCGGCGTGATCGAATCCGGCTTGCCGCCCAACGTCGAAATCCGGCAATCGCTGCGCGCGCCGTCTTTGCCTTCCGTGGCGACCAGGACCATACCGCGGCTCTCCGGCGCGACCGACAGGACATAGGCTGGCGGCACCGCGTCGGCCGCCAGGCAATCGCTCATCGCCCGGTAAACCTCGGGTAGGGATTTGCTCCAGTCCTCACCCGTCTTCGCGCGCTCGGGCAGCACGATTTCTTCGGCCGCCGTCTGTGGCGGCTCGGCGGCCGCGGTCTGCAACGGTGGCGCCGGCGCTTGGGAGGCGGCCTGCCCGTCCGCGCCCTCGTCGCAGGCGGCCAAGGCCAGCGCCGCGCCGATTACCATCGCCATCGCCGCCCTGCCCATCATTCCTGTCTCCCGCGTTCGTCCGCCCGGACCTGGACAAGCCCGAGCCTCGGGGCGTGAAATCGCGTTTCCCCGTCATTCCCTCAACGGGTTCACGGGAGCCATGTTCCAGAGGACGCCGCCATGAAGATCACGCGAATCCGCGCTTATGGCGTGAACCTGCCAGTCAAAGGCGGCCGCTATTCCTGGTCCAAGGGCAAGTCGGTTACCCAGGTGGACAGCACCATCCTGCGCATCGATACCGACAGCGGCCTGAGCGGCTGGGGCGAGGTGTGTCCCTTGGGCAGCTTTTACCTAGCCGCCTTTGCCACGGGCGCGCGCACCGCCATCAGAGAGATGGGCCCGCATTTGCTGGGCCTCGAGCCGGCTGGCCCGGAAGCCGTCAACCGCACGATGGACACCGTGTTGAAGGGGCATCCTTACGCGAAATGCGCGATCGACCTGGCCTGCTGGGATTTGGCCGGAAAGGCGGCTGGATTGCCCATTGCCACTTTGCTTGGCGGCCGCTTCGGCGAATCCGTGCCGTGCGGCAAGGCGGTGTCGCTGGCCGAGCCCGCGCGCATGGTGGCCGAGATACAGGCTCACCGGGCCGCCGGCTATCACCGGTTCCAACTCAAGGTGGGCGACGATCCCGAAGGCGACATCGGGCGCATCCGCACGGTGGCCGGCGCGCTCAGGCCCGGAGAGTTGGCCGTGGCTGACGCCAACTGCGCCTGGACGCGGCACGAGGCCATGCGCGTGGCGCGCGCGGTGGAGGACGCCGACATCTATCTGGAGCAGCCTTGCGAGACCTACGGCGAGTGCCTCTCGGTCCGCCGCAACACCACCCTGCCCTTCGTGCTCGATGAAGTTCTAGAAACCGAAGACGATTTGCTGCGTGCCCTCGATGACGGCGCCATGGATGTGGTCGGCATCAAATTGTCGCGGGTCGGCGGCCTGACGAAGGCGCGGCGCTTCCGCGATCTGTGCGCCGCGCGCGGCGTGGCCATGATGTTCGCCGACAGTTGGGGCAGCGACATCATGTCCGCCGCCATCGCGCATCTGGCCCATTCGACACCCGAACATCTGCGGCTCTGGTGCGGCGATTTCCGCACCTATGTCACCGTCACCACGGCCGACGGCGGCGCCGCGCGCCTCAAGGCCGCCGTGGCCGCGACCGGCGCACCGGGCCTCGGCCTTTCGCCGCGCCTCGACGTATTGGGCGAGGCGCTGGTGGACGTGCGCGCCTAGCGCACGCAGTCGAGGAAGCCACCCAACTGGTCGATCCGCGCGGCGATGCGGGGCGCGCGGCCGGCGACATAGGGACCGGGCTTGCCGGCCGACCATTTGCGCGGGTTGGGCAGTACGGCGGCCAAGAGCGCGGCCTGATGGCGCGAGAGTTGGCGCGCGCTCACGCCGAAATGATGGCGCGCCGCGGCCTCGGCGCCATAGATGCCCTCGCCCCATTCGATGATGTTCAGATAGACCTCCATGATCCGCCGCTTGGGCCACAACGCGTCGATGGCGAGCGCCAGCGGTGCCTCCAGCCCCTTGCGCACGAAGCCGCCGCCCGGCCAGAGGAACAGGTTGCGCGCGGTCTGCATGGTGATGGTGCTGGCGCCGCGCAAGCGTCCATCGGCCTCGTATTCCTGCATGGCGTCCTCGACGGCGTTCCAATCGATGCCGTAATGAACGCAGAAGCGATTGTCCTCCGCCGCGATCACTGCGCGCGCGAGGTCGGGCGAGATGCGCGACAACGGCACCGAGTCGTGGTCGATGCGGCCGCTTTCGGGCAAGCGGAGCAGCATCAGGGGCGTTAGCGGCGGATCGACGAAGCGGTACAGGACGATCAAGAAGACCCAGCCGAGCACGAGGGCCAGACCAAGGCGCAGCAAGAGGCGCCCGATCCGGCGCAGCGATCCCGGTCGCGACGGCTCCGGCGTGTCGGAGCGCGGAGATCGAATCGCTCGCAACGGCTCCGCCACCCTGCTCTTCTCCCCTCGGTCCGCGACGACCTTAAGCGGCGCGCGGCGGCTTGGGGAGGGGCGGCTTGCGGTCGAGCCCATAATGGACGGCCAGCACGCCCAGCGCGCCGACCAGGATTCCCTTGGCCGTATCCGCGCGCAACCGTCCGCCATCGGCGCGGCACCATTCGGCGACCGTGTGGCCGAAGCCCAGCACATGCCAAGCGGCGCGCTCGCACGGGCTGCCCGCGCCTCCCAACGCGCGCCGGGCGCTGGCGACACGGCGGCGCGCGCCCAGCACGCCGTCCGAAAATTCATGGGAGACGGCGCCTGTCTGCACGCGCGGGCGGTCAAGCCGGATGGCACGGACGGGATCAAGGAGAGCCAGGCGAAAATCGCCGGAAAACCGCTCGCCCGCTTCGCGCATGGGAGCCGTGACCACCCCGCGCCGCGCCATCAAGGCCAGCCAGTCCACGCTCCGGAATGGCGCGCCGATCCCGCCATGGGCATCCGCGATCTGACGATCGGGCGGCTCGACCGGCCCGTGGCCCATGCGCTCCGGGGTCGGCAGCACGAGGGCAGGAACCTCGCTTTGGCCAGCTTTTGTCTTCTTCCTTCGCCGCCGCCGCGCCATATCCGACCTCTATATGGGATGATACCCAAAATATATGGGACAAATCCTATTTGTCAATTAAACTATTTGGACGGAAACCGCATTCCCCCTGCCGCGTTGGACAAAGGGGCCTTCAGACACGACCGCGATATGGGATAATTCCCCCGATGACAGACACCCTTCCTCGCCGACTCGAGCGCCTGATGAAGGAGCGCGGGTTCAACCAGAAATCGCTGGCCGAAGCTGCCCGCCTGAATGAAACCGCCGTGCGCGACATCCTGAAGGGACGGTCGCGCCGGCCGCTTCACACGACAATCATTGCCCTGGCGCGCACATTGGCGTGCGAGCCCGAGGATCTGATTGGCGGCTGGCGCGGCACCTCCTCGCTCGGCGCGCCGGGCGATGGCGGCATGGCCTCGGCCGGTTCGACCGCCACGATCCGCGAACTGGACGTCCGGCCCGCGGCCGGCGGCAATTCCAGTGTGGTCGAGATCCTGGAAGGTGCCGAGGAAGAAGCCACGCGCGCCTTGTATGGATTTCCAGCCTCGGGCTTCCGCGAGCTTTACGGCGCGCCGCCCGAAGAGGTGCGCATTCTGGAAGTGGTCGGCGATAGCATGGCACCCGAATTGTGGCCGGGACAAAAGGTCATGATCCATCTGCGCGACCGCCAGCCCTCGCCGCCCGGCGTCTTCGTTCTCTGGGACGGGTTGGGCTTGGTGATCAAGCGCGTCGAGCTCATCGCCCAGTCGGATCCGCCCAAGCTGCGTATCAGTTCGGACAACCGGCAGTATGCGGTCTATGAGCGCACGATCGACGAAGTGCACATCCTGGGCCGCGTCATCGGACGATGGTCCCGGCTGTAGGGCGCGGCGTCGTCTTCCTGATCGCGGGGGCAATGCTGGCGGCTTGCGGCAGTGCATCTTCCCCCTCCCAAAAGCTGGCCGAGGCGGAGACCCAATGCGCGCGCGTCTACGACGCGGCCGACCTGAAACCGCTGACCGGCAAGATAGCCGCGCCTGACATTGCGGCCTCCTCCGCCCTCCTGACCGACACGGAGAAGCCCGACACCGCGCAACGCACTGCCCTTGGCCGCTACGCGGGCGTGATCGCCCAGTGCCGCGCGCTACAGGATCTGGCGGCTGGTCCGCCCAACACGGCCGAGCAACGCGCCCGCGACGCCACCGACGAATTGCTCGCGCGGCTCGAGGCCGGCGAGATCAGCTTCGGAGAATACAACCGGGGCATCGCCATGACCGGGGCGCAACGGAACGCCGATAACGAGGACGAGGCCATCCGGCAGATGCGCCGCTCCCTCACCCAGCCCGTCTTTCCGCCACAAGGGCCACCGATCTATTGCGGTCGGAATCTTCCGCGCCCGTACTGCTGAGTGCATCCAAATGGTATCGAAACCGAAACTCGCTCTTATTACTCTCGCTGTGATCACCGCGGTCGCCGGCATCGGCTGGTATCTGGTATGGGCACTTTCCGCGCTCCATGACGTCGCGCTGGGTTTGAACGGTTGGCTTGCGCTGACGGCGGGCGTGACCGCGACCCTCGCTCTTGGATTGGGCCTCATGCGCCTGGTCTATCTCAGCAACCGGCGCGGCTACGATGACCGCGCGGCCGAAAAACCCGAATCGACCCAGGCTGGGGAGAACAATCGGCGGGACCGGCGAAGCGACGTTTAATCCGTAACACAAACGCCTATACTGCGAGCCGGGTGAGACGGGGGGCGCCACAGGCGCGTCTAAAATGTCCGAGCAAGCCGACACCAAGCGCCTGTTGATTATCGACGACATGGTCGATATTTGCGCGTTGGTGGCCAGCGTGGCCGAGCGCTGTGGCTTCGAAGTAAAGACCACGGTCGACCCTGCGGCCTTCCGCGACATCTACCGCGCGTTCCGCCCTCACGTCATCATCTTGGACCTGGCAATCCCGGATTCCGACGGCATCGATCTGTTGCGTTTTCTGGTCGACGAAGGCTGCACCGCGAAGGTGCTGATCATGAGCGGCTTTCCTGCCGGCGTGCAGGAGGCTGCCAAGCGCCTGGGCGAGGTGCGCGGGCTCGACATGGCTGAAACGCTGCCCAAACCCCTGCGCGCCGCCGAACTGCGCGCGATCCTGACGCGCCTGCGCGACGCGGTCTAGGCGGCCAACGCCTCCCGCAGTTTGCGTGCCAGATCTTCCTGGCGAAACGGCTTACCCAGAAACACCGCGTCGGGCATCACCCTTCCGTCGCTTTGCATGGCGTCGCCGGTATAGCCCGAGATGTAGAGCACCTTGATTCCCGCGCGGCGCTTGCGGACTTCGGCCGCGATCATCGGGCCGCTCATACCGCCCGGCAAGATCACATCGGTGACGAGAATATCGAAGGCCAGCCCCGCATTCACCCGCTCCAGGGCCTCGCGCCCGGCGCCCGTACCGACCACCGTATAGCCCAGGTCGCGCAGCGTGCTTTCGATGTGGCCGCGCACCAGCGGGTCGTCCTCGACCAGGAGGATTCGTTCCGAGCCGCGCGGCATCTCGCCGGACGCCCCATCCGCGGCAAGAGACGCGGCCGCGCCCGCCGCGCGAGGTAGATAGAGGCGCACCGTGGTGCCTTGTCCGGGTTCGGTTTCAATCCGCATCTGGCCGGCCGATTGCTGGGCGAATCCGTAGACCATGCTGAGCCCGAGGCCAGACCCTTTGCCTGCCTCCTTGGTGGTGAAAAAGGGCTCGACCGCACGCGCCAGCACCTCCGGCGGCATGCCGGTGCCCGCGTCTTTCACGGCAATCATCACATATGAGCCCGAGACCGCCTCGCCTTCCGCGCCCGCGGGAAGGTCGACCTCGACATTGGCGGTCTCGATGGTCAACAGGCCTCCGTCCGGCATGGCGTCTCGCGCGTTGATGGCCAGGTTGAGAATCGCGATCTCGGTCTGGGACGGGTCGATCAAAGTGGGCCACAAATCGTCCGCAAGAAAGAATCGAACCTCGACATGCGCGCCGATCGAGCGGCGAAGCAGCCCTTCCATCCCTTTCAAGAGCCCGTTGGCGTCGACCTCGGCGGGTTGCAGAACCTGCCGCCGCGAGAACGCCAGAAGACGCTTGGTCAGATCGGCAGCGCGCTCGGCGGCGCGCTGGATCATTTCCGCGTTCGTTCGCTGACGCGGCGACTTCTCGCCGAAATCCTCCACCAGGAGGTCGGCGTTGCCCAGGATGACGGTCAGCAGATTGTTGAAATCATGGGCGACGCCACCGGTCAGCTGCCCCAGGGACTCCATCTTCTGGGCCTGGCGGAGTTGCACCGCGGATTCGCGCTCGCGGGCGGCCATGCGGATATTCTCGATCGCGGCCGAGGCAACGTTGGCGATCTGGACGAGAATGGCCTCGTCATCCTCGGTGAAATCTCCGGCCTCGCGATCGGAAAGGCGGATTCTTCCCAGGACCGCGCCGTCCTGGCCGAGAAGGGGGACAGACAACCACCCCCGCAGAGGCGGGCTGCCGTCGCTTAGCTCGCGCCAAACCGGATGGCTCTCCAGTTCGGCCTGAGTCAGCCGCACCGGCTGATTGCGCTCGAAGACAAAGCCATAGACGTCCGCGACGTCTCCATCGGAACGGCGCCATGCCGCGTACTTTTCCGAAACGGAGAGGGTGTGCCGAACATCATCGCCCTGGTTCACGGTCGTCATGGCTTGATGGCAGCCGATCAAGGCTCGCGCGGTTTCGGTGGTTCGCCGCAACAGGGCATCCAGATCGCCGACTGACGCCAGCTCGGCGGCCGTCTCCGCCAGTTTCGACAAGCGCGCGGAGTTGGCGCGCTGTTCGCTCTCGCGCCGGCGCAGCACGCGGTGCGCGACCACCGTCGCCGCGCCCAAGAGCGCGATCAAGAACAGGGCCGTGGCCACGGCGACCGACGTGCGCTCGCGCCATGCGCTGAGCATGTCTTGTTCGGACGCCGCGACCGAAACGACCAAGGGCCGCGCCTCGACGGTGCGGTAGGAGGTGTAGCGCATCACGCCGTCGCTGTAATAGCGCATCGGCGCCATGCCGTTCGGGCGGTGGGCCACATGCTCCGAGAACAGCGGCGAGGATTGGTAGGAACGTCCGATGATTTCTTCCCGCACCGGATGCCGGATCAGAAGAATCCCGTCGGCGCGGAAGACGCCGATCGCGCCGTCCGGCCCGACATTAAGCTGGCTCAGCGCCTGCCGCAGGTCATCGAGCGATAGGATCGCGCCGACCACCCCAGCGAAGCCGCCATCCGGGCGCGAAATCCGCCGCGTGACATGAACCACCCATTTCCCCGTGGCGTCGCCATACGTTCCGTGCGTGGGCGTCCCGATATAGAGGCCGGGTGAGTTCTCGCGATGGACTTGGAAGGAAGGGAGCGAAGAAAAATCCGCAGGCTCCGCTTTCGGCGTGCTGGAGACATAACGCAGCGTCCCGTCGGGCCCCAGCAGGTAATAGGCGTAGGTGCCGAAGGTCAGGCGCTGGCGTTCAACCAAGCGTTCATAGAGGAAGCGGGCATTCGCGGGGTCATCCATCCTCTCGGTGCCCAAGATTTCGGCCATGCCCAAAAGGGCTTGGTCGATCACACCGAAGGATTCTCTCATGTGGCCGGACAAGACGTCGGAGACGTTGTCGATCTCGCGCACGAATTCGTTGATCGTCCGCGTGCGGTCGTACCCGATCTCGACGACCAGAATCGCGAGCACCAGGCCGGCCAGCACCGAATTGAACGCGACGAGGTAGGCGCCGATCGATAGCCGCAGGATGCCGCGCTTCATTCCCGCCCCCTCCGGAAACCGCCCGCCCGAATGGCGGCCG
>CADEGL010000021.1:0-35235 GCA_902826885.1 uncultured Alphaproteobacteria bacterium | reverse complement strand
GATGCCGCGCTTCATTCCCGCCCCCTCCGGAAACCGCCCGCCCGAATGGCGGCCGACACCGGCAGACGCAAGCTTAGACGAGCACGCCCGGATTGCCAGAAGGCATCCCGCTCAGCGAAAAGGGCGGGCCGGTCTCGCTCCTTCCCGGAGCAGCCGTACCCGCCCTTCCAGCGTGTACCTCCCGAAACCGTAAGCGGCCCTTATGCTTTTTTATTTTGGAGCGCGGGCACTCCCGCGCATCCAGGGCCGATTGGCGGTTGGACTATACCGTCCCGGCCATGGCCGCGCCAAGCGGCCGAAGGGCGGTGGCAAAACGAGGGAAAATCAGGTGGCAGAGAATAGGCGCCAGGGTCGCGCAAGTCTTTGAAACGGAATGGTGGGCCGGGCAAGGATTGAACTTGCGACCCCCTGTACGTCAAACAGGTGCTCTCCCACTGAGCTACCGGCCCATGCCGTCGGGTGGCGCGGCGGGGGTGTAGCATCCGCAGCCCGGCCCTTCAACCCCGGCGGCCTGCTACCGCACGCTGTAGGCGGGGTCCCGGCGCAGCAGCCCGCGAAAGATTTCCCAATTCACGGCCAGATGGCTGCGCGCGATCTGGTTCGCCGCCATGGGCGAGTTTTCACCCGCCCGCAAAGTGCGGGACAGTTCCGCCAATTTGTGAAACGGCACGCCCGGGAACAGGTGATGCTCAGTGTGATAGGGCATGTTCCACATCAGCCACTGCATGACCGGCCCAGCGTGGGTTGTGCGCGTGTTGAGGATGACGTCAGGCACCTGAGGCCGGGCGTAATGTTCAGTCGCGATATAGGCGCGATAGAACGGTGTCGCCGCCGCCAACGGCCCCAACCAATAGATCAACGCGGCCCAACTCTGAAAGGCGATCGAGGCAGCCGCGACCAGCGCGTAACCCGCGAGGTAAATGCGTGCCTCGCGCACCAGGCCCGGCCACTCCTCATCC
This sequence comes from uncultured Alphaproteobacteria bacterium, assembly GCA_902826885.1. Lineage (GTDB taxonomy): Bacteria > Pseudomonadota > Alphaproteobacteria > CADEGL01 > CADEGL01 > CADEGL01. The sequence goes on along the minus strand of CADEGL010000021.1, from coordinate 34,276 downwards.
GTCAGGAACGGCTCGATCTTGCGCCCCCGCGCCACGCGCAGCAGAACGCCCGTGCGATAGGTCCAATAATCGAGGCCCGCCAGAAACCACAGATAGCGGCCGAGTGTCAGTTTGCCGTCACCGAGAATTTCTGAATCCTTCTCTGGGTCCTTCGTGTTGCGATGGTGGGCGAAGTGCCAACTGCGCTGATACTCGGTCGGAAAGAGGCGGATGAAGCTGGCCACGTGGGCGGCCACGTCGTTGAGCTGCCGCGTTTGGAAGGCCGTGCGGTGAACCAGCTCATGCTGGCCGGCATAGCCGTAGGCGAACAGCAACACGCCATGGGCAAGGAACACCGGAACACACCACCAGCTGCCCCACAGAAAGAAGATCCCCGTGCCGGTCGCCGCCATGGCGGCGTATTGACTGAAGAGCCGCGCGGCGCCCTTCGCGTCAGATCGGCGCGACAAGGTGCGCAGCGTGCGCGGGTCGATGAGATCCCGCCGGAACATCCAGTTGTCCATGGTCCACCTCAAAAGGCGCGATGGGGGTCAAATTGACGCATCGCGTCACGACGACAAATTTTATCCCTTTAAATTATTAGTTCTAGGTTTATCGAACTATTAAGCCAGGGGCAAAAATACGGGGGAAAACCGCGGCTTCGCCGCGCCCGCGCCTCGGCGCGGATGACAGGAGGGACAGAATCCTTTAAACGAAAAAACCATGGAAGCGGCCGTTGAAATCGTCGCCGAGGAGTGCCCGGCCTACGACATCCTCGCCCCCGCCGCTCAAGCGGCGCCCGTCGTGCTGGCCTCGCCACACAGCGGGCGCGACTACCGCCCGGAATTTCTCAAGGCCTCGCGGCTTCCGCTCCAAACCCTGCGCAAATCCGAGGATTGCTATATCGACGAGCTGTTCGACGCCGCGCCGCAGCTGGGCGTCCCCCTGCTGCGGGCCCATTTTCCGCGCGCCTTCGTCGACCCCAACCGCGAGCCGTTCGAATTGGACCCCGCGATGTTCGCGGACGCGTTGCCGGACTACGTGAACACGACCTCGCCGCGAATCGGCGCGGGTCTCGGCACGATCGCGCGCCTAGTGACCAACGGCGAGGAGATTTACGGCGAGAAGCTGAGCTTCGCCCAAGCCTCGGCCTGGATCGAGCGCAACCACCGCCCTTACCACGCCGCCTTGGCGGGGTTGATCATGCGGACGCGGGCGCGCTTCGGCACGTGCCTTCTGGTCGACTGCCATTCCATGCCGTCGATCGGCGGGCCGATGGACCGGGATGCCGGCCGCCAGCGTGTCGATTTCGTGCTGGGCGATTGCCACGGCACGAGCTGCAACCCCAGCCTGGTGAGTGCCGCCGAAGCGGCCCTCGCGGACATGGGCTATAACGTCACGCGCAACATCCCTTACGCGGGCGGCTATACGACCCGCCATTACGGGCGCCCCACCGAAGGCGTCCACGCTCTTCAGATCGAGATCAACCGCGCGCTCTATCTCGACGAAGACAGCCTCGAGCGACGACCGTATTTCCGTCAGCTGGCCCGCCATATGGGCAAGCTGACCGCGGCGATCATCGAGGCGACCTCGCTCCTCCGCTCCTAACAAGAGGCCTCCCGGTGAACCGCAAGACGCCACGCGGCGCCCCCAAGGCGCCGCCCGTGAAGCGCGGTCCGTTGCTCGTTCGCGACGCGACCGACGCCGACATGCCCGCGATCCATGCCATCTATGCGCACCATGTGAGGCATGGATTTGGCTCCTTCGAGGAAACCCCGCCCGACCTGGCCGAGATGGTCCGGCGCCGTCAGGACGTGCTGTCGCGCGACCTGCCCTACCTCGTCGCCGTTGGCAAAAGCGACGGGCGTGTGCTGGGCTTCAGCTATGCCGCGCCCTACCGGTTGCGCACGGCCTATCGCTACACGGTCGAGGATTCGATCTATGTCGCGCCCGAGGCGGTCGGATGCGGCGTCGGCGCGCGGCTTCTCAAGGCCCTGATCGCGCGCACGACAAAGCTGGGCTATCGCCAGATGATTGCCGTCATCGGTGATTCGGGCAACCGTGCCTCAATGCGGGTCCACGCTTCGCAGGGATTCCGCAAGGCCGCTATCATGGAGGGCATTGGTTTCAAGCTGGGGCGTTGGGTCGACAGCGTGCTGATGCAGCGTCCGCTGGGTCCGGGCAAAGGCCGGAAGCCGAGCCGTTAACCGCCGAGGGAAGGCGCGCGCGAAGCCGGGATCGCCTATAATCGCCGGCACCGCCCACCGCCCGGGGATTTTGCCAATGGCCGACGACCAACACCGCTTCCGCCCGATCCGTGGCGATGTCCTGCCGCGTTTCGCGGGCCCCGCGACCTTCATGCGGTTGCCGCTGATCGACGACCCGTCCCTGGTCGACATCGCGATCGTCGGCGTGCCGTGGGACGGCGGCACGACGAACCGGGCTGGCGCGCGGCACGGCCCGCGCGAGATCAGGAACCAATCGACCCTGATGCGATTGGTCCACCACGTCACGCGCACGAAGCCCTATGACCTGTGCAAAGTGGCCGACCTCGGCGATGTCGGGGTCAACCCGATCGATCTGGTGGACACGCTGGAGCGGGTCGAGACCTTCTACAAACGCATCCACGCGGCCGGCGCCACGCCCCTCTCCGCCGGTGGCGACCACCTGATCACCCTGCCCATCATGCGCGCGATCTGCCGCGACCAGCCGGTGGGCATGGTTCATTTCGACGCCCATTCCGACACGTGGGACCGTTATTTCGGCGGCCACAAATACACCCATGGCACGCCGTTCCGCCGGGCGGTCGAGGAAGGGCTTTTGGACCCCAAGCGCACGGTCCAGATCGGCATCCGTGGCTCGCTGTACGGCGAACGTGACATGGACTTCGCCGAGCAGACCGGCATGCGCGTCATTTATATCGAGGAGTTCTACAAGATCGGCGTTGACGCGGTGATCGCGGAAGCGCGCCGCGTGATCGGCGACGGCCCGGTCTATATCAGCTTCGACGTCGACGGGCTGGACCCGGTTTATGCGCCCGGCACGGGCACCCCGGAGATCGGCGGTTTCACCACCTTCGAGGCGCAGCACATGCTGCGCGGCCTGCGCGGCCTCGACATCGTCGGCGCCGACGTGGTCGAGGTGTCTCCGCCCTTCGACATGTCCGGCAACACTGCGCTGGTCGGCGCGACCATGATGTTCGAGATCCTCTGTCCGATGGCCGAAGCCGTTGCCAGGCGCAAGGGCCGTGGCTGAGACAGAAGCCGAAAATCATCCGGGCGGCAAAGCCCAGCCGGAAGCGGCCGGCTCGCTCAGGGCCGAGCGCACGGATGGCGGTGTCGCCCTGAAGTTCGCGGGCCGCTGGGACATCGCCACGGTCTCGAAGCTCGACCAATCGCTACGCGACTATGCGATTCCCCCCGAGGGCGACGTGAAACTGGATCTCGGCGCGGTCACCGCGCTCGACTCCTCGGGTGCCTGGGCCATTTACCGGCTGTGGAAAAAACTGCATGACGGCGGCCGGGCCGTGGAGATCACGGGGGGCAAGGCGGCCCATAGAGCCCTCATCGACCGGCTGGAGAAGGATCTCCAAAAGGGGCCGGACAAGACGACCCGCCGCCGCCGGCAAAACCCGGTCCTTCACTCGCTGGACGAGCTGGGCGCGAACACGCTGCGTGCCTGGTCGGAAGCGCAGGATCTTCTCAGCTTCTTCGGCACGATCGTCATCGGCATCGCGCGCTCCATCGTCCAGCCGCAGCGCATCCGCTGGACCGCCACGGTCAATCAGATCGAGCGCGTCGGCCTCAACGCGCTGCCCATCGTCGGACTTCTGTCGTTCTTGATCGGCGTGGTGCTGGCCTATCAGGGCATCGACCAGCTTCGCGCCTTCGGCGCGGAAGTCTTCACGGTCAACCTGGCCGGCCTGTCGATCCTGCGCGAGATCGGCATCCTGATCACGGCCATCCTGGTCGCGGGCCGTTCGGGCAGCGCCTTCACGGCCCAGATCGGCACCATGCGAATCCGCGAGGAGATCGATGCCATCCGTACCCTGGGCCTCGATCCGCTGGATATTTTGGTGCTGCCGCGCATCTTCGCGCTGACGATCACGATGCCGCTGTTGGGCTTCTACGCCGACATCGTCGGACTGTTCGGGGCCGCGGTGGCGACCATGACCATCCTGGACATGCCACCCCAGCAGTTCCTACAGCAGCTTCAGGAAAACGTGCCGATCCGGCATTTCTGGGTCGGGATGGCCAAGGCGCCCGTGTTCGGCTTCCTCATCGCGATGGTCGGTTGCCGTTATGGGCTCAAGGTCAAGGGCAGCGCCGACGCCGTCGGCCGCCGCACGACCCAATCCGTGGTCGAATCGATCTTCCTGGTGATTGTGTTCGACGCCATCTTCTCGATCCTCTACTCGCGGCTGGGGATTTGATGGCCCGCTCCGACCTCGCGATCCGCATATCGGACCTCAAGACCGAAATCGGCGGCAACGTGCTGCACGACGGGTTGAACTTGGAAATGGAGCGCGGCGAGGTTCTGGGTGTCGTCGGCGCGTCCGGTGCGGGCAAATCCGTCTTGTTGCGAACCATCGTTGGCCTCAACCCGCACGCCGCCGGCAAGATCGAGATCCTGGGCCGCGACGTCGACAAGCTGGACGAAGACGGTTGGCGCGACCTGCGAACGCATTTCGGCGTGCTGTTTCAGGATGGCGCCCTGTTCAGCTCGCTGACCGTCGGGCAGAACATCCAAGTCCCGATGAACGAATTCATGACGCTCGGCCCCAAGTTGCGGGACGAGATCACGGCGGTGAAGAACAGCCTGGTCGGCCTGCCGCCGGACACGGTCGACAAGTTTCCCTCGGAGCTGTCGGGCGGCATGCGCAAACGCGCGGCCTTGGCGCGCGCGCTGGCGCTGGAGCCCGATCTCTTGTTCCTGGACGAGCCGACCGCCGGGCTGGACCCGATCAGCGCCGCCGAATTCGACTCCCTGATGCGGAATCTCCAGCAAGCGCTGGGGCTTTCCGTGTTTCTGGTCACACACGATCTGGACAGCCTTGTGTCCGTCTGCGACCGTATCGCGGTCCTGGTGGATAAGAAGGTCGTCGTCGGCACGCTCGAGGAACACATGGCCAACGAACACCCGTGGATCAAAGCGTATTTCCACGGACCGCGCGGCCGGGCGGCACAGCAGTCGGCGGAAAAGAAAAAGGCCTGAACGCATCCATGGAACCCCATGCCCGGAACATGCTGGTCGGTGGTTTTGTCCTGGTCTTGGTGGCCGGGATGGTTGGCTTCGTCATCTGGCTGGGCAAGTTTCAGCTCGAGCAACAATACGCCTTGTATCGGATTTATTTTGCGGGCTCCGTCACCGGCCTGAACGAAGGCAGCAACGTCCGCCTGCAGGGCGTGCCCGTCGGCACGGTCAAGACCATCCGAATCGATCCGCAGAACGTCCAGCGCATCGAAGTCGTCATCCAGGTCGCCAAGGACACTCCGATCAAGCAGGACGCCGAAGCGTCGCTGGGCATGCAAGGCATTACCGGGATCGCCTACATCCAGATCCACCCGGGCAAGCAGGAATCGCCGCTTCTGGTCGCGCAAGCCGACCAGGACATGCCGGAAATTCCATCGCGGGCATCCCGGATCGAGCAAATCCTAGAAAGCATTCCCACCGTGATGGCGCGCGTCGAGAAATTCCTCAGCGACGAGAACCAGAAGGCCGTCACCGACACGCTGCAGAATGTCGTCAAGTTGACGGGTGCCCTTGCCGACAAGTCCGAGGACATCGGGAAGCTTGCGACGGAAGGCACGAAAACGATGAACGAGCTGACGTTGGCGGCGCGTTCGGCCAAGGCGTTGACGGACGATCTTCGCAAGGATCTGGCGGAAATCAGCCCGGACATCCGTAAAGCCGCGAAGGAAGTGCCGCCGACGATCGAGGAAGTGCGCGCGGCGGCGGCGGCCGGCAAGGCCATGGCCACCCAGCTGGACGAGATGATCGCGGAAAACCGCGGGCCCATCCGCGACTTCTCCGCCGTGGGCCTTTACGATCTGACTCAGCTTGTCCAAGACATGCGCACGCTGGTATCGACCTTGAACCGCGTATCCGAGCGGATGGAATCCAATCCTTCGCGCTTCCTGTTCGGCGATCCCAACGAATCGGGGTATCAAGCGAAATGATCCGGCACCGGAACCGTCCGTTCGCGTTGTTGGCCCTGGCCGCGTCCTTAAGTCTCGCCGGGTGTATCAACGCGGAACTGCCCGGCAGCGGACCGGGCCCGAAGCTTTACGAGCTGTCGGCCAAAAGCACCTACGACCAAAGCCTGCCCGACGTGAAATGGCAGCTCGTGGTGTCCGAACCCATCTCGGCCAATCACATCAACACCACTCGGATCGCACTGCGCCCCGCTCCTCTGGCCGTGGAATATTATAAGGGCGTGGCATGGGCGGACCGGGCGCCCCGCATGGTCCAGACCCGTATCATCGAGTCCTTCGAGCGGACCAACAAGATCCAGGCGGTCGGACGCGACGGCAGCGGCTTGCGGGCGGACTATGCGCTTAAGACAGAGCTGCGCGAGTTCGTCGCCATTTATCACGAAGGCCAGGCCCCCCAAGTCCTAATCCGCATGAACGCCAAGCTGGTGAAGATGCCAGAGCGCGTGATCGTCGCGGACGACACCTTCGAGTATCGCGAGACCGCGGCGGGAACCGACATCGACGCGGTCGTGACGGCCTACAACGAGGCCATGGGCAAGGTGCTGAAACGCCTCGTCCAGTGGACGCTGCGCGAGGGCAAGGACAAGACCTCTTAGAACGTCCCGAGGGCGAAATGACCACGAGGCCAGAACTCCAGGGCAGCTTCGGCGCCGTCTCGTCGACCCATTGGCTGCCCTCTACCGTCGGCATGGGCATTCTGGAGCGCGGAGGCAATGCCTTCGACGCCGTGGTCGCGGCCGGCTTCGTCCTGCAGGTGGTCGAGCCCCATCAGAACGGATTGGGCGGCGACGTGCCTCTCGTGGGCTATGACGTACGCCTAGGGCGGCGTTTCGTCCTATGCGGCCAGGGCCCGGCGCCCGCGCGCGCCACCATCGCGGCCTACCACGCGGCGGGACTGAACGCGGTGCCCGGCACGGGGTTGATGGCCGCGGTCGTGCCCGGCGCGTTCGACGCCTGGATGCAACTTCTGCGCGACCACGGCACCATGCGCGTGCGCGACGTGCTGGAGGCCGCCATCGGCTATGCGCGCAACGGCTATCCCGTCACCAAGCAGCTTTCGAAATATACAGCCGGCGTGGCCGAGGTGCTGGCGACCCATTGGCCGGATTCCGCCGCCGTTTACCTGGTCGGCCGCGCGGCGCCCGCGCCGGGCTCGATCCATCGCAACGTGAAACTGGCGGATACCTACGAACGGATTCTCAAGGAAGCGGAAGCCGCGAAGGGCGGACGCGAGGCGGAGATCGAGGCTGCGCGTCATGCCTACTATCGCGGCTTCGTTGCCGAGGCGATCGGCAAGTTCTGCGAGAGCGAACGGCCGGACGGCACCGGCGGACGGCAGCGCGGCCTTCTAAGCGCCGCCGATCTCGCGACGTACAAAGCCACCTACGAGGCGCCGGCGGAATACACCTATCACGGCATCACGGTCGCCAAGACGGGTGCGTGGGGTCAGGGGCCCGCGTTCCTGCAAACGCTTGCGCTGCTGGAAGGCTTCGACATCGCATCGCTTGAGCCGAACGGCGCGGACTTTGTTCATCTGCTGGCCGAATGCCTGAAGCTGACGATGGTGGACCGCGACGCTTATTACGGCGACCCGGATTTCACGGACGTGCCGCTCGCGGCCCTGTTGAGCAAGGAATACAACGACGCCCGCCGCAAGCTGATCGGTAAGACGGCGTCGCTCGAACTGCGGCCGGGCGCGATCGGCGGCAAGCCGGGGCGTCTTCCCCAGGCACTGTTTCGGATGCCGGACCCAACGCGCCGCCGGACGGCGGGCGAAGGCGAGCCCAATCGCGTGCACATGGGTGCCGAGAGCGGCGACACGGTCAACGTCAACGTCATCGACCGCCACGGTAACGTCGTGTCCGCGATGCCGAGCGGCGGCTGGCTGCAAAGCTCGCCGGTCATCCCGGAGCTGGGCTTTTGCCTCGGCACCCGCGCACAGATGTTCTGGCTAGAGGAAGGGTTGCCTTCGAGCCTGGCGCCGGGAAGACGGCCGCGCACGACGCTGACCCCCGGCCTGGCCTTCCGCGACGGCAAACCGTTCATGGCCTTCGGCTCGCCGGGCGGCGACGGGCAGGATCAGTGGGCGCTGCAATTCTTCCTGCACCATGTCCATCACGGCATGAATTTGCAGCAGGCCATCGAGGCGCCCGCCTTCGTAACCGACCATCCGCCGAGCTCGTTCCACCCGCGCGAGGCCAAGCCCGGCCACCTGGCGGTCGAGGACCGCTTCGGCGAAGCCACCATCGCGGAACTGCGCAAACGCGGGCACAAGGTCGAGGTGCAGGACGGCTGGGCCATCGGACGGCTGCAAGCCTGCTCGCAGGATGACGGCCTCATCCGCGCCGCCGCCAACCCGCGCACCGGCCACGCCTACGCCGTTGCGCGCTGAGAGAACGAAGCACGCTCCACATTCGTCATCCCAGCGCTCTTTCTCCCTCTTTCCCGTTCGCTAACGCTCGCACCCTCTCCCTTGCCGGGGAGAGGGTATGAAAATCTCTTCCCCTCCCCTGCGAGGGAGGGGAAGGGGGAGAGGGTTATCCGAACGAAAGCTCAGTAAGAGCGCGGCATGCCGAGCACGTGCTCGGCCAGGAACGAGAGGATCAGGTTGGTCGAAATCGGCGCCACCTGATAAAGCCGCGTCTCGCGGAACTTCCGTTCCACGTCGTACTCCTCGGCGAAGCCGAAGCCGCCATGGGTCTGCACGCAAGCCTCGGCCGCGGCCCAGCTGGCTTCGGCCGCCAGCATCTTGGCCATGTTGGCCTCGGCGCCGCAGTTCTCGCCCGCTTCGAACAGGCGCGCCGCCTCGCGCACCATCAGCTCCGCCGCGCGCATCTGGGCGTAGGCGCGGGCGATCGGGAACTGCACGCCCTGGTTCTGGCCGATCGGGCGGCCGAAGACGACGCGCTCCTTGGCATAGGCGGTCGCCTTGTCGATGAACCATTTGGCGTCGCCCACGCATTCCGCCGCGATCAGGATGCGCTCGGCGTTCATGCCGGAGAGGATGTAGCGGAACCCCTTGCCCTCCTCGCCCACCAAGCTGTCGGCGGGGATCGGCACGTCGTCGAAGAACACCTCGGTCGTCGAATGGTTCATCATCGTGCGGATGGGCCGGATGGTGAGGCCGCTCTTGAGCGCTTCGCGCATGTCGACCAGAAAGATCGAAAGCCCGTCGGTACGCTTGGCCACCTGCTCCTTGGGCATCGTGCGCGCCAGCAGCAGCATCAGGTCCGAGTGCGCCGCGCGCGAGGTCCAGATCTTCTGGCCGCGCACGATGTAACGGTCACCCTCGCGGCGGGCGAAGGTCTTGAGCGAGGTGGTGTCGGTGCCGCTGCCGGGCTCGGTCACGCCGAAGGCCTGGAGCCGCAGCGTGCCCGAGGCGATCTCGGGCAGGTAACGCCGCTTCTGCTCCTCGCTGCCGTGCCGCAAAAGCGCGCCCATGATGTACATCTGCGCGTGGCAGGCACCGCCGTTACAGCCCGCGTGCTGCACCTCTTCCAGGATCGCCGCCGCGGCCGACAGCGACAGGCCCGAACCGCCGTATTCCTCCGGGATCAGGGCCGACAGGAAACCGGCCTCGGTCAACGCCGCGACGAAGGCGGCCGGATATTCGCTCTCGCGGTCCAGCTTGCGCCAATACTCGCCCGGAAACTGCTCGCACAGGCGGCGAACCGATTCGCGGATTTCCTGATGGTCGGACGAGGCGGTGGCGGACACGGGGGCACACTCCCGGCGAGGGGGACGATTGCGCCTTCGATACCCCGGCGCGGGCGGGGCTGCCTATAGCAAATCGCTATGGCTGGTCGCGCAACATGGCAAGGTTGCGAAGGCCGCCACCGCGCTAGAAACCCCTCTCGGCGATCCGCGCCAGCCCGCGGGCCCGCCCCGCGATCGAGATCGACAGTGTAGAGGCACCATGGACGCAACGGTCGACACAACCACGGAGAACTGGCCCGACGCCATCTACCGCGTCTTGAAGGACGCGGATGTGCGCCAGGCCTGCTATGTGCCCGATGCGGGCCACACGCGGCTGATCAACCGCTTGATCGCCGACCCGGACGTGGAAGCCACGGTGCTGACGACCGAGGAGGAAGGCATTCCGATCGCGGCCGGCGCATGGCTGGGCGGCCAGCGCACGGTGCTGCTGATGCAGTCGAGCGGCGTGGGCAACACGATCAACATGCTGTCCTTGATGGCGACCTGCCGCTTCCCCTTCCTGACCATCGTCACGATGCGCGGCGAATGGGCCGAGTTCAATCCGTGGCAGGTACCCATGGGCGCCGCCACCGAGCGGTCGCTCGAGATGATGGGCGTGCGCTGCATGCGCGTCGACAAAGCCGAAGACGTCGAGGAGACGGTCTCCGCCGCGGCCGCGCTCGCCTACGAGGCCGACCAGCAGATCGCGGTGATCCTGTCTCAACGCCTGCTGGGCCGGAAGAAATGGGTGGAGAAGTGACCATGGCGAAGTTCGGAACCCTGGACCGCCGCGCGGCGGTGAAGCGCCTGCTGGACCAGCCCGGCGAGCTTCTGATCGTCACGGGCCTAGGCTCGCCCGGCTATGACGCCTTCGCGGCGGGCGACCATGACGGCAGCTTCTATCTGTGGGGTGCGATGGGCGGCGCGGCCATGATGGGGCTCGGCCTGGCGCTCGCGCAGCCGAAGCGCCCCGTGCTGGTCCTGACCGGCGACGGCGAGCAGCTCATGGGCCTTGGCGGCCTCGCCACCATCGCCACCAAGCGGCCCAAGAACCTGAGCGTCGTCGCGCTCGACAACGGTCATTACGGCGAGACGGGCATGCAACTGAGTCACAGCGGCCTCGGCGTCGACATCCACCGCATGGCGGAGGCCGCGGGCTTCGCCGCGGCGCGCGAGATCGCGAACCTGGAAGAGATCGATGCCTATCGCGCCGAGATTCGTAGCATCGGCGGTGGACCGCGCTACGCCACCATCCGCATCGCGCCGGGTAATCCGCCGCGCGCCCTGCCCAACCGCGACGGCGTATTCCTCAAGAACCGCTTCCGCGCCCATCTCGGCCTGCCGGTGACGTAGAAAGATTTTACGACCCCAAAATCGCGTCGCTGACTTTCTCGGCCATCATGATGACCGGCAGGTTGAGATTGGCGCTGGGGATCGTCGGGAAAATGGATGCATCGACCACGCGAAGCCCGCTGACGCCGTGAACCCGGGCGTTCTCGTCCGTGACCGCCATCCGGTTCTGCGCGCTGCCCATCCGGCACGAACAGGATGCATGCCATACCGGGATCGCGGTGGTTTTGACGAAGGATTCGAGCGCGGAATCGTCATTCAACACATCTTCGAGTTCGCGCCCTTCCTTGATGAAGCGGTCCAGAAACATTCTGCGCAAGAAGCCGGGGCCGTCCATCAGCCGGCTTCCGGCCCCCGTCAAAACCCTGTTGCGGAGATTCGGAACGCCGAAGCTGCGGACGCGCGAGCTATAGCTCGCGGGAAAGGTTTCTTCGGAGATCTCCCGGATATGGCGGGATGCCTGGATCGCCGCCATGCGCCGGAAACCATCCTTCAGACGAACGACGTCGCGATAGTCCGAAAGAAGATTGAACGCGACGAGCGGCTCGTCCTGCCAATGCGATGAGGCAAGGCGGATGGTGCCGGTTTCCGAGCAGGTCTTGTTGACGATCATCATGCTCGTCCCGAGCTGATCGCCGATGGAATGCCAGGCGGACTTGCTCGTGATCACCCCGGTCAAATCGCCTTTCGGCAGGCCAGGAAGGCCGGACGAAAGCCGCCATCCCAAATGGTGATGCCGGCGCGTCCGGCCGTTGACGCGCGCCTCGGGTTTCAAGAAGCACGCGAGTGCGACGGCGGGATGATCCATCAGTTGCTGTCCCACGCCGTCCAGACGCGCGGTGATCGGGATACCGAGGTCCTTGAGCGCACCGGCGGGCCCGATGCCGGCCCGCAGGAGATGCGCGGGCGAGTGAATAGCACCGGAGGACAGAATGACCTCCCGCGCCCGGAATTCGACCGGCTGGCCCTCGGCCAGCGCTTTGACGCCGACGCATCGCCGCCCGTCCATCGAAAGCCCGGTGACAATCGTCAGCGGCGAAATCGTGAGGTTGGCCCGCGCGCGCACCGCGCGGTCGAGATAGGCGAAGGCGGTGGAAACACGCTGGCCGTGGGCGTTGGTCGTCGGAAACCGGAAAAAACCGTCGGAGAAATCGCCGTTCTGATCGGCAACCGCCTTGACGCCCGCCTCCGCGAAGGCTTTCTCGAACGCCTTGGCATGGAGGCTCAGTTTTTCCGGCGGCAGGCGCTCGATCTGAAGGGGGCCGTCCTTGCCGTGAAGCGGGCCGCCGAAATCGACGTCGGTTTCGCATTTCTTGAAGTACGGCAGGACGTCGTTCCAAGCCCAGCCTTTGACGCCGAGCGACTCCCAGGAATCATAGTCGGACGGCATGCCCCGGTTCGCCAACTGGCCGTTGATCGACGAGCCGCCGCCCATGACGCGCGCCTGTTCATATTTTTTGACCGGCGCCGATTGATCGTTCGACGGCAATTTCGTGGTGACCCGCAGGGCATTCCAAAGATAGTTCGGATTGATGTACGCCAGGCCGGGATAGACATCGAGAATGTCGGCGGGGATATCGTCCGGCGGCAAATCCCGGCCCGCTTCGCACAGCAAGACGGCATTGGAAGAACGCGCCGAAAGCCGGTTGGCCAGAACACATCCCGCGCTGCCGCCACCGACGATGATGTAGTCATATTGCTTCACGGCAACACTCCGTCATCCAACACGCGCGGATTTTTTCGCGGGCGCCGCCACGGCGCTCCAATGACCATCCTTGCCCACCGCGGCGACCTCGGCGCGGATCAGGCCGGCGATGGATTCCGTCGCCAAAGATGGCGCCCGGCCGGTGGGGAACGCCAGAACCAGTTCGCGCGGCAAGCGCGGCGCCGTGATCGGCGCGGCCTCCAGCCGCCCCTGGCGCAGCTCGCGGAAGATGGCCGAAGGCGGCAGCACGGTGTAGCCCTGCCCGTTCTCAACCACGTCGATCTGAACGCGGAAAGAATCGGTTTCCAGAAGGACGTTGAGCGAAAGCTTCCGCTTGGCCGCCGCCGTGTCGATCAGCGTGCGCAATCCGTGCGGCGGGCTGGGCAGGATCAATGGCTGGCGGGCCAGCCATTCGATCGACACGCTTTTGCGCTTGGCCAGACCCGAGCCGCGCCCACCCACCACTACCAGCTCGTCGCGCGCCAGGATCTCGGTACGCAGATGCAGATCCGGCCCGCGGCCATAGATCACGGCCAGGTCCAGTTCGCCACGGTGGAGCCATTCCAAAAGATGCCCGCCGAAACTCTCGACGATGCGCAAGGAGATACCGGGCCGTTCGCGCAAGACCACCTGGGCCAAGCGGCTGGCCAAGACGGTGCTGACCGTCGGCACCACGCCCAGCACCACCTGTCCCGACGGCGTCCCCGACAATGACGCCACGTCGTCCCGCACCTGCTCCAACTGGCGCACGAGGCCGCCGATGCGCGCCAGCAGCACCTTGCCCGCATCGGTCAGCGCCATGCCACGGCCATTCCGCACGAACAAGGGCGTGCGCAGCTCGTGCTCCAGAAGCTTGATCTGGCGGCTCAGCGCCGGCTGGGCGATGCGCAGCCGGTCGGCGGCCTTGCTCAGGCTGCCCAGTTCGGCGACCGAGCGAAAGGTGCGAAGCTGGCGAAGCTCCATGAAGGGACCATTCCCGTTTTGGAAACCAGGGGTCTAGACTATACCGGAAACGCATAGCTGGGGATGGGTCCCTGGGGGTCCGAAAGCCGCGGATTCCCGCTATGATGCGGCCACGCAAAGGGAGGCATTCGAGATGGCAAGCACCGCGAAGGGCCATGGGCCCAACCAGCGCCGCGTGGATTTGAACTCGGACATGGGCGAAGGCTATGGCCGCTACACCTGCGGCGACGATGCGGCACTGCTCGAGATCGTCTCCTCCGCCAACGTGGCCTGCGGCTTCCACGCGGGCGACCCCGAGATCATGGCCGAGACGTTCAAGACCGCGAAGCAGCGCGGCGTCGCCATCGGCGCACACCCCGGTTTCCCGGACCTGTGGGGCTTCGGTCGCCGCCGCATCCCCTGTACCACGGCCGAGATCGAACACATGGTGGCCTATCAGGTCGGCGCGGCGCTCGGCATGGCCGCCTATGCCGGCCATAGGCTTACCTACGTGAAGGCCCATGGCGCCCTCGGCAATATTTCCGAGACGGACCAGGACGTGGCCGACGCCATCGTGCGCGCCGTGAAGGCGGTCGATCCGAACTTGGCGTGCCTGACCATCGCGCGCAGCGCGCAGACGAAGGCCGCCGAGAAGTTCGGCATGAAGCATTTCGCCGAGATCTTCGCCGACCGTGCCTATACCGAAGACGGTCATCTGGTTTCGCGCAAGGAGCCCGGCGCGGTCATCAAGGACGCCGAGACGGCGGCCAGCCGCGTGGTCTCCATGGTCGAGGAAGGTGCGATCATCACCGTCTCCGGCGCGCGGCTGAAGACGCCGATCCATTCCATCTGCGTTCATGGCGACAGCCCGCATGCGCTGGGCATCGCGCGCCTGGTGCGTCAGCGGCTGGAACAGGCGGGCGTCGCCATCGCTTCCTTCGCCCCCGCCTAGTCACCTCGCCATGTCCATCGCGCCACGCTTCCTCGATGCGGGCGAAGCGGCCCTGGTCGTCGAGTACGGCCTGCACATCGACCCGGCCATCCACGACCGGGTGATGGCGCTCGACGCCAGCCTGGCGGCGAAGTCCGTACGCGGCATCCGCGAGACGGTGCCGACCTTCCGTTCGCTGATGATCCACTACGATCCGCTGACGCTCGACCGCGCGTCGCTGGTGAAGATCGTCGAATCGCTCGACGCCACGCCCGCGCCCGCCGCGCGCAAGCGCTGGATCGTGCCCTGCTGCTACGATCCAGTGTTCGGTGAAGACTTGGGCCACATCGCCAAGGAAAAGAACCTGAGCGTCGAAAAAGTGGTCGCGCTTCACGCGGGCGCAACCTACCGCGCCTATATGTACGGCTTCGCGCCCGGCTTTTGTTATCTCGGCGGCGCGCCGGCTGAACTGACGCTGTCGCGCCGGACGACGCCGCGGCCGCCGACCCTGTCGCAGGTCATCATGATCGCGGACGGCATGAGCATCATCACCACCATCTCCATGCCGACCGGCTGGTGGCTGGTGGGACGCACGCCGGAGCGCTTCTTCTCGCGCAACCGCGACCCGGCCTTCCTAGCCGAGGCCGGCGACCAGATCACATTCGAGCCTATCGACCGCGCGACCTACGACGCGCTGGACGCACGCGCCGAGAAGGGCGAGGTCGTGGCGCGTTCCGAGAGCGCGTCGTGACCGGCCTCAAGATCCTCACCGCCGGGCCGGGTGTCACGCTCCAGGACCATGGGCGCGACGGATATCTGCGTTATGGCGTGACCGCCGCCGGCCCCATGGACCGGCTGGCGCACGCCACCGCCAACCTGGCGCTCGGCAACGAAGCGGGCGCCGCCGCCATCGAGGTTTCGCTGGGCGGCATCGAGGTCGCGGCCGAGGGCGGCGCTCTCTCCATTGCCGTCGCGGGCGGCGGCTTCGAAGTGCTGCTGGATGGCGTGAAGCTGCCCGGCTGGGTCCGTCTCGAACTGGCGCCGGGCTCGAAGCTCACGGTGCGCGCGGGCATTGGCGGCGCCTGGACCTACCTGGCCGTGGCCGGACAGATCGACCTGCCGCCGTTCCTGAATTCGCTTTCGACCCATACCCGCTCGGCCCTGGGCGGCCTTGAGGGGCGCGGCCTCGCGGCGGGCGACATGCTGGCCATCGCCGGCGCGAAGGCCCAGGCGGGCGCGCCGGAGCGGCTTCTGACCCCATGGCTCACGCGCCCGACGGACGTGATCCGGGCCGTGCTGGGACCGCAGGACGACTACTTCTCCGAGGACCAGATCGAAGTGTTCCGCCAAGGCCCCTGGACGGTCTCGCCGCGCAGCGACCGCATGGCGTTCCGGCTGGACGGGCCGCGCCTCACTCACGCGCGCGGCTTCAACATCATCTCGGACGGCATCGCCATGGGCTCGATCCAGGTGCCGGGCGACGGCCAGCCTTTGGCGCTGATGGCCGACCGGCAATCGACCGGCGGCTATCCCAAGATCGCGACCATCATCGCGCCCGACGTGGGGCGCTTGGCGCAGCTGCGCCCCAACCAGGCCTTCCGCTTCGAGACCGTGTCGGTCGACGAGGCCGTCGCCGCGCGCCGCGCGGATGCCGACGCGCTGACCGCGCCGATGGAAACCGAACCGGTGATCCGGCGCGAGTTCCCCTCCGAGTTCCTCTTGAGCGTGAACCTGATCGGCGGCGCGACGGCGGGTTAAAAAGACTCGTCACCCCGCACTGGACGCGGGGTCCAGTGGAGGCCGCCAGGCCGACATAGGACTCTTAGCGCGCTGCGCGCGACTGGATGCCGGATCAAGTCCGGCATGACGAAAGAGAATGCGCGGCGTGAAACTACGGCAGCGTGAAGCCGTGGGCGTAGGGGTCGCGATCGTCGATGAAGATCGTGTTGTAGCCGGTGATGCGCGCCCAACCTTCGATGCTGGGGATCACGGCCGGATGGTTGCCCACCTTGGCCAGACCTTCGACGCGGCCGCGGAACAGGCTGCCGATGAAGCTCTCATGGACGTAATCCTGCCCCTGCTTCAACTCGCCGCGCGAATGCAGCAGCGCCATGCGCGCCGAGGTGCCGGTGCCGCACGGGCTGCGGTCGATGGCGCGCTCGGCGGTGAAGACGGCGCTTTTGCCGTCGGCGCCCTTGGACGGCTTGCCCGTCCACATGATGTGCTCGACGCCGCGGATCGTCTCGTCCTCGGGGTGCACGCATAGGATGGCGGCGTTCACGCGCTCACGGAACTTGGGCGACAGCCGGATGATGTCGTTGGCCGTCATGTGCTCGAGCCCGCGATAATTCGTCTGCGGCTCGACGATGGCGTAGAAGTTTCCGCCATAGGCGATGTTGATGGTCAGCGCGCCGTATTCCGGGCAATCGACCTCGATACCCGTGGCATGGACATAGGACGGCACGTTGACGATGCGCACCGTGTCGACATGCTCGCCGTTCTGAACGTAGGTGGCCTCGACCACGCCCGCCGGCGTGTCGAGCCGCAGCTTGCCCGGCGTTTTCGGCTGAACCAGCCCGCGCTCCAGCGCCACCGTCACCGTGCCGATGGTGCCGTGGCCGCACATGGGCAGCGAGCCGCTGGTCTCGATGAAGATGATGCCGAGGTCGCAGTCAGGCCGCGTGGGCGGGTAGAGGATGCTGCCCGACATCATGTCGTGGCCGCGCGGCTCGAACATGAGGCCCGTGCGCACCCAATCGTATTCGTTGAGAAGATGCTGGCGCCGTTCGCTGGCCGAGGCGCCCTTCAGCGGCGGCGCGCCGCCCGCCACCACCCGCACGGGGCAGCCGCAAGTGTGGGAATCGATGCAGAAGAAGGTATGGCTGGACATGGCGCGCACTCCCGCACGGCCCGGTCGGACCGGATAAAAAGCATGTTGCACAAGGGCTTATCTATTGCAATAGATCGCCCTCCACCACCTCTCAAACCCCCGAAGGACCGCCATGAACGCCACCGCTCCCGTCACCATCATTGGCGCCGGCGTGGTCGGCATGGCCACGGCCCTCACCCTCCAGCGGGAGGGCCGGCAGGTCACGGTCATCGACCGGCTGCCGCCGGGCGAGGGCTGCTCCTTCGGCAACGCGGGCGGCATCGGCGTCGACCACGCCTTTCCCGTGGCGACGCCCGGCATGTTCAAGCGTGTCCCGCGCTACCTTCTGGACCCCTTGGGGCCGCTCGCGCTCAAGCCGACCTATTTCCCACGCCTCGTCCCCTGGCTCCTGCGCTTCCTGCCCACGGGCAGCACGGCGCGCATCGGCAGCACCATCGAGGCGCTGGGCGCCATCCAGCACATCGCCTACGACTGCTGGCAGCCGCTCTTGAAGGACGCGCGGCTGCTGGACGAGATCAGCCACACCGGCTGCATCAACGTCTATGAGAACGAGGCCAATTTGGAGGCCGACCTGCCGATCTGGCAGATGCTGTGGGAGCGCGGCTACAAGAGCCAGCGGCTGAACACGTCCGAGCTGCGCCAGATGGAGCCGGGCCTGCCGCAGAAATACACCTGCGCGATCTTCGAGCCCGAGTTCCGGCATGTGGCCGATCCGTTCAAGATCGTCACGACCTTGGCCGAAACCTTCCAG
The DNA here is from genome assembly GCA_902826885.1 of uncultured Alphaproteobacteria bacterium. Lineage (GTDB taxonomy): Bacteria > Pseudomonadota > Alphaproteobacteria > CADEGL01 > CADEGL01 > CADEGL01. The sequence goes on along the minus strand of CADEGL010000021.1, from coordinate 15,817 downwards.
CGCAACGGCGGTACGATCTTGCGCGAGATGGTCAGCGCCATCGAGATGGGGCCCGAAGGCCCGCGCAGCTTGCGCACCAACCGCGCCGTGCGCCCGGTCGAGAATCTGGTCGTGGCCGCCGGCGCCTTCTCGCACCGCCTGGCCAAACTGATGGGCAGCAAGGCGCCGGTCGAATCCGGCAAAGGCTACCACGTCACCCTGCCCAACCCCGGCTTCGACCTGCGCCACTTCATGGTCGCGGCCGAACATCAGGTCGCCATCACGCCCATGTCCATGGGGTTGCGCTTCGCCGGCACGCTGGAATTCGCGGGTGTGGATTCCCCCGCCGACTGGCGCCGCGCCGATGCCGTGCTGAAGGTGGCCCAGCGCGTGTTCCCGGGCATCCAGACCGAAGGCTATACCCAGTGGAGCGGCGACCGGCCGATGATGCCGGACTCGGTGCCCGTGATCTCGCGCGCGCCGCGCTTCCGCAATGTCTTTTACGCGTTCGGCAGCGGCCATTACGGCCTGACCCAAGCGGCCGTCTGCGGCCGCCTGGTGGCCGACATGATGAGCGACCGGCCGTCGGTGATCGACCTGAAGCCGTACCGGATCGACCGGTTCTAGATTCCGACGATGGCCAGGCCGCCCGCGATGGGCATGGATTGGCCGGTGATGAAGTCGGATTCGGACGATGCCAGGAACGCGACCGCATAGGCCACGTCGATGGGATCGCCATAGCGGCGCAGCGGGATCTCCCTCTCCGCCCGCTCGCGGATGCCGTCCCAGCCGCGGTTGCGCACGGCAAGCTCCGTCGCGATCGGGCCCGGACAGATGGCGTTCACGTTGATGTTCCAGGGCGCCAGCTCCTTGGCCCAGGATTTCGTGAGGCCCAGCAGCGCCGCCTTGGCCGCGCAGTAATGGGCATCGCCCACCGTCGCCACCATGCCGGCGGTGGAGGCGATATTGATGATCTTGCCCGCCTTGCGCGCCTTCATGCCGGGCACGAGCGCCTGGGTCGTGAAGAAACTGCCCTTCACGTGCACGTCGAACATGCGGTCGAAATGGACCTCTTCCATGGCTTCGAGATCACGGCGCTCGTGGATGCCCGCGTTGTTGACCAGCGCGTCCACGCGGCCCCACTTGGCCTCGGCCTCCTTGGCCATGCGCTTGCAATCCTCGGGTTTCGACACATCGCCCACGATGGCGAAGGCCTGGCCGCCGGCGGCCGCGATCTTGGCCACCGTCTCCTCGGCGCTCTTGCCGTCGATGTCCTGCACGGCCACGCGCGCGCCGCGCGACGCCACGAGAAGCGCATCCTCGCGCCCCATGCCCGCACCCGCGCCCGTGATGTAGACGACCTTGCCGTCGAGGCTGGCGGAAGTCCGGTTGTCGATCGCTGTGCCCATGGAACCCTCAGATGCCGACGATGGTGGTGCCGCCGTTGATGGCCATGGCCTGGCCCGTGATGAAGTCCGACTCCGCCGAGGCCAGGAACCCGGCCAGATACGCCACCTCGACCGGCTCGCCATAGCGGCGCAGGGGAATTTCGGTCTCGGCGCGCTTCTTGGCGCCTTCGATGCCGCGGGCGCGAATCACCATGTCGGTCATGATCGGGCCCGGACAGATCGCGTTCACGGTGATCTTCCAGGGCGCCAGTTCCTTGGCCCAGGACTTGGTCATGGCCAGCACGGCCCCTTTGGAGCCCGAATAATGCGGGCTGCCGGCCTGGCCGACCAGGGCGGCGGTGGACGCGATGTTGATGATCTTGCCGCCGTTCCTGGCTTTCATGCCCTTGATCACGGCCTGGGTGGCGAAGAACAGTCCTTTGACGTTGATGTTGAACATACGGTCGAAGCTGGCTTCGTCCATCTGCTCGGAATCCTTGAACTCGTGAATTCCCGCGTTATTCACCAGCACGTCGATGGCGCCCCATTTGGCCTCGACCTCGGCCATGTTGCGTGCGGATTCGGCGGGCTTGGCCAGGTCGCCGACCAGCACCAGGCACTCGCCGCCGGCCTTGCGGATCTCCGCGGCCGTCGCGTCGGCCGCCTCGCGGCTGATGTCCTGCACGCCCACGCGCGCGCCGCGCTCGGCCATGAAGATAGCCTCGGCCTTGCCCATGCCCGCTCCGGCGCCGGTGATCACCGCCACCTTGCCGTCGAGCCGCGCGCTCTTGCGTTGATCCGTCGCCATCATTGTTGCCCCCTTAGAATCCGACGATGAATTCGCCGCCACTGGCGGAAATCACCTGGCCGGTGATGAAGTCCGATTCCGACGACGCCAGGAACGCGACCGAGTAGCTGAATTCCACCGGCTCGCCCATGCGGCCGAGCGGGATCAGCCTGTCGCAATAGTCCTTCAGTTCGGCGGCCGAGCGGTTCTGCTTGGTCATCTCGGTCAACACCATGCCGGGTGCGATGGCGTTCACCGTGATGTTCCAGGGCGCGTACTCCTTGGCCCAGGATTTCGTCACGCCCAACAGCGCGGCCTTGGCGCCGCAATAGTGGCTGTCGGTCGGGTTGCCCACCATGCCCCAGGCCGAAGAGACGTTGATGATCTTGCCGGACTTGCGCGCCTTCATGCCGGGGATGACGGCCTTGGTCGCGAAGAACGTGCCCTTCACGTGCACGTCGAACATCTTCTCGAAGTCTTCGACCGTGACCTGCTCGATCGCGCGGCGGTTGTGGATGCCGGCATTATTGACCAGCACGTCGACGCGGCCCAAATCCTTCTCGACCGCGGCGAACTCGCGGGCGACCGAAGCCGTGTCCGAGATGTCGCAGGCCATGACGCGCGCCTTGCCACCGGCCTTGGCGATGGCCTGCGCGGTCTCTTCGGCCTTTTCCTTCTGGATGTCCTGCACCACGACATGGGCGCCACGTTCGGCCAGAAGCTGGGCATGGGTCTTGCCCATGCCCATGCCCGCGCCCGTCACGATGATGATCTTACCGTCGAGGCTCGCCTCGGGCCGGGTCCCCGCCATGTTCCGCTCCAGACTCAGAGGATGATGTAGCCGCCGTTCACGAACAGGTTCACGCCGACGACGTAGTCGCTCTCGTCGCTGGCCAGGTAGCAGAAGGCCTTGGCGATATCGACCGGGTCCGCCGCGCGGCCGAGCGGAACCTTCGCGGCCTCCTCGGGCAACCAGCCCGCGTTCTTGGCCTTCTCGGTGGCCACGGGTCCGGGCGAGATCGTGTTGACGTGAATCTTGTGGGGCGCGCCCTCGAGGGCGAAGCTGCGCGACAGGCTGACCACGGCCGCCTTGGACGCCGCGTAGTGCGAATTCTTCGGGTGCGCCTTCCAAGCGTCGATCGAGGCGATGTTGACGATCTTGCCGCCGCCCTTCTCCTTCATGTGTTTGAAGGCCGCGACGGTCATGTGATAGAGGCCGCGCACGTTGACGCCGAGCATCTCGTTCCACTCATCGTCGGTGATCTCGAGAATCGGCTTGCGCACATAGACACCGGCCACGTTGCCGAGCGCGTCGATACGCCCGAAGGCCTTCACGGCCTGATCGAACGCCTTGTAGCAGTTGGCGCCGACGCGCAGGTCGACCGCGATACCGACGGCTTCGCCGCCCTTGGCCTTGAGCCCCGCGACGGCCTTGTCGATGGCGGCCTGTTGGACGTCCATGACCGCGACCTTGGCGCCGCGCTCGACGAGAAGCTCGGAGATCGCATAGCCGATGCCCTGCGCACCGCCGGTAATGACAACCGCCTTGCCTTTCACTGCACGCCTCCGTGTTCGGGGATATTCCATGACGCCGGACGGCGCCTTCGCGTTAGGGCTTATCCCAGCCCCCAAAGACGCGCAAGCGGCGCCCCGCCGCGGTATTACGATGCGCGCCAGCGTTGGGCGATGATGACGCCGGTCAGGATCACAAGCCCGCCCGCGACCTGGATCAGGGTCGGATAAATGCCGAGCGCCATGGCGATGCAGGCCGCGAAAACCGGGCTTAGGTTGGAATACATCGCGGCCACGGTGGCGCCCACATGCCGGACGCCGAAGTTCCACAGCATGACCGCGAAGCAGATGGAGGTGACGGCCAGATAGACCATCAGCGACAGCGAGCGGGCCGAGAGGTCGACGTGGAAATCGGCCAGGCCGAGGAGAAGCGCCGCCGCGCCGACCGGCAGGGTTACGAGCGTGCCCGCGCCCACCGTGAAGGCAGCCGCTGCCAGGGTGGACAGACCGGGCAGCCAGCGCGGCAGCATGATCGAGTACCAGGCGAAACAGGTGACGCAGAACAGGATGAAGATCTCGCCGCCGCGGAACTCGACCGCGCCGCCCTTCATGGCGACCAGCGTGCCGCCGACCAAGGCCAGCACGGCTCCCACCAGGATGCCGGGGCCGAGCTTCTGGCCGATCGCCACGCGCGCGACGAAGGCGGTCACGATCGGCGTCGTGGTGAAGACGAAGGCCGAGGCGATGGCGCCCGCATAGAGGATGCCGAGCGTGATGAAGACGCAGAATAGGCCGAAGCCCACCCCGCCCAGGAGCGCGATCCGCCCCCAGGGCAAGGGGCGCAGGAATGCGCCCTTCCCCTCGCGGACCAGCAGCATGAGGCAGAGGATCGCGGTGCCGAGCGTGAGGCGGAACGTGGTGAGGGAGAAGACGTCCCAGCCGCGGACCAGCTCCTCCATCACGCCGTAGAAGGAGCTCCACAGGAGGACGGCTCCGGCCAGGCTCGCGTTGGCCACGAGCCGCAAGCCGCCCCCAGGGGCAGGCGCGGTCGTCATGGGAACGGCTGGCGCGAAAGGCGCGCCGTCAGTCCACCTTCTCGTCCATGTGGCGGTCGCTCAGGTCGAGCCAGATGGTCTTGGTCTCGGTGTATTGGTCGTGGGCCTTGAGCGAATTGTCGCGGCCGCCGAAGCCGGACAGCTTATAGCCGCCGAAAGGCGTCGTGATGTCGCCCTCGCCATAGCAGTTGACCGTAACCGTGCCGGCCTGCAACGCGCGGGAGACCCGGTGGGCCGAACGCACGTTGGAGGTGAACAGCGAGGCCTGGAGCCCATAGCTGGTGTCGTTGGCGACCTTGACGGCCTCCTCGGTGCCGTTGACCGCGATGACCGAGAGCACGGGACCGAAGATCTCTTCCTTCGCGATGGTCATCGAAGGCTTCACCTCGTCGAAGATCGTCGGCGCGATATAGAGACCCTCGCCGTCCTTGATGGCCTCGCCACCGGCCGCGACCGAAGCACCTTCCTTCTTGCCGGTCTCGATATAGCGCAGAATCTTGTCGTACTGCTCCTTCGAGATGATGGCGCCGAGCGCGTTGGCGGGATCGAGCGGATAGCCCGTGCGCCAGTCACGCACGCGCGCCACGACTCGCGCCATCAGCTTGTCCTTGATCTTGCGGTCGACGATCAGGCGCGAATTGGACGAACAATTCTGGCCCATGTTCCAAAGCACGGAATAGACGACGTGGCGCGCCACCTCGTCCAAATTCTCGGCGTCGGCCAGGACGACCGAGGGGTTCTTGCCGCCGCATTCCAGAACCGTGCGCTTCAGGTTGCTCTGCGCCGAATATTCCAGGAACTTGCGGCCGATCTCGGTCGAACCCGTGAAGGAGATGCCGTTGATGTCCGGATGCAGGCCGAGCGCGCGGCCGGTAACCTCGCCAGGGCCGGTGACGACCGAGAAGACGCCCGGCGGAATCCCGGCCTCGAGCGCCAGTTCGGCGAGGCGCAGCGTCGTCATGTTGGTCTGTTCGGCGGGCTTCACGATCACGCTGTTGCCGGCCGAGAGCGCGGGGCCGATCTTCCACGCCACCATCATGAGCGGGAAGTTCCACGGCAGGACGCAGGCCACGACGCCAAGCGGCTCGCGCACGACGAGACCGAGCGCGTCGTCGCCTGAGGGCGAGACTTGGTCATAGAGCTTGTCGGTCGCTTCGGCGTGCCATTCCAGGCAATGAAGCGTCTCCGGCAGGTCCACGGTCATGATGTCGCGGATGGGCTTGCCGCTTTCCACGCTCTCCATCACGGCCAGCTGGAAGCGGTCGCGGCGGATCAGCTTGGCCAGCTGGATCAGCCGGCGCTTGCGCTCGGTCGGGTGCATCTTCGACCACACGCCGCGTTCGAACGCCTCGCGCGCCTTGGCTACGGCCGCGTCCACGTCGGCCGCGTCGCATAGCGCGATCTCGGCGATCTTCTTGCCCGTGGCCGGGTTATGCGTGTCGAACCGCTTGCCCGCTCGCGCGGCCGTGAAGCGGCCGTTGATGAAGGCATTGCTGGGCAGGTCCATGCGGTCCGCGATGGACTGGAATTCCTCGCGGGTCAGAAGATCGGACATGGTCGCGGTTCCTTAAGCGCGGAGTTGATGCACCTTGGCGGCGGGAGTCTTGCTTTCTTCCTGGATCGCGCGCACCGCGGCCTGGCCGTTGAGAAGCGCGTCGCGCAGCTCGCGCGCGAACTCCTTCTTCAACGGCTGCAACGGACGGCGCACCGCCCCCGAGGGCAGGCCCTGGATGTCGCAGGCATACTTCACGCACTGCAAGAACTTGCCGCCGCGTTCCAGCACGCTGAACAGCGGCATCATGGCCATGGTCATGCGCCGGCCCTTCTCGAAGTCCTTCTCGACGACGCAGGCCTCCCAGATGGCGATAGCTTCCTTCAAGACGCAGTTGGCCGCGCCGCACACCCAGCCGCGCGAACCCCAGACGAAGAACTCCAGCACCTGGTCGTCGGCGCCGCAGATGAGTTCCAATTGCGGGAACTCGCGTGCGATCAAATGCACGCGATTGATGTCGCCGCTGGTCTCCTTGATAGCGCGGATATTGGCGTTCTGGCTGACGCGGGAGAGGAACTCCTCGCCCATCTCGACGCCCGTCCGCCCCGGATAGTTGTAGAGCATGATGGGCAGGCCCGCGGCGCGCTCGATGCGCAGCACGTGGAGCGCCAGCTCCTTCTCGGTCGGCAGCGAGTACGGGGGCGCCGCGATCAGAAGTCCGTCGGCGCCGATCGCGCGCGCGGATTCGGCGAAGCCGCAGCATTCCTTGGTCGTCATGGCGTTGACGCCGGCCAGCCACGGCACGCGCCCCTTGATGAACGCCTTGGCCTTGCGGAACTGGTCGAGCCGCTCTTCCTTCGAGAGGGCATAGACCTCGCCGGTGGAGCCGCCGATCACCAGGCCATGGACACCGTTGGCGATCTGCCAATCGATCATCTCGTACCAGGCGGCCTCGTCGATCGTCTCATCGTCGTTGAACGGCGTGATCACCGGTGAATAGACGCCATCGAAGCGCATGACGGACTCCCTGTTTCGGGCGAAAAATCGGCCGCCCCAGGGGCGGCGAATATGGCGTGGATCGTACCTCCAACCGCCTCCCGGCCACAACGGCCAGCCCTCAGAAGCGAACGGCCGGCCCCTGGGAGGGCCGGCCGCCGGAAACAGGCGTCTGGAGGAACCGTTTAGCCCAGGTAGGCCTTACGGATATCCTCGTTGTCGATAAGGGTCTTGGCGTCGCCTTCCAGCACGATCTGACCGCTTTCCAGCACGTAGCCGTAATGCGCGATCTGCAGCGCCACATAGGCGTTCTGCTCGACCAGAAGGATGGTCACACCGGTCTTGTTGATGTCCTGGATCGATTCGAACACCTGGTCGACCAGGATGGGCGCCAAACCCATGCTGGGCTCGTCCAAAAGCAGGATTTTGGGGTTGGACATCAGCGCGCGGCCGATGGCCAGCATCTGCTGCTCGCCGCCCGAGAGCGTGCCTGCGATCTGGTTGATGCGCTCGCGCAGGCGGGGAAACATCTCCAGCACCCGCTCGCGATTCTTGGCGTTGTGCGCCTTGTCCAACTGGGTGAAAGCGCCCATCGACAGATTCTCGTCGACGGTCAGGCGCGAAAAGATACGGCGGCCTTCGGGCACCTGGATGACGCCCTTGGGCACCAGAAGGTGCGGCATAATCTGCCGGACATCCTCGCCGAAGACCTTCACCGTGCCCTGGCGCGGCGCCAGGATACCGCTGATCGAATTCAGCGTGGTGGTCTTGCCCGCGCCGTTGGCGCCGATCAGCGTGATGATCTTGCCTTCATCCACGTTGAACGTGATGCCGTGCAACGCGCGAATATTGCCGTAGTAGACGTTGATATTGTCGACTTCCAGGATCGCCATCTCGATCTCCTAATGCCCCAAGCCCAAAGCCAAAACCCGGCTCAGGCCATGTGGCCCACTCCGCTCTGGCCGAGATAGGCCTCGATCACCTTCTTGTCCCGCTTCACGTGGTCCGGCGGGCCTTCGGAGATCTTGGTGCCATGGTCGAGAACGGTGACAGTGTCGGACATGCCCATGACCACGGGCATGTGGTGCTCGATCAAAAGGATCGTGATGCCGAGCTGATCGCGCAAGCCGCGGATGAAACCGACCATCTCGAGACTTTCCGACGGGTTCATACCCGCTGTCGGCTCATCCAGCATCAGAAGCTTGGGCTTCATGGCAAGGGCCCGGGCAATTTCCAGCTTACGCTGGTCGCCGTAGGGCAGATTGCGGGCCAGAACGTCGCCCTTGCCGCGCAAGCCGACATATTGAAGAAGCCGCGTGGCCTCCTCGACCGCCTTCTTCTCGTCCGCGCGCGAATGGCGTGAGCGCAAAACGGCGCCCCACCAGCGCGATTTCAAGTGCATGTGCATGCCGACCAGGATGTTCTCGATCGACGACATGTTCTTGAACAGGCGGATGTTCTGATAGGTGCGTCCGACCCCGCGAAAGGCAACGCGGTCCGGCGTCATGTTGTCGATTCTCTCCTCCGAAAGGCGAATTTCGCCGCCTTCGATCGGAAAGAAGTTCATGATGCAGTTGAAGACCGTCGTCTTCCCGGCGCCGTTCGGGCCGATGATGCTGTGGATCGACCGTTCCTTGACGTCGAGGTCGAGGGCGTCGATGGCGACCAGTCCGCCGAAACGCTTGGTCAGCGCGTTGGTCTTGAGAAGAGTCTGTCCTGTCGTCATCGCGTATCTCTCGCTCGATAGCTTCGCGTGCGCCGCATCATGCCTTTTGCCCGGACGTGGCGCGCATCTGCGCCTCGGCCTCGGCCGCCGCCGCCAGTTCGCGTTTGCGAACCGCGGACGGCCAGAGCCCCAAGGGCTTCACCCGCATCATGACGATCAGGACGAAACCATAGGCCAGGAACCGGTATTCGCCGAACTCGCGCAATAGCTCCGGCGTGCCGATCAGCATCAGCGCACCAACGACGACGCCAGGCAGACTGCCGATGCCGCCGACGATGATGAGCGCCAGAATGTTGATCGAGATGAGGAGCTGGAAACTGTGCGGGAAGATCGAACCCAGCATGACGGCGAAGATGGCGCCCGCCAGGCCCGCGAACCATGCGCCCAGGCCATAGGCCAGAAGCTTCACGTTGACGAGATTGATGCCTAGCGCCTGCCCGACATCCTCGTCCTCGCGGATGGCCATCCAAGCTCGTCCCAAGCGGGAATTTTCGAGCGCCCAGGCGAAATAGGCCGCAATGATCGAGGATATGAGCGTCAGGTAGAACAGATGGATCGGATCGTTGAGCTCGAAGTCGCCGATCCACGGACGCGGGATATGCAAGAGGCCTTGCGAGCCGCCGAGCAGCGGCGAGGCCATATCCGACAGCACGACGACGCGGATGATCTCGCCCAGACCCATGGTGGCCACGGCCAAGTAGTCGCCGCGCACCTTCAGCACCGGGATGCCGAACGCCAAACCCATCATGAGCGAGGCGAACATGGCCAGCGGCAACGCCTCCCACCAGGTCAGCGGCCGGTCGATCAAGAGTATCAGGTGTTCGTTGTCGGCGGTAAACAGCGCGATGGTATAGGCGCCCGTCGCGAAGAACGCGACGAAGCCCAAATCCAGCAGGCCGGCTAGGCCGACCTCGAGGTTCAAGCCCATACCCATCAGGACGTAGAGGCCAACCAGCATCAGCACCTGGCCGAAGAACGAGCCCGCCGCCATCGGGAACAGAAGAAACAGGACGATCGCGATGGCATAGAGGAAGTAACGGATCGAACGCTGGCTGGCGTGGGACTTGGCGCGGTGATTCGCCATCACCTGCTTGCCGCGCATCACCCAGAAAAGGGAGAGAACGAAGCCCAGCACGAACATGGTGATCGCGCCCGTGAGCGTTTGGCCTTCCCACGTGAACATGTAGTCGCGAATCGGATCGACGGTTTCATACTGCATCGCAAGCTGAAGAAGCTCGGCGAACAGACCGATGAAGAACGCCGTCGCCAGGCCCGTGATCAGGGGCTTGCGGAGCCAAGGCGGGCTTTCGCGGATGGCCGCACCGATCAGGCCCAACACGCCGCCTACGATGATCGTGACGGCGCAGGCCGTATAGGGGTCGAAGCCATACGAAAGGAACATGAGCAGTTTCGGCGACAGCGAAACGAACATGTTCCGGATATCGAACGTCGCCATGATCAAGATAAGAATGCTCAAGAACACGCCCGAAACCATACCGACGAGAAAGCCCTGAAAGATACGCGCGGCCGGGCTCAGCTTTGGCGAACGGATGGCGATGAGAGCGCCGACGGTAAGGGTTATGCCGATGAATGCGGCGTGCGCCAGGGACAGTAGGTTCTCGATGATCCAGCGTTCCATGAACTGGTTGATCAGTCCGAACACGCAGAGAGCCACGACCGTGCCGCCGCCGATCGCGCCGCACTTTAGGGTCCGGCGCAGCTGGCTTTGCTCGATGTCCTTGTGCTGGAAGGACGAGGCGATGATTTCAAACGACATCTTTTAACTCCCGTGCGGCCGATTTCGCCGTAAACCGATCTGCTCTTCTCTAAGCCCGCTGGCGCGCCAAACGCTCGCCCAGGATGCCCTGCGGCCGGAAGATCAGCACCATGACCAGCATGGTGAAGGCGATCAGATCGCGAAGCTGATAGGGCGCGACGATGCCGAGACCGTCCAGGAACAAGGCCGGACCCAACGATTCGACGACGCCCAGGAAAAAGCCGCCGAGCATGGCGCCCGGCACGTTGCCGATGCCGCCCAGCACCGCGGCGCTGAACGCCTTGATGCCCGGGAAGAAACCCATGAAGAAGTAAACCTGCTTGAAGACGAAGGCGTAGAGCACGCCACCGATGCCGGCCATGCTGCCGCCGAGGATGAAGGTAAAGATGATGACCTTGTTCACGTCGATGCCCATGAGCGCCGCGGCGTCGCGGTCCTCGGACACGGCCCGCATAGCGGTGCCCATCTTGGTCTTGTTGACGATGAGGTAGAGCGTGTACATCGCCGCCAGAGCCGCAATCACGACCACGAACTGGATGCGCGGAAAGTTGAAACCCATGATCGACACGACCGTGTCGAAGAACTTCACGTCCGGATAGGCGCGCACCGACGAACCATACATGCCGCGGAAGGCGTGCTGCAGGAAGAACGAGGCGCCGATGGCGCAGATCAGCGGCGCGAGCGAACGCACGGACCGGAACGGGCGGTAACAAATTCGTTCGACGATCAGCGCTATACACGAACAGACCGTCATCGCGACCAGCGAGATGATGATCATGCCGACGATCAAATATTCGTCGAGGAAGCCGGACTTGGCCAAGGGCGCGGCCACGAAATAGGCCGTGAAGGCGCCGGTCATGAAGATGTCGCCGTGGGCGAAGTTGATCAGGCGAAGAATGCCGTAAACCATCGTGTAGCCCAACGCGATCAAGGCATAGATGCCGCCGATCGTCAGGCCGAACATCACCATGCTGACCCACTGTTCGGTGGTGTAACGGTCCTTGATGACCGTGCCAATGGTGCCTGCGATGACCAGGAGGATGATGATGGCCCGCATGAGCCACAAGGTAACGTCGACGTAGGTGACTTGCTTCAGTCTCTCGAGATTCATGTCCTGCGCCCCGCGGGGAAGTCTTACAAAGAAGTTAGCCTAGAGTAACAGAAGAACCGGGAGGTGGGTTTGGCCCGCCTCCCGGCTTTCATGTTTGGATCAGAACTTTTCAGGATAGATGCGCTTCGGGTTCTTGCCCGGCTCCAAGGTCTTCGGGTCCGGATTCGTGTACTGGTAGATGGCGAAGTTGTACACGCCGCAGTCACCGTACTGGTCGCAAGTGATCTTGCCGGTCACGCCCTGCATGTTCTTGGTGGCGAACATGGCATCGCGCAGCGCCTTGATCGGGATGTAGGTGGTCCCGTCCTTTTCCGTGACGGCCACTTTCTTGATGGCGTTGGCGACCAACATCATCGCGTCATAGCCGTTGCCGTGGAAACCCTGGATCGGGTATTCGCCGAACAGCTTCTTGTACTTCTCGCGCATGGCCTTGTAGCCGGGGCCCTGGGCCTCGGGCTCCATCGCCGTGGTCGAGATTTCGAAGCCGAGCAGGTCCTTGCCCGATGCTTCCATGAGCTGCGCGCCCATCGAGGCGTCGGAACCGACCAGCGCCACCTTCTCCAGACCAGGGATCTCCTTCTTCTGACGGATCAGATAGGAGGTCACGCCCACGAAGGTCGGAGCATAGATGAAGTCCGGCTTCGCCGTGGCGATCTTGGTCAGCACGGGACGCATGTCCGTGTCGTTCGGAGCAACAGCCTCGTCGGACACGACCTCGCCGCCCAGCTTCTTGAAGTTTTCCTGGAAGACGCGGACGAGTTTCTCGGCGTAGGGGCTGCCATCGTGGATGGTGGCGGCCTTCTTGTAACCGCGGACCTTGTAGGCCCAGTTGGCCACTTCGCGGCCGGCCCAAAGGTCGTTGTAGACGATGCGGACGAGGCCATCATAGGAGGGGCCGCGGTCCGGAGCCGTCAGCACGGGCGAACTGGCCGCCGTGGCGACGTCCGGAATGCCGGCCTTCCACAGGATCGGCGCCGCCGGACGGGTCGCGCTGGAGCACGCACCGCCGAGAGCCGCGACGACCTGCTGGTTGGCCGCGATCTTGGTTGCCGCCGTCTGCCCGCCTTCGGCGTTGCAGCCGTCGTCTTCGTGCATGAACTTGATCGGATGGCCGACCAGCGTGTTGCCGAGATCATCGGCCGCCACGACCGCACCGCGCTGGGTGTCGAGGCCCAGCGCCGTGTCGGCGCCAGAAATCACGTGATACGTGGCGATGACGATCGGCGCGCCCTTCGGAATCTTGACGACGCGAATCGGGTCCTCGACCGGACCTACCTTGACGGCCCAAGCGGCCGACGAGGCCAGTGCGCCCACCGCGACGATCGACGCCGCGGCAAGCGACTTCAAAAGGAATGACGGTTTCATTATTTGCGAGCCTCCATCTGGACCAGACGCCCCGCCATGCCCGGACGGGCACGTCGGTATACTCACCTAACCTGCTGCGAGATACGCGCCGGAAGCTTGTCCACCGGAAGGCGAATGGCACCGAAGTTGTTGAGCCGGCCCATTTCCGCCCGCGAGCGGATAGGAGAACGGTTCATCTGTCTTCGATGGCAAAAGAGCGCCGACCAACCGGCTCCGAAAAATCGGACCGAACCTAGGCCGGACGTTCCCCCGTGAGGTGGCTACCTCCTTGAACGCAACGGCGTACTGCCGCCCCTGTACCCCGCCCTGGTGAACGGAATTCCGTCCCAGGATCTTGTTGCAGGGAGGCTACGCATTCGGCGGTTTGGTTGTCAACGGGCCGATCCAGAAAGTCCTTTCGAATCTCGATGTTCGGTTTGCCGAATAGAGTTATGACGCAGATGCAACATAAACATTCCGCAACATACCCGGCGGCCGCCCTCGCCGTCGCTCGACTATCCGCCATGAAAAAGGGGGCGCCCGATGGGCGCCCCCTTCCAACCGATCCGATATCCGGACGAATTACTTCGTCGGATAGATCTTCTTCGGGTTCACGCCAATGTCGAACGTGGAAGCATCCGCATTGGTGAACTCGTAAGCCGCGAACTTGAACTTACCGCACTGGCCGTTCGCGTCGCACTTGATCGGACCGCTCATGCCTTCGAACTCGGGCATGTTGAACACCGCGTCGCGCAGCGCCTTGCGGCCGATATAGGTGTTGCCGTCCTTGTCCTTCACGGCGACTTTCTCGATCGCCATGACCAAGAGCTTGGCGCCGTCATAGGCCTGGGCGTGGAAGCCCTGGATCGGCGCTTCGCCGAACATGGCCTTATATTCGGCCACCAGCTTCGGATAGTCCTTACCCATGGCTTCCTTGGAAACATCCGGGAAGGTGATACGGAAGCCCTTCGCCGCCGCGCCCGACGCCGTGATGATGTCCTTGGTCATCATCGAGCCGCCGCCGATCAGGTTCTTGGTCAGGCCCGCGGTTTCACCGGCTTGGCGGGTGATATGGCCGCCGGCCGCCACGAACACCGGATAATAAACGACGTCCGGCTTCGCAGCCGCGACGCGCGTCAGCACCGGACGCATGTCGACGTCGGTGGGCGACACGGCTTCCGCCGCGACGACCTTGCCGCCGACCTTCTCGAAGTTGGTCTTGAACTCAGCCACAAGCTGCTGGGCATACGGGCTGCCGTCGTGGATGGTCGCCGCCGTCTTCCATTTCTGGACGTTGAACATCCAGTTGGCGTCGCCCTTGGCCTGCTCGGCATCGCTGTAGATCGTGCGCGCGAAACCGGCGAAGTCGGCGCTGCGGTCGGCCGCCGTCAGGCGCGGCGCGGTGCAAGCCGTGCAGATGTTGACCATGCCCTGCTTCCACAGGATGGGCGCGGCCGCGGTCGTCGCACTGGAGCATGCACCGCCCAGTACGCCGACAATCTGCTGATTTGCCGCCAGCTTCGTGCCGGCTGTCTGGCCGCCTTCGGCGTTACAGCCGTCGTCTTCCACGATGAAGCGGATCGGGTGACCGGCGATCTGGTTGCCGATCTGCTTGAAATAGACTTCCTCCGCGCGCTTGGAATCGAGACCGAGCGCCGTGTCGGGGCCCGAAATGACGTAATAGGCGCCGATGGTGATCGGCTGACCCTTGTTGATCTTGACCACGCCGAGCGGATCGTCGACGGGGCCGACCTTGACGGCCATCGCGGGTGCGGATGCTAGGGCTCCGGCGCCAAGAATGGACGCAGCCGCCAGCCAATTCACGAGCTTGGTTTTCTGCATTGAACCACTCCTCAACTCATTCGCGCAGCTAAGGGGCCACGCTCTCCCGGTAACGCCGGCGATTTGACCGGCGCCTGTGCTCCCCCCAGCCCGATCTTTTTTTCGATGATCGTTTGTCGGCCGTGGACGCGGAAACATGCCATGAGTCCTTACGCTCTGGCGAGGGTTGCAAGCCGTAGTGAGCGCGCGATTCGTGTTCGTCCGAAGGCATCTTTGGCCATAATGCCGCCGCGCGCTTTCCCGCACCGCGAAACTTCGCGTTCCCGCCACCAGCTTTAAATCCATGATGGAAAAGAAAAAGGGGCGCCTCGCGGCGCCCCTTCGCAGTGCAACAACACGAAGCCGCGTTATTGAGCCGGGAAAATCTTCTTAGGATTCTTGCCGATCTCGAACGTGGAGGCATCCGCATTAACGAACTCGTAGACGGCGAACTTGAACTTGCCGCACTGGCCGTTCGCGTCGCACTTGATCGGACCGCTCATGCCTTCGAACTCGGGCGCGTTGAACACCGCGTCGCGAAGAGCCTTGCGGCCGATAAACGTGTTGCCGTCCTTGTCGGTGACCGCGACCTTCTCGATGGCCATGGTCAAGAGCTTGGCGGCGTCATAGGCCTGAGCGTGAAAGCCCTGGATCGGCTCCTCGCCGAACTGCTTCTTATAGGCCGCGACGAGCTTCGGATAATCCTTGCCCATCGCTTCCTTGGAAACATCCGGGAAGTCGATACGGAAGCCCTTAATTGCTTCGCCCGACGCGGTGATGATGTCCTTGGTCATCATCGAGCCGCCGCCGATCAGGTTCTTGGTCAGGC
>CADEGL010000020.1:25499-55808 GCA_902826885.1 uncultured Alphaproteobacteria bacterium | reverse complement strand
CGGATGATGTCCATGCAGAGTTCGACGCATTCGTCGCAGATGAATACCGTCGGACCGGCGATAAGCTTCCGCACCTCATGCTGGCTCTTGCCACAGAAGGAGCAGTAAAGCGTGTTCTTCGAATCGCCGCCGCTTGCCTTGTTCATCCTACGCCCCGACTAGATATAGTAGTTCTGCCGGTCCTAAACCCATTCATTTACGCATGGGGACCGCCACCGCACAAGCCTATACCGTAAGGTCTAGGATGCAAAATGGGGGCCGGGCTGGTTCCGGCGCGGTCCCGAAGGAGGCCCGCCGCGAATATATAAGTACGCTCGAGGCCCCGGACGAGATCAGGTCTTCTTGGCCTCTTCGGCCGCCTGCTCCAGCCCCGCCGGACGCTCGCTTACGACCTGGTCCACGATACCGAATGCCTTGGCCTCGTCGGGGGACAGGAACCGGTCGCGCTCCATGGCGTCTTCGATCGTCGAAACGTCTTGTCCGGTGTGCTTGACGAAAATTTCGTTCAGACGGGCGCGCAGCGTCAGAATCTCTCGCGCATGGATTTCGATATCCGTTGCCTGGCCTTGGAATCCGCCCGAAGGCTGATGAACCATGATCCGCGAATTGGGCAATGCAAAACGCTTGCCCTTCGCACCGGCCGTCAACAGAAGCGCGCCCATGGACGCGGCCTGACCGATACACAGGGTCATCACCTGCGGGCGGATGTATTGCATCGTATCGTAGATAGCGAGGCCCGAGGTGACCACGCCGCCCGGAGAGTTGATATAGAGCGAGATGTCCTTGGTTGGATTCTCGGACTCCAGGAACAGAAGCTGAGCACAAATCAGGGTCGAGACAGCATCGTTCACCGGCCCCGACAAGAAGATGATCCGCTCCTTGAGAAGCCGGGAATAGATGTCATAGGCGCGCTCGCCACGGTTCGTCTGCTCGACGACCATGGGAACCAGCATGTTGGCGGTAATCTCGCTCATGGGCGCTTTTCCTAGCTTCTATCCGCTTCTCAGTCCTTGGCCTTCTTGGCCGCGCGCTTGGCGGGCTTCTTCGCTTTCCCGCCCTCCGCCGGCTCGCTCTCAGCCGTCGTCGCATCGGCGCCCGCGGCACCGGCCGCGGCGGCTTCCGCCTCGACCATCGACTTGAACGCGTCGGTGGTCATCGGCTTCTTCGTCACCTTGGCCAATTCAAGGATGTAGTCGACGACCTTGTCTTCGAGGATGGGTGCGCGCAACGCTTCGGCCGCGGCCTGATTCTGGCTGTAGAACTCCATCACCTGCCGCTCGTTGCCCGGATGGCGACGCGCCTCCGCGATCAGCGCCCGGTTCGTCTCCTCGGGCGTGACGGAGATATTGTTCTTGCGACCCAGGTCGGACAAGAGGAGGCCGAGACGAATTCGGCGCTCCGCGATCTTGCGGTAGTCGGCCTTAAGATCGTCCTCGTTCTTCTTGGCATCCTCGGCATCGAGGCGGCCCTGCGCCTTGTCTTCCTGAACCTGGCGCCAAATGCCCTCGAACTCCGCGTCCACCATGCCCGGCGGCAGCGGGAAGTCGTGACCGTCTGACAGCTTGTCGAACAACAGGCGTTTGGCGCGCGAACGTGCGACGGCGTTATAGCCGTTCTCCAATTCGCCCTTCACCGACGTCTTCAGCGCGGCCAGGTTCTCCAGGCCGAACTGCTTCGCCAATTCGTCGTCGATCGCGGCCGCGACCGGCTCGCGCACTTCCTTCACGGTGACGTCGAAGACCGCGTCCTTGCCCTGAATTTCCTTGTTCTGGTACTCGTCCGGGAACTTGACGTTCACGACACGCTTCTCGCCCACCGAGGCGCCGATCAGCTGATCCTCGAAGCCGGGAATGAAGCGGTTGCTGCCCAGTTCCAGGTGAAACCCGTCGCCCTTGCCGCCCGGAAGCGGCTTGTCGTCAACCTTGCCCTCGAAATCGATGACGACGACGTCGCCGGACTTGGCCGGGCGCGGCTCCTTGACCGGCTCGGTGCGCTTCACCATCTCGGCGCGGCGGGCCACTTCCTCGTCGACGTCCTTGTCCTGGATCTGGATGTCCAACCGCTCAAGCTCGATGGACTTGAAGTCCATCGGCGTGATCTCGGGCAGAACCTCGACTTCGATAGTGAACGCCAGATCGGCGCCGGCATCGGCCGAAGTGATGTCGATCTTGGGCTGGATCGCAGGGCGCAGGCCGCGCTCGTGGATGGCCTGGTGGGAGCCTTCGTTCACGGCCTCCTGCAGGACCTCGCCGCGCATGGCTTCGCCGAAACGAGTCTTCAGAAGCGATAGCGGCGCCTTGCCGGGGCGGAAACCGGGAATGCGCGCGGAGGCGCCATATTCCCGCAGCTTGTCCTCGACCTTACGATCGATGTCCTTGGCCGGCAGCACGATCTTGAAGCCGCGCTTCAGCCCTTCGGACAGGGTCTCGGTCACCTGCATGGCAATCTCCGCACGTTAAGGGAATACGCCTGCCGCATCGCGTTCGCAGGCGCCGTTCCGAATCGGGTGGTGCGGGCGGAGGGACTTGAACCCCCACGACGCAAGGTCACAGGAACCTAAATCCTGCGTGTCTACCAATTCCACCACGCCCGCGTTGGTCGGTCGGGCCACGACGAAATCCCGCTCGGAACAGGGCCGTTTCTCTATATCATAGGAAATGGCCGCGCAACCGGACGGCTCCTCCACCCCCCTTATTTCCTAGAGGTCCCTCGTGTCCAAAGTCCGCGATCTGGAAACGGTCGTCCGCTATGGGCTTTGTACGAGCTGCGGTCTGTGCGAGAGCATGGCTGGGCGCGATCGGGTCGAGATGGTGGTCTCGGCCACCGGACATCTACGCCCCAAGGTGAAGACGAAGCTGGAGCCCGCCCTGCTCGGCCGTATCCTGGCGGTCTGTCCCGGCGCCGGAGTCACCGGCCCCAGCGCAGCCGAGGGGCAGCCCATGCACCCCAAATGGGGCCCGCTGCTGAGCCTGCAAAGAAGCTGGGCCGCAAGCGACGCCGTGCGTCACAAGGCCGCTGCCGGCGGTACGTTAACCGCACTGGGCGCTTACTTGCTCGACAGCGGCAAGGTCGAGGCCGTCGTGCACGTGCGTGCTTCGACGTCCGATCCGATCACGACGGATTCGCTGGTCAGCCGAAGTGCGCAGGACGTCATTTCAGGCGCCCAATCACGTTACGCCACCTCATCGCCCCTGCGGCATGTCATGCGCCTTTTGGACGAGGGTACCCGCTTCGCGGTGATCGGAAAGCCCTGCGACGTAGCCGCGATCCGGGCACTCGGGCGCATCGATACGCGCGTGTCCAAGCAAATCCCCTATCTGTTGACCATCTTTTGCGGTGGAGAAGCGAATCTTCAGACGGCGGAGAAAATCGCCGCCTTCCATGGGGTGCCTCGTAAGGACATCGCGCTGTTCCGTTGGCGCGGGGAAGGCTGGCCCGGCCCCACGCGTGTCTCGGCCAGGGACGGGCGCGTCTTCGACATGAGCTACGAGGAAACCTGGTACGAAAAAGGCAAGCCCTGGACCTACGATCTGCAGTTCCGCTGCAAGATCTGTCCCGACGCCATCGGCGAGCAGGCGGACGTGGCGGTCCCAGACGGCTGGGTGATCGAGAACGGCAAGCGCATTTTCCGTGAGGCACCGGGCGTGAACGTGGCGGTCGCCCGCACGGACGCCGGTGTCCGGTTGCTGCGCGATGCTTCCGCGGCCGGCGCACTCAAGCTGACACCCTGCTCGTTCGAAGATTTCGAGATCATGCACAACGACCATACGCGGCGGAAGGTCAGCCACCCCGCCCGCGCGCTGGCATTGTTCCTGTTGGGCCAACCCAATCTCCGCATCCGCCGCTATCGCGCCTGGCAGGCCATGCGCTTGGCTGGACTGGGCGGCAATTGGACTGCCTTCTGGGGCATGGTGCGGCGGGTGTTGGAACGCGCCAACCGCGAGCCGTTGCCTCGCTAGCCGAGCAGAAGGCCGGCGGCCGCGTCGACGATGGCATCGGCGTCTATCCTATAGGTCCGATAGAGATCTGGGATATCGCCCGACTGGCCGAACTTCTCGACGCCCAACGCGCGAACTCGATGCCGTCCGACGGAGCCCAGCCAAGACAACGTCGCCGGGTGGCCGTCCAGAACCGTGATAATCCCCGCAGCCGGAGAAAGCGCGTCCAATAGACGTCCGGCATGACTGCCGCTTTGACCTGTCCGTTGCGCGTCAAGCCAGTCCGCGTGGAGCCGGTCGGGCGACGTGACAGCCAGTAGTCCGGCGCCCGGCACATCCTCAGCGATCTGCGCATGGGCGGCTAGCGCCTCGGGCGCGACCGCGCCGCAATAGGCGATGACGATTTCACTATCCGGCGCCGGCGGGATCACCCAATAACCGCCCGCCACGACGGCTTCGCGCCATCCGGTATCGGCCTGCCGCTTGGTCTGTTCGATTGGGCGGGTTGAGAGGCGCAGATAGACCGAACCGCCCTTCTCCGCCTGCATATGGCGGAACGACCAAGCCATGATCGTCGCCAGCTCGTCCGCATAGGCGGGTTCGAAGAACGTCAGGCCTGGCTGTCCCATGCCGATCAAAGGTTGAACGATCGACTGATGGGCGCCGCCCTCAGGCGCGAGCGTGATGCCCGACGGGGTCGCCACGATCATGAAACGGGCGTCCTGGTAGCAGGCGTAATTAAGCGAATCGAGACCGCGCGCGATAAAGGGGTCGTAGACCGTCCCGATGGGCAACAGGCGCGCGTCGAACAGCGGAGAAGACAGACCGAGCGCGGCCAGCATGAGGAACAGGTTGCTCTCCGCGATACCCAGTTCCATGTGCTGGCCCTCGCGGTGCATGGCCCAGCGCTGGGCTGAAATAACCTTCTCATCGCGGAAAACGTCGGCGCGTTCGGCGCGGTTGAAGATCGCGCGCTGATTCACCCACCCGCCGAGGTTGGTCGAAACGGTAACGTCGGGCGAGGTCGTCACGATGCGCGACGCCAGCGCCGAATCGCCCTTGCCCAGCTCGTTGAGGATGCGGCCGAAGGCTTCCTGCGTCGATTGGCGCGCGCCCTCGGGCACGGGGAATTCGGCCGGAACGGGAACGGCGTCGACCACGCGCTTCGGCGCGCGCTGGGCGAAGGGCGTCTCTTTCAGGAACGATTCCAGCGTTTCAACCGGCAGCGATAGGCCGGCGAAGCGGTCCCATTCCGCGCCGTCGGCGATACCCATGGCGCTCTTCAATCGCGCCATCTGTTCCAGGTTCATCAGCCCCGCGTGATTGTCTTTATGACCCGCGAACGGCAGGCCGAATCCCTTCACCGTGTAGGCGATGAAGCAATGCGGTACGTCAGAATCCACGGCGTCGAAGGCCTCGACCACGGCCTCCATGTCGTGCCCGGCCAGATTGGTCATCAGCGCATGGAGCTGGTCGTCGTCGTGCTCGTCGAGCAACTGGCGGCCGAAGCGCGTGCCGCCCAGATCGGCGGTCAGGTGTTCGCGCCATGCCTTGCCACCCTTGTAGGTCAGCGCGGAATAAAGGTCGTTCGGGCATTCGTCGATCCAACGTCGCAGCGCCTCGCCGCCCGGCCGCGCGAAAGCAGCTTCCAACCGCTTGCCGTATTTGAGCATGACCACCTTCCAGCCCACGGCCTGGAAGAAGTCCTTGATCTTCTGGAACAGATGGTCGGAGACGACGCTGTCCAGGCTCTGCCGGTTGTAGTCGACGATCCACCACAGATTGCGGACGTCGTGCTTCCAGCCCTCGAGCAACGCTTCGTAGATGTTGCCTTCGTCCAGCTCGGCGTCGCCCATGATGGCGACCATGCGGCCCGCCGGCCGGTCGGAGAATCCGTGCAAACGGACATAGTCCTGCACCAGCGAGCCGAACAGCGTGGCCGCCACGCCGAGACCGACGGAGCCGGTGGAGAAATCCACGTCGTCTGCGTCCTTGGTGCGCGAGGGATACGATTGCGCGCCGCCAAGAGCACGGAAATTGACCAGGTTTTCGCGGCTCTGATTGCCGAGCAGATATTGGATCGCATGAAAAACCGGGCTCGCGTGCGGTTTGACGGCGATGCGGTCCTCGGACCGCATCGCGTGGAAGAACAGCGCGGTCAGCAGGGTGACGACCGAGGCGCTTGAAGCCTGGTGACCGCCGACCTTCAGCCCGTCGCGGCTGGCGCGCAGGTGATTGGCATGGTGAATGGTCCAGCTCGAAAGCCACAGAACCTTGCGCTCCAATTCGCGCAGCGCACGAAGCGTGTCCGCTTGGGGCGCGCGGCGAGAACGGCGAAGGGGAACGGCGTCGGCCATCGCATTTTCCTCTCTACTTACTCGGGCGCCGGCGCGGCCAGGCCAGAAGGGCCCGGTTGCGCCGATCGTCGAGACTGTCTTTCGGCGGTTCCAAGGCGCCCTGCCCCGGCGCTTTTACGATTTCCGCGATACGGGAGCAGACGGTCTCCATGTCCCTATCCGACAGGCAGGTCGGCTCGATCATCAGCACGCCCGACCCTGCCTCGTAATCATCGAGCTTGATGGTGGGATCGCCCGCCGCCAAACGCTGGCTTACCGCATGCGCCGAAATGCCGGCCTTTGCCTGGTCGATGCGGATACGAGCGCGATGGAGCGGTTTACCGGTCGGGTCCGGAGCGGCTTCGGCGGAAAAGCCCGGCAGCTTTGAGAGTTTCTCCACCGCCATGCGGATACGGGCGGTTTCCCGCGCCGAGCGCGCGGCCTGATCCTCACCATCCATGCGCTTCAGCGCCGCGATCACGCCAACGACGCCTTCCTTGCCCACTTTCATGGCGCGGCCGATGCCACGCTCCTGCATATAGGCGGCTCGCACCAGATCGCGCTTGCCGGCAACGACGCCCGCGGTCAGCCCTCCCAGCCGCTTGTGGCCGCTCCAGATCACCAGATCGGCACCTGCCTCGATGAAAGGGCGCAAATCGTAATCCGTCGCGGCATCGACGATCACCGGAACGCCCTCGGCATGGCAAACGCGCACAAAGTCCGTAAGGCCGATGAAGCTTCCTTGTGGTGCCTGGGCGGAAACAACGAACAGACCGGCCGCCGTGTTGGGGCCGATGGCGCCTTCCAGATGATAGGTGCCGGCGCCGTTCACCGAGCCGATCTCCACGGGCTTGGCGCCCGCGATACGGATCATCTGGGTGATATTGCCGCTATAGTCGATGCAATGCGCCTTTTGGATGATCACCTCGTTCTTTATCCCAGCGCCGTCCGGAAGCGCCTCGATATGCGCCAAATCGTCACCGGTGATGGCGGCCGCGATGCCGACGGCGATGCCAGATGCGGCACACGCCGTGACGCATCCCGCTTCCGCACCCGTTGACCCCGCAATGGCTTCCGACGCCGCGCGCTGCAGGTCGATCATTTCGACGTTCTGGGTCAGAACTCCGGCAACCGCCGCGATTACCTCGTCGCTGACGGGGCTCGCGCCGAGAACGGTCGCATAGCCGGTGCCGTTGATGACCCGGCGCAACCCAAGTTCCGCGAACAAATCGTTCATCCCGCCCTCCAACGATGGAGGACGAGCCTAGCGCCCTAGCCGGGCTGCTTCAAAGACGATGGAGATGGAAAGAAACAGGACAGGTCACGCTCAGGCGCCGACGCGCTCCTGATACAGATCGAAGAACGAGCGCGCGGCAAGAACGCGCGTGCCTTCGACATAGCGCTGCCGGTTGGGGCGCAGGAAGTCGACCTTGTAGCGGACATGGGGGATGCCGAGTTGGTCGGTGTGCACCGACATGACTTCAGCGGTTTCGACCGTACGGTCGGTCAACACACGACGGAACTGAGATCCGCGCTTGATATACTCAAGCTGCTCGCCGCGCTTGAAAAGCAAGCTGCTCATTTGGCGGGAGATGGGTGCCATGCCGCGTTCCCCTATAACCGCAGCGAAACCAAATAAATCGAGCCAGTACGGATATTTATAACGATATCCTCAAAATCCGCAACAAGATCGGGAAGCAGCCCGAGAGTGGGTAAAAACCCTTAAGTTCCAACACGTTCCGGCCGGAGCAGCGCCTGGACCGCGGGAGAGGAAGCGATCCGGCCGTGGGCCGTATAGGCCTCATGATTGGCCTCGATGTCCGCCAGGTCGTAAAGATAATTGACCATCATCGCAGCCGAATCCTTGATGCCCTTTGGCGAGCGGTCGCCCATCCAGTTGATCCGCTCGACACGCGCGCCATTCGACAGATGGAAATGGGCCACCCGGTCGAGCGCGCCGCCGCGCGGACGCCGCGCCTCCAATAGATACTGCGCACAGAGCCGGGTAAGCGGCCCCTTGAGAGCACCCGCAATGCGCGGATCGTTCTGCCAATCGGGCGTGGCCAGCAGTGCGCGAAGCCCTTGAACGTCATCGACACGCGTCGGCAGGGCGTGAAGGGCTGCCCAATCGGTGGCACCGAAGATCGCCAGCGCCCCCTCGCCCGCGCCATCCAGCCAGCGGCGGAACCCCGGGATCGGAGACAAGGTGGAGAAGTTGCGAAGTTGGGGGAACTCGACACGCAGTTGATCGACGACGCGCTTGATCAGGAAATTGCCGAAACTGATGCCGGCCAACCCGGCCTGGGCGTTCGAGATCGAATAAAAGATCGCCGTGTCGGCCCGGAGCGCGTCCGCCGAGGGCAAGCTTTCGTCCAGCAGCACGCTAACGTCACCCGCCAAGCCATTGACCAGCGCCACTTCGACAAAGATCAACGGCTCGTCCGGCATGCGCGGATGGAAGAAGGCAAAACAGCGCCGGTCGGAATCGAGACGGTGTTTCAGATCCTGCCAGCTTTGAATCGCGTGAACGGCCTCATAGGCCGCCAACTTCTCCAGCAGCGCCGCGGGCGATGACCACGTAATCCGGCGTAGCTCGAGAAAACCGATGTCGAACCAGGACGCCAAAAGCCCGCGCAGGTCCGCGTCGAGCGCCGCGAGCGTCGAATCGCGTTCGGCGCGCAGGAGACGCAAAAGCTCGCCGCGCATATCGACGAGAAACTTCACCCCCTCGCTCAAGGCATTGAATTGGGTCAAAAGGCGCAGGCGCGGCGCATCCAACGTGCGACGTAGCCCCTGCTCCGCCTTCCGTCTGGCTTCCGGATCGCGGGCCGCCTGCACACGGCCGATGGCGGCATCGACGGCCTCACCGTCGGTATCGAAATCCTCGGCCAGAAGGCGAAGGAAGCGCATGCGCCCCGTCTCGTTAAGGGACAAATAGCTGCGCCCCAGCTCCGCCGCGCGCACGCGCGCGGACACCTCGCCGCCCGTGGCTTCCAGGCACGCCCGCATCTGCTCGCGCACACGCTGGCCGTCCTCGGCGGGCAGATCCGGCCGCAGCGGACGCATGGGCGCGGCGCCAATAACCGATGATCCCGCCACGTCGCGCCAGGCATTCTTCAACCGGCCTAGCGCCTTTTCGACAAACGCAGACGCCGCGGCACGCATTTCACTCATGGGATGTCCGTTGAGAACAAGTGCCGGTAAACCTCCGGCAAGGCTTCGGGCAAATCCTCGGCGATCAGGCCCGGACCGGCAACAGTCCCAACCTCGCCATGCAACCATGCGGCGGCCGCGCCCGCTTCGAACGCATCCATCCCTTGGGCCATCAAGGCCAGGGCGAAACCGGCCAGCACGTCGCCAGCTCCGGCGGTCGCCAGGGCGGCGGGCGCGTTGGCGTTGATCACCGCGTGCCCATCCGGCGCCGCGACCACCGTATCCGCGCCCTTGAGCAGGACGGTGGCACCGCTTTGCGCCGCTGCGGCGCGGGTCCGGGCGACTTTGTCGCCAGAAACGTCGAATAGACGAGAAAACTCGCCTTCGTGGGGCGTCAGCAGGCAGGGCGACGCGATGCGGGCGAACAGCGCCCCGGGGTCGTCGGCGAACGATGTGACGGCGTCCGCATCGAGCACGACATTCTTCTTGGCGCGCAGAGCGGCGATGGCCGCCCCGCGCGTGCCCATCCCCACGCCCGCGCCAGGCCCAATCAGCACCGCGTTGCGCCGAGGGTCGGCGATGGCGGCTTCGAACTGCTCCGCCCCGTCACGGCGCTCGACCAGCACGCCGGGCTCGCCCGCCGCGTAGATCGCGAAGGCTTCGCTGGGCGCCGCGATGGTCACAAGACCGGCGCCTCCGCGCAGAGCCGCCCGGGCCGCGAGCCGCGCCGCGCCGGTCATATGCGCGCCGCCCAGAATAACCGCGTGGCCGCGGGCGTATTTGTGGTCCGCGAGCGCGGGACGCGGCAGGGTCCAGAGCGCGGGGCCGTTGCGCCACAGGCGCGGCGCGATCCCATCGAGGACCGAGTCCGGAATACCGATCTCCGCCAACACAACCTCGCCCGCCAAAATCCGTCCCGGAAGAAGGAGATGGCCAGGTTTCTTGCGGAAGAATGTGACCGTCAGATGGCACTGGGGAGCAAACCCGAGAACGGCGCCGCTGTTCCCGTCGACGCCGCTTGGGACATCGACGCCCACGATGGTCACGCCGCGCGCCTGTGCGGCCTCCAGCGTAGCCGCCAGTACGCCTTCGAGGGGGCGCGCCAGACCGGCGCCGAATAGGGCGTCCACGACCAGCGCCTTGCCGTCGAGCCGTTCGGGCGCGATGGGAACCGTCTTTCCCTCCCACAGCGCGGCATGGCGCGCGGCATCGCCCTTCATCTGGCCGGGGGGAACAGCGGCGGCCAGCGTGACCGGCCAGCCCATCCGCGACAGGTGCCGCGCCACCACATAGCCGTCGCCGCCATTGTTGCCCGGCCCGCACAGGACAAGCGTGGGACGCGCCGGCCAGCGGAGGGCGATCTCGCGCGCCACGGCCGCGCCCGCGTTCTCCATCAGCGCCGCGCCGGACACTCCGGATTCGATCGCGGCCCGGTCGGCGCGCGCCATCTCCGCGGTCGTCAGCAGCACATCGGGCGATCGGGGCGTGGCGGGCATCCGCACTCCTTTGCGCCGCAGCATAGCCGGGCCGCCGCGGCTCCTCCATCGCGGCCGGGCGCGGCTTGACCGGCCGGCCCGGACGGCCGCACTCTTCGACCGATTTTCGCCGCTTTCAGGCGATCTTGCGGGAGGAAGCGACATGGCCACCGGACAAACCACGACGGCGCCCGATTTCAGCAACGGCGCGGCCTACATGAACGGCGAGTATGTCCCCATCGCCGACGCCAAGATCTCGATCCTGGACTGGGGCATGATCCGCTCGGACTGCACCTATGACGTGGCCCATGTCTGGAAGGGCCGCTTCTTCCGCCTGGAGAAGCATCTCGACCGCTTCCTCAAGGGCGTGGCCAAGCTGCGCATGCAGCTTCCCTTCGACAAGGACGAGCTGGAAAAGACGCTGCACAAGTGCGTGACGCTCACCGGCCTGGACGACGCCTATGTCTCGATGACCTGCACGCGCGGCCGGCCCACGGGCGGCGTGCGCGATCCGCGCCTGGCCAAGAACAACTTCTACTGCTTCGCCATCCCGTTCGTCTGGCTGGCCAACCAGGAGCAGCAGGAGCGCGGCCTGCACATGCATGTCAGCAGCATTCCGCGCATCCCGCCCGAATCGGTCGACCCCACGGTCAAGAACTATCACTGGCTCGACATGGAGATGAGCCTGTTCGAGGCCTACGAGAATGACGCGAACTTCGTGGTGTTGAAGGACATGGAAGGCAACATCACCGAAGGCCCCGGCTACAACGTCTTCGCGCTGCACGGCGGCAAATGGACCACGCCCACCCGCGGCGTGCTGGAGGGCATCACCCGCCAGACCGTCTTGGATTTGTGCAGGGAGCTGAACGTCACGGCCGAGGCCGGCACGTTGACCGAGGCGGCGTTCCGCGGCGCGGACGAGATCCTCGTCACCTCCACGGCCGGCGGCGTCATCCCGATCGTGAAGCTGGACGGCAAGAACGTGGGCGACGGCACGCCGGGCCCGGTCACCACCCGCCTGCGCCAGCTTTACTGGAAAAAGCACAGCGACCCGGCTTGGTCCGCGCCGCTGCGGCGCGAATAACGCGCTGAATCTTCCACGAGCCGCCGGCGCATCGACCGCCGGCGGCTCTTTATTTGCGCGCCCTTCCCAAGGCTGGAGTAGGATCGGTGCCGCATGCGTACCCGCCGTCGTCTTTCGATCGCGAGCTTCCTGACCATCGGCATGGCGTTGATGATGGCCATCGCCGTCGGCGCCGTTCTGGCCATCGGAATCATCTTCGGCGGCCGAAATCTCGGAACGCTCTTGCGCGACCGTACGGACCTGACGGTCAGCGCAGTGAACGAGCGCCTCGACCGCCATTTGGCGCCCGTCGAGACACAGGCCGCCTTCCTAGCCGATTGGGCCGGTCATCATCCGGATATTCTGGACAATCCCACGCGGCTGGCGGAGGCCATGCGGGTTTCCTTGGCCGCCCTGCCCCAAGTCGCGGCAATGGCGTATATCGCGCCCGACTACCGGGTCGTCCGCGTGCTGCGAAACAGCGAAGAGGTGTTCGTCGAGGATTGGTCCAGCCGGCCCGAGATCGTTGCCGCGATGGCGGCCATGGAAAGCGGAGCCGATGCCCAATGGTCGCCCCCTTACTTCAGCATCGCCATCCACGAGACGATCATCAGCTACCGGCAGCCCATCCGCACGGATGGACGGTTCGCGGGCGCCCTCGTTCCGGCGCTGACCGTCAATGAAATGTCGTCCTTCCTGGCGCGACTTTCGGACGAACTCGGCATCGACGCCTTCATCTTATATGGCCGGGATCACGTTCTGGCCGAGCCGACGATGGGCACGGGGAAATTCGCCTATTCCGCAGCCCATCCGCTGCCGACCCTGACCGAAGC
Organism: uncultured Alphaproteobacteria bacterium; assembly: GCA_902826885.1. Lineage (GTDB taxonomy): Bacteria > Pseudomonadota > Alphaproteobacteria > CADEGL01 > CADEGL01 > CADEGL01. Next base: position 43,010 of record CADEGL010000020.1, on the reverse strand, counting down.
CGGCAATCCGGTCCTGGCGCGAATCTGGGACGAAGATCGCCGGTCCCGGCTCAGCGCGCGCCTCAAGAACGCCGAGGCGCATTATGTCGTTATCGGCAACACGCCGATCGTTCTCGGCGGCGAATACTACGTCTATGCCTACCGGCGGCTGACGCGCTTCGGAGAGCCCGGCTGGATCGTCGGCAACTACATGTCCGGCAAAGCGATCGGCAACGAAGTACAACGCTATTGGTACATGGCGGGCATCGGCCTGGCCGTGCTGGTCGTCTCGATCATCGTCACCATCCTGCTCGGCCGCCGGCTGGCACGTCCGATCCGGGAAATCTCGAATCACGCGGCCCGCATCCGCGACCTGAAGTTGGACAACATGCCGGCCCTGCCGCGCAACCGGGTGCGCGAACTGGACGACGCGGCCGGGGCGTTCAATGCCATGGTGGGCGCACTGCGCTGGTTTCAGACGTATATTCCACGGGCGCTGGTCGACCGGCTGTTGACCATGCAAGGCGGCCAGGATGCGGGCACCGACGAGCGGCTTCTGACCGTCATGTTCACCGACATCGCCGGCTTTTCCACCCTGGCCGAGCATATGTCGGCGCAGGATGTGGCCGTGCTGCTCAATGAGCATTTCGCCCTGGTGGGCGGCTCCATCGAGCGGCATGAAGGCACCATTGATAAGTATATTGGCGACTGTGTCATGGCGTTCTGGAGCGCGCCCATCGAACAGCAAGATCACGCGCGGCGCGCCTATCTGGCCGCCAAGGAGATCGAGCTTCGCATGCGCGATTACAACGAGCAGCGCGTCTCTTGCGGTCTGCCGGCCATCCGCATACGCATCGGCATCCACACAGGGCGGGTCGTGGTCGGCAATATCGGCTTCGAAGGCCGCATCAATTACACGGTCGTGGGCGACTCCGTGAACGTGGCCCAGCGCATCGAGCAGGCCGGCAAGCAGATCACCGGCGAGTACGACGCCGTGATCCTCGTGAGCGGAGACACATTGTCGGGAATCGGCGAAAACGCCGCCGCCGTCAGCCTAGGTCCAATCCAGCTCCGCGGCCGCGAGGAGCCCATCGCCGTCTATAGGCTGACGTGAGCAGCGCCGCGCAATGACCCACCCGGAACATGGCCATCGCCTTTCGCCCCTCCCGCCGCCGATCGAAGAACGGCACCGGAAGATTTCGCTGGCCGGATTCCTGTCCATCGGCCTCGCGCTGATGATGCTGGCCGCGGTCGGCAGCGTCCTTGTCGTCAGTGTCTTCGGCGCGCGCACGAACCTAAAAGATCTGTTGCGCGACAAATGGCAGCTGGTCACCGACCTGATCGTCGACCGCATCGACACGCATCTCAAGCCGGTCGAGGAGCAAACAGCCTATATCGCCCGCTGGATCGAAGCCGACCCGTCACGCATCGACGACCCGCAAGCATTGGCCACCTTCATGCGCGGCTCGCTGGCCTCGCTTCCTCAGGTTGCCGGCGTGGCCTTCATCACGCCCGACTATCGCGCCATCGTCGTGCCGCGTAACGACGCCCACGTGATGATGGAGAGCTGGGCGCATCGGGCCGAGATCGTCGAAGGCGTCGAATCCGTGAAATCGGGCGAGTATCCGAGCTGGTCTCCGCCCATGCTGAGCCCGTTTACCAGCGCCGCCATCATCGCGTACCGGCAGCCGGTACGCGCCAACGGCAAGTTCCTGGGCATGATCGCACCCGCCGTCACCGTGCAGGAGCTGGGCGACTACCTGCGCCGCATTTCCGACGACTATGACGTCACGGCCTTCGTCCTGTATGGCCGCGATACGATCCTCGCACATCAGAACATGCCTTTGTTCGGCTATCGCCCGACGATGCAGAATCCTCTACCGATGCTGAACCGGAAATACGATGCCGTCCTGGGCGACATCTGGTCGCCCAAGGCGCGCGCGCCGATCGCGCTGGCGGAGGACCGAAACTTTCAAAGCCATTGGATCGGCAACCGCGACCACTACAACGTCTACATCTACCGGACGCTGACCCGCTACGGCGCGACCCCGTGGATCGTCGGCGCCTATGCGTCCAGCCGCTTGGTGGGCGGCGAGATCGAGCGCTTTTGGCAGGTCACCGCGGTCGGCGCCGGAATCCTGGCCCTCACCGTGATCGGCACGTTCTTCCTGGGGCGCCGGCTCAGCCGGCCGATCCGCCAACTGGCGCGGCATGCGGCTTTCGTCCGCGACTTGAACCTCGACGATCTGCCGCCCTTGCCGCGCAACGCGGTGAAGGAGTTGGACGAGGCCTCGGTCGCGTTTAACGCCATGGTCCGCGCCCTGCGCGGGATCGAAACCTATATTCCGCGCACACTCGTCGATCGCCTGCTGCGTACCGGCAGCGAGGAAGCCACCACCGACGAGCGAATCCTGACCGTGATGTTCACCGACATCGTCGGGTTCTCCACCTTCGCCGAGCATATGCCGGCGCAAGACGTGGCCGTTCTGCTCAACGAACATTTCGCGCTCGTCGGCGGCTGCATCGAACGGCAAGAGGGGACCATCGACAAGTATATCGGCGACTGCGTCATGGCCTTCTGGAGCGCGCCGGTCCAGCAAACAGACCACGCCCGCCGCGCCTATCTGGCCGCCAAGGACGTCGAGGAGAAGATGCGCGCCTATAACGCCGGGCGCGTGTCGAAAGGGCTTAACCCGATCCGCATGCGCATCGGCATGCATTCCGGCCGCGTCGTCGTCGGCAATATCGGCTTCGAGGGACGCGTCAATTACACGGTCGTCGGCGATTCCGTGAACGTGGCCCAGCGCATCGAGCAGGCCGGCAAGGACTTCCCCGTCGACGACGACGTCGAAATCCTGGCCAGCGAAGATATGCTCGCGGGCATCGGCGAGGGTGCCACGGCCGTCAATCTCGGCCGCGTCTCGCTGCGCGGGCGCGAGGAGCCCATCACGGTCTATCGCCTGACCTAGGAAGCGCGGCCGCGGCTCGCGCGCACGCTCGACACGGCGAAGCTGAACACCGACACCAATACGATGGCGCCGCCCACGAGCGTCAGTTCGCTGGGCAGCTCGCCGATGACGAGCCAGACCCAGATCGGCCCCAGCACCACTTCGCCCATGGCCAACAGATTTACCTCGGCCGCCAGGATGTAGCGCGCCGAAAGCGTGAAGAACATGAAACCCAAAGCGGCTTGAAAACCGCCCATCACCAGGCACAGCGCCAAGTCGTGTTGGCTAACGGCCATGTCGCCGCCCGCGCCGATCACGCCCATGCCGCCCGCGAAAAACCCGGCCAGCGACAAGGCCGGCAACATGTCGACCCCACGCGACCATCGGATCGCGATGGTATACGCCGCGAAGAAAAGCGCGGCGCCGAGCGCCATGATGTTGCCGAACAAACCACCGCCGCGCATGCCCTCGAAGACCATGACCAGCACGCCGAGGACCGTCCCCATGATGGCAACCCAGGTGGATCGGTGCACATGTTCGCGCAGGACAACCCAACCCAGCACGGCCGCGATCAAAGGCGCCGTGCTGAGCAGGAACAGCGCATTGGCGATGGTCGTGTTGAGCAGCGCCAGCACGTAGGTCGGATAGCCCGCCGCCAAGATCACCGCGGCGGCCAGACCGGGCCAGCCGATGGCCTTGTAGGCGCGGAACACCCCGCCGCGATACTTCACGACGCAAAGAAGCGCGATCGCAAGGCCGAGAAATGCCGAGCGATAGCCAATGACTTGCCACGAATTGGCGCTTTCGATGAAACGGATCAGGACGCCGCCGATGCTGAGCGACAGGCCGCCGGCAAGGCCATAGGCCAGGCCGCGCACGCGCGCGCCGGCCGGTGCCGCGCGCGCGTTCATATTGGCGAACTGGCGCGATGCTGTTGCGTCACGCGGCCCCCTCCCCGTATTGGTGACGAGCCTAGCAAGACCGGGACGCCGGGGATATTCCCCTGGCGTTGACGGCGAACAGGGAGGTGGGCATGGCGGGTACGGTCCTGAGCGAGATCAAGAACGGCGTGCGGACGATTATCCTCAACCGCCCCGACCGTCTGAACGCCATCAGCGGCGCGCTGCTAACCGACTTCAAGGCCGCGCTGGCCGAAGCCGAAGCGTGCAAGGAAACCCGGGCCATCGTCTTGACCGGCGCGGGCCGTAGCTTCTGCGCGGGCGACGACCTGAAGGAATTCACCGAGCAAGCGCGCGACAAGGCCGCCGCGCAGAAGCACATCGAGGATATCCAGCACACGGCGCGCGCGCTCATGCTGGGGCCGCACATGGTCGTCGGCGCCATTCACGGCTGGGCGGCTGGCGGCGGATTGGAGTGGGCCATCAACTGCGATCTGATCATGATGGCCGAAAGCACGCGCTGCTTTTTCCCGGAAATCCCGCTCGGCCTCAACGTCACGGGCGGCGTCTCGACCATGCTGCCGCGCCTGGTCGGGCTACAGAAGGCGCGCGAGTTGATCCTGTTCGGCGAGAAATTCAACGCACACGACGCCCTGAAGATGGGCATCGCGTGGAAGGTGGTGCCCGACACGGAATTGCGCGCCGAGGCCCAGCGCGTGGGCGAACGCATCGCCGCCCTGCCGAAAGGCGCGGTCCGCGACCTGAAGCAGCTTCTCAACCGCGCCTCCGCCATGGACATCGACGGTGCGATGGCCATGGAAACGGAGTTCACCGTGCGCCAGTTCCTCGATCCCGAGACCCAGGCGCGCGCGCGGAAGTTCGCCGAAGCCTAGAGCGAGATCGCCAGCTCGCGCGGACAGTCGGTCAGCGCCTCGCTTCCCGTCTTGGTGACCAGCACGGTTTCGCTGAAGCCCATGCAGCCCCAATCGGGGATCAAGATGCAGGGCACGCAGTGGAACACCATGCCCGGCTCCAAGGGCTTTGTGTTGCCCTGGGCAATGTCGGCCACCGTCCCCTCGCCCCAACCGGGCGGGAAGCTGCAGCCCATCGAATAGCCGACCCGGTGATGGAAGAAGTCGCCAAGGCCCGCCTTCTCGATCACGCTACGCCCCGCCGTGTCGGCGCTTTCCGAGGTGGCGCCCGGCTTGATGGCAGAAACGATGGCGGTCAGCGCGTTGACCATCACCTCCGCGATCTTCTTGGTTTCGGCCGAGGGCTGGCCGATCGAGACCATGCGCATGCATGACGCCGCGTAGCGGTTATAAATGCCGCCGATCTCGAGATAGACGTTGTGTCCTTTCTCCATCACCGCGCGTTCGGGCAGCATGTGGGCGCTGGCGCCGCGCGGGCCGGTAATGACATAGGGCCCGCCCGAGGTGTGCTCGCCGCCCGCCGTCAGCATGGCGTGGTAGGTCAGGCCGGCGACTTCGTTCTCCGTGCGCCCTTCGCGGCAGGCCGCGACGGCGGTGCGCACGCCAATGGACGCGATCTCGGCCGCCTTGCGCGTGTAGACCAGTTCCGCGTCGGATTTGATCGCGCGCACGGTTTCGATCACGCCCGTGGACGGCACGAACTTGGCCTTCGAGAACTTGGCCCGGAAGCCGTCCAGGATGCGCGGCTGCATGAACCAAGCGCGGTCCTCGTATCCGACGCCGCCCGAACCGATGCCGGCCTCTTCGGCCACACGCATCGTCACGTCCAAAGGATCGTCGCGCATCGTGTAGTACACGCATTTCTTGAACCGGCTCATGGCCTGGACGTGCGTGTGCTCCAACTTGCTGGTGACGAAGACCGGCTCGCCCTCGATCGGCAGGATCAGGATTTGGTAGACGTAGTAGCCCGTCGTCCGGTGGCCGGTGAGGTAATAGATATTGTGCGGCCCGGTCACCAGCATGTGATCCAGCTTGGCGGCACGCATGTTGGCGCGTACGGCCTTGAGGCGACGTTCGTATTCCGCGGTCTCGAACGGCAGGCCGAACGGATTCTCGGTTTTCCAGGTCTTCACGAGCATTAATACCCCCTCACCGGCGCAGGCAGCGCGCTTGCTTCAGTTCCCATCGGCGTGGATCATAGGCCGCATCGCCGTCAGCAGTCACCCGGTCCCATGATCTCCATTTCGCGCCCGCTCGCCTTTATCCTCGCCGCCATCGCCCTTGCCGCTTGCTCCAGCGACGACGGCGCGAAACAGACCGAAGAGGCCAAGGCCAGTCTGTGCCAGTTTACGCAAAAAAACACCGACACGACGCGCATCGCGTACGTCAAATGGACCGGCGGCCTCTACAACACCGAAATCGACGTCGCCGAATATCAGGAAAAAGGCGTGACCTCGATCTTCAGTGCCCTGGCCCGTCCGAAGAACAAACGCTTCCAGGCCAACGAGCGCCGGGACTGCTACGACGACGTAAAGAAGATCTATTACCCCTGCCACGTGAAAGTCGACGTCAACCTGGCCGTATTGTCGTCGATCGGGCGCGCGGACGATTCGGCCAACGCGAAGTTCACCGCCACTTACAATTGCGAGCGCATGGCGGTGAAGACCGCCCACGACGCCGCGAAGACCGGCCTGGTCGAATCGAACGCCTTCGAATGCGAGGTGGTCGAGGTTCGGAATTGCCCCATTCCCAAAAAAGCCGAGCCCCCGAAACCCGACACACCGAAAACCCAAGACAAACCAAAGCCACAGGGAGGATGACATGGCGAACAAGTTCTCGAATCCGGACGGCGTGCGCGCGCCCGGCGGTGCCTACACACATGTTGTGGAAGTCCCGGCCAGCGCCCGATGGCTGGTGATCTCGGGCCAAGTCGGTATCACGCCCGACGGCAAGATCTTGGAAGGCGCCGAGGCGCAGACCGAGCAATGCTACAAGAATCTGCTCGCGTGCCTTAAGGCGCATGGCATGGGCAAGGAAGACATCGTGAAGTTCACGGTCTACCTGACCGACTCGCGGTTTATTCCCGGCTATCGCGCCGCGCGCGAACGCATGATCGGCAATGACTGCAAGCCGACGTCCACGCTGGTGATCGTGGACGGACTGGCGGCGCCGGAGATGCTGGTCGAGATCGAGGCCTGGGCGGCCAAGGCCTAACGTCTCTTTATCTTCGCGAGAAATCGGGGCCGCCCGCAGGGGCGGCCCTTTTCGCATCAAGCCTCGAAAACGATCCGTACGTCGCCCAAGGGACCGAAGCTGGCGACGGCTTCGTCGCCCGGCTTGGCGGGAATGAGCGGCGCGCAGGTGCCGGTATTCACCGTCTCGCCTGCCTTGAGGCCGATGCCTTTCGCGTTCAGGGCGTTGGCGAGCCAGGTCAGGGCCTTCAACGGATCGCCGAGCGCGTTGGCGCCCTTCCCTTCCGCCGCGACCTGGCCGTTCACGCGCAGCACGACCGGCAGATTCAAACGATCGATGCCCCGCCAATCGGACGTGCCCTCGCCGCAGACCAGAGGGCCGTCGGTGCCGTTGTCGGCCAGAACGATGGGCATGGGCAGGTCGAGCCAATTCTCGAAATGCCCGTTCACCACCTCGATCGAGGGATGCATCGACGCGACGGCACCGGCGACCTCGTCCATCGTGTAAGGCTTGCCGCGCGGCGGCAGGCCGCGGCTCATCCGGAACGCCACCTCGCATTCAAGGCCGCGGGTGAGCAACTCCTTGGGGCCGAAACGCTTCGGGCTGCGGTGCAGGTTGGGCGCGAGGATGCGCGCGTAGTACGGCGCATCGACGTTGAAGTTCTTCTGCATGTATTCGTTGGTCAGGCCGAGCAGATAGCCCGTCGTGGGTGTATTCAGAAGCTGCAACAGCTTCTCCTGCACCTCGTAGCCGTCGGCCAGCGTCTTGGGCTCGCAATCGGCGGGCAGCTTTTCGAGGAAGTAATTGCCAAGGCGGGCGTCCTTGAGCAGACGGGCGCAACGTTCGATCGCGTCGGGAGTCATCTCTGATCGCTCCTAGTGGACGAGTTTCGCCGTCGCGGCGCCGAGCGGGCCGCAATCGGCGACCACGGTCTGGCCCGCGCGGGCAAAGGTATAGCGGGCCAGGCAGTTGCCCGTGTTGACGGTCTCTCCGGCCTTGAGCGGATGGCCGCGCCGCGACAGCTCGTTCGCGAGCCAGACCAAGGCATTGAGCGGTGCCCCCATGACGGACGCCGCGCTACCGGGCGAAGCCATCTCGCCGTCGATCAGAAGCCGCGTCGCGATGTTCGCGCGGTGGATCGGCTGCCAATCCGCCATGGGCGCGCCGCGCACCAGCACGCCGTCGGTGCCGTTGTCCGCGACCAAGCTTGGCCCATCCACCGCCAGCATGTCCTCATAGCGCCCATCGACCAGCTCCAGGCCGGGAATCATCGCGGAGACGGCGGAGGCGACCTCGTCCGCGCCATACGGCGCCGCGCGCGGGGGAAGGTCGCGCCCCATGCGGAACACCAGCTCGATCTCGACGCTCCATCCCTTGGGCGAGGAGCCAATGGCGACCTTGGCCGGACTGTCGAACACGGCGCTTGCCAGCATGCGGCCGAAATAGGGCCCGGGCAGCCCGTGGGCCTTCTGCATCGCGGGCGCGGTGCAGGCCAGGAACCAGCCGGCCGACGCCTCGCCCATGAGGGCGAGCAGCGCGCCCTGAATCTGGTACGCGTCGTCGAGGTCGCGCGGGCGGCACTCGGCCGGCAGGCCGGGGATCTTGTAAGCGCCCCGGCGCGCGTCGAGGAGCGTGCGCGCGGCGCGCGCGGCCGCGTCCGGCGTCACTTCTTCTTCCGGCTGGCCACGCCGTAGAAGAAATTCATCACCGTGTAGGCCGCCCAGTTGGCCGTCATGGTGGCCACGTCCGTCGGCGGCGAGAACTCGGTGATGTCCATGCCGACGCAGCGCTTGTTGGCCGCGATCTGGCGCACGGTCCAGGTCACGTCGCGCGCGTCGACGCCGAAGGGATTGGGCGCCGCGGTGCCGGGCGCGCCCGACTGGTCCGCCCCGTCCGTGTCGATCGAGATGAAGATGGCGTCCGCCCCCTTGGCGCGGTCGAGCGCCACGTCGATCGCGTAGTCGATGCCCTTGCGGTAGGCATCGATGTTCGAGATCACCGTGATGCCCTGCTTGCGCGCATAGGCGTGGTGGGTCGGGTTGTTGCAAAAATCGGTAATGCCGATCTGCGTCATGTAGCGGCCCTGCACCTGGTCGCCGTGCTTCTCGAGCAGCATGCGGTAGGGCACGCCGCTGGACATGGCGCCGTAGTGCGATTCGCGCAGATCGTGATGCGCGTCGAAATGCACCAGCGCGAACTTGGCCTTCGGCATGGCCTGGCACAGGCCGCGCACGATCGGATACGAGACCGAGTTGTCGCCGCCGATGACGGCGACCGGAATGCCGCGCTCGCCCAGGAACTTGGTCGTGGCCGTGATGTTGCGGTAGCTCGTGTCCATGTCGGTCACGATGGTCTGCACGTCGCCGATGTCGGCCACGCGCAATTTGTTCATGTCGACCCGGTCGGTCGTGCTGTAGGTCGTGTACCAGGGCAAGGCGTAGCGCACGGCGTCCGGCGCGTGGCGCGAACCCGAGCGCACGGTGCCCGCGCCATCGAAGGGCGCGCCGAGGAAGGCCGCGTCCAGGTTCCACGAGCCGTCCCATTCCAGCCAGGAATTGGAGCGCGTCTCGACCGGATCGCCCTTCAGCCAGTTGACCACCAGGCCCGGCTTCTTGATCGGCGGCTGCGCGCCGCTCTTGGCCTTCGCCGCCGCGCCGTTCGCCTTCTTGGTCTTCGCCTTGGCCACGATGTCCTCCCCCACACGATTGCAAGCTTCGTCCGTATCGGAACGACTCCGAAAAGGCAACGGGTGCGGAATCGACGTTACGCGTCGGCGGCGGATGACGTGAAAATCAAAGAGGGCATCCCAACCCGTCACCCCGGAGAAGAGGCGCGGCATGGGGCGGCATCCCTAACGCCGCTTTTCGGGCGGCGTGTGCGCCTTCAAGTAATGGCGGCGCGCCTTCACGCGGTTGCCGCAATCGGCCATGTCGCACCAGCGGCGGCGGTTGCCGCGCGTGGTGTCGAGGAAGACCCAGCCGCATTGCGGGCTGGCGCAGGATTTGAGCCGCGCGGCCTCGGCCGCGACCAGGGTCTCGCCCGCCGATTCCGCGATCGGGAACAGCATGGCGTCGAGCGTGCGCGGCCGCTCGGACAATTTCCACACGAAGCCGCGCTCGCCCTTGGCCAAGCCATGCCGCCGGGGCGCCTTCGCCAAAACGCGGTTGAGCGCGGCGATATCGGCGGCGGCATGCCCCTTGCCGCGCGCGGCGCTGGTGATGAGGCCATGGATGGCCTCGCGCAACTCCCGCGCCACGCCTAGGACGGTGTCACCGCGGCGGCGGTCCTTGCCCGCCTTCTTATGCAGCTCGGCCGCCTCGCCCTCGTCGAGGAGGCCCGCGCGCCTCGACCAGTCGACCAGATCGCCGTAGCCGCGCAGGTAATCGTGCGGCCACGGCGTGCCGCGCCAGGTCAGCGTGTTGACGAAATCGAGACACAAGGCATTGCCGATGAATTTCGGGCCGTCGATGCGCATGGCGTCCGCGCTCCTTCAGCTAACCATTAAACCGGTTATGGGTCTTGAAAGCCGCTTGACTCCCGATCCGCATAACCGCTCTATTGGTTAATATAACCTCTTTAACGGTTAATAGTCCACGATGACCGAACCGGTCCCCTTCACCTTCGCCGGCGCCGTGGCGGGCGCCCGCGGCGTCCTGCCGGCGGCGCTCAGTTCCGCCGCCTTCGGCATGGCGTTCGGCGCGCTCGCGGGGCAGGTCGGACTGTCCTTCGCCGAGACGGCGCTGATGAGCGCTATCGTCTTCGCGGGCTCGGCCCAGTATCCGGCCATCCTGGCCTGGACCTTCCCGCCCGCCATCCTGCCCCTCGCCCTCACCACCTTCGCCATCAACGCGCGGCACCTGTTGTTCGGCGCGGCCATCCGCCCTTGGCTGGCGCCGCTATCGAAGGGGCGCGCCTATCTGTCGCTCTACTTCCTGTCCGATTCCAACTGGCTGGCCGCCATGCGGGCCTGGAACAGCGGCGCGACCGACCGCGCCATCGTGCTGGGCGGCGGCATCGCCATGTGCATCGGCTGGACGGGCGGCAGCATCGCCGGCCATCTGTTCGGCTCGGCCTTCGGCGACATCACCCGTTTCGGCATCGACGTGGCCGTGCCGGCCTTCTTCGTGGCGCTTCTGGTCGGCGCGTGGCGCGGGCGCGCCGACATCCTGCCGCTGATCGCCGGCGGCGCGGCGGCGGTTCTGGCGGAACGCTTGCTGCCCTCCGGCTGGCAAGTGCTGGTGGGATCGCTCGCGGGTTCTCTCGCGGGGATGCTGCGCCGTGCGGATTGAATTCTGGAACCTCGTGGCCATCCTGGCCATGGCCGCGGTCACCTACGCGACGCGCGCGGGCGGCTTCGCGCTCATGCGCTGGCTGCCTTTCTCGCAAGGCGCGAAGCAGTTCCTCGGCAACGTGCCCTCCGCCGTGATCGGCGCGCTGCTGGCGCCGGCCCTGTTCTCGGGCGACCCCGCCGTGGCGGCGGGCGTGGGCGCGGCGCTCGCGGTCAGGCTGCTCACGCGCCACGACCTGGCCGCCGTCGGCGCGGCCATGGCGGTGGCCGCCCTGGTCCGCGCCTCGCTATAGGCGCGACCGCGCGGGAACCCTAGGATGGTCCGGCGATGGGGGAGGCCGGGACATGTCTTCGCGTTTTCCGCTGCTGTTTTCGCCGCTGCGGGTCGGCACGGCGACGATCAAGAACCGCATCTTCTTCTCGGGCCACGGCACGCGCCTGGCGGGGGGCGACCGGTTGGTCAACGATGCCCTGATCGCCTATCACAACGCGCGCGCGAAGGGCGGCGCGGGCCTCATCATCACCGAAGTCGCCAGCGTCCATCCGACGGCGTATCTGATGGGCCGCACGCTTCAGGCCTACGACGACACGTGCATCCCCGGCTTCCGCAAGCTGGCCGGGACCTGCCACGCCTACGACTGCCGCGTCTTCGGCCAGCTCTTCCACGCGGGCCGCGAAATCGCCAGCGCGCCGGACGTCACGATGCCCGTGGCCTACTCCGCGTCGGACGAACCCAACGAGCGTTTCCATGTCGTCCCCCGCGCCATGTCGCGCGCCTTCATCGCCGAGCTGGTGGCGTGCTACGCCACAGCCGCCGCGCGCATGGTCGAAGCGGGCCTCGACGGTTGCGAGGTGCTGGCCAGCCATGGCTACTTGCTCGCACAATTCTTCAACCCGCGCGTCAACAAGCGCACCGACCAGTATGGCGGCAGCCTGGAGAACCGCCTGCGCTTCGCGGTCGAGATCGCCCAGGCCGTGCGCCCGATTCTCGGCGGCCGGCCGCTCGGCATGCGCATCTCCGGCGCCGAGAACGGCATGGCCGACGGGCTTGGCGCCGAGGAGACGCTCGACCTCTGCGCGGCGCTGGAACCGCACTTCGACTATTTCAACGTCACCATCGGCGGCTCGACCACGCTCGGCGGCTCGCTGCACATCGCCCCCAGCATGTTCTACGAGCCGGGCTATGTCGGCCCCACGGCCGGCGGCGTGCGCAAGAAGCTGAACCGGCCGGTCTTCGTGGCCGGGCGCATCAACCATCCCGAGGTGGCCGAGCGCACGCTGGCCTCGGGCCAGGCCGATATGTGCGCCATGACGCGCGGCATGATCGCCGACCCCGAGATCGCCAACAAGGCGCAGACGGGGCGCGTCGAGGAAATCCGCGCCTGCATCGCCTGCAACCAGGCCTGCATCGGCCACAACCATAAAGGCCTGTCGGTCTCCTGCATCCAGTTCCCCGAAAGCGGGCGTGAATTGGAGTACGGCACGATCCCGCCGGCAACCAAGCGCCGGAAGATCCTGATCGCGGGCGGCGGCCCCGGTGGCTTGAAGGCCGCCGCCGTCGCCGCCGCGCGCGGCCACGACGTGACGCTCTACGAGCGCGAGGCGCGCCTTGGCGGGCAAGTTCGTTTAGCCGAGAAGCTTCCCGGCCGTGCCGAGTTCGGCAACATCGTCGAGAACCTGTCCGGCGAGGCCGAGCGCGCCGGCGCGCGCATCGTGCTGAAAACCGCGGTGGATGCCGCGCTGGTAAAGAAGGAGGCGCCCGACGCCGTGATCGTCGCGACCGGCGCCATGCCCCGCGCGCTCGATCTCGAAGCGGGCACGGAGGGCGCGCATGTCGTCAATTCCTGGCAGGTGCTGACGGGACAAGCCAACGTGGGCGGCTCGGTCGTGATCGCCGATTGGCGCTGCGATTGGAGCGGCCTGGGCCTGGCCGAGATGCTGGCGCGCGACGGGCGGCGCGTGCGCCTGTGCGTCAACGGCTACATGCCCGGCGAGACGCTGCAACAGTATGTGCGCGACGGCTGGTGGGGAAAGATCCAGAAACTGGGCGTCGAGGTGATCCCGCTGGTGCGCTTAGTAGGCGCCGATTCGGACAGCGCCTATTTCCAGCACACGACCAACGGCGAAACCATCGTCTGCGAGAACACGGACACGCTGGTCACCTCCCTCGCACCCTCGTCCAACCTCGACCTGGAGGACACGCTTCAGGGCGTCGCGTCCGAGATCCACGTCATCGGCGACTGCCTGACGCCGCGCTCGGCGGAGGAAGCCGTGTTCGACGCCCTCAAGGTCGCCGTCCAGCTCTAGGGCAACGATGGCAAATACCGTCAAACCCGAACCGTATTGGTGGGACGCCGCGCCGCGCCGGACGGAAGCGCCCGCCACCCTGCCCGCGCGCGTCGACGTGGCCGTCGTCGGCGGCGGCTATACGGGTCTCAGCGCCGCGCTGACCTTGGCGCGGCGGTCGCGCGAGGTTCTGGTCTTCGACGCCGATGCCACCGGTTCGGGCGCCTCCTCGCGCAACCAGGGCCATCTGGGCGTGAACCGGCATTTCTACGCGCGCGCCACGGCCGCCTATGGCAAGGAAAAGGCGCACCGGCTGTTCCGCGAAGACGAGGCCGCGTTGGAGTTCACCTTCGATCTGATCCGGCACGAGAAGATCGAATGCTACTTGCAGCGCAACGGCCGCTTCGTCGGCGCGGCCAAGCCAGGCCAGTACGAACAGATGGCGCGCGAGGCCGAGGCGCTGCGGCGCGAAATCGGCTACGAGGTCCATACCGTTCCCCGCGCGGAGGTGCGGCAGCATATCGGTACGGACGATTATGTGGGCGGCGAGCTCCGCCCGCGCGAGGGCTGTGTCCACAGCGCGCTGTTCCACAACGGCCTTCTCGACCGCGCCTTGGAAGCCGGCGCCAAGGTTGTCTCCGAAACGCCGGTCCAGCATATCGAGCGCACCAAGGACGGCTTCACCATCTCCTCGCCGAAAGGCAAGGTCCAGGCGCGCGACGTGCTGATCGCGACCAACGCGCTGAGCGGCGACCTGATCCCCTACATCAAACGCCGCATCCTGCCCTTGAACGGCGCGGGCATCGCCACCGAACCGTTGAGCCCCGAGCTTATCCGCTCGGTCGTGCCGGGAATGCGGCCCTGCGTGGATACGCGTAAGGTCGGACGGACGGTCCGCCCCTCGCCCGACGGCACGCGGATCGTCTACGGCGGGCGCGCGACGATGGCCGAGCGCGATCCGCTCGTCTCCGGCGTCAAGCTGCGCGCGATCATGTGCAGCGTCTTTCCGCAGCTTTCGGATGCGCGGATCACCCATAGCTGGTTCGGCCCCACCGGCATCACCTTCCAGATGATGCCCCATATCGGCCTATACCAAGGGATGCACTGCGCGCTCGGCTATAGCCCCTACGGCGTGGCGCAGGCGCCCTATCTCGGCCACAAGGCCGCGCTGCGCATCCTGCGCGCCAACGACGCGGCGACCGCGTTCGACGATTTGCCCTTCGAGACGCGGCCGCTCTATTACGGAAACCCGTGGTTCCTGCCCGCCGTGGTCGCGTACTACCGCTACAAGGACTTCGTATCCCGCTAACAGGAGACATCTGCGATGTACGCGCGAATCGGCCGTTTCGAAGCCGTCAAAGGCAAGGAGAAGGAACTGGCGGCGGGCTACAAGACGTCGTTGGACATCCTGCGCACCCAAAAGGGCTACCGGGACGCGATCCTGATGATCGATGCTGACGGAAACGCGCTGTCGGTCACGCTGTGGGACAGCAAGGATAATCTGGAAACGCCGACCGCCACCGAAACCGTGCACAAGATGCTGCCCCTCGTCTCGCCCTTCCAGAAGACGAAGCCGGAATTCACGATCTGCCAGGTTGCGGTCAAGGATCGCCCGGCCTGATGGACCGATCGCGATGACCACCCGGTATCCCAAGCTCTTCTCGCCGTTCTCGATCGGCAACGTCGCTTTCAAGAACCGCATCTTCTCGACCGGCCATGACACATCGCTGACCCACGGCACGCCGAACGACGCTCTGGTCGCCTATCACCGCGCCCGTGCGAAGGGCGGGGCGGCGCTGGTCATCGTCGAAGTGGCGGGCGTGCATGAAAGCGCGCTGTACCATTCGACCACCATCCGCGCCGACCGCGACGATTGCATCCCCGGCTACCGTTCCATCGCCAAGGCCTGCCACGAATACGATTGCCGCGTGTTCGGCCAGCTCTTCCACGCCGGCCGCGAGGTGATGGAAATGGCCGACGGCACCGTGCCGGCCGCCTACTCCGCCTCCGACACGCCCAACGAACGCTTCCACCTGATCCCGCGCCCCATGTCGCGCCGCGTGATCGCCTCGATGGTCGCGTGCTACGGCAAGGCCGCGGGGCGCTTGGCCGAAGCGGGCCTGGACGGCGTCGAGATCGTGGCCAGCCACGGCTACCTGCCCGCCCAGTTCCTCAACCCCCACGTCAACCGCCGCACGGACGAATACGGCGGCAGCCTGGAGAACCGCGCCCGCTTCCTGGTCGAGATCGCCCAGGAAGCGCGGCGGCACGCGGGCGGGCGCCTGGTCGGCCTGCGCCTGTCGGGCGACGAGCGGGGCATGCCGGACGGGCTTTCCGCGAACGACACCGCCACGATTTGCGCGGCGCTGGAACCGCATTTCGACTATTTCAACGTCACGGCGGGCACGGTCTCCACGCTCGACAGCTCGCAGCACAGCGTGCCGCCGATGAATCAGGAACAGGGCTACACCGCGCCGCTGGCCCAGGGCGTGAAGGCGCGCGTGCGCAAGCCCGTCTTCGTCGCCGGCCGCATCAACCGTCCCGACGTGGCCGAACGCATCCTGCAAGCGGGCCAGGCCGATATGTGCGCCATGACGCGCGGCATGGTCTGCGACCCGGAGATCGCGAACAAATCGCGCGAAGGGCGCGTGGACGAGATCCGCACCTGCATCGCCTGCAACCAAGCCTGCATCGGCCATATCCACAAAAGCACGTCGATCTCCTGCATCCAATTCCCGGAAAGCGGGCGCGAACTGGAGTTCGGCTCCATCGCGCCAGCCGCGCGAAAAAAGCGCGTCATGGTGGTGGGTGGCGGTCCAGCCGGGATGAAGGCCGCCGCGGTGGCCGCCGCGCGCGGCCACGATGTGGCTCTGTACGAACGCGAACAGCGTTTGGGCGGTCAGGTGGCGCTGGCCGAGAAGCTGCCCGGCCGGATGGAGTTCGGCGGCCTGTCCGACAATCTGCAACGCGAAGCCGAACTGGCCGGCGTGCGCGTCGTGCGCGGCCATGACGTGAGCGCGGATTTCGTCCGCGCCGAAAAACCGGACGCCGTGATCCTGGCGACCGGCGCGCGGCCGCGCGCGATCGAACTCGCGGGCGGCACCGAGGGCGCGCATGTGGTCGATTCCTGGCAGGTGCTGAAGGGCCAAGCCAACCTGGGCGGCTCGGTGGTGATCGCCGACTGGCGTTGCGACTGGGTGGGAATGGGCCTGGCGGAAATGGCGGCGCGCGACGGGCGGCGCGTGCGCCTGTGCGTCAACGGCTACGTGCCCGGCCAGGTGATCCAGCAATATGTGCGCGACCAATGGCTCGGCACGTTGCACAAGCTGGGCGTCGAAATCATTCCCCTGGTGCGCGCCGTGGGCGCCGATGCCGACACCGGCTATTTCGAGCACACGACCAGCGGCGAGCCGGTTCTGTGCGAGGGGATGGAGACGTTTGTCTCCAACCTCGCGCGCGAATCCGATTCGGATCTGGAAACGGCGCTGGAGGATTACGACGGCGAGGTTATCGCCATCGGCGACTGCGTGGCGCCGCGCACCGCGGAGGAAGCGGTGCTGGAAGGCCTGCGGGCCGCCGTGAAGCTTTGAAGCAAGGAGAGAGACGATGCTGAAATTCCTGAACCCCGAAGGCAACTACGCCCCGCCGGGCAACGGCTACACCCAGACCGTCACGGTGCCGGCGAATGCGCGTTGGCTTGTGATGGCGGGCCAAGTGGGGCTCAAACCCGACGGCACGTTGCCCAAAGGCATCGAGGAGCAAGCCGAGCAGTGCTACAAGAACGTGCTGGCCTGCCTGAAGGGCAACGGCATGGGGCCGGAGGATCTGGTCAAGGTGACGGTCATCCTGACCGACAACCGCTACATCCCCGCCTATCGCGCCGCGCGCGACAAGATCATCGGCACCCAATACAAGCCCGCCGCCACGCTCATCGTCGTGGACGGGTTGGCCGCGCCCGAAATGCTGATGGAAGTCGAGGCCATCGC
>CADEGL010000020.1:0-25399 GCA_902826885.1 uncultured Alphaproteobacteria bacterium | reverse complement strand
TCGTCGTGGACGGGTTGGCCGCGCCCGAAATGCTGATGGAAGTCGAGGCCATCGCGGCGAAGGTGTAGCGGACAGAGCCATCTCCCTTTTCGTCATGCCGGACTTGATCCGGCATCCAGTGCGCGGCGTCCGCGCGCGAAAGACTCTTTCGTCGGCCTAACGGCCTTCACTGGCCCCCGGATCACGTCCGGGGTGACGACTAGGAGGGTGTGCCGGTGTCGCTACACCGCGTGCGTCACGCCGCCGTCGATGCGAAGGCTTTGGCCCGTGATGTAACCGGCGCCTTCGGACACCAGGAAACTGATCGTGGCCGCGACCTCGTCGGCCTTGCCGTAACGCTGAAGCGGTACGGCCTTGCGGCGCTCCTCGGTCGCCGGAAGACTGTCGATCCAGCCGGGCAGCACGTTGTTGATGCGGATATTGTCCGCCGCGTACTTGTCCGCGAACACCTTGGTGAAGGACGCGAGACCGGCGCGGAAGACGGCCGAGGTCGGGAACATCTCGCTGGGTTCGAACACCCAGGCGGTGGAGATGTTCACGATGGCGCCGGATTTCTGTTTCTGCATGACCGGCGTCACGAAGCGGATGGGGCGTACGGCGCTCAAGAAATAGACATCCATGCCCTTGCCCCAATCCTCGTCGGTGATGTCGAGGATCGGTTTGCGCGGCCCGTGGCCCGCGCTGTTCACCAGCGCATCGATGCGGCCCCACTTGTCCACCACCTGATCGACCAACCGCTTGAGATCGTCGTTCGACTGGTTGGACCCGGTGACGCCGATGCCGCCCAGTTCCTTGGCCAGCGCCTCGCCCTTGCCGGACGACGACAGGATGGCGACGCGGAACCCGTCCTTCGCCAATTTCCGCGCGGCGGCCGCGCCCATGCCGCTGCCGCCCGCCGTCACGATCGCTACTTTTTCTACACTCATTGATAGCCCCCTCGATTTGGGATATGGCCGTCATTCAGCCGTTGTTCAGGCAAAACACTAGCGAACATCCGGCGCGGGCGCGAACCAGTTAACTTCCTGAGTGACGATAGAAAAACTATCGAATGAGCGAACCGATCGGACGGCTACCGCCCCTCAATGCCCTGCGCGCGTTCGAAGCCGCCGCGCGGCGGTTGAGTTTCCGTGCCGCCGCCGACGAACTGGGCGTCACGCAGGGCGCTGTCGCGCAGCATGTGCGAGGGCTGGAAGCGAGTCTCGGCGTGAAGCTGTTCGAACGGCTGCCGCGCACGCTGGCCCTGACGGACGAAGGACGCGCCTATGTGACGCACATTCGCCGCGCGTTCGAACTGATCCGCGAGGCGACGCGCGCAATCCGGCCGGAGCCGCTTCGCCTGACGATCAGCATCACCTCCACCTTCGCCGCCAAGTGGCTGCTTCCGCGCCTGCCCGCGTTCACCGAGGCGAACCCCTTGATCGATCTGCGCATCCTGGCTTCGGAAGGCCTGTCCAACTTTCAGTCCGACGGTGTCGATATCGCGGTGCGCCAAGGACGCCCGCCGTTCGGACCCGGGCTCACCGTGGACTTCTTGTTCGCGCAAGAGATCGTGGCGGTGTGCAGTCCGAAACTGCTCCGCCGCCAAACGGCCGCTCTCGACCCCGCCGCGTTGAAGAACCACGTTCTTCTGCACGACACCCACGATCTCTGGCCGGAGTTCATCGAGAAGGAATTGGGAATCTCGGCGCCGCCGGAGGCCAAGAATTTACGCTTCAACCAGACAGGCCTTGCCATCGACGCCGCCATCTCCGGGCAAGGCATCGCACTGGTCAGTAAATTTCTTGTCGAAACCGACCTGTCCGCCGGCCGGTTGATCCAGCCGTTCGCCGCCACCATGCGCGGCGAACGCGATTACTATGTCGTCGCGCCGCGCAAACAACGCCATCCCGGCCCGGCGGAAACCGTGAGGCGCTGGCTCCTGTCGATGGCCACCTGATCCGAGTTATTGACGGCCTTTCGGCGCGCCGCCGCGCGACTGGATGCCGGATCAAGTCCGGCATGACGACAATGCCGGTAGACGCCGTCTCCGCTACGGGACGATGCCGCAGGCGATGCGCCGGCCGCCGCCGCCAAGCGGTTGGGGCTGATCGGCGTAGTTGTCGCCACCCGCGTGGATGATCACAGAGCGATTCCCGAGCTCCGCCAACTTCAAGTTGGGAGCCAGGAGCGTTTGCTTCGACTTGCCGGAATCATCAACCGTGATGAAGGGCAGATCGCCCCGGTGCCCCGCCTTGGTCTGCGGCCCCAAGTGCTTACCCGTGCTCATGGGATCGTAATGGCCTCCCGCGGCACCACCCGGCACGGCGATCGCTTCCTGCATGGCGCCGTCGCAACTCGGATTCTGGTGGACATGGAACCCATGCTTGCCCGGCGGCAGGCCCCATAAATCCGTCTTCACCACCAGCCCCTTCTTCGAATCCTCGAACGTCACCGTGCCGATCGGGTCGGTCGATCCGATCTCGCTGATCATGCTGAGCGGGATGGTTTTCGACGACGCCAGCGCGGCGGTCGAGCACAGGATGACAGCGGCCGTGGCCAGCAGGAGCTTTTTCATGGAATCCTCCCAGGAAGATGGCGAGCGATCATATCGAACGAACGCATCGCGCCGAAACGAAGTTCCGTCTATTTGTCCTGTCCGCGCACCTTGCGCAGTTGCGCGTCCATGGCACGGCCCCAAGCGGCGATGCCGTCTTCCGAACGCAGGCTGTTCAAACCGCGCTCGGTGAGGCCGCCGGGCGTGGCCAACGACGCCACGATGTCCGGTAACGGCTCTTTAATATCGTGCAGGCGCATGGTGCCCGCGCCGCGGAAGCACCAGGCCACGATGTCGCGCGCCGCCTGGTCGGGAATCCCCTGCGCCGTGGCCCAGCGCTCGCCCTCCTCCATCAGGCCGAACAGCATGGCGTAATAGCCATACATGACCGTGCCGGCTTCGAGCGCCGCTTCGTTCGGCATGACGAATACGGGGCCGAGCTTCTCCAGCACGCCACGCGCGACGGGATCGTCGGGATGAACCACGACCGTGCTCTCGCCGTGCGCGCAAGCGGCGCAAGCCATGGCGCGGACGCCGACCGCGGGGCCGATGGAAAGAGCGGCAGGCCGAACCCCGGCCGCGAAGATGACCAGCCGTTGCCCCTCACGCCAGCGCAAGGCGGCCACGGTCGCCGCCGCGTCCTTGGGCCGCGTGGCCAGGAACACCACGTCCGAGCGGTCGACCAGCGCTTGGTTGTCGGGCGCGATCTCAAGCCCGTGGCGCGCGGAAAGCTCCTTGGCCTTGGCGGCACCGCGCGGCGACAGAATCACGCGCAGGCCTTGGGCCCGCATAAGGCCCTCAACCAGATATCCGCCGAAATGACCGACGCCGAGAATACCGACTGTTTGGGTCACGCCGCGCTGTCTCGCGACATGTCCGCCAAACGATCCAGCAGCACGGCGACGTCCGGGCATACGATGGCGCCCGCCTCGGTCAACTCGCCGCTGACGTCGACCGGCAAGCTGGTGTTGCTGCCATCGGGGATGCGGTTGAGCTTGCCGCCGATGAAGACCGGCAGGTCGACGCCGTTGCGCTTCATCTCCTGCTTCAGTTCGGAGACGAAGCCGAGCGCCACGCCGTTGTAGGACGAGAGGGCGATGAGATCGACCTTCTCGGCCTTCACGAACGCGGCCAGGTCGTTCGCGTCGATCGACGTGCCGCCATCCACGATCTCGACGCCCAGGCCGCGCATGACCGTCTCGACCAGGATCTTGCCGTACTCGTGAACGTCGGTGGTGGCCAGGCAGGCGCGGAAGCCGGCCTTGCGGATGCGCTCGCGCACGGCGGGGTCCATGCGCGCGATATAGCCCTCGCCCGCCTCTTCCACCTGCTCGATCGAGTTGGCGCGCACGACCGGCGTGCGGCCGCGCAGACGCCCTTCGGTCGGACGGCCGGGTCCGAACAATTCCTCCAGCCGCTTCGAGCCGATGCGGCGGATGGCCAGGAACATCTCGAGCGGATTGTTCGTGTCGATGCCGGCCTCGGTGAAGCCCTTGAACAAATTGTCCTTGAAGACATGGCCGCCGGCCACGATCTGGTCCGCCACCGCGTCGATCTCCTGATCGTCGCTGAGGCTGTGGAGCGGCTCCTCCAGCTCCACCAGCTTGTTGGCGAACATATGGACGTCGATGATCTCCTCGATGTCGGGAATGCGTTCGGCCTCGGTCACCGGCACGGGATTGACCGCGTGGCCCGACGGCTTCGTGCGCTGGCCGTAGGCGTCGAGGCGTAGATAAGACGCGAGCGCGGCGAAGTTGGCCGCATGGTTCGGCCCGTACATGGTGGTCGCGCCATAGACCATCGTGCCCGGCGCGGAGGAGACGCGCTGGGACGCGCGCTGGAACGCGAGCCGCGTATAGGGGCGCGAGAAGGTGTTGCCGAAGCAGTGGGCGACATGCGCGCCGCACAGATTGTCGACGATATGCGTCTCGACCAGGATTGCGCCCAGCGAGCAGGCCAGGTCGGTGAACATGGACGCGAAGCCGTCGTCCAGATTCGAGTGGATCAGCACCTCGGCCGGCTGCGCGCCCGCGAGCGCGATGGCCTTGACCGCCTCGGCGGTGGTGAAGACATCGTCGTCCCAGTGCGGCTGGCGAAAGGTGAAGTACTGGCCCAAATTGCCGATGGCGGTGGCGCCCGACAGAAGCGCGGCGATGGTGTTCTCGTACCCCGCCGGCGTGCCGATGACGAAATCGCCATAGTGCGGCGCGACGGGCGCCTGGGAGGTCATGGCGCTCCAGTCCTCGATCTCCTGCATGATGAGGCCCGTGCCGCGCGGCATGTCCTTACGCTGCGCGCGCGGGTAGCCCATGCTCCAGTCGAGGCAGATGCCGTAGCGATCGACGCGGTGGCCCGCCTTGTCCAGCTTCTCCCACACCTCGGCATAGGCGCGACGGCTCTTGGCCGGATCGCGGAAGCCGATCTGCGCGTGCATCATCACGCGCCCGGCCTCGGCCTGCTGGCGCTTGTATTGGGCTTCGGACGAAACGCCGTAGTGCTTCAAGAACGGCGAGGCGCCCACCTTCACCGTCTCCGCCATCTTGCGGCCTTCGGCCAGAAGGGCGGCGGCATCCGGCAATTCGGCTTCGGGGAAGACGGTCGCGCGGTCGAGTTTGAGCGCCATGTCGGTCTCCGGCGGCGGACATCGCATATGTCCGTCATGTTGCACTCGCCCACTATGCCGAAAAACGGCTATGTATGGAAAGCCCTGCACCGGACCGGAACCGCGCCGTGAGCAACGACTTCACCAAACTGGACGCTACGGCCCAGGCCGAACTGGTGCGCAGCGGCCAGGTTACCGCCGACGAACTGGCCGAAGCCGCCATCGCGCGCATCGAGCGGATCAACCCCCAGCTTAACGCCGTGGTTACGCGCCTCTACGACGAAGCACGCGCGTTGATGCGGCGGCGCGGCGCGCGCAACGAGAACGGCAAGGGCCCGTTCGGCGGCGTGCCGTTCCTGCTCAAGGACATCGTCGCGCGCCATGCGCGGGCACGCTACACGGCGGGCTCGCGCGCCTTGGCCGAGTTCGTCGACGAGAAAGACAGCGAATTGACCATCCGCCTGCGCAACGCGGGCCTCGTCATCCTGGGAAAAACCAACACGCCCGAGTTCGGCCTGCTGCCGACGACCGAGCCGCTGCTGTTCGGCCCCACGCGCAACCCGTGGGACCTCGCGCGCTCGACGGGCGGCTCCAGCGGCGGCAGCGCGGCCGCGGTCGCCGCGCGTATCGTGCCCATGGCGCATGCGAACGACGGCGGCGGCTCGATCCGCATCCCGGCTTCGTGTTGCGGCTTGTTCGGCCTCAAGCCCACGCGCGGGCGCAATCCGCTCGGGCCCGACACGATCGACATGCTGGGCCTGGTGGCCGAGCACGCCGTCACGATCTCCGTGCGCGACAGCGCCGCGCTGTTGGACGCGACAAGCGGGCCCGACGCGGGCGCGCCTTATTGGGCCACGCCACCCGCGCGCCCGTTCGCGGACGAGATCGGCGCCGACCCCGGCCGCTTGCGCATCGCGGTCTCGACCAAGGCGCCAGCGGGCACGCCCGTCCATCCCGACTGCGTCGCGGCGGCCGAAGACGCGGCGAAGCTTTGCGCCGAACTCGGCCACGAGGTGATCGAGGGCGCGCCGCGCATCGACGGTCCCGTCCTCTACGACGCCTTCGTGCAGCTCTGGGGCGCCTCCTGCGCCTGGCAGGTCGAGACCATGGCCAAGCGCGTCGGCACCGACCGCGCGCGGGCCGGCGTCGAGCCCTTTACCTGGGCGCTGCACGAGCACGGCAAACACGCCAGCGCGATCGACTTCATGAACGCCAACACGTTCCTGCAACGCACCGCGCGCGAGATCGGGCGCTTCTTCCAGGGCGTCGATTTGTGGCTGACGCCGACGCTCGGGCACCCGCCGCCCCCACTCGGGCATTTCGACGTGACCAGCGAGGATGCCGAGGCCGTGCTGCGCCGCTCGGCCGCGTTCGTGCCCTTCACGCCGATCGCCAACGTGACCGGCCAGCCCGCCATGTCGGTGCCGCTTCACTGGAACGCTGAAGGCCTGCCCATCGGCGTGCATTTCCAAGGGCGCTATGGCGAGGAGGCCACGCTGTTCCGCCTGGCCGCGCAGCTCGAGGCCGCGCGGCCCTGGGCGGACAGAAGGCCGCCCGTCGCGGCCTAGCGATTACAGCTTGGGCGGCGCCTGCCCGTCGCGGCGCAACGCGTGCCGGTCCTGCCAGCGATAGAGCGGCCCCGCGACCGTGGGCGTCATGAAGGACAGAATGCGCCGGCCGAACAGCGGCTTGGGGTCGAGGAACGGCAGCGGCAAATCGGCTTCGGCGATATCGCCCGCGGCCCAACCGGCCAAGGATTTACCGAGCGCCGTGCAGGTCGGCACGCCGCGGCCCGAGAAGCCCAGCGCCGCCACCACGCCGGGCGCCGGACGGAAGAATTTCGGAATCATCTCCGGCACCATGTCGACATAGCCGTGCCACAGCCAGCGCCACTTGGGCTCGCCGATCTGCGGAAACATGTGGCGCACGCGCCGTTGGATCAGTTCGAACGTGCGCTCCTGATCCAGACCGCGGCTCCAGTTGACCACGCTGCCCGTCACCAGGCGGCCGTCCTTGTCCAGCTTGTAGTACTGGGTGTCCTTGCGCGCATCGATGAGGTTGTTGTTGCCGGGCAGGACGCTGCGCCGGACGTTCTCGGTCAGAGGCTCGGTCGCCACGTTGAACGCGGTCAGGCGGAAAAACGTCTTGCCGAGATCGGGCCAGAAATCGCCGGTGAAGGCGTTGGTGCCGATCACCACCTTGTCGGCGGTGACGGAGCCGCCTTGCGCCTCGACGCGCCACTGGACGCCGTCGGGCACCACGCGCCGAACCCGCGTGCCGGTGTGGATGACGGCGCCTTCCTTCAGCGCGGCGCGCGCGAGGCCGCGCGCATAGCCGAGCGGATTGAGATGCCCGCCCTCGGGATGAAACCAGCCGCCCACATAGCGGTCCGAGCCGATCAGCGCCGCGGCCTCGCCCTTGTCGAGCATGCGCACGGCCTTGCCCAGCGCCGCGTAGGACGCACAGACGCTTTCCTGCGCCTTCAAGGCCGCCTTCGTGTGGGCGGGATAGATCAGGCCGTTCTGCACGGCCTCGCAATCGATGCCGTATTCCTTGATGAGGCCGAAGACCAGGTTGGCCGCATCGGCCTGCAACCGCACCATGCGCGGGCCGTAGATCGGCCCCCACTGCGCGACCACTTCCTCGGGCGTGTGATGCAGGAAGGTGGGCGAACAATGACTCGCGTTGCGGCCCGAGGCGCCGTAGCCCGCCTCTTCGGCCTCCAGCACCACCGCCTTCACGCCGCGCTTGGCCAGATGCAGCGCGGTCGAAAGGCCGGTATAGCCGCCGCCGATGACGGCCACGTCCGCCGCGACGGCGCCGGCGAGCGGATGGGTTTCCGGCGCGGGTGCCGCGGTGTCGTACCAGAGCGAGCGTTCAAGCGGGAGGGTCTTCATGGCCCGATCCTCCCCGGCCGGCACGCGCGGGGCAAGCGCGGAATCCGGTTTCGCGCCAGCCCCGCCGCCCCCTATCATGCCGGCGCGATGACATGAATCCGGGGGCGCCATGATCCGCAATCCCATTCCCTGGCCGAACGGCGCGCGCTGCGCCGTCTGCTTCAGCTTCGACGTGGACGCGGATTCGACCATCCACCACGGCTTCCCCAAGGATGCCGACAACCGGCTGCATTCGACCTCGCTCCTGCGCTACGACACCGAGATCGGCGTGCCGCGCATCGTCGACCTTCTCAACCGGCACCAGCTGCCCGGCACCTTCTTCGTGCCCGGCTGGGTGATCGAGAACTATCCCGCCGCGGTCGAGACGATCCTCAAGGGCGGGCATGAGCTCGGCCATCACGGCTATCTGCACCACAACCCGGTCGACCTCAGCGCGGCGGAGGAAGAGGACGCCATCGGGCGCGGCATCGAGGCCGTGGTGAAGGCCTCGGGCAAGCGGCCGCGCGGCTACCGGGCGCCGTCCTGGGGCGTCTCGCGCAACACGATCCGGTTCCTGATCGCGGAGGGCTTCGACTACGAATCCTCCCTCTTCGGCGACGACATCCCCTATCTCCTGACCTATGGCGGCAACCGCACGCTGGTCGAGATTCCGACACCCCACGGGCTCGACGACTGGCCGCACTACATGAACTGGCGCGATTTCAACTACATGCTGCCGGTCTCCTCGCCCCAGCGCGCGCACGAGCTGTTCCGCGCCGAGTTCGACGCGGCCTGGACGCATGGCGGGCTGTGGGTCTGCGTCTGGCATCCACCGGTCAGCGGGCGCCTCGCGCGCGCCATGGCCATTGAAGACCTCATCGCCCACATGCGGAGTCGAGGTAATGTCTGGTTCGCGACGCTGGAACAAATCTCCGCCCATGTGCGCGGCGCGATCGCCTCGGGCGCCTGGAAGCCGCGCATCGACACGTTGCCCTATTACGACCGGCCGATCCCCGAGCTGATGCCGAACGGCAAGCCGCGCCCGCGCAAGAAGGCCGCGCCGAAGAAAGTCAAAGCGAAGCGCCGCACATGAAGCACAAGCACGCACGCCTCGACGCGGTGGTGGATGATTGGCTCGGCCCGTGCGACGGCGCCGGCTGTTATCCGTGGCAGGAAAAATGGTTCAAGGTCGTGCCCGCGTTCGACGCTGAGCTGCGCGCGAAATTCCTGGCCCATCACGAAGAGGCCGCGGCCGGCCACTATGACGACGCTGCGGACACGCCCTTCCGCGCGCTGGGCCTCCTGATCCTCTTGGACCAGATCCCGCGCAATATCTTCCGCGGCACGCCGCGCATGTACGCGACCGACGCCAAGGCGCTGGCCACCGCCGAACGCGCCGTCGCGCACGGCTTCGACATGCGCGTCCACCACGTGCCGCGCACTTTCTTCTATACGCCGTTCGAACACAGCGAGGACATGGCGGTCCAGCGCCGTTCGCTGGAACTGGTGCTACGCCGGAACGACAGTCCGCGTTACGAAGATTCGCTTTACGTCATCAAGCGGCATGCCGAGATCGTCGAGCGCTTCGGCCGCTTCCCCCACCGCAACGCCATCCTCGGCCGCGTCAGCACGCCAGAAGAAATCGAATTCCTGAAGGAGAAGGACTCGTCCTTCTGACGACGAGCGCAGCGGCTCAGTGACTGAGCGACGCCATGGGGCCGCCGTATTTCTTCTCGAATCGCGCCCAAGCGGCGTCAGAGGCCTTTGCCGCGTCGTCGATGACTTCCATTCGGTCGACGGTCTTGATTTCGCCGCCGTCGACGAGCACTTGGCCGTCCACCATCACCATTTCCACGTCGCGCGCGTGGGCGTGATACGCGAGGTTCTGGACGGGATCGAGCATCGGCACGAGGCCGAGCGCCCGGTAATCCAGCATGATGATGTCGGCGCGCTTGCCCACCTCGAGCGAACCGATCTCCTTTTCCAGCCCCATGGCCTTGGCGCCGTTGATGGTCGCCATCTCCAACGCATCCATCGAAAGAAGAGCCTGCGAATCCTGGGTTTTAATGCGGGCGCAGGTCACGGCCGAGCGGATCACGTCGAAGTAGTCGCCGAACATGTTGTCGACGCCCAACGCCACGTTGATGCCGCGCTTCTTCATGTCGTTGACCGGCGCGATCAGCCCGCGAAACGAGTTCATCAAGGGACAGTGCGCCAGATGGGTGCCTGACTTGGCCAAAATCTCGATATCCGAATCCTCGATGACGTAGCAATGGGTCGTCACCACGTCCTTGCCCACGATGCCGTGCTTCCGGGCAAATTCGAACGTCCCCATTCCGTACAGCTTTTGGATGGTGCGTTGCTCAAACGGGCTCCAACCCAGATGCATCGTCAGGCGCAGGCCGAGCTTGTCGGCGGCGGCGCGGGATTCATCGAGCTGCTCGGGGGATGAGGTGATCGTGCTGCCCGGCGCGATCATGGCCGTGATCCGTCCGTCGGCCTGGCCGTGCCAGCGCTTGGCGAAGCCGATGGCGCGCTCCATCTGTTCGGCCCGCATTTTCCCGTCGAAGACGAAATCGCCCTTCAGCATTTTGTCCGGGTCGGCGTCGCCCACCATCTCGCCCATGGCGCTGCGGACACCCAGCTTCTGGACGAAGGGCGCCAGCACTTCGACATCTTCTTCCTGCTGGACGACGGACGTGCAGCCGCTGCGCACCAGCTCGACGTAGTTGAGAGCGCCCATGGCCTCCCGGTCTTCCCGCGTCATGACGGTCGACATCGGGAAATAGAGGGTCGTCGCGAAATTCATCCCCGCGTCTTCGGACCGGCCGCGGAAGATGATGTAGCCGGCATGAGAATGGATATTCACGAAGCCGGGGCAAACCACCTTGCCGCGCCCGTCGATCACCCGCTTGGGGTTCGCGGCCCGCCGCTTCTCGACCTCAGAGGAAGGCCCGATGTCGGCGATGCGGCCTTTCTCGACATAAACAGCGCCGTCCTTGATGACGCTGCGATTGGAATCGACGGTCAGGATTGTCGCGTTCTTGATCAGCAGGCTCATGGCCTCCTCCTAGACTCGACGATCGACAAGGCAGGTCCGGCTGGAAATCAGGGCCGCAGCGGAATGCCCGCGTCTTCCTCGGCCATGCGGACGGGCGACAGGCAATCGGCGTCGTCGCCGTAGCGTTCGCGCGCCTTCTCCATCGCGGCCTGCACGAACTTGGAGAGCGGCAATGGCACGCTCATCTTGTCGGCAAGCTGCGTCGTCAGCATCATGTCCTTGCAGGCATGCGCGATCGGGAAAGTCGTGTTGTAGATACCTTCCAGGATCTTCGGCGAATCGGCCTCGGCCACGAAGCTGGCGCCATAGCTGGCCTGTATGGCCTCGAGAAGCGCGGGCAGGTCGAGCCCCGCCTTCTTGCCCAGCATCAGCCCCTCGCCCAACGCCTGCTCGTGCACGAAGCACAGCATGTTGGTGATCAGCTTAGCCGTCATGGCGGTGCCCAGGGGCCCGAGAAAGATCAGCTTCTCGCCGATGTCGCCCAGCACCTTGCGCCGCGCCTCGAACACCGATTTCTCGCCCGAGACGAAGATGGTGATCTTGCCCTTGTAGGCGTTCTTCACCCCGCCCGTGACGGGACATTCGAGCGTCGTGCCGCCGCGCCGCGCCACCTCCTCGGCATGACGCTTGAGCTGGTTAATGAGCGTCGTGCTCATCTCGCACCAGGTGGCGCCGGAGCGCAGCCCCGCCAGCACGCCGTCCATCCCCTCCATCACCGCCCGCACATGGGCGGGGCTTGGAAGCGAGGTGATCACCACATCGGCCTGCCGCGCCGCCTCCTTGGGGCTGGACGCCCATAGGGCGCCCTCGGCCAAAAGCGGCTCGGCCTTTTCGCGCACCAGATCGTGGATGACGAGCTGGTGGCCTTTGGCGACAAGCTGCTGGGCCATGGGGAAACCGATGTTCCCCACCCCGATGAACGCGATGGTCATACGCCTAACACTCCGTCCGGCCGCTCAGGCCAGAAGCTCCTCTTCGAAGGGGAATTTATCCAGCGGGATACAACCGTCCTTGGTCACCAGCACTTGGCGCTCCAGCTTCACGCCCTCCGTGCCGCCTTCCGCGCCGACATAGGCTTCGACGCAGACGGTCATGTTCTCCTGCAATTCGCCGTCATAGCCGTAGGCGGGGAAGTCGACCAGATAGGGAATACCCGGCCATTCGTCGCACATGCCGATGCCGTGGACGATGAAGGGATAGCGGTTGGCGATATATTTCTTGGCCGGCTTGAAGGCCTTCTTGGCCATGTCCCGGAACGAGGCGCCGGCCTTCACCAGCCCGATATTGTGGTGCACCTCCTCATAGGCGAGCGTGTAAATCTCGCGCTGCGCCTTGGTCGGCTTGCCGGGATGGCATAGGAAGGTGCGCGAGATGTCGGCGCAATAGCCCAAGGGCCCGACCATGTCGGTGTCGAACGCCACCAGTTCGTTGGGCCGGATGATGCGGTCCGAGGATTCCTGCTGCCAGGGATTGGCCCGGTCGCCGGCCGACATGAGGCGCGCGTCGATCCATTCGCCGCCCATGGCGATGTTGTTGCCGTAGAGGATCGACCACAGCTCGTTCTCGGTCATGCCGGGCCGCAACGCGGCGCGCATGTCGGCCATGCCGGCCTCGGCCACCGCCAGCGCGTAGTTCATGCACTGGACTTCCTCGGCGCTCTTGATCGCGCGGGCGCGCTCCAGCGGCTCCTGCGCGATGAAGGTCTTGTAGCCTTTGTCCGCCAAGGCGCCCGGCATGCGCGGATCGCATTTGTCGATCGCGATGCGCTTGTTGCCCTTGCAGTGTTTCTTGCACAGGTCCGTGATCTGCGTGACCCAGTTGCGCACCATGTCGTCTAGGCGCGAGCCGACGAAGAAGAAATTGGTCATGATCATCGGCCGGATTTCGTCGATCGTCTCCAGCCCCGCGCCTACCGGGCGGTAGGTGTCGCCCTCGAACAGGATGACCGGACCTTCGACGGGCACGAACAGATAGCGGCTGGGGAAGTGGAAGATGAAAGCCGAGTGATTGCGGCTGCCGGTCGCATAGCGGATGTTGATGGGATCGAACAGGACGGCCGCGCCGTAATCCAGCCGCTTCAACTCGTCGCGCACGCGCTGCAGGCGGTAGGCGCGCATCTTGACCATGTCGAGACGGGCTTCGGTGTCCGACAGGGTGATGACCGGCGTGCGCGAGGCCGCGCGCGCCATCGCGGCCGAATCGACCGGCCGGGCCGTTTTCTTCGCCATGATGTTCCTCCCCTAACCCGGCCATCGCCGCCGGTCCCATATGTTCCACCTTCGCGGCTTGGCCTTTCAAGGCCAATGCGCGACAATCGCTTCGCAATTCCCCAGGCCCGCATGGAAAACTTCATCCGCATCTACGACCAGGCGCTGACGCCGGAGTTCTGCCGCGACGTGATCGCGCGCTTCGAGGCCGATGCGCGCAAGTTCCCCGGCACCATGAACGCCTTTCATGGCAACGTGGTGGAAAAGGGCAAGACAACCCTGGAACTGGCCATCGCCACGACGCCCGGCTGGGCGGACGTGGACAGCCGCCTGCGCCAGTCCCTCATGGAGCATTTCCCGAAATACCGCGAGGCCGTGAAGTTCCTGGCTGGAAGCGAGCACAAAAGCATCGACGTCGAGAATCTGCGGGTAAAAAAGTACCCGCCCGGCGGCAGCTTCGAATGGCATATCGACAATTCGAGCCCGCAGACGCGCGAACGCGTGCTGGCCGCGCAGTGGTACTTCAACACGGTGGCCGAGGGTGGCCGCACGGAATTCGAGGTTCAGGAAGAAGCCATCGATCCCATCGAGGGGCGCCTCGTGTTCTTCCCGGTGACGTGGCTGCACCGCCACCGCGGCGCGCCGACCATCAGCGGCCCGAAATATATCGCCACCACGTTCCTGCATCGGGCGTGGAATTAGCGCGCGCATGACCCTCTCCCCGGCGAGGGAGAGGGTGGCGCATCGGCGCCCGGGTGAGGGGAAGAAGTTTCTTAAGTCACCTCCTCCCCTATCCCCTCCCTCGTTGGGGAGGGGAATCGAAGGAACGAGAAGCTTCCCTCACATCCGGATGCGTTCGCCCCTGGGATCATAGAGGGGCTTCAGCGAGACGCGCGACGGATGAATTTCGGTTGCGATCTCGACTTCATAGCGGCCGGATTCGACGAAAGCGTTGTCGACGCCCTCCTTGCGCTCCAGATAGCCCATGCCAACGGCGCGGCCGAGCGTGTGACCGTAGCTGCCCGAGGTGATGCGCCCCACCACCTTGCCGTCTCGCAAGATGGGCTCGTTGTGGAACAGAAGCGGCTCGGGCTTCTCCATGATCACCTGGACCAGGCGGCGCGGCAGCGTCTTGCCGCGCTGGGCTTCGATCGCGGCGCGGCCGATGAAGTCGACGTTCTTCTTCCACGACACCGCGAAGCCGAGACCGGCCTCGAGCGGCGTGTCGCCCGGTGAAATGTCGTGACCCCAGTGGCGGTAGCCCTTCTCACTGCGCAGCGAATCGAGTGCGTGGTAACCGGCCAGCTTCAGGCCCTGCCCCTGCCCCGCTTTCTCGATCAGGTCGAACACGTCCTGCATGAACTCGGTCGGGATATACAGCTCCCATCCCAGTTCGCCGACATAGGTGACGCGGAAGGCGTGCGCCTTGCCGTAGCCGATCTCGATCTCCTGCGCCGTGCCGAACGGGAACGCCGCGTTGGAAAGATCGGCCGTCGTGACTTTCTGCAAAAGCTCGCGCGAGCGCGGCCCCATGACCGACAGCACGCCGAAGCCCGAGGTCACGTCCACGGCGGCGACGCGCGCATCCGGCGAAAAATTGTCCTTGATCCAGGCCAGGTCGCGCACTTGGCAGGCCGCGGCGGTCACCGCCATGAAGCGGTTCTCGGCCAGGCGCGTGATGGTCAAGTCCGACTCGATGCCGCCGCGTTTGTTGAGAAGTTGGGTATAGACGATCTTGCCGACCGGCACTTCCATGTCGTTGGCCGCGATGCGCTGCAGCTCGCGCGCGGCATCCGGCCCTTCGATCATGAACTTGGCGAAGGATGACAGATCGAACATCCCGACCCGTTCGCGCACCGCGCGATGTTCCTCGGCCACGTGCGGGAACCAGTTCTGCCGCTCGTAGGAATATACGTAGACCGGTTTCACGCCCGGGGGGGCGTACCAGTTCGCGCGCTCCCACCCTGCCGCTTCGCCGAAGCAGGCGTTGCGCGCGGCCAGGCGGTCGTGCAGCACGGTCTTGCGCACCGGCCGCGCGGATTCGACCTGACGGTAGGGCCAGTGCATGGCGTAGAGCAGGCCAAGGCTTTCGCCGATGCGCTCGTGCAAGAATTTCTTGTTGGTCTGGAAGCGCGCGAAGCGGCGGATGTCCATCTCGGACAGGTCCATCTGCGGCTCGTCGGCCACGATCCATTCCGCCAGCGCCTTACCCACGCCGGCGCCCGACAGGATACCCTGGGTGTTGAAGCCGGTGGCGACGTAGAACTTCCGCACCTCGGGCGCTTCGCCCACGATGAAGCGGTTGTCGGGCGTGAAGCTTTCCGGGCCGTTCATGAAATGGCGGATCTGCGCGTCGCGCAGGCGCGGCACCAAATCCATGGCGTTGGACATGGGGCGCTCGAAATGCTCCCAGTCCTCGGGCAGCTCGCCGAACTCGAACTTGGCCGGCAGCTTGTCCATCGGCAGCGGCTTGCCCTCGGGCTCGATGGCGCCGACGACGAACTTGCCCGCGTCTTCCTTGATATAGGCATAGCCGTCCGTGTCGCGGATGACGGGCAGGCCTGTCTTCACGCCCTCCATCGGCATGGTCGTCACATACATGTGTTCGGAGGCATAGAGCGGCACATTGACGCCGACCTTGGCGCCGATGTCGCGCGACCAGATGCCGCCGCACAGCACGACGGCCTCGCAGCCGACGCGTCCGGCCTCCGTGTTCACCGCGGCAACCTGGCCGTTCTTCACTTCGATGCCGGTGACCGCCGTTTTCTCGAAGATGCGCACGCCGCCCGTGCGCGCGCCCTTGGCCAAGGCCATCACCGTGCCGACGGGGTCGGTCTGGCCATCGCCGGGAATGAACAGCGCGCCGACGATTTGGCTGGTGTCCACCAGCGGGTGGTACTTCGACACTTCGTTGGGCGAGAGGACGTGCGCATCGACGTTGAAGTAGCGCCCGAGCGAGGCAAGGCGCTTGATCTCGGTCCAACGGTCGCTGTTGCGCGCCACCGGCAGGCTGCCCACTTGCTTGAAGCCCGTGGCCTGGCCCGTCTCGGCTTCGAGTTGCTTGTAGAGCTTCGCAGTATAGCTGCACAGCTCGGTCAGGACCGCGGTGGTGCGAAGCTGCATGATGAGGCCCGCCGCGTGCCAGCTGGTGCCGCAGGTCAGCGTGCCGCGCTCGACCAGCACCACGTCCTTCACGCCCAGCTTGGCCAGGTGATAGGCCACGCTGCAACCGGCGACGCCGCCACCGACGATGACGATGCGCGCGTGGGTGGGAAGCTGGTCGGCCATGGAAGATGCCCCTGCGGATATCGAGACGCGCAGCTAACCAGAACGGCAACGCCTGCGAAAGACGGCGGCGATTGGATTCATCCGCCCGCCTCCTCTACCATCAATAAATCACGAGGGAGGGAGCAGGATCATGATCGGCAAGAAGACACCCGAGGTCGAAGCTTTCTGGCAGAAGGCGCGCAAGGCGAAGGGTATCCCAACCAACGACTATATCGCGTCGACTTTCGCCGATCCCAAGTTCTCGACCAAGGTCGACTATATCAGCGGCCTGGCCGCCGAGGGCGTGAAGCGCGGCACGTGCCACATGGCGCTGGACTTCGAGGTCACGGGCGTCAAACGGCGCAATCCGGGCGACTATTGGGTCGTGGTCGACAGCAAGAACGCGCCGCTCGCCGTGGTGCGCATCACCAAGGTCGAGGTGAGGCCCTTCAACGAGATCGGCGAGGAATTCTCCTCGGTCGAGAACGAAGGCGACGGCAGCTTCAAGTATTGGTACGACGGCCATCTCGGATTCTTCCAGCGCCAGTGCGCGGCCTGGGGCAAGGAATGGCGCATGGACGCGCCCTGCGTCTGCGAATCCTTCGACCTTATTTATAAGCCGTAAGCGTAGCCGCCCCTCTCCCGTCGCCCCGGACTTGATCCGGGGTGACCGCTTAGTGGCTTATAGCTTTACCTAATTATTCTTATAGAAACATTGAAATGGACAATGAGGGCCGCGCCGCCATTAAAATCGCCGCTGCCCGAGGAGGACACGGGCCATCCGGACGATGGGGTGCGTTGCGATGACGAACCTGACCGACCTGCTCGATGCGAGCGATATCGGAGCGGTCTTCCGCCCGACCGGCCAAGCCCACGGCTTGCCCGGCCGCGCCTACGGCGCCGAGTTCTACGCCTTGGAACAGAAGCGCCTGTTTCCCCGCACCTGGTGCGCGGTCGGCTTCGCCAGCGACATTCCCGATCCGGGCGACGCCATGCCGGCCGACCTCGCGGGCTGGCCCCTGATCCTGTCGCGCGGCAAGGACGGCACGATCCGCGCCTTTCACAACATTTGCCGCCACCGCGCCATGCGCGTGCTGACCGAGCCGTGCAAGGGACGCAATTCCTTCGTCTGCCCATGGCACGCCTGGACCTACGACACGCAGGGCAAGCTTCTCTCCACGCCGCGCATCGCGGGCGAGCGCGCCAACGATCCCGACTTCGACACCAGCGGTCTCGACCTGAAGCCGGTCAAGATCGGACAATGGCTCGACATGCTGTTCGTCAATATCGACGGCAACGCGCCGGACTTCGACGCGCATATGCGGCCGCTGAACGAGCTTCTCTCCCACTATGATTTCTCGGATCTGCGCCGCTCGGACGAATGGTCGGTCACCTATCCCGGCAACTGGAAGGTCTCGGTCGAGGGTGCCATCGAGGATTATCACCTGCCCTGGGGCCATCCGCAGCTGATCAAGGGCGTGCGGCGGTCGGTGCCCGGCCTTCATTCGGCGGCCAATTGCTTTTACGCCAACTCATCGGCGCGCGAGTTCGCCAGCACGCCCGACCCCGGCACGGCCACGGCGCAGAACGCGGGCTTGCGCCAGATCGTCTCGCCCGACAAGGACGGGCTGCTGCGCACATATTTCATGAGCGTGTTTCCGACCGGCGCGTTCCAGACGCGCACCAACCACGTGCTGCAAGGCCTGTTCACGCCCGACGGGCCGGAAAGCACCAAGGTGCGCTTCGTTCACTACTATCCCGGCAACGCCGCCAGCGATCCCGCGCTGTCTCAAGCGCGCGCCGACTTGCTGAAGGAATGGAAACTGGTGTTCGAGCAGGACGTGCCCTTCGTCCGCTATGTCCACGAGAACTATAAGCGCCGCGACGACGCCGGCATCGCCACGCGCGCGGCGCCGTTCTGGGAACGGAACATCCACGCCTTCCAGAAGAACGTCATCGACCTGCTGCGCGACTAATTGCGCCCTCGCTCCCATGGGCACGGACGGCGGACAGGAAGTTCCGCAGCACGGGCGAATCGTTCTGCTCGTGCCACACGACGGCCTGATTCATCCTCGCGAGGCGGCTGTCCAAATCGACCACCGCGACGCGGCGCGGATCGGCCGGCATGGAACCCACGCTGATCATGGAAACCCCCACCCCTTCCGACACCAGGTTCTCGACCATGGCCGCGTCCAGCACCTCGTGCGCCACGTCGGGCACGAAACCCGCCTCGTCGAACAGCCGCGCGATCTGCTGATAGAAGCCGGTCCAGCCGGTGACCGGCGTCAGCACGAACGGGTCGGACTTGAGGTCTGCCAAGCGGATCGTGCGGCGGCGCGCGAAGCGATGGCGCGGCGGCAACAGCGCGACGATGCGGGTCGCCGGCAGGCGCAACTCGCGCAACGTCGTCGGATGGGCGAGCAGCGGCGGGCTCACGAACGCGACCTCGAGCGTCCGCTCGGCCACCGCCGGCGACAGGTTGGCCGAGACGTCGAGGCGCGATTCGATCTTCACGTTCGGAAACTGCCGGTGGAACGAGGCCAGAAGCCCCGGGAGGAAACCGTGCGCGTAATCCACGCTGAAGCCGATGGAGAGATGCCCCGTATCGCCCGAGGCGGCCATGCGGGCGCGGACCGCGGCCTGCTCGGCATGGTGGAGCGCCAGCCGCGCCTCGACCAGGAACTGGCGTCCCGCGGGCGTGAGCTCCGCCCGGCGCTTGCTGCGCCGGATCAGGGTCATGCCGACCTCGGCCTCCAGGTTCTGGATCTGCAAGGTCAAGGACGGCTGGGACAGGTTCAGCCGCCTTGCCGCGCGGCCGAAATGCAACTCTTCCGCCATGACGACGAAATGCCTGATGCGGTCCAGCTTCATGGGTATCGTCCTAAAATAGCTATTATCTATTATTCTAATAGAAACATTGAAATGGACAATGACCCTCGAAAACCCTTTAAAATTGGGGAAATGGGCGCGGAGGACGCGCCCTTCATGACGGGATGCGCGCGATGACGACAAGCAAGACCTTGGCGGACTTCCTGGACGCCAGCGACATCGAGAAGCTGTACAAGCCGGTCGGCGAGGCCATCGGCCTGCCCGGCCGCATGTTCGGCGCCGAGTTCTATGCCCTGGAACAGCGCGACTATTTCCCGCGCATCTGGAGCCCGGTCGGTTTCGCCTCGGACATCCCCGATGTGGGCGACGCCAAGCCGGTCGAACTCGCGGGCTGGCCGATCCTTCTCGTGCGCGGCAAGGACAAGCAGGTGCGCGCGTTCCTGAACGTCTGCCGCCACCGCGCCATGCGCGTCGTCACCGAGCCCTGCAAGGGCCGTTCGACGTTCATGTGCCCCTGGCACGCCTTCACCTACGACCTGGACGGCAAGCTGGTCGCGACGCCCAAGATCGGCGGCGACCGCGCGAACCGCGACGCTTCGTTCAAGATGGAGGATGTCGACCTGAAGCCGGTGCGCATCGGCCAATGGCTCGACATGATCTTCGTCAACATCGACGGCAAGGCCAAGCCGTTCGAAGAGCATATTCAGCCGCTGAACGACCTGCTGGAGCCGTTCTACGACCTGTCCACGCTGAAGCGCGCCGAAAGCTGGTCGACCGTCTACGACGGTAACTGGAAGGTCGCGGTCGAGACGGTTCTGGACGAGTACCACATCCCCTTTGCGCACCCGCAGCTGATCCAGGGCGTGAAACACAACAACAACGAAAACGGTCACTGCGACGGCGTCTTCGTCATGACGTCCAACGCGCGCATCTACGGCGACACGCGCGATTCCGGCACGGCCATGGGCTACCACTTCAACTTCCCGCGCATCCTGAAGGAAAACGCGCCGGAGCCGCGCAGCCACTTCATCACCATCCTGCCCATCGGCGCGATCCAGACACGCCCGAACCACGCCCTCCTCGGCCTGTTCCTGCCCGACGGACCGGACAAGACCAACATCGTCTTCGTCCACTACTACCCCGGCGAATCCGCGACCGATCCGGACTTCAAGCAGGCCCGCGACGAAAACGTGGTGAGTTGGAAAGAAGTCTTCGCCCAAGACGTGCCGTTCGCACATTACGTGCACAAGAACCACGAGATCCGCGACGCGGCGGGCATCGGCACGCGCATGGCGCCGGCCTGGGAGAAGGGCGTGGCGTCCTTCTACCGCTCGATGGTCGAGGTGATGCAGCAGCGATAGGCGATCCCTGCGCTTCCCTTTCGACCCCGGGGCTGGCACGGTAGCGGCCCCAAGCGTTGAGACGGGAAGCGACGTGAAGAGCAGGATTCTGACGGTGCTGGCGGTGGCCGCCGCCCTGGCCGCGTGCGGCGACAAGAAGCCGTATGTGCCGCAGGTCGATATGACCGGCCACACCAAGGGCCAGTACGACTACGATCTCCTCACCTGCCAGGAAAACGCGCGCCAGCAGGACATCGCGCCGGGCGTGGTCCTCGGCGCCACAGCGGGCACGGCGCTGGGAGCCATCGGCGGCAATGCCGCCTTGGGTGCCATGGCCGGTGTCGCCGCCGGCGGCGCGGGCACGTCGGCCTATGACGATATCGCGACCTCCAAAGGCAGCAACCGGATGGTCACCCGCATCCGCGAGTGCATGGCCGCCAAGGGCTACACGCTGACCGGCGTCGATTCCCAGAACGCGGACGACCCCGGCCCGCCGAAGGATTACAAGGCCGAACCGGTCGACGACCTCGCGCCGCCCCCGCCGGGTTCCGAACCCGCCAAGCCGCCCGCCGTCTCGCAGTAACATCGCCACGATTGACGGCGGCCCGGACGCGGCCGACACTTTCCCCGCGTATCGTTACGGGGAGAATACCATGGGCTTTCTGGCGTGGATCGTGCTGGGACTGATCGCGGGCGCGATCGCCAAATGGATTCTGCCGGGCAACGATCCCGGCGGCTTCATCGTCACCATCGTCATCGGCATCGTGGGCGCGGTGATCGGCGGCTTCATCGGCACGGCGCTGGGCTTCGGCGCGGTCGACGGGCTGAACCTCGGCAGCGTGGCCATCGCGGTGCTGGGTTCGATCGTCCTGCTGATGATCTTTCGCGTGATCAGGGGCCGCTAACAGCCCCGCGCCGCACAGCCACGGCGATCCGCCGCCACGATGGAAATCGCGGAACCGGATGACGCGGTGGATTTTGGAAAGTGGGGTGTCCAATCGGATTTGAACCGACGACCTTCCGGACCACAACCGGACGCTCTAACCAACTGAGCTATGGACACCATCCAAGGCGCTATTTAGAGGCTGCGGCCGCTCCGCGCAAGCCATAGGCCCGGCCCGTTCAGGGGGATAAACGCCATGCCAGCCGGCCAAGCGTTCATCGATCTTCTGGCCAACACCGCCATCACCTTCGATCCCAATCTGGCACGCCCCTTCGTCGTCGACCGCGCGGCCTTGCGCCGGATCGCGCGGCCGGAACAGGCCGCCTTGGCGGCCGCTGCCAAGCTCAACCGCCGGGACGAAGGGATCATGAAATTGAAGCCGCTCGGCGGCGGGCCGGTCCAGCCGGTGCCCACCGTTATCGTGATCGGCGCAGACGGCGCCGCGGCCGGCGGAGACGGGATCGCCGTCAGCCTCTTCGAGCCTACTCTGCATGGCCGGATTTTGATCGTCGTCGGCGGAAACGGAACGCCGGTCAATCCAGGCCCTTCCAAGTCGGGCGGCGCGCTTTGCCTGGGCGGCGGCGGCGACGGGCTTATCGTCGCGCTGGCCGGACATGGCAGCAATGGCGGCGCGGCGATTGGAATTAGCGGCAACGGCTGCGACGGCGGGAGCGGCGCCGAAGCGGTGGCGATCGCGCTTTCGCCGGGCGCCGTGGTGGTCGCCGAAGGCGGAAGCGGCGGATTCTCCAGTGCAGGAGGACCGGGTGCGCCGGGCTTCTTTCCCATTCCGGGCTTCTTCGGCGGCGGATGGTTGGTGGCGCCGGTTCCAGCGGGCACGCCCGGCGTCAACGAAGGCTGGGGCGGCAATGCAACCGCCGTCGGCAGCAACAGCACCACTTATGTATGCATGGGAGGAAAGACGTCGGCGGCGGTCCCGCCGCCGTGGGGCGTCGGCCTTCCGTCCGCCCCGCCGCCCGCCGGCCCGCCGCCCATGTGGCTGCCGGGCTATGCGACGGTCGTGTACGAACCGCCGGGAAGCACCGTGACCTGCCTCAACGGCGACGGTTCAAACGGCACGCTGAAGCCGCGCTGAATCTCACGCCGCCCCGAAATGCTTGGCCAAGCGGCGGCTGGCTTCGTCCAGCACCGCGTCCTGCTTGCAGAAGGCGAAGCGGATGAGCGTGCGCGGCACCTCGCCCTCATAAAGCACCGACAGCGGAATGGTGGCGACGCGCGCGTCGGCGACCAGGCGCTTGGAGAATTCCACGTCGTCGCCGTTGAAGCCCAGCTTCTTGATATCGACGGTGATGAAGTACGTGCCGTGGCAGGGCAGCACGTCGAGGCCCGCGCGCGCGAGGCCCGCGGCCATGCGGTCGCGCTTGCCCTGAAGCTCGGCCGCAAGGCTCGCGAAATACGCATCGTCCTTGCCGAGGCCGTACGCGACCGCCTTCTGCGTCGCGGGCGCCACGCTGAAGATCACGGCCTGATGCGCGCGGAAGATGGGCTGCCACAGATTCGGCGGCGCCGTGACATAGCCGATCTTCCAGCCCGTCAGCGAGAAGGTCTTTCCGGCCGAGCCGATGCGCGCGCAGCGCTCGCGCATACCGGGCAAGGTCATCAGCGGAATATGCTTCAGCCCATCGAAGACCAGATGCTCGTACACCTCGTCGCACACGGCGTAGGCGTCGAACTCCAGCATCAGGTCGGCGATGTATTGCAGCTCGTCGCGGCTGAACACCTTGCCGGTCGGATTCATCGGGCTGTTGACGACGATCAGCTTGGTCTTGGGCGAGAAGGCGCGGCGCAGCTCCTCGCGCGGCAACTTCCAGTCGGGCGGCTGCAGCCGCACCAGCTTCGGAATAGCGCCCGCGCGCCGCACCATGGGCAGATACGTGTCGAAGGTCGGCTCGAACAGAACCACCTCGTCGCCCGGCTCGATCAACCCGAGGAAGCACGAGGCCAGCGCATGCGTCGCGCCCGAGGTGACCACCACCTCCTTCTGCCAGTCGAGATCGAGACCGTAAAAGCGCTTGCCGTGGGCGGCCACCGCCTGGCGCAGCTCCGGCAGCCCCGGCGAAGGCGGATATTGGTTCGGCCCCTTCTCCGTCGCCTCGACGGCGACGCGGCGCACATCGTCGGGCCCGTTCGTGTCCGGGAAGCCTTGCCCCAGGTTGACGGCGTCGTTCTCGCGCGCGAGGCGCGACATCACCTCGAACACCGAGGTCTCGTAGGCGGACAGGACGGAATTGGCGGGCTTCACGCGTCTCTCCCCGGGCAGCGGCGGAGCGCGCTTTTACACCAAAGCGAAGCTGCGCCCAATAATTCGGCGGATGCCCAATATTTAGGCACGGATGCGGACACCCGC
Source organism: uncultured Alphaproteobacteria bacterium (assembly GCA_902826885.1). Taxonomy (GTDB): domain Bacteria; phylum Pseudomonadota; class Alphaproteobacteria; order CADEGL01; family CADEGL01; genus CADEGL01. The sequence continues at coordinate 1,376 of CADEGL010000020.1, read as the reverse complement.
TTGCCTGCCGAATAAACATACCCAACGAAATCAACCCTTTACGGCATCCGCTCGTCTGGCACGCCGGGTGCAATAAGAAGAGCGACATCAAATGGAACGGCCACGCCTGACATGGCGTGGTCTCAGCTTGCGCGGAGCGCCCATGAAGAAGATCGAAGCCATCATCAAGCCGTTCAAGCTGGAAGAAGTGAAAGAGGCGCTCAACGAGCTGGGCCTCAAGGGATTGACCGTTACCGAGGTGAAGGGCTTCGGCCGCCAGAAGGGCCATACCGAGCTCTATCGCGGCGCCGAGTACGTGGTCGATTTCTTGCCCAAGGTGAAGATCGAAGTCGTCCTAGAGGACGCGCTGGTCGATCGCGCCGTGGAAGCCATCCAGAACGCCGCCAACACCGGCCGCATCGGCGACGGCAAGATCTTCGTCATCCCGGTCGAAGAAGTGATTCGCATCCGCACCGGCGAACGCGGCGCGGACGCCATCTGAAACGAGAAGACGGGCGGCGACGCCCACGAACGACACTCCCACCCTATGGCACGAGGACAAGGCATGTCTGTTGAAAAAGTCATGAAGCTGATCAAGGACAACGAGGTCAAATACGTCGACCTTCGCTTCACCGATTCGCGCGGCAAGTGGCACCACGTCGCACAGGAAATCGGCACGATGGATGAGGCGGCGTTCGCCGACGGCATCATGTTCGACGGTTCCTCCATCGCCGGATGGAAGGGCATCAACGAGTCCGACATGATCCTGATGCCGGACACGGCGACCGCCGTGATGGACCCGTTCTCGGCCCAGCCCAGCCTGATCATCGTCTGCGACGTGATCGAGCCTTCGACCGGTCAAGGCTATAGCCGCGACCCGCGTTCGGTGGCCAAGCGCGTCGAGGCCTATCTCAAGTCCAGCGGTATCGGCGACACCGCCTATATCGGCCCCGAGGCCGAGTTCTTCGTGTTCGACGACGTGCGCTACGAAGTCGGCATGAACACCGCCTTCTACAAGCTCGATTCCGAGGAAGGCCCCTGGGGCACGGGCCGCGAGCTCGAGATGGGCAACCGGGGCCACCGCCCGCCGGTGAAAGGCGGCTACTTCCCCGTCCCGCCGCTCGACAGCGGTTCGGACCTGCGCGCCGAGATGCTCTCCTTCGTCAAGGAGATGGGCGTCACGGTCGAGAAGCATCATCACGAGGTGGCGCCCGCGCAGCACGAGTTGGGCATCAAGTTCGATACGCTCGTGAAATGCGCCGACGCGATGCAGATCTACAAGTATTGCGTGCACATGGTCGCCGACAATTACGGCAAGTCGGCCACCTTCATGCCGAAGCCCATCAAGGGCGACAACGGCTCGGGCATGCACGTGCACCAGTCGATCTGGAAGGGCG
>CADEGL010000019.1:7637-57115 GCA_902826885.1 uncultured Alphaproteobacteria bacterium | reverse complement strand
AGGGCATGCGCGTGGCCACGAGCGATGAAGAGGTCAAAAGCGGCCTGCGCTCGGCGACCAATGAGGCCAAGTCTAGCTTCGGCGACTCCCGTGTCTTCATCGAGAAGTTCGTCGAGGAACCCCGCCATATCGAAATCCAGGTTTTTGCCGACAAGCACGGCAACACGGTCTATCTGGGTGAGCGCGAATGTTCGATTCAGCGCCGCCATCAAAAGGTGATCGAGGAGGCGCCGAGCCCCTTCCTCGACGAGAAGACCCGCAAGGCCATGGGCGAACAGGCCGTGGCCCTCGCGAAAGCCGTCAACTATGCCTCGGCCGGCACGGTCGAGTTCGTGGTCGGCAAGGGCCGCAACTTTTATTTCCTCGAGATGAACACGCGGCTCCAGGTCGAGCATCCGGTGACGGAAATGGTCACCGGTCTGGATCTTGTGGAGCTGATGATCCGCGTGGCCCATGGGGAGAAATTGGGTTTCGTCCAGGCCGACGTGAAGCTGACCGGCTGGGCGATGGAATCGCGCCTTTATGCCGAAGACCCGTACCGTAACTTCCTGCCTTCGACCGGGCGCCTCGTACGCTATCGTCAGCCGCAGACCGGCGACCGCGTACGCATCGACACGGGCGTGCGCGAGGGTGACCAGATCAGCATCTATTACGACCCCATGATCGCCAAGCTGGCGACCTGGGGTAAGGACCGCGCCGCCGCCATCGCCCAGATGCGTGACGCGCTCGACTCCTATGTCGTGCGCGGCATTTCACACAACGTGCCGTTCTTGTCCGCGATCATGGCGGACAAGAAATTCCAGGGTGGCACGTTCACCACCGGTTTCATCGCCGAGAATTATCCGGCCGGTTTCCACGGCACGGCCCTGGAGAAGGAAGACGACGCACGGCTGCTGGCCGTGGCCGCCGCCGTGCACCGCCGCACGGTCGAGCGCGATGCGGGCATTAGCGGCCAGTTGCGCGGCCACGAGGCCGCGCCGGGCGCCGATTGGGTCGCACGCTTCAATGGGGCCGATCACGCGCTCAGCGTGATGCAAGCGGACGGCGGCTATGAGGTCGGTGAAGGCGCATCCAAGCGGCGGGTCGAATCCGATTGGCGCCCAGGCCAACCCCTGTTCCGCGGCAAGATCGATGGCCACGAATTGGTCGTCCAGGTTGATCGCGCCGGCGCGGGTTACCGTCTGTCCCAAGGTGGCGCCACGCGCATCGCGCTGGTGATGACGCCGCGTACGGCCGAGCTGGCCAAGCATATGCCCGAGAAGGCGGCGCCCGACATGTCGCGCTTCCTCTTGGCGCCGATGCCAGGCCTCCTGGTTTCGGTCGCGGTCAAGACGGGTCAGGACGTCAAGGCAGGCGAAGAGCTGGCCGTGGTCGAGGCCATGAAAATGGAAAACGTCCTGCGCGCCGAACGCGACGGCAAGGTGAAGAAGGTCCATGCCGCGCCCAAGGACAGCTTGGCCGTCGACCAGGTCATCCTGGAGTTCGAATGAGCGCGGAGCACGCCGTTCATGTTCGTATCGAGGGCAAGGTCCAGAACGTCTGGTATCGCGCCTGGACGACCGAAGAGGCCACGCGCAGGGGATTGCGCGGCTGGGTTCGCAACCGCGCCGACGGCACCGTCGAAGCCCTGTTCATCGGCCCGGGCGACGCTGTGACCGGCATGGTCACAGCCTGCCGGGTGGGGCCGCCCGATGCGCGCGTCACCAACGTGATCGAGCATCCGGGCCAAGACGACGGCAGCAAGAGCTTCCGCCAAACAGCCACCGAATAAGCGGTTTCCCTCATATCTTCCGGCTCAAATTCATGAAGAAATCCTGAAACAACAGGCGGGTTCCGCCGTTGTCCTACCGTGAGCTCATAATAAATTTGGAGTTAACACCATGACCTTCATCCGGCGTCATGCCGTTCTGCGCGGCGGAATCGTCGTCGTGGCCTCTGGCCTCCTCCTGGCCGCGTGCGGCAACAAGGACGAGAGCAAGGCCTACGATGCCTGTCTCGCGATCGGCAAGGATCGCTATCCGGCGGCCAAGTTCGAGAGCAAGGGCAAGTCGGCCATCACCAAGGCTTCCGATACGTCCTATACGGTCAGCATCCCCTACGTCCTGGACAACGCGCCCGGCACGTTGGAGTGCGCGCTGACCAAGCAGGGCGATGGCAATTTCGCCAACGCCGCGCCGCCGGTCGATACGACCACGCCGGCTCCGGCGACGACGGACACCACCACGCCACCGTCCACGGACGCGACGCCCGCGACCCCGCCGGCCAGCGATACGACGACGCCCGCGCCTGCGCCGGTTCCCGGCACGCCGGCCCCGTCGGACACCACGACCAAACCCTAAGACGGTCTACCGAGCCGTTGCCAAGCCCCGCGCCTACGCGCGGGGCTTGGTCGCGCGCGCGCGAAGAAAGAGAGACCAGTCGACGGTCATCACGGCCACGCCCGCGATCACGATCACCCCGCCGATGGCGACCGGCCACGTCATGGTCTCGCCCATCAATCCCACGCCCGCCGCCACGCTGGCGACCGGTACCAGAAGCACGTAGGGCATCACCCGGTTCACCGGATGACGGCCCAGCAGGTGGTACCAGATCGCGTAGCCAAGCCCATTCATGATCAGTCCGAGATAGAGGATGGTGGCCCAGCTCAGCCAGTCGGCCGTCATCACGGCCTCGATCTGTCCGCTTTCCAGGATGAAGGACGAGACGAAAAGCTGCGGCGCGGCCATCACGGCCATCCAAGCCAACAGGGTGAACCCACCGACCTGACCCAGGGTGCGAACCAGAACCTGCCCGGTTGCCCATGACAGGCCGCCGGCCAACACCATGAATACGGGCAGCAGATTGCTCTGCACCTTGGGCTCGCCAAAAATGAACATCAGGCCGATGAAAGACACCGTCATGCCGGCCATGCTTTTCCAGCTCAACTTTTCCTTCAGAAAGATCGCCGCCGTGATCGCGGCACTGACCACTTCGATCTGGGTCAGGAGCGCGGCGGTCGAGACATCGATGCCTTGGAGGCCGGTGTAAATCAGCGCGTAGGAGATCGAAGCGCTGAGAATCGAGATCAGAAAGATACGCCGCAGCAGATGCCAGGGCGGCCGCACGAACCACACCAACAGCAGCGCCGAAAGAGCGAAGCGGCAAGCGGTCAGGAAGATCGGCGGGAAATGCCCGACGCCGTATTTCGCCGCCGCGAAGCCGAAGCCCCACAACAACGGAAACGTGATGGCGAGGAAAACGTCGATGGGCTTCACGATGCGAATTCCCGGCGGGGCGTTCTATCGACCCTGACGGGCGGGCGAGGCCGTGTCAAACTGGCGCGCGTCTTCGGTTTCGGAAAGGGAGGAGGCCATGCGCGCACGCTTCGGCGCCGCTGTTCTGTTCGTGATGCTGCCCTGCGCGGCCGTGGCGGCGGACACGAAACCGCCCTTCGATCCGGTCGGGCTTTGGCGGTTCCATCATACCGACGGCACGCCGTTTCATGCTTGGCTCAAGCCGGATCAGACCGCGACCACCGATTGGGCCGGCGGGGAGCGCGGCATCTGGCGCTGGGAAGGCGGACGCGTGCGCGTCTATTACACGGACGGCTGGGACGACGTGCTTTATGCCGCCGGCGGCGCGTACCGGAAGGCGGGCTATGCCCCGGACGCGGACCGTTGCGGTCCGGCGTCCAACGACACCGCAGCGGAGAAGGTGTCCGGCAATCCGGCCGCCAAGCCGTAAGCCGTCAAACGATCACGAGCCGGACGTCCACATTGCCGCGCGTGCCGTTGGAATACGGGCACACATGGTGCGCCTTGTTGGCCAACGCCTCGGCATCCGCGCGTGCCAGGCCGGGCAGGGCGATGCGCAGCTCGACATCGAGCGCGAACCCGCCCGTGATCTCGCCCAGGCCGACCTCCGCCGTCACCGTGGTATCGGGCGGGAAGCGCAGCTTTTCCTTACCGGCGACGAACTTCATGGCGCTCAGGAAGCAGGCCGAATAGCCGGCCGCGAAAAGCTGCTCTGGATTCGTCGCACCGCCCGGGCCGCCCAGCTCCTTGGCTGGCGCCAGTTTCACGTCCAGGATTCCATCCGCGGAAACCGAGCGGCCCTCGCGGCCGCCCGTGGACGTGGCCGATGTCTTGTAAAGAATCTTCATCATGCTCTCCTCGGAATGGGTGGGGCCGTTCGGCTAGACTACGCTCTCTAGCTCCATCGCGTGAGGATATCGTGACAGACCGTTCCGGCGCCGAAGTCCTGGTCCGCAATCTGGAAGCCCAGGGCGTGACCCATATTTTCGGCATTCCAGGTGCCAAGATCGACCGGGTCTATGAAGCGCTGAACGGCTCGAAGATCGAATTGGTTGTCTGCCGGCATGAGCAGAACGCGGCGTTCATCGCGGCCGGTCTGGGCCACCTGACCGGTCAGGCGGGTGTTTGCCTCGTCACCAGCGGTCCCGGTGTCACCAACCTGGCCACGGGCCTGGCCACGGCGACCTCCGAAGGCATGCCCATCGTGGCGCTGGGCGGTGCCGTGCCGTTGGCCGATCGGCTGAAGCAGGCCCATCAGAGCCTGAACAACGCCGCGCTGATGCGTCCCGTCAGCAAATACAGTGTCGAGGTCACGTCCGGAGACGCCATTGGCGAAGCGGTCGCCAATGCCTTCCGCGCCGCCGAGGGCGGCCGCCCTGGCGCTTCTTTCATCAGCCTGCCGCAGAACGTGATGGTCGCACCGGCGCCGGACCGCGTGCTGACGCCCGCCGTGCCGCCCAAGGGTGGAGCGGGGGATCTGGCGATCATTGCGGAGGCGGCCAAGGCCATCGGCGCGGCCAAGCTGCCAGTCCTATTTCTGGGGATGCTGGCCAGCCGGCCGGAGAACGCGGCCGCGGTGCGCACCTTGCTCGACCGGCATACTTTGCCCACGGTCTGCACATACCAAGGCGCGGGTGTCGTGCCGCGAAAACATCTGGATTGCTTCGGCGGGCGTGTGGGGCTTTTCCATAACCAGCCCGGCGACCGGCTTCTGGATGCGGCGGACCTGGTGATCACGGTCGGCTTCGACCCGATCGAGTATGGTCCGTCCCTGTGGAATCGAGACTTGCACCGCCCGGTCATTCATATCGACACGACGCCGGCGGAGTACGACTCATGCTACCGGCCGTCGATCGAATTGACGGGTGACATCGCGGCCAACGTCGCGGCGCTGGCGGAGCGGCTGATGCCGGCCAGCCGTGCCGCGGATATCCCGTTGCTGGGCCATGTGCGGCGCGAGCTGGAGGATGTTCGCGCGAAGGGCGCGGACCTTTCCGGCATGCCGGTCCATCCGCTGCGCATCGTCCACGAGATGCAGAACTTCGTGACCGAAGACATGACGGTTGCGCTCGATATGGGTGCGTTCCACATCTGGATCGCGCGCTACTTCTATAGCTTCCGTCCAGGCCAGCTTCTCACCTCGAATGGCCAGCAAACGCTGGGCGTGGCCTTGCCGTGGGCTATTGCCGCTTCGCTGGCGCACCCCGGGGGCAAGGTTCTTTCGGTTTCCGGCGATGGCGGCTTCCTTTTCTCCGCGGCGGAGCTCGAGACGGCCGTGCGGCTCAAATGCAACCTGGTCCACATGATTTGGAGCGACGGCGGCTACAACATGGTGGCGTTTCAGGAGTTTGCGAAATATGGCCGCGCCACCGGAACCAAGTTCGGGCCCATCGATGCCGTCAAATACGCCGAGGCGTTCGGCGCGACGGGATATCGCATCAATCATCCGGACGAACTGGCGCCCACGCTGCGCAAGGCGATGGACACTCCGGGGCCGGTTCTGATCGACGTACCGGTCGATTATCGCGACAACCCCAGTTTGATGGGTAGCCTGCACCCAGGCGTCATCCAATAGCGCGGAGAGCGGCATGCCCGAATTGACCTGCGACATCTCCCAGTCCTTGTGGGACGCGCTGCAACGCCGCGTGGCCGGGGGCGAGCCTGCGGCGCATGTCGTCTCGCGCGCCCTGGCCGACGCGTTGCAGGTCGACCATGGCACGCTGTTCCAAGTTTCCACCACGGGAGCCCTGGTGGAAGGCATCTATGACGGCGTGGTCTCGGTCGCAACACTGAAAGAGCATGGCGATTTCGGCTTGGGCACCTTTGCCAACCTCGACGGCGAGATGGTCGCGGTGGATGGGCATGTCTTCCAGGCCCGGCCGGATGGCACAGTCGTCGAATCGCCCGACGATGCGTTGGTGCCTTTTGCCGTGGTCACGCATTTCCAGCCCGAACGGGACGCGGCGATCGCGTGTCTTTCCCTCGCCGAGCTTGAGACGAAGCTGAACGCGATGCGCGACAGCGCGAACGTGTTTTTCGCCGTTCGAGTGGACGGCATTTTCGATTTTGTGAAAACCCGGATCGCGTGCAAGGCCGCGCCGGATACGCCGCTTGTGGTGGCGACCGCCCATCAGGCCGAGTTCGAACACCGAAACGTCGAGGGGTCGCTGATCGGCTTCTGGACGCCCCAGTACGCGCGAACGGTCAACGTGCCGGGCTATCACCTGCACTTCCTGTCCAAGGACCGGCGCGTCGCAGGGCATCTGCTGGAGTGCGGCGCCAAAGCCTTGCGGGCACAGGTGCAGCATGAGGCCGATTTCCGCATCGCCGTCCCCGAAACGGCTCACTTCCTCAAAGCCGATCTGACGCGCGATGGCTCGGCCGACCTGGAAAAAGCGGAGCGGCAGCGCGGCACCTAAGGAGAATCTCTTGGTTCCGGCCCCCGGTCATTTGCGCTAGATTTCGCGGATCGATTGCGATCATCGTGTAAGGGGAGTGCACACGCGTGGATCTCGATGCTCTGATCCTGTCGCGGCTGCAATTCGCCTGGGTCATCGCCTGGCATATTTTGATGCCGGCCTTCACGATCGGCGTGGCCAGCTATATCGCGGTGCTGGAAGGGTTGCATCTCGCAACCCGCAACCCGCTCTATCTCCGCATTTCGAATTTCTGGGTCAAGATTTTCGCCATCTCGTTCGGGATGGGCGTGGTGACCGGCATCGTCATGCCGTTCCAGTTCGGCACCAATTGGAGCCGCTTCTCCGATATTACGGCCAACATCATCGCGCCATTGATGGCCTATGAAGGGCTGACGGCGTTCTTCCTCGAGGCCGGCTTTCTCGGCGTGCTGCTGTTCGGCCGCAAGCTGGTGCCGCCGTGGGCGCATTTCATCGCGGCGCTGATGGTCGCGACGGGTACCTTGATCTCCGCGTTCTGGATCTTGGCCGCCAATAGTTGGATGCAGACGCCGCAAGGCCACACGCTGGTCGACGGCATCTTCTTTCCGACCAGTTGGATCGAGATCATCTTCAACCCGTCCTTCCCCTATCGCCTCGCTCACATGGTGGTGGCTTGTTTCGTCACCACCGGCTTCGTCGTGCTGGCGGTTGCGGCCTACTTGATGCGCCAGGGGCGGTACGTCGAGGAGGGGCGCAAGATGCTCTCCATGACGTTCAAGCTCCTGACCGTCCTGGTGCCGTTGCAGATGGTGATCGGAGACCAGCATGGGCTCAACACGCGCGAGCACCAGCCGGCCAAGCTGGCCGCCATCGAGGCGCATTGGGAGACTGGCTCGGGCATCCCGCTCATCCTCTTCGCGCTACCCGACCAGACGGGCGAGACGAACAAGGCGGTGATTGAGGTGCCGCTGTTGGGTAGCTTGATCCTGACCCACAGCCTCGATGGGACGGTACAGGGGCTCAAGGACTTTCCGGCCGACGAACGGCCGCCGGTTGCCATCGTCTTCTTTTCATTCCGCGTCATGGTCGGCATGGGTCTGATCATGCTCGGCATCGTGGTGCTGAGCTGGTACCTGCGTGTCCGCAACCGCCTCTACGAGACACCCTGGTTCCTGCGTCTGTGCGGGTATGCCTGGCCGGTTGGCTTCATCGCCGTGCTCGCGGGATGGGTGACGACCGAGGTCGGGCGTCAGCCCTGGACCGTCTATGGGCTTTTGCGCACGGCCGATTCCGTAACGCCCTCCCTTCAGGGGCACGAGGTGTTGATCTCGCTGATCGCCTACATGGTGGTCTATCTGATGGTCTATCCGATCGGCGTGATGTTGATGTGGCGTTTGGTGAAAAAGGGGCCGGGTGATGTGCCTGCCCCGCCGATTGAAGGCGGCCGCTCCAAGGCGCCGGTGGCGGCGTTGTCGCCCGCGCGGCGGGAAGGAGGCGAGTCGTGAACGCACCCCTGATCGACCTGGTTTGGCTGTGGGCCGGCATCCTCGGCCTCGGCGTCTTCTTTTATGTCCTCCTCGACGGTTTCGACCTGGGTGTTGGCATCCTGTTTCGCTTCGCGCCGGGCCGCGAGGCGCGCAACCTGGTGATGAACTCCATCGCTCCGATCTGGGACGGCAATGAGACCTGGCTGGTTCTAGGCGGTCTCGCGCTTCTGGCGGCGTTCCCGCTGGCCTTCGCGATCATCTTGCCCGCGCTCTATTTTCCGCTCCTCATCATGTTGCTGGCGCTGGTCTTCCGCGGCGTGTCGTTCGAGTTCCGCTACCGTGACGCCGAGCATCTGACCTTTTGGGACTATGGCTTCTGCTATGGCTCTACCGTGGCCACCTTCGCGCAAGGGCTGGTGCTGGGCAGCTTCATCCAGGGGTTTGAAACCGACGGACGCCATTTCGCCGGACACTCGCTCGACTTTCTGACGCCGTTCTCGCTCCTGACGGGCGTGGCCCTGGTTTTCGGTTACGGCCTCTTGGGCGCGGGCTGGCTCATCATCAAGACCGAGGGCGAGCTGCAGGATTGGGCGCGCCGCCAGGGCAAACGATGCTTCCTGGGTGTGCTGATTTCGATCGCCATCGTCAGCCTGTGGACGCCGTTCATGCAGGACGAGATCGCGCGGCGCTGGTTCACTTGGCCCAATATCGCGTTCCTATCGCCCGTGCCCATCGCGACCGCGGCGCTGGCGTTCTGGGAATGGCGCGCCCTCAACAGCCGCTCCGAAGCCGGCCCGTTCGTCGCCGCTGTCGGCTTGTTCCTGCTCTCTTACTTGGGCCTGGCCATCAGCATGTTCCCGATGATCGTGCCCTACCAGTTTACGTTGTGGGACGCCGCGTCGACGCCGGCGACCCAGGAATTCATGCTGCTGGGCACCCTGTTCCTGCTGCCCATCATCCTGATGTACACGGGCTGGTCCTATTGGGTCTTCCGCGGCAAGGCCAGGGCGGATATCGGGTATCACTAAGCACGGCGCGGCAAGATTGCCTCCTTAACAGAGCCGGGTCACAGTACCGGCGCTAACCAATAGGAGCGCGCACATGGCCGCAGCCAAGACGACCAAACGCGGTGCCGAACTTCTTGCCGACACGCGACTGAACAAAGGCTCGGCTTTTACCCAGGCGGAGCGGGAGGCGCTCGGCCTGATCGGTCTCTTGCCGCCGGTGGCGGAGACCGAGGAACTGCAGCTTCAACGCATCCTGCAGCACCTGGGCACCAAAACGCTCGATATCGAGCGCTATATCTATCTGCTGAGTCTCTTGGACAGGAACGAGACGCTGTTTTATCGCGTTCTGATGTCGGACCCTGCGCGTTTCATGCCCATCGTCTATACGCCCACGGTGGGTGAGGCGTGCCTCAAGTTTGATCATTTGTTCCGGCGCGCGCGCGGCATGTACCTATCGATCGACCGCAAGGGCAAGGTGAAGGAAACGCTGCGTAACTGGCCGGAGAAGGACGTGCGGTTCATCTGCGTCACCTCCGGTGGGCGCATCCTGGGCCTGGGCGATCTTGGCGCCAACGGCATGGGCATCGCCATCGGTAAGCTGCAACTCTACACGGCCTGCGCGGGAATTCCGCCCAGCGCGCTCATGCCCATGGCGCTCGATTTCGGCACCGACAATGAAACGCTCCTGGCCGACCCGCTTTACATGGGCCTGCGCCGCCATCGCTCGCCCACGGCCGAGGTCGACGCCTTTGTCGAGGAGTTCGTGGAGGCCGTGCAAGAGGTCTTCCCGAAATGCTGCATCCATTTCGAGGACTGGGCGGGCGTGGATGCCGTGCGTCTGCTCGCGCGCTATCGCGACAAGGTCCTCTGCTACAACGACGACATCCAGGGCACGGCGGGCGCGGCGCTGACCGGCCTGATGGGGGCCTTGCGCGTGACCAAGAACAAACTGTCCGATCATCGGGTTTTGTTCCTGGGCGCGGGCTCGGCCGGGGTGGGTATCGCGGATCTGATCGTCACCGCCATGAGGCAGGATGGCCTGTCCGAGCAGGACGCGCGCGCGCGTGTGTCCCTGTTCGATATCCGCGGGCTGATCCAGTCCAAGCGTACGGACCTGCTAGATTTCCAGAAGCCCTACGCCCACGACCAAGCACCGCAGACGGACCTGGTCGCCGCCATCGAGGCGTTAAAGCCAACGATCCTGATCGGCGTCAGCACCAAGGCCAAGGCGTTCAACCAGAAGGTCATCGAGGCCATGGCGCGCCTCAACAAGCATCCCGTGATCTTCGCCTTGTCCAATCCGACTGATCACGCCGAATGCTCGGCCGAGGAGGCCTATAAGTGGTCGGAAGGCCGGGCGCTCTTCGCCTCGGGCGTGCCTTTCGACCCCGTGCGCTTCAAGGGCAAGCTCCTGGTGCCGGGGCAGGGAAACAATGTCTACGTATTCCCGGCGGTCAGCCTGGCGGTATTCGCGACCGAAGCCACGCGCGTCACCGATGAGATGTTCATCGCCGCCGCGCGCGGCGTGGCCGAGAATGTGAGTCAGGCGGAGTTGGACGCCGGCTCGCTCTATCCCCCGCAGTCGGAGATTTTCGAGACCGAAGTGAAAGCGGCCGTGCATGTGGCGGAAACGATCTTCGCGCGCAAGCTGGCACGCGTCGACAAGCCCAAGGACATGGAAGCCTTCATTCGAAGCAAGCTTTACGAACCGAAATATCCGGACTTGGTTTAAAGAGGAACGCCATGGCCCAGAAGGATGGGTTCCGCGTCGAGGAGGATGCGCTCGGCGATGTCCAGGTGCCGGCGGAGCATTTATGGGGCGCCCAGACCGAACGCTCGCGCGAGAACTTCCCCATCGGCATTCCGCGCTTCCGCTGGGGAAGGCCTGTCATCCGCGCGTTCGGCATCCTCAAGAAATGTGCGGCGCTCGCCAATGGCGAGCTGGGCCAGTTGCCCAAGGAAAAGGTGGATCTGATCGTCCGCGCGGCGCAGGAGGTGATTGACGGCGAATGGGACGGCGAGTTTCCGCTCGTCGTGTTCCAAACCGGTTCGGGCACCCAGAGCAACATGAACGTCAACGAGGTGATCGCGAATCGCGCCATCCAGATGGCGGGTGGAGTGGTCGGCTCGAAGAAACCGATTCACCCCAACGACGACGTCAACCACAGCCAGTCGTCCAACGACACTTTCCCGACAGTCATGCACATCGCGACGGTGGAGGAGTTGGACAACCGGCTGCTGCCCGCGGTGAGGGCCTTGCGCGACACGCTGGACGCCAAGGCCAAGGCGTTCGACGCGATCGTCATGGTCGGGCGTACCCACCTACAGGATGCCACGCCCTTGACGCTCGGCCAGGCCATCTCGGGCTGGGTCGCGCAATTGGATGATGCCATGGAAGGCATCCGCGTGGCGATGCGCGGCGTTTGCGCGTTGGCCATCGGCGGGACGGCGGTGGGCACGGGCCTCAACGCCCATCCGCGCTTTGGCGAGACGGCGGCCAAGCAGATCGCGCGAGAGACCGGGAAACCGTTCATCCCCGCGCCCAATAAATTTGCGGCCCTGTCGGCCCACGACGCCATGGTCGCCGCCAGCGGCACGCTACGCGTTCTGGCCGGCGCCTTGATGAAGATCGCCAACGACGTGCGCTGGCACGCCAGTGGCCCGCGCGCGGGGCTGGGTGAGTTGCACTTGCCCGAGAACGAGCCCGGCTCTTCCATCATGCCGGGCAAAATCAATCCGACTCAGTGCGAGGCCCTAACCATGGTGGCGGTCCAGGTCTTCGGCAACGATCAGGCCGTGGCCTTCGCGGGCTCGCAGGGCAACTTCCAGCTCAACGTCTACAAGCCGGTCATCCTGCACAACGTGCTGGAGTCGATTGAGTTACTGGCCGACGCCTGCCGTTCGTTCGACGCGCGTTGCGCGCGCGGCATCGAGCCCGATGAGAAGGGCATCGCACGGCATCTGGAGAATTCGCTGATGCTGGTCACCGCCCTCAACCCCCATATCGGCTATGAGAAGGCGGCCAAGATCTCGCTCACGGCCTATCGCGAGGACATCAGCCTCAAGGCGGCCGCGCTCAAGCTCGGCTATCTGACCGAGGCGCAGTTCGACGCGTGGGTGCGTCCGGCGGACATGACCCGGCCGCTGAAGGGCTAGTCGTCGCCTTCGGCGGGCGGCGCGAATTGGCCGCTTTCGTCCAGCAGCATCAGCCGCCCGCTGGCGACCGCGAACCAGCAGCCGTGGAGTTGAAGCTTGCCCGCGTTCACGCGCTCCGTGATCCATGGGAACGAGAGCAGGTTGGACAGAGACAGCTTCACGCACTCATGCTCGCACGCACGCTGCAATTCTTCGCCTGTCTCGCCGGTCGCGACCGCACGATCGCGCGCGGGCCGTGCCATGTCGACCCAGTGGGAAACGAAGTCCGACCCAGTGGGCGGGGTGCCTTCCAGGAGCGCGCGCACGCCGCCGCAAAGCCCGTGCCCCATCACCACCAGGTCGCGCACCTCCAGCACCCGCACGGCGAATTCCACCGCCGCGCTGGTGCCGTGATAAGCCGCGTCACGCTCGAAGGGCGGCACCAGATTGGCCACGTTGCGGGCGACGAACAGCTCGCCCGGACCGGCATCGAAAATCATCTGCGGGTCCACGCGCGAATCCGCGCAAGCGATGATCATGGTTTTGGGCGATTGGCCGCCTGCGGCCAGGCGCTGATAAAGCTCGCGGTAATTTGGCCACGCACCGGCGCGGAAGCGCCGATAGCCGTCGATCAATGGTTTCATCGCTCACCTGAATGCGTAAGCGTGCTTATAGGCGGCTTGGCTGCGTCCGCCAACCCAGAAGATGCGATGGGGAAGGGGCTTACGCGTGCCCGGCGGCACGTTGCGGCAGATGGCGGCCGCCGGCGGTCAGCGCGTCGGCCGCCATCTGCAGGTTCCGCTCGGCGATGGCGGCCACGGGCGCGGGCATCAGCCAGACTAGGCGGCCATGCGCCAGGAACCGGTCGCCGGCCTGCAGCGCCGCGATGATCGAGAGAAACAGGCATTCGTCGACGCTGACGCCCGTGCATTCCAGCCGATGGAGGCGGCGCGCTTGGCGGGATGACGCGCAGAGGAGCGTCATGAAGGCGGCGATGCCCACAGCCGCCCGCTCGCCTTGTTCGCTGCCGCAAGCGGTGATCAGGGGCTCCTCGATGCAATGGCTGAGCGACAGGCCCGGCTGCTCCCCGGTCTCCACGCGCTCGTGCAGCCAGCGCCGCATAGCCCAGATGACGAGCTGTTCGGAAAAGTCGAGATCCGAAACCGAGCAGGCCGACAAAGCGGCGGCGCCGGGGGCGTCCGGCCTGTCGTCGTTGACCGGGACGGGTAGTTCCAGCGTGCTGAGACGATCCATTTGCAACTAATTATCAATTGCAGATCACGCAGAGTGGGACTTGGTGCGGCTCCTGTCAACCGCGCAACGGCGTGGCTTTTGGGATGGTTGTTAGGCCGTCGGGCGGCAGCGTCCGGCGCCGCCCGCCCCGAAGACGCCATCGAACTCACGCGCCAGCGCCGCGTCCACCTCCGTCATGGAGGCGGCGATGCCGAGATCGGCAAGCGAGGTCACGCCCAGATTTGGCTCGGCGATGCCGCAGGGCACGATGGCCCGGAAATGGGACAGATCGGGGGCAACATTCAGCGAGATGCCGTGATAGGTGACCCACCGGCGCACGCGCACGCCGATGGCGGCGATCTTGTCTTCGCGCCCGCCGCCGCGCACGACCCACAGGCCGACGCGGCCGGGGCGGCGCTCCGCCGTCACGCCGAAGCCCGCCAAGGTGCGGATCAGCCATTCCTCCAGATCGTGGACGAAGCAGCGCACGTCGCGTCCGCGCGTGGCAAGGTCGAGCAAGACATAGGCTACCCGCTGACCTGGCCCGTGATAGGTGTAGCGCCCGCCGCGCCCGGTGCGATGGACGGGGAAGGAGCCCGGATCGAGCAGTTCGGCGTCCTTGGCGCTGGTGCCGGCGGTATAGAGGGAAGGGTGCTCAAGAAGCCAGACCAGCTCCGGCGCGGTACCTTCATGGATGGCGGCGGCGCGCGCTTCCATGGCCGCCACCGCGGTCTCATAGGGCTCGAAGACCGGGCTGGTCCGCCATTCCACCGTGGTTCCAGAAATCGCCTGCGCCATCGCCTGTGCCGGGCCTTTCACCTTGATATGCCTGATACGATTTGCTAATTCCCAGGCCCGCATTGCGCAAGCGTGATGCGTGTTCCGGCTGACATGCGGTCGTGGCGGAATGGTAGACGCGCAGCGTTGAGGGCGCTGTGGGAGCGATCCCGTGGAAGTTCGAGTCTTCTCGACCGCACCACCCTGAACCCTGCGTCCGCCCAAACGCCCGTGCCCGCCTACCCTGGCGGGCCCCGTGCGGACCGTCTCTATTTGTTCAAGATTAGCTTGCCGTTGCTAGTGATGCGCAGGCGGTATTCCTCGCCCCGATGGGCGATGATCAGTTCGTTGCCGCCTTGCAGCAGATCGTCGGTGGTGGTCCGGCGAATCGTCCGGGCCTGTCCGGCCGGCTTGGACACGCCGCCATGATCACTCAGACGCGCGAGGCCGTCTTCCTTCGTCAATTCCCCCACCCTGTTTTCGGCTGCTCGGCACGGGCGCGTCGCCGAGACATGCAAATGCAACTAATTCTCATTTAACACCGCGTGAGGCACAGGGCAAGTGTTTCAGCCTCCCCCGGCGAGGCCCCTTTGCCGCATGACGGCCTTGTCCGATAATCGGCCTTGAAAGCCAGCTCTTCGGTCCCGGGGAACGAAGGCGCCAGCCGGATGCCTCGATTGTTGGATCGCCCCGTCATGAACGTACGTCTCGCTTCTTTCCTAGCCGCATTGTTCGTCGCGGGCTCACCGCTCGCCGCGCTGGCCGAGGACGGCATGGGCGCTGTGCGCAGCCATGCGAGCCCATCGGTCGCCTATGGTGTGCAGTCGCGCGGCCTCGGCATGGTGGACAGCAACTCCTCCCAGATCGGCCGCGACGGCGCGGATGAACTGCCGGGCGCCATCACGGTGACCAAGACCAACATGGACCAGCGCCACGCCACCTCCGTGACATCGGCCCTGCGCGTGGTGCCGGGAGTCTTGGCGGTCGGGCGATAGGCGCCGGCGCCTATCGCAGGCTGAACTGAACCGGCACCACGAACTCGAGCGTGCTCTCCGGCCGGTCCGCCGGAATGGGCGGCAGCGGCTGCGCGCGCACGATCAGAGCCAGGACCTCGTCGTCCAAGGATTGGATGCTTGAACTGCGGTACAGCTTGTAGGTCAGCACCTTGCCCTGACGGTCCATCGTGAACTGGATGTAGGCCGTGCCCTGATGCCGGCGCATGCGCGCCTCCGGCGGGTAACGCTTGTGCTTGTCCAAATGCGCGATCAGCAGCGCTTCGTAGCTGGCCTTGGCGGCTGCCGACACGGCGGGCGCGGGCGTCGGCGTCGTCGTGGCGGCGGGGGCGGCCTGCACCGGCGGCGCCGGCTTCGGCGCCGCCTCCAACTCGGCGTCGGAGGGGGCGACCGGCAACTCTTCCTTGAGCAGCACCGGCTTCCGGACGGGCTTCTGCACCGGCTTAGGCTCTGGCGGTTTGATCTTGGGCGCGGGCGGCGGCGGAACCGGCTTGGGCGCGGGCAGAGGCGCCATGTCGATCAGGATCGCGGACGGCGTCGGCTCTGGCGGCGGCACCAGGTTCTTCCAGGCGACGAACAGAAGCGCGGCGGCCACGTGGACGCCGACAATGGCCGCGAAGCAACCGCTCCAGCGGTGCTTTTCCCGGTGGTCGTCGTGGTGAAGAAGGAGCGCCGCGCTCGACACGCTATTGTCCTTGTTCCAGGCCGACCAGCGCGACTTTCAGATAACCGGCGTTGCGCATGCTGTTCATCACTTCCATCAGCTCGCCGTACTCGACCGTCTTGTCGGCGCGCAGGAAGACCCGCTTTTCCTTGTCGCCCGCCGTCGCCGCATCGAGCGCGGCACCCAGCGATTCCCGGTTCGCCACCTGCTGCTCGCCCACGACGAGGGACAGATCGGACTTGAGCGTGAGGAACAGCGGCTTGTCCGGACGCGGCTGGCGTTGGGCGCTGGCCGTCGGCAGATCGACAGGTATGTCTACCGTCGCTAAGGGCGCTGCGATCATGAAAATGATCAGGAGAACCAGCATGACGTCGATAAAGGGCGTCACGTTGATCTCGTGAGTCTCCTCCAGCTCGTCCTTTCCGTGGTCGAGGCGAACCGCCATGGCGCTACTCCGCCGCCTTGGTGAGGCGCGGGGCCTGGCGGCGGTCGAGGTCGCGCGAGAGCAGGCGCAGCACCACGGCCGAGGCGTCGCCCAGCTGGTGGCGGTAGCCCGAGATCGAACGCGAGAAGTGGTTGTAGATCACAACCGCGGGAATTGCCGCGACCAGACCCAGCGCGGTCGCCAAAAGCGCCTCGGCGATGCCGGGCGCCACGACGGCCAGGTTTGTGGTCTGAGACTTCGCGATACCGATGAAGCTGTTCATGATGCCCCACACCGTGCCGAACAGGCCGACGAAGGGGGCGGTCGCGCCGATCGTGGCCAGGATGCCGGTGCCCTTCGCGATGCGCCGGCCGGCGGCGGCCTCGATCCGCTCCAAGTGCCACGCCGCGCGTTCCTTCACGCTTTCCGGCGGATCTTCCATGGATTCCGCCAACTCGGTCTGCGCGGCAACGATCAACGTCGCGGTCGGGCCGTCGTGGTCGGCCACGCGCTGGGCGGCTTCGGCCAAGGTTCGCGATTGGCTGACCTCGGTGAGCGCCAAGAGCGCGCGTTTGCGCGCTTTGTGCAGCTCCAAATTCTTCGACAACCAGACTGTCCAGGTAATGACCGAGGCGATGAGGAGCCCCACCATGACGGCCTGGACGATGATATCGGCCGTCGTGAACATGCCCCAGACCGACAGGTCTTGCGGCAGGACGCCAGGCGCCGTGTTGAGTGGGGTCGCCGGATCGAGCGGCATGGCACCGGTGCCGGTGCCCGGCGCGGGAGGCGCCGTGTCGGCGGCGAGGACCGGCGAGACAAGCGCGAAGAGGGCGCCGGCGGCTGCGGTCGCGATGGGACGATTCAACACGGTAGTCCTCCGTCGAATACAGATCATTGGGGTCAGGCGTCCGCCCAGCGGCGGAGCAGGTTGTGATAGATCGCGGTCAGCTGGACGACCGAAGGGTTTTGGTCGGCGCTGGATGAGCGAAGATTCCGAATCGCGGTGTCGAGGTCGAACAGGATGGTTCGCTGGCCGTCGTCGCGCACCATGCTTTGCACCCAGAACACGGCGGCCAGCCGTGTGCCGCGCGTGACGGCACGCACGTGATGCACGCTGGATGTGGGATAGAGGATCAGGTGGCCTGACGGCAGCTTGACCCGTTGGGCGGCATAGACGTCCTCGACCACCAACTCACCGCCGTCATACTCCTCCGGCGCGGCCAGAAAGAGCGTGGCGGACACGTCCGTGCGGACGCGATGCGGCGTGTTGGGAACATTGCGGATGGCGTTGTCCACATGGGTGCCGAAGGACTGGCCGGGGTGGTAGCGGCTGAACATCGGCGGAAAGATCTTGAGCGGCAGCGAAGCGGTGATGAACAGGGGATTGCGCCCCAAGGCCATCAGGACCAATTCCACCAGCTCCTTTTGCTCCGGCGTGCCGTAGCGGACTTGCTGGTTGTCCTTCACCACCGCGGACTGGTCGCCCGCGGTGAGCTTGCCGTCATCCCAGGCCGCGCGTTCCATCAGTGCGCGGCATTTCGCCACCTCGTCGGGCGTCAGGACATTCGGAACTTGAACGAGCACGCGGGTCTATTCTCCTGGTATTGCGGCCATGGTCCGGCACTCCCGCGTGGAGCGCCGGACCACGCCGCGGTTAGAACTTGTACGTCCCAGTAAAGATGGCGGTGCGTCCGGCGCCAGGCAGCACGTTGCCGCCACTGCCTTCGTAGTAGCGCTTGTCGAGCAGGTTCTGGAGGTTCACCTGCAGGCCGAACCGTTCGTCGATCTTGTAGGACGACATCAGGTCGATGCGGTAATAGGCCGGGATCTGGTTCTGGTTGGCCGCGTCGGCGTAGTACTCGCCGACATAGAAGAGGCCGCCGCCGACCTCGAGATTCTTGATGACGTCGTAGGTCGTCCAGATATTCCACGTCAGGTTCGGCGTGTTGGGCAGCTCCTTGCCGTTGTTGGACGGCGTGGTCGATGAGTTGTCCGACGACATCACCGACAGGCCGGACATGGTTTCCCACTTGTCCGTGATCTTGCCGACCACGCTCAACTCGCCGCCCTGCACCCATTGGCGTCCGTCGAGGACGAAGAACGAGCCGGTCGGGTCGGGAATACGGGTGTTGGTTTTCTCCAGCTTGTAGATCGCGGCTTGGATGCCCAGCGTCTTCTCGAACAAATCGTACTTGGCGCCGATTTCGTAGATCTCGCTGGTCTCCGGGTTCACCGCGGCCGTGTTGTTGGCGAGCGTGAAGTTCTCGGCCGACGGGTTCGCCGATGTGCCCCAGTTGAAGTAGTAGCTCTGCTCCTCGGTCGGCTTGACGATGGCGGCGGCGCGGCCGCTCGGGATGCGATCGACGCTGTTCAGGTTGCCGCTGTTCACGTTGTTGCGGAACTGCGCCGAAAAGCGGTCGATGCGAAAGCCGCCCAGCAGGTCCAGCCAATCGGTCACGGCGACCTTGTCTTGGATGTAATACGCTTGGGAGTTGGTGTTGGTCGTGGACGAGCTGCTGACGGCGCCTTTCTGCGGCGTCGCCTGGTAGGTATTGGGGAAGAGAAAGTTCGCGTTGGGGTTGTTGTTGATGTTGAAGTTGGTCTGATCGAACGTCTCCCACGACAGCTCGATACCGGTGTTGATTGTGTGGCCGATATCCCAGGTCTTGGCGGTCACCAGGAAGTCCGATTGGTCCGTGACGTTCTGATAGTCGCGGTCGCTGGTTGGCTTACTGCGCGTGACGGTGACCGCGGACTGCGGCGTGTTGATGGTAACGCCGGCGGGAATGCGTGGTGCGGTCGGCGACTGCGAGCGGCTTTCGTTGCCGTAGCGCAGCGTGTTGGTCAGCGTGACCGCCGAATCGATGTTCCACTTGACGCGGTTGGTGACGACGTCGACATACGTCTTTTCATAGTCGAAATCGGCGTAGCCGTAGAAGGTCTGACGGCCGACCGGTGCGGGTGACCCGAAATAGAACGGGATACCCAGGTCGGGGATGTTGTTTTCCGCCTGGTGCAGATAGTTGAAGTTGACCTCGAGATCCGTGTTCATGCCGAAGGTCAACGTCGGGAAGATGCCCCAGCGCTGGCTGTTCACGTAGTCGCGGTCGGTTGTTTCCGAATACTCGGCCATCGCGTTGAAGCGCAGGGCCGTCGTCTCATTGAAGACATAGTTGAAGTCGCCGGTGCCGCGGCCCGAGGGCTGGGTGCCGCCGGAGACGTCGACCTCGTTCAGGTTCTGCGCCAACGGCTCCTTGGAGACGTTGTTGATGACGCCGCCGGTCGAGCCGCGTCCGAAGATCGTCGACGATGCGCCCTTCAACACCTCGACCGACTGCAGCGCGAAGGTGTCGCGGTTGTAGCTGCCGAAGTCGCGCACGCCGTCCAGGTACATGTCGCCGCGCGTCGAGAAGCCGCGCAGGAAAATATTGTCGCCTTGCGGACCGCCTTCGCCCGAGCCCAGCGAGATACCCGGCACGTTGCGCAACGCGTCACGCATGCGGGTGACGTGCTGTTCGTCCATCAACTCTTCGGTGACGACGGTGATGGACTGTGGGGTGTCCATGATCTCGCCGCCGTATTTGGACTGGCTGGTCATGGTGCGCTTCAAGGGCGAGGCCTCGTCGGCCTGCCCCTGCGTTTGCACGGAAACCGGCGGCAGCATGGTGGGCGCTTGTTGCGCCACGGCGGAACCGGGCGTGGCCGCCGCTGCGCCAAAGGTCACCGCCGCGACCACGCCGTGGCTTAGAAGCCGCGAACGCAGGTGGCTGGGAAGAGGGAGGAAATTGGTCGGCATGGGCACACCTTTTTCTGAGAGCCATCAGGTCTCGCGTCATTGGGACCTGGCTGGCTCCCCTGGGCGTGCGCCGGAAAGGGGCTGGCTTGGTGGCATGGTGCCGCGCATGCGAGATCGGACGCGGCACTCGGAACGGATGTGATTCGGCGGTGTCGTCCGCCGCGGACGTCGGCATGGTCCTCGTATTCGCGCGAGGATGTTTCCGCCGGCGTGGGGCAGAACGAATCCGTTCCGGACGCGGTATGGCCGTCGATGCGCGCATCGTGGCTTTCCCCTTCGCCCCCCGCCGCTGGACCGTGGCACCCCTGCCACGCACCCCGCGAACCCATTGGCTTATAAGAATGATGTCCGGTCAATGCAACTCATTCTTAATAACATAACCACGGTATCATGAGCCGTTGCCGAAATGTGACGACCCGCCGGGCGGAAACCGGCAGGTCGCGGCAGTGGCAGACGGGCGCTGGCTGTTGGTTATGCCTTTGCGGCCGGCGGCTTTGGCAAGGCGAAGGGATGGCGCCGTTCGTAAGCGCGCGCGGCTTTCAAGATGCGGTGTTCGCGATGGCGCGGGCCAACGATCTGTAGAGCGACCGGGAGGCCTTTCACGAAGCCGCAGGGCACGGTGGCGGCCGGGCTGTTGGTGAAGTTGAAGGGATAGCCAAACGGATTCCAATCGAGCCAGCGCCGCATGCCCCGCCCGGCCGGGAATTCGGCGCCGGCCTCGAAGGCCGTTAGGGGAAGCTGGGGCGTCAGCAGAAGGTCGTAGCGCTGGAACAGGGCGTTGACGATCTCGCCATAGCGCGCCCGCGCCGCGTGGGCGTCCGCATACGAGAAGACGTCGATCTTGAGGCCGTTCTGGGCCATTTGCGCCAAGCCCGGATCGATCAGCGCCTGCTTCTCGGGCGTCAGCGTCCGGTAGATGCGGGCGAGGCCGACATTATAAAGGCGCTCGTAAGGCTCGCGCGGATCGTCGAAGACATGATCGACCTGTTCGACGATCGCGCCCTCCGCTTCCAGGGCGCGTACCGCCTTTTCGACCGTTTCCGCGATGCCAGGATCGTTCTTGGCATAGCCAAGTGTTGGGCTCCAGGCTAGGCGCATGCCCTTCACGCCGTCTTCCAGACCCTCGTGATAGGCGTGCGCCGCCGGCTCCAGCGCGATCCAGTCGCGCGCGTCGGGCGCGGCCATGACGCTGAACATCAGCGCGCCGTCGGTCACGGTGCGCGTCATCGGCCCCATCTGCGACATCGTTCCCATCACGCTGGTCGGGTAGTACGGGATGCGTCCGGCGGTGGGGTAGAGGCCGAAGATGCCGGTGAAGCCCGCGGGCATGCGGATCGAGCCGCCGCCGTCCGTGCCGAGCGCCAACGCGCCCATGCCGACGGCCACGCTGGCCGAGGCGCCACCGCTCGAGCCGCCCGGCGTCTTGGTCGTGTCCCACGGATTGCGCGTGATGCCGCAAAGCGCGCTGTCGGTCACACCTTTCCAGCCGAACTCGGGCGTCGTTGTCTTTCCCAGGAAGACCGCGTTGTGCTCGCGCAGCCGCGCGACCGGTGGTGCGTCCTCCTGGCAGATCTCGCCCTCGGGTGTCAGGCGCGAGCCACGGCGGAAGGGCAGGCCCTTCATCATGGCCAGGTCCTTGATGCTGGTTGGCACGCCATCGACCAGGCCTTCCGGCGCGCCCTTGGCCCAACGCGCTTCGGACTCGCGTGCCGCGCGCAACGCGTCTTCTTCCGTTACCAGCGTGTAGGAGTTCAGCGCGTGGTCCGACTGCGCGATGCGGTCGAGCGCCGCGCGCGTGGCCTCGACCGGCGACAGTTTCTTCGCGCGGTAGAGCCTCAGAAGCTCGGCCGCCGGCATCAGGGAGGGATCGGTCGTCATGGCAGGCTCCTCGCGCTGGGTTTGTCTGGAATTATCGGGCTCCGCACGGCCTTGGCAAACGGTGGCTTCTAACGGGACCCATAAGCGCCGCTTCTGAAAGGAATGCGGGGCGCCCCGAGGAAGGACGCCCCGCGGGCGCTGGGAGGCACGCCTTACTGAGTGGCCGAATAGACCTTCTTCGGATTCTTGCCGGGCTCGAAGGTCGCGGGATCGGCGTTGACGAACTCGTAGACCGCGAACTTGAACTTCTGGCATTCGCCGTTCGCGTTGCACTCCACGGGGCCGGCCATGCCGTCATAGCCCTTGGTCGCAAACAGCGCATCGCGCAGAGCCTTGCGGCCGATATAGGTGTTGCCGGCCTTGTCGGTCACCGCGACCTTCTCGATCGCCATGACCGCGATGCGCGCGCCGTCATAGGCGTGGGCGTGGAAGCCCTGGATCGGCGCTTCGCCGAACATCTTCGTGTATTCGGCCACCAGCTTCGGGTAGTTCTTGCCGAGCGCTTCCTTCGAGATGTCGGAATAGGTGATCGGGAAGCCGATCACGTCCTTGCCCACGGCGGCCACGAAGTCGCGCGTCATGAGCGCACCGCCGCCCACGAGCTTCGTGCCCTTAAGGCCGCTGACGTTTTTGGCCTGGCGCGTGATCTGCGCCGCCGCGGCGACGAAGACCGGGTAATAGACGACGCAGGGTTTAGCGGTCGCCACGCGTGTCAGCATGGGCTGCATGTCGACGTCCTGGGGCGAGATGGCCTCGGAGGCGACGATGGTGCCGCCCAACTCCTTGAATTGTTTCTCGTAGACGGCCACGAGCTGCTGGGCATAGGGGCTGCCGTCATGGACGGTCGCGGCCGTCTTGCAGCCCAGCACGTTGTGCATCCATTTGGCGTCGCCCTGGCCCTGCCAGATGTCGCTGTAGATCGTGCGTACGAAACCGTCGAACTGTGGCCCGCGGTTGGGCGCCGTCAGATGCGGCGCCGTGGCCGACGTGCCGATGCTGGCGATACCGGCCTTCCACAGGATAGGCGCACCTGGTGTCGCCGCGCTGGAGCAGTCTGGGCCAAGCACCACCACGACATTCTGGTTGGCGGCCAGTTTGGTCGCGGCCGTCTGCCCACCCTCGGCGCTGCACTGGCTGTCCTCCGCCATAAGGCGGATCGGATGGCCGGCCACCTTGTTCCCAACGTCGGCGAACGCCACCTCGGCGCCGCGTTTCTGATCGACGCCCAGCGCCGTCTCCGAGCCCGAAAGCGTCCAATAGCCGCCGATCACGATGGGCGCGCCCTTGGGGATTTTCACCACGCCCAGAGGGTCCGTGGGCGGCTTCACGTCCTGAGCCTGCGCCATGGATGCGGCCATGAGAATCGCTGCCGTGGCCAGCCACCGGCTCGCACGCGGAATGGGCGTTCGTTTTTTCATCCGGCTTCTCCCCGTCGTCTTTGTTTGTTTGAAATATTTAAGTAGGTAAGCTAATTGGCTGGCCGCATTTTCGCGGTCCGCGCGTGGCGAAATTATTCGGTTGGGCTTTGCCCCCAACAAACGATGGTTTTTAATACGCGGCATTAGGGCCGCTTATGCCCCTGGAGGTCCCGTGCCGCGCCGCCTGCCGCCGCTCCACACGCTTCGCGCCTTCGAAGCCGCCGCACGCAACCTGAGCTTCACGGGCGCGGCCGAGGAGCTGAACGTCACCCAGTCCGCCGTCAGCCAGCAGATCCGGCAGTTGGAGGATCAGCTCGGCGTGCCGCTGTTCCGCCGCCTGACGCGCGGCCTGGCGCTGACCGACGAAGGGCGGCTTTTATTGCCCGTGGTGCGCGATTCCTTCGACCGGCTGGGCGCGGCGTTCGACCTGCTGCACAGCGGCGAGATGCAGCGCGTGCTGGTGGTCAGCGTGCTGTCGTCCTTCGCATCCAAATGGTTGGTGCCGCGTTTGGGCCGCTTCCGGCGCTTGCATCCGCAGATCGAGATCAGTCTGTTTCCATCGCCCGTTCTGCCGGACTTTGCCCGGGCTGACGTCGATGTGGCGATTCTGTGGGGCGACGGCGAGTGGCCCGGTCTCAAGGTCACCAAGTTTCTTGATGAACAGATCTACCCGGTTTGCGCGCCCGCCTTGCGCGACGGCAAGCCACCGCTACGCTCACTGGCCGATCTACGCCGCCATACGCTGCTGCGCTCCGCGACACACGACTTCTGGCGCCATTGGCTCGATGCGGCGGACCTGCCCGACGTGACGCCGGGGCAGGGGCCGGTGTTCGACGATTCCAGCATGATGATCGAGGCCGCGGTCGACGGGCTCGGCGTCGGCCTCGCGCGCGGCGCGCTCGCGGTGGACGATCTGGCGGCGGGGCGGCTGGTGAAGCCGTTCAAGCTCGCGCTGCCTTCGCCGCTCGCCTATTACTTGGTGTGCCCGGACAGTACCGCCCAGCGGCCGAAGATCGCGGCGTTCCGCAACTGGCTTTTGACCGAGGTGGGGCCGGCTCCCGCGCAAAAGCCCAAGCGTAAGCGCTGAGCCTCAGCGCAGAAGCAGCATCGCGCCGCCCGCGGCGGAAACGGTCAGGATCGCGATGCGCATCAGGCGTCCCGCGACAAAATGACCGAAGACCTGCGCGGCCAAAAATCCTGTGCCGATGCCGGGTAGCAGGATCGCGCTCAGCATCAATTCCCGCTGACCGAAGAGCCCGACGGCGGCCAGCGCCGCGACCGCGCCCGCGCCCGCCACGGTGAAATATGCGCCCAGCATGGCGCGGATGGTGGAGGGCTGGGCGTTTTGCAACACCAGCGCGATGGGCGGGCCGTGGGTGCCGACCATGGTGCCCATCACCCCCGAAGCGGTGCCGGCAAGCAAAAACGCGCGCCGCGAAGGTGTGAACCGCACGCCCGAGGCCGTGATCGCGACACCCACGAGGATCAGGGCGCCGAAGATGCGGGGCAGGGATGGGCCGCTGAGATAGGCCAGGAGGGCCGCGCCGATGGCCGTCCCGATGGCCAAGCCCGCGACCGACCAGCCCAGGTCACGGCTCTCCAACTCGCGCCGTCCGCGATAGGCCATAGTCAGGGTGAGGATCAGACTCGACATCAGCACGGGGCCGGGAACGAAGCCGGGTTCCACCAGCGCCAGCAAGGGCACGGCCACGAGCGCAATCCCCATGCCGACCATGGCCTGAATGGCCGAAGCCGCGGTCATGATGGCAAAGGCGCTGACGATGGTGGTGGTGGAAAGGCCGAGTTCGAGCATGGGCGGCCAGAATGCGCCGCCCATGCGCGATTGGGAAGGCGCGGCTTAGATCAGCCCTTCGCCGCGCAACCAGGCGTGCGTATCGTCCAAGGCACCGCCGAACCGCTCCAGCACGGAGGCGATTTCGTCCTCCATGATGACGAGCGGCG
Organism: uncultured Alphaproteobacteria bacterium; assembly: GCA_902826885.1. Taxonomy (GTDB): domain Bacteria; phylum Pseudomonadota; class Alphaproteobacteria; order CADEGL01; family CADEGL01; genus CADEGL01. Next base: position 31,627 of record CADEGL010000019.1, on the reverse strand, counting down.
GGGAGAAGGCGATCGAATCGCGCAAGGGGCGCAGGATCATGCCGCGCTCTTGGGCGAAGTTGGCCAGCTTGGCGCCGACCGCGTGGCGCGGATCGAAGCTTTCCTTCTTGGCCTTGTCCTTCACCAACTCGACCGCGCCGATCAGCCCGACGCCGCGCACATTGCCGACCAAAGGGTGATCCGCGAAGCGGCGCAGTCCGTTCTGCAGAAGCGGCGACATCTTGCGGACATGGCCCAGCATGTCGCGCTCGTCGTAGATCTTGAGCGTCTCAAGCGCGACCGCCGCGGCCACCGGATGGCCGCTATAGGTATAGCCGTGGCCGAACACGCCGACCTCGTCGCTGACGGCCATCAGCGCCTGGAAGATCGGCTCCGAGATCATCACCGCCGCGATCGGCAGGTAGGAGGCCGACAGCGCCTTGGCCATGGTCATCATGTCCGGCTTGATGCCGAAGGTTTCGCTGCCCCAATAGTTGGCGGTGCGGCCGAAGCCGGTGATCACCTCGTCGGCGATCATCAGCACGTCGTATTTCTTCAGCACCGGCTGGATCTTCTGGAAGTAGCCTTTCGGTGGCGGCACCGCGCCGCCGGCGCCCATCACAGGTTCGGCGATGAAGGCGGCCACCGTGTCCGGCCCTTCGTCGAGGATCAGCTTCTCCAGCTCCGCCGCCAGGCGCGTCGAGAATTCCTCTTCCGTCTCGCCGGGCAGGCCGAACTCGTAATGGTTCGCGCAAGACGTATGGCGAATATTGGCGATCGGCAGGTCGAAGAACTTATGGATGTGCGGCAGGCCCGTGAGGCTGCCCGCGGCGATGGTGACGCCGTGATAGCCCTTGAGCCGCGCGATGATTTTCTTTTTCTGCGGCCGGCCGATGGCGTTGTTGTAGTACCAGACCAGCTTGACCGCCGTGTCGTTGGCCTCCGAGCCCGAGCAGGTGAAGAACACTTTCGACATTGGCACGGGCGCCTTCTTGACCAGCGTCTCGGCCAGCGCGATGCCGGGCTCATGCGCCTTGGCGCCGAACTGGTGATAGAAGGGCAACTTGCGCATCTCACGCGCCGCCACCTCGACCAGCCGGTCCTCGCCGCCAAAGCCGAGCGATGCGCTCCATAGGCCCGCGACGGCCTCGATGTATTCCTTGCCGCTTTCGTCATAGACGCGGATGCCCTTGCCCTCGCGGATGATGAGGGAGCCTTCCGCCTGGTGCCGCTTGAAGTTGGTGAAGGGGTGCAGCGTGTAGGCGCGGTCGCGGGCGCTCAGCGAATTGGGCAGGGAGGTCATGGCATGGCTCCTTCCGGTGCGGCAGCGGGCGGCTCCATCAACGCCGGTTCCGCGCGCCCGTTCAAGCGATGGTTGCTAATCGCGCGCATCAGCCGTGCTAATGGAAATCATGCAATCTCGACCACCGGCTTGCCCAGCGCGTCCATGCGCGGGCGGATGCCGAGGCCCGGCGCGTTCGTCGCCGCGATGCCGGCCCCCTGGCGGCGCGGTGCCCCGTCGGCCGTTACGGCGGTGACATAGCTGTTGAAGTCCGAGACGCCAAAGCGAAGCGCTTCGGGCGTCGAATGGGCGAAATGCGCGATGGTGGCGGTGGCGACATCCGAGCCCCACGTGTCCTCGATGATCATGGGGATGCCCAGATGCACGCAGAGGTCGCGCATCCGCCGCGCCTTGGTCAAGCCGCCCACGCGGCCGAGTTTGATGTTCACCACGTCGGCCGCGCCGTCCTCGTGCAAACGCAGCAGCATCGATAGCGAATCGATGCACTCGTCCATCACGAAGGGATGGTCGGTGCGCCGGCGGATCGACAGGTTCTCCTCGTAGGAAAGACAGGGTTGCTCGATATAGACGTCGATGTCGCGCACGGCGCGCACCACGCGCGCGGCTTGGTGCATCAGCCAGCCCGTATTGGCGTCGGCATCCAGGATGTCGCCCGGCCGCAGTATCTTGGCGGCCAGGCGGATGCGCGCGATGTCCTCGTCGGGGTCGCCGCCGACCTTGAGCTGGAAACGGGTGATGCCTTCTTCGTGCAAGGCCTTCACCCGTTTCGCCATCACTTCGGGCGTGTCCTGCGAGATGGCGCGGTAGAGCGCGACCGAGTCGCCGAAGCGCCCGCCGAGGAGCGTCGATAGCGGCGTGCGCGCTTCCTGGCCCAGAATGTCCCAGCAGGCGATGTCCAGTGCGCTTTTGACGTAAGGATGGCCCTTCAGCGCCGTGTCCATCAGGGCTTCGACCTTCGCCGTCTCGCGCGGGTCGGCGCCGATCAGGTGCGGCCCCAACTCCGCGATACCCGCGCGCACGCCCGCCGCATAGGCGGGGCCGTAGAAATTGCCAAGCGGGCAGGCTTCGCCCACGCCGATCAGGCCGGTGTCCGTCTCGACCAGCACGATGGTCGAATCCAGCGTGTCGATGGAGTTGCCGCCGAACATGTTCCAGCGCCCTCCCGCCAGCGGCAGGGCCACGCGATAGGCGCGAATGCGCGCGATCTTCACGGCGCCTTCTCCTTGGCCTCGCGTGTCTTGCGCGCGGCGGCGCTTTCGACCGGCCCGCCCGCCTCGCGCCAGGCACCGAAGCCGCCCGCGATATGGCAGACGGGGTTCAGCCCCATCTTCTGCGCCGTCTGGGCGGACAGGGCCGAGCGCCAGCCGGCCGAGCAATAGAAGACGAAGCGCTTGCCCGAGGCGAAGATGGGCTTGTGATAGGGGCTGGTCGGGTCGATCCAGAATTCCAGGTTGCCGCGTGGCATGTGGAAGGCGCCGGGCACGGCGCCATCGCGCTCGATCTCAAGCCAGTCGCGCAGGTCGACGAACAGCGTATCGTCGCGCCCCAGCCGTGCCATGGCGTCCACGGGCGTCAGCTCCTCGATCTCGACGCGCGCCTGGTCCAGGAGGGTTTTGTGGTTGATGCTCATGGCGCCATCATGGCGTTTCGGGCCGCCGCGCTGTCAATGTATGAGCGGCGCTAATGCGCGTCTTGTGCGTATAAGTTCGGCTTCGGCGACGGCGCGTACGGCTTTGCGCTAGAAGCGCGGCTCTTGCCGAGGGAGTCATCCTTCGACAGGGTCGGGATGAGGATCAAAAAAACACCCTCACCCCGCACCTGTCGAAAGGGGAGGCCCGCAAGGGAGTCGGCGGATGACGATCAAGCTCGGCAAGGAGATGCTCTATCTCTCCCGCGCGGATGTGGAGCATTGCGCGGTCACGGCCAAGGAAATGAACGCGGCGATGGAAGCCATGTTCGCGGCCAAGGCGGCGGGCACGGCGGCGACCAAACCCAAGCTGGCCTTCTTCCAGCCGGGCGGACGCAGCTTCCGCGCCAAGGCGGGCGTGATGGAATCGCCGCCCTATGCCGGGATCAAATGGTTCGGCTATTTCGCGGGCAACGCCGCGCGCGGCGTGCCGGACTTCATGCCGCTCATGATCGTTAACGAGACCGAGACGGGTATGCCCGTCTGCGTCATGGACGGGTCGTGGCTGTCGGGCCTGCGCACGGCGGCGTTTTCCGCCGTTGCCGCCAAGCGGCTCGCGCGCAAAGAATCATCCAGCATCGGCTTCGTCGCCTGTGGCACCCAGGCGCACATGAATCTGGCGACGCTGACGGCCGAGTTCCCCATCAAGCGGATCGTCTGCCATAGCCGGCGCCGGGAAACGGCGCAACGCTTCGCCGATGAGGCGCATGCGCTCGGCTTCGAGGCCCGCGTGGCGCGCGATCCGCGCGATGCCGTGGAGGGCCAGGACATCGTGGTCACCTCCGTGCCGCATACGGCGGTGGGCGATTTGAAGCTGGACGCTGCCTGGCTTTCGCCCGGTAGCTACGCGGCGATGGTTGACCTCGGCTATAGCTGGGACGCGAAGAGCATCGAGGGCCTGGATCACGTCTCGACCGACGACCACGAGCAGAGTGCGCCCGGCGGGCCCGAGAGGCTCAATTACGACAAACCGTACAACTCCGAAATCTCGGAACTGGTGGCGGGAACAAAGCCCGGCCGGCAAAGCGCCAAGGACCGCACAGCCCTCATCTTTTCAGGCATCGGCTTGGGCGACGTCGCCGCGGCGGCGTTGATCTACGAGCGCGCGGTGGCGAAGGGGATCGGCCAGGTGCTGGCGCTTTAGCGCGGACGGTTCGCCGGATCTTCCGCCGCCAGGGGCGGCGCGCCACGGATCATGTCGGCCATCTTCTCGGCGATCATCATGGCGGAGCCGTTGAGGTTGCCGGTGACGACGGCGGGATAGATCGAGGTGTCGACCACGCGCAGGCGCTCGGTACCGTGCACACGCCCGTCGCGGTCGACGACGCTCATGGGATCGGAGGCCGGACCCATGGCGCAGGCCCCGGCTGCATGGAAATCGGTCGCCGCGCGGCGGCGCGCGAAGGCGTCAATCTCTGCATCGCTCTTGACGTCCGGTCCGGGCGACAGTTCCTTGCCGCGGAATTCGTCGAACGCTTTCTGGGCGAAGGTGTGGCGCAGCATGGCCACGCCCTCGCGAGTCTCGCGCCGGTCGCGCTCGGCCGCCAGATAGTTGAAGACGATCTTGGGCTTGGCCCACGGGTCGGCGGAATCGAGCCAGATGCGTCCCCGGCTTTCAGGGCGCTGCACGGTCAGCTTCGCCTGGAAGCCGTGCACGTGCCACGAATCGGCCAGATGATAGTCGCCGCCGAAGGGCACGAACTGGAACTGCATGTTGCCGTAGTTGGCGTCGCGCGTGCGCACGAAGGCGCCGGTTTCGAACTGGTTGGAGGCGCCTTGGCCCTTCTTGGTCAGAAGCCACCGCAGCCCCACCTTGGCCATGCCCGCGCGCGACAGGTCCTTTCCGATGGTGATCGGCTTGGTGCAGGCATAGCGCACATACATGCCGGCATGGTCCTGTAGGTTCTCGCCGACACCCGGCCGATCGGAGACGACGGGAATGCCGTGGCGCTTCAACGTGTCGGCGGCGCCGATGCCGGAGAGCATGAGGAGATGCGGAGAGCCCACGGCGCCCGCGCACAGGATCACCTCGCGGCCCGCGCGCGCCACGGACTCTTGGCTATTCTGGGAATAGGCGATGCCCACGGCCTTGTTGCCTTCGAAGGCGACCCTGAGTGCACGCACGCCGGTACGGACTTCCAGGTTCGGGCGTTGCAAGGCGGGGTGTAGATAGGCACGGGCCGAGCTCCAGCGCCGGCCCCGGTTGATGGTGGTGTCGACCTTGTAGAAACCCTCCTGCTGCGCGCCGTTGAGGTCCTCCGTCCTGCCGAAGCCGGCATCGGCGCCGGCCTGCAGGAACGCCTGATGCAGCGGATCACTGGCGGGCGCGGTTTCCACGACCAATGGTCCCTTGGTGCCGCGCCAGGGGCTGTCCTTGTGGTCGCTGGTTTCGCAGCGCTTGAAGTAGGGCAGGCAGTTTTCGTAACGCCATTCGCGGAAGCCGGTGTTGGCCGCCCAGCCGTCGAAATCCTGCCGGTTGCCGCGGATATAGACCATGCCATTGATCGAGGACGAGCCGCCGATCACCCGTCCGCGGTGATAGGTGTCGGAGCGGCCGTCTAAATGCGGCTCGGGTTCGGTCGGGAAACGCCAGTTGATGCGCGCGTTGTCCTTCAGCATCAGGAGGCCGCCGGGCATGGTGATGAACAGCGACTTGTCCCACGGCCCGTCTTCCAGCAGTAGCACGGAGACGTTGGGGTCCTCGCTCAAGCGGCTCGCGATCACGCAGCCCGCCGAGCCCGCGCCCACCACCACGTAGTCGTGCGTATCCCTGGCCACCGTGCTTCTCCCTCTCCGCGATGGGGAAGTCTGGCCGTCTTTATCGGTTGGAGTAAAGGCGCGCGCTTTACCTGCCCTCGCAACCGCGGGGCAGCGGGACGCCGGATCGATCGGTTAGCGCCGCGCGCGCTTCTTCGCGGGGCGAGCTGACGACGCGCGCGGCGCCTTGCGTGCGCCGCCGCGCCGGGATTTCGCCGCGGCCGCGTGGCGCGGGGCCGCTTTTTTGGCGGGCCCGTCCAGAACGCGGTCGAGCAGCCATTTCGCGATGTCGTGGACCACGGGTTCATGCCAGGAATAGCGGCCGGGCGCGGACAGTGACGATCGCAGCCCGGATTGCTGCTTTTCGGAAATGTCGTTGTCCTCGGGCAACGACTTGTCCCAGCGCTTGTAATAGTACTTCACGGTGTCCTGAAAATCGTTGCGCTGCGCCGTCGCGCGCGGGAAGCACGAGCCGATCACCACCTTGGTCTTGGCGGGACCCATGGGGAACTGCTGCAGCCACCACATCGTGTCTTGCGTGCAGGCGAAGAAGGTCTGCGGATAGATCGCCATGAAGTAGGTGCCGCGAGCCGGACGTCCGGTCAGATTCGTGGGGGCCGGAAAGGCGTGCGCGGCATCCTCAGGCAGCACCGCGATGGTGCGCTCGGCCGCCATGTGAAGGCCACGCCATTCACCCGTGCAGGGGACGTCCTCCATGCTCTGCGCGCCGATCGACTGCCGGTGCACGACGGGCGTGTGATACTCCTCCATCGCGTTCTCGAGATAGAGCTTCCAGTTGCAGTCGAGCACGTATTCCTTCCGGCGCACGCAGACGTAATCCTTGAAGTTGTACGGCGCCATCTCCTCCGGCAGGTTGCCGAGGAATTGGCGCAGCGGCATCGGGTTTTGCTCCAGCGTCGCAAAAACGAAGCCGTCCCAGGCCTCGACCGAGATCTTAGCCAACCCATAGCGGGCGCGGTCGAACACCTCGGTCTTCTCCATGCCGGCGGTGCCGATCAAATCGCCGTTCAGGGCATAGACCCAACCATGATAAGGGCACGAGATCGCGCGGCAATTGCCTTTGCCGTCCAACAGCTTCGCGCCGCGATGGCGGCAAGTATTGGCATAGCCGCGGATACTGCCGTCCTTGTCACGCAGTATGATCAAGGGTTCGCCGCATAGGTCGAAGGTCATGTAGTCGCCGGGATTCGGAATTTCGTCCGCCCGGCCGAGGAAGTTCCACGACTTGCGGAACACGCGCTCTACCTCGCGGTCATAGAATTCCTGCGAGGTGTAGCACCAGGGCGGAAGCGTCTCCGCTTCCAGCAAGGGCTTGCGCACATTCCTGTAATGGCGGGCATCGAAGATGTTCATGGCTGCTGTCCTCCCAGCGCGCGGAACTTCATCGCATCCAGCAAAATCATGGCACGGTCCGGACCTGGGCGCCAGGGTTTTGGCCTCGTTAGTTTAGTAACTTTACTATATGGGTCGATGGGCGCACCCGGCACCGTCCGATTCGCGAACCTTGGGAAAATCGCCTTAGAATGGGAGACGACCCGGCCAGGCGAGGGGGCGGCGATGGTTTTCGAAGCGTCGGAATACGCTGACCGGCTGCGACGCGTCCGCGCGCGCATGGCGCGGCAGGGGATCGACCTGTTGGTCGAATCGGACCCCGCCAACATGTTCTATCTCAGCGGCTATGACGGTTGGAGCTTCTATATTCCCCAAGCGGTGATTCTGCCGGCCGGGGAAGAGGAGCCGCTGTGGATCGGGCGCGGGCTCGACATCAACGGCGCGCGCCTCACTTCGTGGCTCAAGCGCGAAAACATCCTGGCCTACCCGGAAGACCTGTTCGAGCGGGCGGACCGTCATCCCATGCAGTTCTTCGCCGCCGAGATCGAGAGGCGCGGCTGGGGCAGGGGAACAATCGGCATCGCGCGCGATTGCCAGGCCATGACCGCCCGCTCGCGCGACGCGCTGATGGCGGCGCTGCCGAATGCGCGCTTCAAGGACGGCGACGGTATCGTGAACTGGGAGCGGCTGGTGAAGTCGCCGGCCGAACTGGCTTATATGCGCGACGCGGCGCGCATCACCGAGCGGCTGATGGATGCCTTTTTCCAGTCCGTGCGGCCGGGCGTGCGCGAATGCGATGCGGCCGCCATCGTGCAAAAGGTGGCGACCGAGGGCACGCCCGAATTCTCGGGCGATTATCCGGCCTCGATCCCGTTCTTCGCCTGCGGCCCCAACGCGGCGACGACGCATCTGACGTGGAGCGCGCGCCGCTTCGGCGCCAACGAGACGGCCATCCTGCAGGCCTCCGGCGTGCGCTTGCGCTATCACGCGCCCATGGCGCGCACCATGCAGCTGGGCAAACCGCCGGCGAAGCTGGTGGAGATGGACAAGATCGTGCGCGCCGGCATGGACGAAACCATGGCGGCGGCCAAACCAGGCGCTGCCTGCGAGGAAGTCGAGGCGGTCTGGCGCGCGGTCCTGGCGCGCCATGGTCTCACCAAGGAATCGCGCATCGCCTATCCGGTCGGCATCGGATATCCGCCCGATTGGGGCGAGCGCACGGCCAGCTTCCGCCCGGGCGACCGGACCGTGCTGGCGCCGGACATGACGTTCCACCTGTTCCTCGGGATGTGGATGGAGGATTGGGGATTCGCGATCAGCGAGACCATCCGCATCACGGCGCGAGGGGCCGAGGCGCTGGCATCCGTGCCGCGCGCGTTACGCGTCGAGCATTAATGTGGATTGTTGATGCGCAGAAGCTTGCGGATCGTGGCGACCAGCGTTTCGTCCCGGAACGGCTTTGCCAGATAAGCCTGGTAGAGTTTCTTGGCGTCGTCGGGCAAGCGTTCCTCGGGCACCGAGGTCACCAGCACGGCGGGCTTGTCGTAACCGTCCGCGCGCATGGCTTTCAGCATTTCGATACCGTCCATCTTGGGCATCATGTAGTCGGTGATCACGATATCGGGTGGATCGGCCTGGACTTTGGTCAGCCCCTCGCGCCCGTCGGCCGCCAGCGACACGCCGTAGCCCAGCGATTCCAGGGTTATGCACACAGCCATGGCGACGACGACTTCGTCCTCGACGAGGAGAACCTTCCGGACGCAGTTAACCGTCACCGTTTGGACCGAGGCGCACGTTTGCGGCCCCGCCTCTCCAGCCTGTGTTTCACGCCGCCGCCGCGTTTCCATGGATCTGGCCGTGCTTCGAGAGCGACGCCTTGTGGGCCGATGTGAAATTCTTGCGGAAACGGCTCGAAGTCGCTGTCGCGCACCTTGAGGACCGAGATGTAACGGCGCAGCGTGCCGCCGCGCATTTCGTAGTGCAGCCGGATCACGTTATCGACCATGGCCGACAGGTCGAAGATGTCCAGTTCCTCCGAAAGATAGAGGTGGGCCGATTCCAGGGCATAGACGACCGTGATCCCCATGCCCTCGAGCGTGTGATTGATGGCGTTCAGCAGCATGGACAGACGTTCGGGGAATAGCAGCGCCTGTTCGAAGCCCGCAACGCCGTCCACGAAGACGCGCTTGGCGCCGATCGCCTTCGCCTGGGCCAGCAGCCGCTGCCCCAGCTCGTCGGCGAGGTTTTCAACCGGCGGCTGCCAGGCGATATCGAGTGCGCGCGCGTCGATCAGCGCGCCGAAATCGAAGCCCAGGCTCTTGGCCTTGGCGCGTAGCCGCTCCGGCGTCTCATAGAAGCCGAATAGAAGGCCGGGCTTTTCGGGCGTGCAGCCGGCCAGAAACTGAATGCCGAATGTGGTCTTGCCGATGCCCGAGGGCCCCATGAGGACGGTGGTGGAATTCGCCGGATAGCCGCCACCCAATGCTGTGTCGAGCGCGGCGATGCCGGTGCCGACACGTGACATGCTGGCATGCGGGCGGGCCTTCACCGGCAAAATCGATTCCAGGCGCGGAAAGACCTTGATGCCCTGGTCAGTGATCCGGAATTCATGGCGCCCGCGCGGGAAGCCGCCGCCGCGATGCTTGCGCACCACCAGGCTGCGCACCGCGCGCGCTCCGTCCATCTCGTCCATGATCTCGATCCAGCCGTCCACCATCGTATGCTCGGACGAATTGGCCTGCCTAGTTTGGTTGGTTAGCAGCAGGATGGTGGCATCCGTGATACCGGCCTGACCCTGCAGTTCGTGAACGAACTGCCGGAACTCGGCCTCGTTGGCGGCCGTGTCGCGAATCACGAACAACCCGTCCAGAACCACGGCTTCGGCCTTGTGCCGGCGGATCTCGCCGTTCATCAGCTTCAAGACGCCGGCCAAGCCTTCGCTTCGGAGGGTCGAAAACGCGCTCATGTAGTACAGACGCTCGGGAACCTGACTTGGATCAAAAAAATCCATCGACGACATGTAGGCCAGCATGCGGTCGTGCGCTTCGGCCAGCAGGGACAGATAAAGCGCCTTTCGCCCCGCGCGTGCATGATGGAAGCAGAACTGATTGGACAGAATCGTCTTGCCCGCGCCGGGCGGTCCATTGACGATATATGCCGCGCCGCGCACGAAACCCCCGCTCAGAACGGTGTCTAGCCCTTCGACGCCACTCGGCAGGCGTTCGATCTCGCCCTTCGCCACGTTTTTCTCTTTCAAAGCGCCCGACCCGGTTGATCGTGGTATGGCCGCCCCTTTCGGCATAGGCTAGCTTCCCCACGGCATGATTCCGTGGTGGCGGATTCGGAGTAGGAAACCTCCGCCGCGCGTTTATGTTCCCCGGTGGCGGCAAGGGCATGGTGCGTCGGTCGGCTCTCTTGTGCGGGTGCGCGGTCTTGGGCTCGGTAGGAGGCGCGTGGGCCGACGAGACGACGCCCGACGGTAAGAAAGCCCTGAAGGAACAGATCGACATGCTGCGCGAGCGGCTCGATGCCTTGGAGCGCCGCCGCGAAGCCGGCGATCCACCCATGGCCGCCCCGCCGCCCGCCGTTTCGGGCGGCAGTTTTCCCGGATCGTGGCGCCTGCCGGGCTCCGATACGTCGATTTCTTTCAGCGGTTATGCCCGCGCGGACGCCTTCTTCACGTTCGATGCGCCCGCTTCGGTCATAGGCGATTCGTTCGTCCTGTCCAACATTCCGGTCAACGGCTCCGTGGCTAATAGCCAGGGTGGCGACTACCGCATGCATTCGCGCCAATCGCGCATTCGCTTCGAGACGGACACGCCGACCGATTGGGGCAAACTACAGACTCGTATCGAGGGAGATTTCTTCGGCCGCAATAACGATCAGCAGGGGGCGACTTCGTTCTCGATGCGCGTGCGCCAAGCCATCGCGCGGCTGGGGCCCGTGGTGGCGGGGCAGACCGAATCCACTTTCGAGGATGCCGATACCAATACCGAAATGATCGACAATTTTGGCGCCGCCGGCGATTCCGACATACGCCAGACGATGATCCGCTACATCGCCGAATTCAGCGCCAATTTCCACATCGATGCCGCGTTCGAGAATCCCTTCGCCAGCGTGGCCACGCCCACGGGGCTCGACCGGAATAACAACCCCGCCATGATCGACCGTATGCCCGACACGATCTTGCGCGTGCGCTACAAGGGAAGCTGGGGGGCTATAAACGCTTCGGGCGTAATGCGCTATTTCGAATATGACGACGGCATCGGCGGCACATCGACCGCGATCGGCGGCGGCGGCCATATCGGCGCGCATGTGAAGACCTGGGGTAAAAGCCAACTGGGCTTCAACTTCAACGGCGGGCCGGGCTTGGGCCGCTATATTCAGACCACGAATACTTCACCCGAGACGAACGCGGTTTGTCCTGGCAATCCCGGCACGGCCTTCACGCCGGGCTGCCCGGTCGATCTGACGGTCAACATGGTCTACGGAGGCTGGGTCCAATACACCCACTATTGGGCCGACCAATGGCACTCGAACATGATCTACGGATACATGCACGCGGACATCCCCGTGGCGCAATTGGGCGCGGGCGCGGACGGCTTGTCGCGGAACATTCAGAACGCGGCCGTGAATTTGATCTGGAGTCCGGTTCCGCGCGTGAGTTTTGGCCTGGAATACATGTACGGCTGGCGCTATCTGGCGCGCGCGGCCGTGGGCACGCAGGGCTATGGCGAGGCCAGCCGCTTGCAGCTCGCGATGAGCTACGGCTTTTAGGGATCTGGCGCGCTCTCACGCAGCGCGGGACAATGACTGACGTTCTTCCGGGGGCTCCATGGAAATCATTGCGGCGCATGGCATCGACATCCCGCCGATGGGGCGGGCCGCCATCTTGGCGACACTGCTTGTCTTCGCGCCGTGGGCCTCGGCTCGTCTGAAGGTTCCAGAACCCGTCTTCTGCATTTTGGTCGGCGTGCTGCTTGGCCCGCACCTCATCGGCGTCATGCCGCGTCATCCGCAGGTGGCGCAGGTCATCGGCGAGATGGGCAAGGTCCTCTTGATGTTCTTCGTCGGGCTCGAGATCGATCTGGAGCAATTCCGAAAGCACCGAAGGAAGGCTCTGGCATTCGGCCTCGTCACGTTCGCTTTACCGCTCGCGGCCGGCGTCGTCATCGGCGTGGCTTTCCACTACGCCCTGCTTTCGGCCTTGCTTGTTGGCGCACTCCTTTCTTCCCACACGCTGATCGCCTATCCCGCCGTGCATCACGGCAAGCAGGGTAACCGCCTGTCCGTCACCGTCACGGCGGGCTCCACCGTCCTGGCCGATACCCTGGCCTTGCTGACGTTGGCTCTCTGTCTCTCGACCTTTCAGAACGGCTTTGATCCGGCCGCGTTTGCATGGCGCTTCTTGTCCCTGGCGTTGTTCATCGTCCTGGTTCTTGGCGTTCTTGGCCGGTCGGGCAAATGGCTGTTCGCTCGTTTCGGAAAAACGGAGAGCGAGGCGTTTCAGCTTCTTCTGGCCATCGTCATGGTCGCGGCCATGCTGGCGAAGATTTTTGAATTGGAAACTATCTTGGGCGCATTCCTGGCGGGCCTCGCGGTGAACCGGGCTTCGCGCGACACACCGGCCAAGGAAAAGCTGGAGTTCTTCGGCCACCGCTTCTTCATCCCGATCTTCTTCGTCGTGGTCGGGTTGATGATCGATCTGCGCGGTTTCATCCAGGCGCTGACCGACAACACGCTGCTGGTGCTGGCTGTGCTTGGGGGCGCCTTTGGAGCCAAATGGCTGGCCGCCGTCGCCATGGGGCGCGCTTGGCGTTTCGGTGCCACCGACCGGCTGCTCATGGGCTCGCTCACGTTCCCCCACGTCGCGGCGACCCTGGTCGTGGCCTTGGTGGGCTACGAGACGGTCAACGCCGCGGGCGAACGTTTGCTGGATGAGGCCATGCTGAATGCCGTGCTGGTTCTGGTCGTGGTCAGCGCCATCGTGGGGCCGGTCTTGACCGAACGGGCGCTGCGCCGGCTCAAGGCAGAGGCGTCGCCGAATCCGCTACATCTTCCCGACCCGCCGCGCTAGGTTTGCCCCCTGCCGCGATGTTCCAAGCCAGCGAGATCCGCCATGCGCCTGACCGACTTCGACGTCCTGACCTTCGACATCATTGGCACCCTGATCGACTTCGAGTCGGGGGTGCTCAACTGGGTGCGCCCGCGTGTTCTGCGAGCGAAGCCAGAAGCCACCGATCAGGAGATGTTGGAAGCCTATGCGCGGGCGCAAAGCGCCGTGCGCAAGGCCGAGCCCAAGCTTTCCTTCAGCGGCCGCGCGCCGAAAATCTGGGCCGGCATCGCGAAGGAATACGGCATCGAGGTTCAGCCGAGCGACGGCGCGGCGTTCCTGGCGTCCGCGCGCAACTGGCCCGCGTTCCCGGATTCGGTCGAGGCGCTTGCCTATCTCAAGCGTAACTACCGGCACTTGGTCGCGGTCACCAACGGTGACCGCGTATCGGCGCGCGCCATGGCCCAGACCCTGGGCTCGCCGTTCCTCGCCGTGATCACCGAGGAGGACATGGGCGTATCCAAGCCCGATCCCAAGGCATTCGATTACTTCCTTGGCTATATCGCGAAACTCGGCGTGCCGAAGGAGCGCGTGTTGCACGTGGCGCAGAGCCAGTATCACGATATCGGCACGGCGCGGAAAATCGGTCTGGCCTCAACATGGGTCTATCGCCGTCACGGTAAGTCGGGATATGGCGGCACGCAGACCCCGCCTGAATTCACCAAGCCCGATTTTCTGGTCACGAGCCTTGCGGGGTTGGTCGCGCTCCACGAGGAAGATCTGCGGGCCTGAGCCGATGCCGCATGAAACATCCTTGATCGCCTTGATCGCGGTCGGGCTGGTCTCTGCCTTCGCGTTCGGCTTCGCGGCCACCAAGCTGCGCTTGCCGCCGCTTGTCGGCTACCTGTTGGCAGGCATCGCCATGGGACCGTTCACGCCGGGGTTTGTCGGCGATATCCATCTGGCGCTGGAATTGGCCGAGATCGGTGTGATCCTCTTGATGTTCGGGGTCGGTCTGCATTTTTCCGCGGCCGATCTCAAAGCCGTGCGCTGGGTCGCCGTGCCTGGCGGCGTGGCGCAAATCGCCGTCGCGACAGCGATCGGCGCCGCGCTGGCTATGTCCTGGGGCTGGAGTCTCGGCGCGGGCATCGTGCTGGGGTTGTCTCTGTCGGTTGCCAGCACGGTCGTGTTGCTGCGCGCGCTCGACGAGCGAAATTCGATCGAGACAGTCAATGGCCGTGTCGCTGTAGGCTGGCTGATCGTCGAGGATTTGGCCATGGTGCTGGCCTTGGTCCTGCTGCCGGCCTTCGCCGAGGTTATGGGTGGCCACGGGGCGGCAGGCGCACCCGATGGAAACCTATTCGTGTCGCTGGCCGTGACGCTCGGCAAGGTCGTGGCCTTCGTCGTTCTGGCGCTCACCATCGGACCGCGCATCGTCCCCTGGCTCCTGTCACAGGTGGCGCGTACGGGCTCGCGCGAATTGTTCACGCTTTCTGTGTTGGCCGTTGCGCTGGGTATCGCCTTCGGCTCGGCCAAGCTGTTCGGCGTCTCCTTTGCGCTCGGTGCTTTCTTCGCGGGTGTCATTCTCAGCGAGTCGGACCTCAGTCATAAGGCGGCCGAGGACTCGCTGCCGTTGCAAGACGCCTTCGCGGTGCTCTTCTTCGTCTCCGTCGGCATGCTGTTCGACCCGGCGATCTTGGTGCGCGAGCCGTGGGCCGTGGCGGCGGTGCTGGCGGTCATCCTGTTCGGCAAGTCGCTGGCCGCCTTCATCATCGTGATTGCGCTGGGCTACCCGGCCACGACCGCGATCACGGTTTCGGCGGCGCTGGCGCAGATCGGCGAGTTCACCTTTATCTTGGCAGGCCTTGGTCTCACGCTCGGTATTTTGCCGGCCGACGGGCGCGACCTACTGTTGGCCGGTGGCATCTTGTCCATCACCTTCAATCCTCTGATGTTCTGGGCGGCGGAGGCTCTCTCGGCGCGATTGCGTCCGCGCACCGGCGGCAGGCGTGACCAGCGGTTGACCGCGCTTCGCCACGAGCTGGAGCGCACGCAGCATGAAAAGGAAGAGAAGAAGGGCGCCTACCACGGTCTCCGCACCGGCGACCTGGCGCGCAAGCTGCCCATGTTTGAGGGGTTGGATGGCGCCGAGCGGGAAGAACTTTTGACCTTGTTCCGTCCACGCGCGGCCGTACCCGGCGAGCGCATCATCCGAAGGGGAGAGCGCGCCGACGCGGCGTTCTTTATTTCCTCGGGCTCGGTCGAAGTGGATGTCGAGGGCGGCACGCCGATCCGCTTGGATGCCGGCGAGTTCTTCGGCGAGATGGCGTTGCTTTCGGGCGCGCGCCGCTCGGCCGACGTGACGGCCATCGATTATTCACAGCTTCTCGTGCTCAATCAGCGCGAGTTCCGCCGTTTTCTCGCCAAGTATCCGTCCTTGCGCGCGCGCATCGACGAGGTGGCGGCACAGCGCGCTGAAATGAATAAACGCCGGCGCGAAGCGCCCGCCACTCCCTAGCCGCCACCCACCGGGAACCTCGCGCCGCGCTTCCGGGTTGAACGCCTGGGGGAGAGACGGAGGTCTCGGGTGAACACCAGTTTGACCCCCGAACGTATCAACGCTTTGGCCGATATGGCATGGGCGTGGACGTTGGCGTTCCTGCCCCGTCTTGGCATCGCCGTCATTATCCTGGTCATCGGCATCACAATCTCGCGCTGGGCCGGGCGCGCCATTTCCAACGTGGCCGCGCGCACGCATCAAGTGGATGTAACCGCGACGCCGGTGCTGGGCTCGCTGGTTCGCTACGGTATTTTGATCCTGACCATTGTCTGGGCGCTGGGACAACTGGGCATACAGACCACCTCTCTCCTGGCCGTGCTGGGTGCGGCGGGCTTGGCTATCGGTTTGGCGTTGCAGGGCACGCTGTCCAACATCTCGGCCGGCATCATGCTTCTCTGGCTGCGGCCCTTTCGCGCGGGCGACTATATCGAGGTTGGGCCTGCGGTTCCGGCATTGGCCGGTACGGTGCGTGAAATCGGGCTATTCGGAACTCATCTCGAGACCTTTGATGGGCTTTTCGTGTTCGCGCCAAACTCCACGATCTGGAACCAGCCGCTGCGCAATCACACACGCGCGTCGGGGCGGTTGCTCAGCTTCAACGTAACTGTTCCCGCCGACGCCGACGTGAAGCGCGTACGAGATGTCTTAGTGGACCTGACTACCCGCGACAGCGGCGTGCTGCGCGATCCGCCGCCCAATGTGTTTGTCGAAAGCTACGGGCCGGGCGGCATCGTCCTGACCGTGCGGGCTTGGGTGGCGCAACGGGGGTTCGCCGATCTGCAACGCACGCTGCTGGAGGAGGCGCGCCGCGTCCTCGACGCCGAGGAAGGCATGGTGCCCAAGGAGATTGTCCGTACAGTGCCGGCCGCCGCCGATCCCTCCCGCTTGACGGGCGCTTCGCGTGCGCGTCCCCGCGTGGTCACAGCGCGATAAGGTTCGTCGGGAACCTTGCAGCGGCTGCAACGTTATCGAGGTGAACGGCTGGACTCGATCCGGCCTCGTATCAACGCAGCTTCGAGGTATCCATGAACTTCATGCGCATCCTGTTCGCTCTCGTGATCGCGGGCTTCATCGCGGGGCCGCTGACGGCCTGCGCAGGGACACGCACGACTGAAAGCACGGGCGAGTATGTGGACGATTCCGTCCTTTCCAACAAGGTCCGCGCGCAGCTTTTGGGCGATAAGGACCTGAACATGTTCAAGATCGACGTCACTACCTTCAAGGGCGAAGTCCAGCTGTCGGGCTTCGTCGATAACGCCGTCGCAAAAACGCGCGCGACCCAGGTCGCCCAGAGCGTCGAGGGCGTGAAGATGGTTCACAATAACCTGGTCGTAAAGCAGTAGCCCTTGCCGCGCGGTGACTCCAAAAAGGGGAAGGCAAGGGCCTTCCCCTTTTTAATTCTTCAGATCACCCGGCGAGCCTGCAGCTCCTCCTTGACGTAGGCATAGAAGACCGGCGCGGCGATCGCCCCCGCGACGCCGAACCAGGCGTCCATGACCAGCATGGCGATCAAGATTTCCCACGCGCGCGCGTTGATGCGGCCGCCGATGATGCGGGCGTTGACGAAGTACTCCAGCTTGTGGATGCACACGAGGTAGAGCAGCGACGCCGCGGCCACATAGGCCGAGACGCTTAAGCTGACCATCACGATCACGGTGTTGGAAATCAGGTTGCCGATCACGGGCAACAGGCCGGCCACGAAGGTGACGGCTACCATGGTTTGCTTGAGTGGCAGGTTCACGCCGAAGGACGGCAGCACCAGGTACAGATAGGCGGCGGTCAGCGAGGTGTTCAGCGCCGAAATGCGGATCTGGGCGAAGACCACCTTGCGGAACGACAGGCGAAACATTGCGGCGCGGTCGCCCAGTGCCCGCGCCAGCGGGCGGCGATGCTCGGCCTGCGCCGGGTCGTGGAATGCGGTCAAGGCGCCGATGACCAGGCCGATCAGGATATAGATCAGGATGCGCGCGACATGCTCGCCCGCGCCGCGCAGTTCGGTTGCGTGGCCGCGTAACTGGCGCGAAGTCATGGCCTCCCACTCCTCCACGGTCGAGGGCAGGTAGTCGGCCACACCTGTCGGCAAGTGGAGGCGCGCCGTCTCGGCTACGTCCGCCATCTTGCGCAGGAGCGCGACCAGGTTGTTGGTGGTCATCGACGCAATCAAGCCGATCACGCCAAAGGTTAGGCCGGCGACGATGATGGCGGACAGGATGGCGACCGCCACCGCCTTGCCCATGCGGTGATTGACGCCGAAGCGGGCATGACTCGATGCCAGCATGTGGACAAGTTCGTAGACCAGAAGCCCGGCTAGGAGCGCGGCCAAGAGCCCGAGCTTCAGGACCGCGAACAGAGCCACGGCGGCCATCAGCCAGGAGGCCACATCGTAGCGGTCGAGTTTCGTCATGAAGCGTGTGGGGCGAAGCGCATGGGCGGAGCGAGGATACGACGGCGTTGCGAAAACGTCACGATATCGGCCTGGGTCCTGTGACCAGTCCGTGGCCGGGACCCAAGGCCACGACTTTCCACTTTGTTAGTGAGGAATTGCGGCCTAAATCTGGCGCCGTTGGGCTTGGGCCCGGCACCTGTGGGCGTTTCGGGGGATTGCCGCGGGCCTTAGTCGTTGTTGGGCCAAGAGGTTCCCGTTATGCCGAAGATCGCGATGAAGGCGGCGTTGACCGCTACAACTCTCCTTATATCGTCCGCCGCGATGGCCGCGGAACCCAACTGGTACGTCAGCGGTGCGGGCGGCGCGACCTGGTTCGAGCAGGCCGACAGCGAAAACGGCGGCAATTCGCTCGAGACTTCGTTCGACACGGGCTATGTATTCCTGGGCGCCGGCGGCTACCGGTTCGGCAACGGCTTCCGCGCCGAGGGCGAGTTGGGCTACCGCAATTCGTCGACCGACAAGACCCAAGTCAATAGCGGCCCGGAATTCAATACCGAGGGCAACGAGTCCGCCCTCAGCTTCATGGCCAACGGCTATTACGACTTTGATGTCGGCATGAAGATCAAGCCCTATATCGGCGGCGGCATCGGCGTGGCGCGCGTGTCGGCCAACGATATCCGCATCAACGGCACCCAGCTGGTCGACGACAGCGATGTGGTGTTCGCCTATCAGGCCATCGGCGGCCTAGGCTACGACCTCACTCAGAACATCACGGCCTTCGTCGAGTACCGCTATTTCGCGACGCTCGATCCCACGTTCAATGCCACCAACGGCGGTAATTATGACTCCCAGTTCATGAGCCACAACGCGCTGCTGGGCGTCCGTTACCACTTCTAGCGCGTCTCGACTTTGCGAACCTCGCCCGCCGGGCTCTGCCCGGCGGGTTTATTTATTCAGAACGTGGAATCGGTCGGCATCACCACGATGTCGCGGATGCAGACATGGGGCGGCCGCGTCGCGCAGAACAGCACGATCTCGGCCAGCTCCTCCGCCGCGATGAAGGTGGGGTTGCCCAAGCGCCGCGAATATTCCTCGAAGCTGATGCCCATATGGGCATGGATGCCGGTCTTGATCAGGCCGGGCGCCACGTTGATGACGCGCACGCCGTGACGCGCCTCGGCCTGCTGCAACGATTCGCCAAGCGAGCGCACCGCCGCCTTGCAAGCATGGTAGATCTCGCCCGTGGGGCCCGGTTTGCGGTCGCCGATCGACGAAATGTTGACGATCGTGCCGCCCTTGCGCGCGATCATGCCGGGCAGCACGGCCTTGATGCCGTGTATCACGCCGCGGAGCAGCACGTCGATTTCCCGTTCCATATCCGCCAGCGCGCGGTCCTCGAACGCGCCGATCCCGAGCATGCCCGCGTTGTTGATCAGAATTCCGGTGGGGCCGAATACGGCCTCGGCTTGGGCGATGGCGTGGGCCAGGGCAGGGGCATCGGCCACGTCCACGCGCGCGGTTCGCACGCGATCCGTCCCTGGCGGTGGTGGCGCGATATGCCGGGACAGCAAGAGGACCGGATGTCCAGCATGGCCGAAGGCATCGGCCACGGCGCGCCCGATCCCGGCACTGGCGCCGGTGATGACGGCAAGGGGTTTATCCATCGCGATCTCCGGTTTCGTGCGGCCACTTTAACCGTAAAGCTGCCCATCCGCCGCTGTACGGCGCGGTAATTGCACGGGATATGCCTCTGGCGATAGGCTGCGCCGGGTCGAAGAGGGGGATCGATGAAACCGTTGCTCGCGCTTGTGTTGGCGCTCGCTCTGGCGGGCTGCATCAGTAAGCAGGATGAGGTCGCGAACGCGGAAAGCGCGTGCATCGCCAAGGGGGTCATGCCAAGCGATCCCGGCTTCAACAAGTGCATGGTCGACAGCGACCTCAAGGCCCAGAAGGAAATGAGCGACGAGATGGATGCCCAGGAGGTGCAGGACTCCGCCATGATGGCGTGCTGCTGGTAGGCTAGGGATGCGCTGGTTGGCCGTTCCGTTCCTGATCCTGGCGCTCGCGGCGTGCGAATCCGACAAGGAGCGCCGGCAGGACGCCATGAACTACTGCAAAGGTTACGGCTTCCGACCCGATACCAACGGCATGGATTACTGCATGCAGAAATACGCCAGCACGCGGGAGCAGCAGTTCGAGGACGATTCCGAGGCGCAAATGGATGCGGACGACATGGCGCTGATGGGAGCGCCTTGCTGCTGACGACGCGATGGGGACTGGGTTGTTCTTAACCCGGGAATGGAGTGCCTGATGAAACGGCTCGTTTTTTCCTTGCTGCTGGCCCTAGCGCTGGCGGCCTGCACCACGGCCGCCGAGCAAAAGGCGGCGGACGAGAAGAAATGCGAGGGCTACGGCTTCAAGCAGGGCTCGGATTCGTTTTCCAAATGCATGATGGTGGTCGACCAGAATCGCGCAAAGATGCGGAACGACGACATGAATGCGATGCAGATGGAAGAAAGCATGATGATGGCGCCCGGGTGTGCCGGCGCGTGCTGGTGACCGGCTGATGCGGCAGGTTGCGCGAGATGCACGGACGGTCCGGTTTCTGGCCCCGCTTCTGGCTGGACTGCTGCTGGCGGCCTGCACTTCGTCGGCGGAGCTGAAAGCCCAGGATGAAAAAACTTGCGAAGAGCAGGGCAACAAACCCGGCAGCGACGCGTTCGCCAAGTGCATGCTGACCCTCACCCAGAACCGCGACAAACAGCGGGAGCAGGACATGAACGCCGTGCAGATGCAGCAGCAGATGATGATGTCGACGAGCTGCCCAGCGGGCATGTGCTGGTAGCGCCGGCCCTGTGACGCCGGTCACTGCCGGCCTGGCGAAGATACCGTGTCGTGGTGCCGGATAGAGGCATTGCGAAAGGAACGACGATGCTGCGCGTGTTTTTTCTGATCCTTGCCCTTGGCATCGGCGCCGCGGCCGTCACCGCCGGCCATGCCGAACCGGGTGGTCCCATGGGCCGCGGTTGCGGCGCGAACTGCTGAAACCCGATGATCCGTGCGCTTCTTTTCCTGACCGTGCTGGGCTTGGCGGTCGCATCCGGCCCGGCGGGAAAGGCCGAGCCGCGCGGGCCGATGGGACAAGGCTGCGCGCCGAACTGTTAGGCGGCGGGATCGCGAGCCGCTAGCATCATGGCCGGACGATAACGGGCGCTCGCATGATCAAGAATTTCAGCGATCATTCCGCCAACGAGCGCACCTTCCTGGCTTGGGTGCGCACTTCCGTCGCCGTCATGGCGTTCGGCTTCATCGTCGAGAAGTTCGACCTGTTCTTGGAGATCGCGGCCCCGTCGATGACGGGGCGAAGCCTCTCGGTGCCGGGTCAGAAATTCGGCAACGTGGCCGGCTTGGCGCTGATTGTCTTGGGCACGGCCATGGTGGTTCTAGCCGGCATACGATTCATCGCGAACGCGCGGGCCATCGAACGGGTGGAATTGTACAACGGGGCGGGCCGCCGGGCGGACATCGTGCTGGCAGCCCTGATGGCGTTGCTCGGCTTGTCGCTGTTCTTTTATCTGTCCCACGCTTTTGTTTCGAAGCTTTAGCGCCGCGGCGGGATGAAACGTCCCGGTTGGGCCAGCGTGGAGGCACCGCGAAGGGAATCCGAGATGCGCGAAGCGGCGGCTTGGGCCAGGGGCGCTAGCTCGCGCGTGGCTTGGGCCAGGTTCCAGCGATCGGTTGGGCCGGAGATCGAGACGGCCGCGATCACGCCGTTGGCGGCGTCGAACACGGGCGCTGCGATTGAGATGTCGCCATAGCCGTACTCTTCCTTCGATACCGCGTAACCGTCCTGTCGCGCTTTTTTGAGCGCATCCATGACCTGCGCCTTGCCGGTCAGCGTGTTGGGCGTATAGCGCACGAGCTTGGACCGTTCGACGATGTCGCGCGCCCGTCCTTCGGGCAGGAAGGCCAAGATCGCGCGGCCCGCCGCGATGCACCAGGCCGGAAACCAAGTGCCCGGTACCACATCCATGGCGATGGCGCGGCGGCTGGGCAAGCGCGTCACGTAATAGACCTCGGTGTCGTAAGGCTCGACCAGGGTGACGGCTTCCTCGCATTCCTTGTTGGCTTCGAGCAGATAGGGCAGGGCCGCGCTGGCCAGCCGGTCGTTGCGCAAATAGGCGAAGCAGAATTCCAACACGCGCGGCGACAGGGCGTAGAGCTTCGTGCGCGTGTCCTGAATGAGCAGGCCCATCTCCTCCAGCGTGTAGACCAGGCGCTGTGCCGCGCTGCGTTCGAGGTTCGTGACGGCCACGATGTCGATCAGGCGCATCGGCCCATCGACGCCCGCGAAGGCGCGCAGCACCGAGATACCTTTCTCCAGCGACGCGACGAACGCGAAGCTCTTCTTGCCGCCGTCTCCCCGCGCGGGGGCTGTCTTGGCCATGGCCGTGCCCGTTGACTTCCGGTCCGGAGACAGACCAGGATATTAGATAATGATCTATAATATCATATTCTGATCTTTAGAAAAGCGGGCGGGGAGACCATGGTCAAACGCAGTTCCTATTGGTGGGAGGCCGCGCCGCCCGTCACCGTGGGCGAGGTCGCGCCCGTCCCCGCCAAGGCCGACGTGGTCATCGTGGGTGGCGGCTATTCCGGTATGTCGATCGGCCTGTTCCTCGCGCGCGCCGGCCGCGACGTGGTGCTGCTGGAACAGGGAAAGCCCGGCGAGCATGCCAGCACGGTCAATTTCGGCGCCGCCGGCCGCACCATCCGCCCGAAATTTTCCACGCTTCAGGAGCAGATGGGCACCGAGACGGCGATCCGCATCTTCACCGAGGCCAAGGCGTGGATGGAGTTCTGCTTCGCCTTCATCCACGACGAGAAGATTGACTGCAATGTCCAGCGCCCGGGCCGCCTCTATGGCGCCCATACGCCCGAGGCATACGAATCCATGGCGCGTGACCTGGAGCTGCAAAAAAAACATATCCCGACAGACGGCTTCATGGTGCCGCGCGCCGAGCAGCATACGGAAATCGGCAGCGATACGTTCTTCGGCCTGCACGTCCTGGCCGATGTGGGCCAGCTTCACTCGGGCCGCTACTTCCGCGGTATGCGCGAACGCGCGGAAGCGGCGGGCGTGCGCATCTTGAGCAATTGCCGCGCCGACCAATTCCGCCGCGACGGCAGCCTCCATACGATCAAGACCGCACGGGGCACGATCCAGGCCAAGGAGCTGGTGCTATGCACCAATGCTCAGACGGGCGATCAGGACTCGCTTCTGCGCAAATTCCGTCGGCGCGTCCTGCCGATCTATAGCTGGACGGCGGTGACCGAGCCGGTCGACCAGAAGATCATCGACGCCATCACGCCCAAGGGGCGCATGATGCTGGAATCCGTTCTTCTCTATACGGGCTTGCGCACGGTGGACGAGCAGAATCGTCTGTTGGTGACCGCGCGGCATTTGTTCCACTATCCCAACGTCGAAGATGTCGCGCGGGACGTGAAGGCCCAGGTCGCGGGCATCCTGCCGGACTTCGACAAGGTGAAGATCAGCCATTGCTGGGACGGCAGCTTCGCGCTGACCTTCGATTGGCTGCCCCATCTTGGTTTCGACCGCGATAGCGGCGCCTATTACCAGCTCGGCATGGTGGGAACGGGCGTGCCCTCCACCGTCTATTTCGGCTGGAAGACGGCCAACCGCATCCTGGGCAGGACCAAGGATTCCGAAACGGTGTTCGCCGACCGGCCCTTCGAGACCAAGCCGTTTTTCCATGGCGGCCCGCATTGGATTTTGCCGCTCGCGCGCACGTACTACCGCGCCCGCGACAACGGTGCCCGCGACCGCGCCTTGAAGAAATACGGCCGGCAAACGCGACCGGGCTGACTTTCCTCCATGCCTCGTGCCGTCCG
>CADEGL010000019.1:0-7537 GCA_902826885.1 uncultured Alphaproteobacteria bacterium | reverse complement strand
GATTTTTCTGTACTGCACCAAGGGTGACGACGGACCCAACCGCTTCGGCCCACCCTCGTCGCCCGACGGGATGGTACGGCAAGAAATCTAGCCCGCCGCGCACATCCTCCTTGCACCAGGCCCCTGACAGCGGCCATGACCAGATCGCGGGAGCGCGGCAAGCAAAAATTAAGATCGGATCGTTTCGACGATCAGGATATCGGCGCCGTCGTGCGCGGCCGCGATCTCGAACGAGTCCGCCTCCGCCAGGGCGATACTGTCGCGGCGGCCGAGCGTGCGCCCGTCCACCGTGGCTTCGCCTTCGATCACGAAGACATAGCTTCCGTGCGCGCGCGAGCGGGTGGGGTAGGGGTAGGCGCGGCCCGCGTCGCTGAACAGGCGCGAGACCTTCAAATCCTGGCGCAGTTCTAGGCCGCCGCCGAAACCGGCCAGCGGCACGATACGATTCTTGTCGGACGAGAAGTCGAACCGTCCGCGCGCATAGCTGGGCGGCGCATGCAGCCGGTTGGGCAGCATCCATAGATAGAGGACGTTCAAATCCTCGCGCTCGACGTTCAGCTCGCAATGCTTCCCGCCCGAGCCCGCCGAAAAGGCGTAATAGTCGCCGGGCATAAGCGTGTCGACCTTCACCAGCGTGTTGATGTGGGTCAAGGCGCCCTTCAGCACGAAGGCCATGATGATGAAATTGTGGTGTGGGTGCATGTTGTAGCCGGCACTGGGCGTGAAGATCTCGTCGCCGAACACGCGCACGCGGCCGAAGCCGGCGATGCCGCCTTGGTACGCGCCGAAATTGAAGCTGGAGCGGCGCGTGATGCGTCCGTCCGGATGCCCGGCTACATAGGTCGCGTAGGGGCCCGTGGAGGGTAGTTCGTCCAGCCCGCGCGAATCGGCCTTCAACTCGAACAGGATCATGGTGTCCGTCGCATCAGTAAGAAATCTCCACCATCTCGAAGCGATGCTTGGGCGTGCCGCAATCGGGGCAGACCCAGTCGTCGGGGATGTCGGTCCAGAGTGTACCCGCGGCGATGCCGTGCTCGGGCAGCCCCAACGCTTCGTCGTAATGGAAGCCGCAACCGAGACAGAGATACTTTTTCATGCCGCGGGTGCTTCGATCTCGTGCGCGGGGCGAAGCAGAAACTTTACCTCGTATTCGAAGACGCTGACATTTGGAACCACGGACACCGCATATCTCAGCTTGGGGCCGATATTCTTCGCGACGATCACGCCATGAACCTCTTGCCCCTTTCCGATAGTTTGCTTCACCCAGCCCATATAGCGGGC
Source organism: uncultured Alphaproteobacteria bacterium (assembly GCA_902826885.1). Lineage (GTDB taxonomy): Bacteria > Pseudomonadota > Alphaproteobacteria > CADEGL01 > CADEGL01 > CADEGL01. The sequence continues at coordinate 6,256 of CADEGL010000019.1, read as the reverse complement.
CAATTGGCCAACGGCCTTGTCTGGGCTGCTCGCGCGCTTCAGCTCGAACACGAAGAATGAACCGGTTTTGTCGCGCGCCAAAATGTCGATTGGCCCGACGGCGGTCGGAAACTCGATGCCATCACGGCCGGTATCATCGACATGCAACCGCAGTTTTCTCCCATCGATTGTGATCGTGTCGAGGTTTTGGGCGATGAAGTCGCGCAATTGATATTCGAGGGTAAACGAGGCCTCGCCAGGCGAGACCGTATCTTCGATACCGTCATCTTCGGACGATCCTATTATGTCCTCCACGGATGGGGTTCGGCCATCTTCGCCGGGCTTTATGAGATGGACCTCGGTCGGCGTTTCCTTGGTGCTCCACCCCAGCCGTGCCAAAGCTCTGGCAAGTTCGTGCGATGTCCGCGTGCTCGGGTTGATCCCCGGCAAGATAGCGCTGTTCTGCCGCAACCATTCCTTCATCGGATACATCTCGACGCCGCCATCGTCCTTGGAGATCACGACGTTGAAACGCCTCATGTTCATCTCCTAAGAGGAGGAAACTTCTAACGCTGCTCGGAATACCTTAACCTGCCGTCGTGTTTGCGGGCCACGATGGAACAGGGGAAAACACCATGGACTTCGTGACAGCCATCAAGACTGTATTCAGTAAATTCGTCGTCTTCGAAGGCCGGGCTCTGCGTTCGGAATTCTGGTACTTCCAGCTTTTCTTGCTGATCGTGAACCTGGTGCTGAACGCGGTCCTGCCGCCGCTCAGCGCGGCGTTTGGGCTGGTCACGCTTCTGCCGGGCTTGGCGGTCGGCGCGCGCCGGTTGCACGACACCGGAAGGTCCGGCTGGTGGCAGTTTCTCTGGTTCTTGCCGGTGATCGGCATCATCGTCTTGATCGTCTGGTGGGCGACCAAGGGCCAGGGCGACAACCGGTTCGGACCCGCTCCGGCGCCTGATACGGCGAACTGATCGCGGCTCACCGACGCCGTTATTGCGCGGGCGGCGGGCAGGGGAAAGTTTCGCCAAGCGCCGCGCGGGCGACGATTGAGACGTCCCAGGTTCCGCCCGAGGCCGGCGGTTGGGCGAACGCGCCCGTGGCAATCGCGCGGTCGACCAGGTTGCGGATTTGGCTGGCCGCCACGGGCAGCTGGTCCGGCAGGCAGAAATTGATCGTCTTCGGATTGCGCCGCGCGATGTCGACCTGTCCCAGCCCCGCCGCTAGACCGATGAAATAGCCGTTCAGGAACGCCTGCGCGTCGGTGCTGGTGGCGCTGTCCTTGACGGCTTCCTGATATTTGTCGAGCGGCAGGTCGGCCCAGACCGGCTGCGTGAAAAGAAGCGCCGCGGCGAACGTGGCGCTTCTTGCGGTCCCCGTCATCGCGATTCCGTTACTTCCGCAAAAGCTTCAGGCATTCCCCTGCGGCTTCGGCGTTGGGGCGCGCCGTGTCCATCGGGATGGCGTTGGCGCCGACCAGCGCGCGGGTCTGCTCCGTGACGACGTCGCGCAGATTGGCGTCGGGTGTCGCCAGCGGCAGCGACTTGTCGTAGATCATCCCGGCTTCCTTGTTCAGCTTGCCACGGCATTTGGTGGAAGCGGCCTGGTCCGCCATCACGGCGGCCGGAGCGAGGGCGATCAAAGCAATCATTACGAACTTTTTCATACCGGTGTCGCTCCTGTGTCGGGCCGCGGGACCGCGGCATGGGTGCGGCCGAATCCTAGCACCGGCGCTGTGCGGCATGCCAGCAAGCCTTAAGTCGTAAGGCTGATCATTCGCCGTACATGGTGCGCATGGCGAGTTCGGCGATCCCAAATGGCGCCACCTTGTCGCCGGGTGCGAAGTCGGCATAGGCCGCACCCGGCTCGAAGCGGAAATTCTTCTCCAGCAATTCGCTCACCTCTGGATGCTTGTCGTAATTGTCCATCGAGAGCGAGATGCCAAGCCGTGCGTAGCCGCGCCGTCCCAGGCGAACCGCCATGATGTTGAGCGCTCTCAATTTCTTCTCCGGGGCGAAGTAGCTGAGTGCCCAATGGGCCACGGCCGAGGTCCGGTTTATCTGCGGTTCGATCTCCCAATGGGCGTCGAGCATGGGCGCCAGGCCTGCCGTTTCGCGGATCGGCGTGCGCTGCCGGTTAAATTCAATGAGCTTCGCCATGTAGACCTCGGCGTTGAACGAGGCCCAGTCATCCAAGCGGACATAACCCGGTTCGGCGTACATGACGAAGATCGCCGTCACTGGTTCCTTGATCAGGATGACCGCCTGCAGGTCCGGCGCGGTTCCCGTTTGCAGCAGCTCCCACGCGCGCTGGGCATCCGCGCCGGTCACGGCCAACATCCCGTCGTCGAGGTCGAAGCGTGCGGCCGGCCCGCCGATGGGAAGCGATGCTGGGCCGTCAATCCACTTGAGGCCGGCCAGTGCCCGCCCGCGCTCGGCGGAAGTCATGGGGGCCGCCGCCGCGTGGCCGGTGGCGATCGGGCCCACGGCTAGAAGGATTAGGAGAGCGGCTAGGAGAAGGCGCCGAAGCCTCGGGCCGTGTTGCGATCGGGGTGCATTACACGGAATTAATCCCGCCGTAGGGAAATATACAGGGAGGGGGGCGCAGACTGTCCTTGGTACTGCCTCGGCAGTGATATGCGCAAAAAGGAACACGGACGAATGAACAAGTTTGCCAAAATCATCGGCGCCGCCATGGTCGTCATGATGCCGCTCAGCGTGATGGCGCAGAGCGCAGCCCCCACTTCCCCGGCGACCACGTCGTCGACCAAGGGCAAGAAGAGCGACGGCACCAAGGCGAAGTCTTCCAAGTCCAAGAAGGCGAAGAAGGCTCCGACCCAGTAAATATTCCCCCAGCCTTCTCGACAGCCCCGCCTTCCTGCGGGGCTTTTTTTTGGTCCAGCGCGCGGCGAGGGCTAGAATGGGCTGTCCTCCATCTCATGCGTGAGATGAACGTCAGCAAGGGAGAGTGGAATGGAATGGCTTCTCGCCCTCGTGGTTCTTGCCGCCATCGCCTACTTCGTCATGAAGCGCCGCCGTGCCGCGGCGCCGTCCGCCGCTGTCTCTGATACGCACCACCCGTGCCCGTCCTGCGCCGCCCCCGCGCCGCGCACGGCGACGCAATGCCCGTCCTGCAAGCGCGATCTGCCCGAGGGCTGGGCGCCCGCCGCCGGCATCGCGATCCCGCCGTAACGCGCCGAATCTCCTACCGCAGGACCCGCGATCCGGGTTAAACCCAGCGCGGTTCCGGCCGGCGCGCGAATTCCGCGGCGCTTTCGGGGCCACGGCCTGACCCCGAACCCCGGGAGGCGGCGATGACCGCTCCGCCCGACAGCGCGCTGGAGACACGGCGCCTCGGCCTGGACCCCGCGCTGGCGCGCGCGGTCGCGGAATCGCTCGACTTGGGCGCGGCCGAGGACGCCGTCGCGCGCGTCCTGACCCTCACCCCCACCGATGCCGCCCGTCTGATCGAGACCCTGGCTCCGCACGAGCGGCAGGCGCTGGTCGAGGCCGCGCGCGGGCGGCTCGATCCCGAGATCCTGTCCGAGTTGGATGAGGACGTGCGCGACGAGGTGGTCGACCTCCTGGGCCCCGCGCGCACCGGCCGGGCGCTGGCCGAGCTCGACACCGACGACGCCGTCGAAGTCATCCAGGGCCTGGACGAGGACGTGCAGGAAGAGGTGCTGGAGGCCGTTCCGGCCGCCGCCCGTGCCGATCTGGAGGAAAGTCTTTCCTACCCGGAGGACAGCGCCGGCCGCCTGATGCAGCACGGCTTCGTGGCCGTGCGCGAATCCCAGACGGTGGGCGAAACCATCGACTTCCTGCGCACGGCGCGGGATCTGCCCAACGAGTTCTACGATCTGTTCGTGCTGGATGCCGAGCGGCGCCCGGTGAACACGGTAGCGCTTTCGCGCCTGGTGCGCTCCCAACGAGCGGTGCGCATCGCCGAGATTGTCGAGCCCAAGGCCGAGTTCGCGACCGTACCCGCCGAGACCGACCAGGAAGAGGTCGCCCACCTGTTCCGTCGCCGCGACTTGGTTTCGGCGCCGGTGGTGGATGCCGTGGGGCGCATGATCGGCGTCATCACGGTCGACGACGTGGTCGAGGTCATCGAGGAAGAGCGCGAAGAAGACATCATGCGCCTGGGCGGCATGGCCGAGACGGACTTGAACCGCTCGGTGATCGAGACCACGCGCGCGCGCTTCGCCTGGCTGTTCGTCAATCTCCTGACCGCCGTGCTGGCCTCGGCCGTGATCGGCCTGTTCGAGCAATCGATCGAGAAGATCGTGGCGCTGGCCGTCCTCATGCCCATCTGCGCGTCGATGGGCGGCAACGCGGGCACGCAAAGCCTGACCGTCGTGGTGCGCGGCCTGGCCATGGGGCAGATCTCGACACTCAACGCCGTGCGCATCCTTGCCAAGGAGACGCTGGTGGGCAGCGTGAACGGCGCGCTGTTCGCGGTCATCGCCGGCACGGTCGCGGGCCTGTGGTTCCAGGATTGGGGTCTGGGCTTCGTCCTGGGCGCGGCGATGGTCACGAACCTGGTGGCGGCGGGCTTGGCCGGCACGCTCATCCCGCTGGGCTTCCACTTCCTTAAGATCGATCCGGCCATCTCCTCGGTCGTCTTCCTCACCACCGTCACCGACGTGGTGGGTTTTTTCGCCTTCCTAGGCCTGGCCAGTTGGGTATTGCTCTAGCGCCCGCCGCCTGACGGGCGCGGTCTAATTCCGCTAAGATACCGCCGGGAACGACAGCGCATTCGCGAGGAGGACATCGCCATGGCCGTGACCGTTCACGACATTCCGAAGACGCTTTCGAAGCTTACCCGCATGAAGGGGCGGACGCCGGATTCGTCGCACGACGATCTGGACCCGCATTTCAAGGGGCTGGGCAGTTTCAACGGCGCCGCGATCAACGTGGGCGGTTTCGAAGGTGGCGGCTGCTGGGAACGGCACACCGCGGGCGAGGAACTGGTTCAGGTGCTCGACGGCGAGGCCGAGCTGGTGATGATGGGCGAGAAGGGCGAGGAGCGGGTGAAACTGACCAAGGGCCAGTTCGCCGTCGTGCCGCCCGGCCTGTGGCACCGCTTCGAGGCGCCCAAGGGCCTGACCCTCTTTGCGGCCACGCCCCAGCCGACCGACCATTTCTACGGCGACGATCCGCGCAAGGCATAAGCGGTTCTTCTCCGCCGTCACCCCGGCTTTGATCTGGGGTCCAGTAAAGGCCGATAGGCCGAAATGAATGTTTTTTTGCGCAGTGGGCGCTGCGCGCTGGATGCCCGATCAATGAGTCGTTTTTCTATGTGTGATTCGCTTCGTCGTCGAAGCGCAGCACGTTGCCGAATGGGTCGGTGATGTTGGGATGGGGGTCGTCCGCGCCCGGCTTGGCGAAGCGGTATTTCTTTTCGTTCCATTCCTTCGCCAGCGCGGCGATGCCGGTGCCGCGGATATAGACGTGGCTGCCCGGCGTGCCGTCGCCGTAATGCTGGCTCAGATGCAGCTTCACGCCCGAACGTGAGACCTGCATGTAGAGCGGGAAGTCGTCGCCGTACCGATGCTCCCAATCGACGGTGAAGCCCAGGAAGTCGACGTAGAACTCCTTGGCCTTGGCCTCGTCGTAGATGCGCAGCACGGGGATGGCGGGGTTCAGCTTGATCTCGGTCATGCGCTTCTCGCTTGATCATGAAGCTCATGCTTCGGCGGGGTCAGCATGAGGAATGTAATTTAAAAGAGCCCTCACCCTGAGCCCGTCGAAGGATGAGCTTCCACCCCCATTCACCCCACCGTGAAGGCGCCGGCTTCCTTCATCTTGTCCAAGGGCCAGGTGTCGCTCAACCGGTAGCCGGCGGGCAGCGGGTCCGACGGGTCCAGCACATACTGATGGAAGCCCGTGATCCAGCCGCGCCCCGCGATGGTGGCGTCGATCGAGGGCACGGTGCCAACGGTACCCGTGCCGCGGATGACGCCCGTGAACAGCGTGTCGATGATCGATTCGTGGATGAACTCCTCGCCCACCTTGATCTGCCCGCGCGCGTGCATGACGGCCAGGCGCGCGGCCGTGCCGGTGCCGCAGGGGCTGCGGTCGATACGGCCGGGCGAGACGATCACGGCATTGCGCGACTGCAACTTGCCCTCCGCGTTGCGCCGCATGGGGCCGACCCACAGCGTCTGGTTGATGGTGTGGATCTCGGGATTGGTCGGATGCACGGCCTTGATCTGCACCGCCGCCGCAGCCTTGATCTCCTCGCCCAAATCCACCAGGCGCCGCGCCTC
>CADEGL010000018.1:32254-59769 GCA_902826885.1 uncultured Alphaproteobacteria bacterium | reverse complement strand
GGGTCCATGTTGGCCTGGACCTTGAAGACGAAGCCGGTGACGCGCGGCTCCTCCGGCTTGACAGCGCGCGGCTCGCCTGGCTGCGGGCGCGGCGGCGGTGCCCAATCGGCCACCGCGCGCAGCAACTCCTCGACGGTGAAATCCTTGAGCGCGCTGCCGAAGAACACGGGCGTCAGATGGCCTGCGCGATAGGCGTCGAGGTCGAACGGCGCATAGGCCGTGCGCGCCAGCTCGGCGCTCTCGCGAAAACCTTCCAATTCCGACTCCGGCACGTGCTTGGCCAGTTCCGGATCGTCGAGCCCCTTGCAGTCGATGGCGCGGTCGAAGGCACCGCCTTGCTTCGGCAGCAAAAGCCGGTCGCGCGTGAAGTCGTAGGCGCCGCGGAACAGACCGCCCATGCCGATGGGCCAGATCGCGGGCGAGACGTCGAGCGCCAAGGCGTCAGCCACCTCGTCCAACAGCGCGAAGGGATCGAGGCCCTCGCGGTCCACCTTGTTGACGAAGGTGATGATAGGGATATCGCGCAGGCGGCAGACCTCGAACAGCTTGCGCGTCTGGGCTTCGATACCCTTGGCCGCGTCGATCACCATGATCGCGGAATCGACCGCCGTCAGGGTGCGGTAGGTGTCCTCGCTGAAATCCTGGTGGCCCGGCGTGTCCAGCAGGTTGAAGGTCACGCCCTCGCGCTCGAAGGTCATGACCGACGAGCTGACCGAGATGCCGCGCTGTTTCTCGATCTCCATCCAGTCCGAGCGGGTGCGGCGCTGCTCGCCGCGCGCGCGAATATGGCCGGCCATGCGGATGGCGCCGCCGAACAGCAGCAGCTTTTCCGTCAGCGTGGTTTTGCCCGCGTCGGGATGCGAGATGATGGCGAAGGTCCGCCGCGACAACGCGCCATTCGGCGCGGCGCCGACAGCACCGGCGGGATCGGTCGTCACGGACAAGAAAGCCTCTTCCGGTTCAGGGCGCCGCCCAGAGGCGTCGCCGATCAATCGCGCGGGAGAATGGCCCAACCGGGCCGCGTTGGATAGGCGCGTATGACCGGAAAATGGCCCTTCGCGCCTGCGATTTCAACGCGGACGCGGGGACTCAGAGTTCGTCCGGGCGCGGATGCGTGTGCTTCAGATGGGCGACATAGGCGTCGGCCTCCTTTTGGATGCGCGCTTCATCCCAGCCCATGATGTCGGCCACCGTCTCGGCCGCCTTGCGCGCCGCCTCGCGCCCTTGCGTGTCGGTCCAGCCCGCGCCCACGCGGCGGAACAGAAGGTCGACCAGCGTCTCCGGCTTCTCGTGCTCGGCCGCGTGGCGCAGATGGCTCAGCTTGATGTCGGGATAGGAGTTCATCAGCGCGGGCGACGCCGGGCTGTCCGGGAAACGGCGCGGCGTGTAATCGAGCGTTTGCGGCTTGCCCGACGGTTTGATCGCCTTCTGCACCCGTTCGGCCATTTCGATGCCGGCCGAGCGGTGCGAGGTGACCGGACCCGCGGTCATCGCGAAGACGTTGGGCATGCCCTCGGCGCCAAAATCATGCGCCAGGCGCGAGCGCGCGCCCTTCGGGAAGGCGGGGTCATAGGTCAAGGGCCGCACGCCGGCCCAGCTATAGAGCACGTCGGATCGCTTCAGCGCCAAGCCCGGCGCCGCGTGGTTGGCTTCCTCCAACAACCACTGCACGTCTTCCTCGGTCGCGTGGATATCGTCGATGTTCCCGTCATAGACCGTCTCGGTCACGCCGACATAGTGAAGCCCGTGGCGCCACGGCACGATGTAGACGGGTTCCAAACCCAGACGGTTCACGGTGGTGACGCCGAAGCCCGCGCATTCCGGCGGCAGGCGCACGGCGATGTGTGCGCCTTTGGTGCCGAAGATGCGGCGGCCCACCTTGGCGTCGGACAGGTTGTTCACCTTGTCGATCCAGATGCCAGCCATGTTGAGGATCGACTTGGCGTTGACGGTGACGGGTGCGGCGGCCGGATCGCGCGCGTCGGCCAAGGTCAGCGCCCAGCGCCCGTCCTGCGTACGCGCCATCTTGGTGACGGGCGTGTAGTTGCGCACCGCGGCGCCCATGCGCTCGGCGTCCAGCGCCATGTCGACCGAGACGCGCTCGGGCCAGTCGAACTGGTATTCGCGGAAGACCGCGACACCGTCCAGCTTGTCCAGATCGCGCAGATTCTTATAGAGCGGATTGGCGCGCGCCTCGGCCTGGCTCATGCGGTGATACTCGACCGGCGGCACCGGCGAGCCGATCAGCCGCTTCAGCACGAAGAAGGCCAGGTCGATCTGCCACGGGCGGTACATGCCGTCGCGGTAGATCGGGAAACCGAACTTGAAGTTGCGCGTGCGCTCGCCCGAGGTGGTGGCGAAGGCATTGCGCGCCAAAGCCGATTGCTGCGCCATACGCAGCGAGACGGCCAGCTTCGCCGGGTGCATGAGTTGCTGCCACATGGACGTGCCGGCGGCGAGATACCGCAAGCCCACATGCAGGAGGCGCGTCGAGCGGCTGGACGAGCCCGAGCCGATATCGCCCTTGTCGACCAGAAGCACCGTATAGCCCTGCGAAGCCAGCTGCTGCGCGGCGCTGGTGCCGTTGATACCCGCGCCGACGACGGCCACGTCGAAATCGCGATTGGCCAGTTCGGCCAGGGGACGGCGCATGGGCAGACTCCTTCCATCGGGGCGGTGCGTTCGCCATCGCCAGGAAGGCAAGGCTGGACGTCCGGTGTATGTAATAACACTTTCAATTTTTCTAAAATAGGAGTCAAACTGAAATTATACTTTCAGATAGAGTTTTCGCCCATGAAACGCATCGCACAGAAAAAGACACTTCCGGCGAACGGCCCCTCCGTGGCGGATAGCCTGCGCGCCCGCGAGGGCGGGCTGACCGGAGCGGAGCGCAAGATCGCCCAGGCCCTTCTCGCCCATTACCCGGCTTCGGGCCTGGCGCCCATTGCCGAGCTGGCCGCGCGCGCGCGGGTCAGCGCGCCGAGTGTGGTTCGCTTTGTCGCCAAGCTCGGCTATGACGGCTATGCCGATTTCCAGCGGCACCTGCGGCGCGAGCTGGAAGCCGCGAGCGGCGGGCAGGACGGCGGCTTCGCCGGCCAGGCCGCCGGCAATGTCAGCCAGACGCTGCGCGACGCCGATGCCGGAGAGCTTGAGGCCGCCGTCGCTCTGCTCGCGAACGCCAAGCGGCCCGTCTATCTGATCGGCGGCCGCTTCACCGATGCCCTGGCCCGCTACATGGCCACGCATCTGACCATCCTGCGCGGCGGCGTGAAACATTCGCCCAGCAACACGGGGGCCTGGTGCGACCAGCTTCTCGACATCCGCCGCAACGGCGTGCTGGTCGCCTTCGACGTGCGCGTCTATCAGGAACCCGTGATCGGCCTGGTGAAAGCCGCGGCGCGGCGCGGCGCGGCGGTCATCCTGATGACGGACGAGATGCGCTCGCCCGCCGCGCGCCATGCGACGCACGTCCTGTCCGCGCGGACAGAAGGGCCCTGCGACTGGCGTTCCAACATCGGCATGCTGGCCCTCGTCGAGGTCATGATCGCCGCCGTCACCGCGAAGCTCGGCACCGCCGCGCGCGAACGTATCGCCGACTACGAGCGCATGCGCGACGCGGCCTCGGTAATGGATCTCTGAAGCCGCGCATCAGCGCTGCTAAATCCCCACGATGGCTTCGCCACCATTGGGCGAAACCACCTGCCCCGTGATGAAGTCGGATTCGGATGACACCAGGAACGCCACCGTGTGGGCGATTTCCTCGGGCGTGGCATAGCGGCCGAGGGGGATGCGCTCCCTTGAGATGCGTTCCATGCGCGCGGCCCCGCGCTGGATCGTGGCGGCGGTGACGACATGGCCGGGCGCCACCGCGTTCACGTTGATGCGCCAGGGCGCGAACTCTTTCGCCCAGGCTTTCGTCAGTCCCAGGATCGCGGCCTTGGCGCCGTTGTAGTGCGAGTCGGTCGAGTCCGCGATCATGCCGTTGATCGAGGAGATGTTGACGATCTTGCCGTGCCGCCGCGCCTTCATGCCCCCGATCACGGTCTGCGTCGCGAAGAACGTACCCTTCACATGGACGCCGAACATCCGGTCGAACTCGGCCACCGTGACTTCTTCGATCGTGCGCGCCGCGTCTATTCCCGCGTTGTTGACGAGGATGTGGATGCCGCCGGGTGCCACGCCCGCCGCGCGCAGGGCGGGCTGAAGCGCCGGCGGATCGGCGATGTCGCAAACGCAAGCCCAAGCCGTGCCGCCGGTAGCGCGGATCGCGCCGGCCGTCTCTTCCGCCGTCGCGCGGTCGATATCCTGCACCATCACCGACGCGCCCCGCGCCGCCAGCAGCAGCGCATAGGCCCGGCCCAATCCGGCGCCCGCGCCGGTGATGAGCGCCACGCGATCCCTTAGGCTGCGGGAGCCATCCATGTTTTCCATCGCCTCATGCGGCGGCCCTGTAGCCATCGCCCGCGCGTTGGCGGCCGGATACGATGATCCGGCGCCTTCAACCGGAGAAACCCATGGCCCGCATTGTCCGCCTCAAATCGTCCCGCGACGAGGATGTTCCCGTGTTCGTCAATCCGCTTCAGGTCACCTACATCACACGGGCCGGAGCCAGCAATAAAAGCACCAAGATCAACTTCAGCGACAAGCACAGCGTCACCGTCAAGGGCAGCCCCGAATACGTCACGAATATCCTGGCCTGGGCTTACAAGGGCTGATCGCGCCGGGCGCGCGCCACGCAACGGGACGCAAAAAAGCTCCTCATGCGGAGCGTGTCGAAGCATGAGGCCCGCCGCGCGGCCTAGGGAAGCTCACCTTTCAACAAGCTCGGGGTGAGGACTCTTTTTATCCCAACACCTCCGCCAGCGTCTTCACAGCACGCTCGATCTCGCGTTCCGAATGGGCCGCATAACCGAGCAGGAACCCCTGCCTCTTCGCACGACCGCGATAGTAGGCGGACAAGGGTTGCGCGGTGACGCCGCGCGCGGCCGCACGCATCGCGCCTTCGCGGTCGGTCATGCGCCGTTGCAGCGCCTTGGTCGCATAGCCGACCAGGTGCATGCCGGCGGGATCGGGCGCCACGTCCAGCAATCCGCCCAGGTGCCGCGCGCTGGAATCGAGCAGTGCCGCCTGGCGCGCGGCGTAGAGGCGGCGCATGCGGCCGAGATGGGTGACAAAGTGGCCGTCCTCCATGAAACGCGCCAGCGCCGGTTGCGCGATGGTGGAGGGATGATCCTCGAGCGCCGTGCGGGCGCGGCGGAACGCGCCGACCAGATGCGGCGGGACGACCAGATAGGCCACCCGCAAGGCGGGGAACATCACCTTGGAGAAGCTGCCGACATAGACGACGCGCCCGTCCTGGTCCAAGCCCTGGAGCGAGGCCAGCGGCCGGCCGCGATAGCGGAACTCGCTGTCGTAATCGTCCTCCAACACCCAGGCGCCGCTTCGCGCGGCCCAGTCGAGCAGCGCCACGCGGCGCGCGAGGCTCATCGTGTGGCCGAGCGGATATTGGTGCGAGGGCGTGACGCAGGCCATGCGCGCCTTGGGCGCGATCCTCGCGGCGACGGTGATGTCGAGCCCCTCCGCATCGATGGGTGCTGGCGCCATCGCGATGTCCTCCGCGGCCAGCGCGCGCGCCAGGCCCGGATAGACGGGGTCCTCGATCAACGCCACGTCACCGGGATCGAGCAGCACGCGCGCCGCCAGCGCGATCGCGGCCTGGGAGCCGGAGACGACTAGCACCTGGTCAGCCTCGCAGCGTACACCCCGCATGGCGCCGAGATGGGCGGCGATGGAAGCGCGCAGCTCCGGCAGGCCGGCTGGATCGCCATGGGCGAGCCACGCGCGCTGGGGGCTGCGCCAGGCGCGGGCAAGAAGGCGCGACCACAGGGCGAAGGGAAACTCGTCGATGGCGGGCAAGCCCGGAACGAAGGCGCGCGCACGGGCGCCGTGCGCGGGCGCCAAGGCGGCCAACGCCGCACCCCGGCGCGATGGGCCCGCGGCGCGCGCGCGTGCCTTGCGCGGCGCGTCGGCGCCATCGGGGCGCGGCAGATCAGGCGCCACGTAACTGCCCGAGCCGACGCGCCCGACGAGAAAGCCTTCGGCCAAAAGCTGGTCATAGGCGGCCGCGACCGTGTTGCGGGAAACCGAAAGCTCGGCCGCCAGCGCGCGCGTGGACGGCAGCCGCGCACCGCTGGCCGCGCGTCCGGACAGGATCAGCGCGCGAAGCTGGTCATAGACCTGGCGCTGGAGCGGTTGCCTCGCGTCGAGCCCAACGGCGAACAAGGTGGTGGCGGGCACGGTCAGCTCCCCGGGACAGGCGGTAAATGGCCCCAGAGTTTCCATCGAAATGGACCTTTTGGATAGGCCAATCGCGGCCTAGCCTCGCGCGACCCTTTTCCGCGCCGGAGGACAGCGCCATGGATGCCTACACCCCCACCACCCGCAGCAAGGTGAAGCGCCTGCACGAACGGGCGAAGTACGATCGCGACAGCGTCTTCGCCATCCTGGACGCGTCGATCCTGTGCCATGTCGGCTATGTCATCGAAGGCCAGCCCTATGTCACGGCCACGGCCTTCTGGCGTGAGGGCGGCACGCTGTACTGGCACGGCTCGGCCGCGAGCCGGATGCTGCGCACGGTGGAGAAAGGCGTGCCCGTCTGTTTCACCGCCTCGCTTCTCGACGGGCTGGTGCTGGCGCGCTCGGGCTTCCACAGCTCGATGAACTACCGCTCGGTGACGGCCTTCGGCACCGCGCACGCGCTCAAGGGCGAGAGGGAAAAGGACAAGGCGCTGCTCGCGTTCAGCGAGAAGCTGCATCCCGGACGCTGGGACGAGATCCGCCCCTCGACCAGCCAGGAGCTGAAGGGCACCACGGTCGTCGCCATGGAGATCGAGGAAGCGGTCGCCAAGGCACGCAGCGGCCCGCCCAACGACGACGAAGAGGATTACGCGATGGATGTATGGGCCGGCGTGATTCCCGTGCGCACGGTGATCGGCGCACCCGAGGACGATCCGCGCCTGAAACCCGGCATCGCCGCGCCGGACTACCTGAAACGCATCCGCATTGGGTGAAAGAAAACTCTCTGTTCCCCCTCCCCTTCGCGGGAGGGGGTGGCGCGGGTCTTTTGTCCCCTCGCCCTTCCCTCTCCCGCGTTGGGGAGAGGGTTGAAAAATCATGATCCGCTTTATGCAGCGAGGTCGCGCCAACGCGCGGGTGTCACGCCATAGGCGCGCTTGAAGTGGCGCGTCATGTGGCTCTGATCGGCGAAGCCGCTGGACGCGGCCGCATCGGCCAGCGATGCGCCATCGCGCATCAGGCTGCGCGCGCGGTCGAGGCGGCGCATCACCACATAGCGGTGCGGGCTGGTGCCGAGATAAGCGCGGAAATGGCGCGCGAGGGCGAACCGCGACAGGCCGGTCGCGCGTTCGAGGGAGGCCGACGCGACGGCGCGCGAGAATTCTTCATCGAGGAATTCGCGCGCGCGTGCCACGGCGCGGACGCAGGGGGCATCCGGCGTCATCGCGGCGGATGACGGATCGAGCGCGGCCAGCGCCTCGGCGATCTCGACCAGATGGGAATCGAGGCGCAGCTCCTCTAGGGGCGCGCCGTCGCCGGCGAGCGCCGCGTTGAGCGCGGCCAGCAGGCGCGCATCCGCCGAGACGCCGCCGCGCAGAAAAGGCAGCGGGCAGCGCGGCGCTTCCAGCGCGTCCTGCACCAGCGCCGGTTCGAGATAGAGCATGCGGTAGGTGAAGCCGTCGTCGGTGCCGGCGCGGCCGTCATGCAGTTCGTCGGGATGCAACACGAAGGCCTGGCCCGCGAGGCAGCGCGTCTCGACGCCCCGGTAGCGGAAGCACTGCACGCCCTGTTGCGTGACGCCGAGTGCGTAGGTGTCGTGGCGGTGCGGCGCGAAGGCCGGGCCGTTGAAGCTTGCCTCGCCGCGCTCGAAGCCCGGACGCACCGAATCGACGCGGAACCGGTCGCGCGGCGCGCACGATCGTTCAAGACCCGCATCCCCCGTCTTTGGCATGGAAGAGGCCATGACCATCGGTACCAGGATCGGAGCGCGGGCGCGAGGATGGGGCTGACGGACGAGGTGTTGGGCTTCGTGCTGGCCGCAGTGGCGCTGACCGGCAGTCCCGGGCCCGCCAACCTGGCGCTGGCGGCGACGGGCGCCGCCTTCGGCGTGTGGCGGGGCGTGGTGCTCTCGGCCGGCATCATCGCGGGCGTGTGGGCCGTGATGCTGCTGACCGCCACGGGCGTCGCCACGTTCCTCCTCGGCGAACCTGCGCTCGGGCCGATCCTCAAGGGCGCGGCGGCGCTCTACATGCTTTATCTCGCCTGGCGCATCGCGACCGCACCGCCCTTGTCGCGTGAGAAGGGCAAGCGCGCACCGCCTTCCTTCGGCGCGGGCATCTTCCTCGGCGTCGGCAATCCCAAGGCCTATGCGGCGATGGCGGCTTTGTTCTCGGGCTTCACGCTGGCGCGCGGCGCGGCCGTGTATGACGCGGCGTTCAAGATGTTGCTCGTCGTCGGCATCATGGCGGCGGGTAATCTGCTCTGGCTCTTGCTCGGCGCCGTGCTGACCAACGCGTTTCGCGATGCGCGCACGAACCGCGCGATCAACATCGTCTTCGCGCTCTCGCTCCTGGCCTCGGTCGCGTTCGCCTTCGCGGGCTGATGCGTCACTGGGGCTTGGCGATCTCGGCCGCCTGGCACCAGGGTAGGCGCTTGCCGCCGTCATAGGCGCGTGCGAAGCCGGCTGCGATCATCCTCTCGGACAGATCACCGCCATCTGCGGCTGCAACCCTGGCCATCACGCGGCCCGCGTATTTCTCATAGCGGATCTGCGCCAGCGTGACCGGGCCATTGGCGACCGCGCGCTCCAGATAATCCCGCGCGGCACGGGCACGCACCCGCTCGCTCTCGCATTCGCCCTTCAGTTCCGGCGTATCGATGCCAGCCAGGCGCACGAGCGTCGTGACTTCCTGGCCGAGCCAAATATGGGCGCGCACCGAGAGCGTGTCGCCGTCGATCACCGCGACGACATCCGCGGGCACGGGACCCGGCAATGTCTCCGAAGCTTGCGCCGGGATTGCGAGGAGCGAAAACAGCGCGATCAGCGATGTTGGGAAGTAACCCATGCGAAGAGAATAAAGGATAATGATCCTACAGACCAATCAGGAGGTGCAGGATCGTCCTAGAAGTCGACGCAACGGCCGTTGCGTTCCCAGTCGCCATAACGGGTCGGCTCCGGCCCTTCCGGTCCACCGATCTCCGGCGTGGGTTTTTTTGGATTTTCCGTTTTCTTTTCGGTGCTTGCGGGCTTCGCCTGAGTTTCGAGCGCAGATTTTGAAATTGACGTTGACGTCAACGGAATATTCGCTTGCTTGTAGACGGGGCCAGCCTTCGGATCGCTCATAGGCCAGATATGACGTCCGCCCGCCCCTTTGCCAAGCCTTTGATTTCCAGTCTTGAATGCCGCCTCGCTGAGGCCATCTGGAGAGCGGTAACCGGGAGTACCCAAGAAAAATGGCCTATACGCGCACCGCGATCCTCCTGGCCGGGATGACCGCGCTGTTCCTCGCCGCCGGCTATCTGGTGGGCGGCCAAGGCGGCGCACTCATCGCCCTGGCCGTGGCTTGCGGCATGAATCTCTTCGCCTGGTGGAACTCGGACCGGGTGGTCCTGTCGATGTACGGGGCTCGGCAGGTCGACCGCAATACCGCGCCAACCTTCTATGCGACCGTGGAGCAGCTGGCCGCGAATGCCGGCCTGCCCATGCCCAAGGTTTATGTCATCGAATCCGATCAGCCCAACGCCTTCGCCACCGGACGCAACCCCGAGAACGCCGCCGTCGCCGCCACGACCGGGCTTCTACGCCGACTTTCGACGGAAGAGATCGCGGGCGTGATGGCGCATGAACTGGCCCATGTGCGCAGCCGCGACACGCTGGTCATGACCGTGACGGCCACCTTGGCCGGCGCCATCGGCATGCTGGCGAATTTCGCCTTCCTGTTCGGCGCCTTCCGCAGCAGCGACAACCGCGGCCCGCTGGGTGCTGTCGGTACCATCTTGGTCGCGATCCTGGCGCCCATCGCCGCCATGCTGGTGCAAATGGCGATCAGCCGTAGCCGCGAGTACGAGGCCGACCGCGTGGGTGCGGAAATCTCCGGCCGGCCGCTGTGGCTGGCCTCGGCACTGGAAAAGATCGAGCACGCGGCGCAGAACACCGAGATTCCGCAGGCCGAGCGCAATCCGGCGACCGCGCATCTGTTCATCGTCAACCCGCTGCATGGCGGCGGTATCGCGAGCCTGTTCTCCAGCCATCCCGGCACGGCCGAGCGGGTGCGCCGCCTGCGCGAGATGGCGGGCATGGTCCCGGCCGCGAAGGGCCCCTGGGGTTGAGCGCGGCGACACGCGCAACGCCCGCCGCGACGCGGCCGGCGGGACGTGCTAATTCCGCCCCCATGCGTGGAAATGTTTCGGCGCGCGGCGCCGCGCTCGAGCTTCTGGAAGCCGTGCTGGTCGAGCGCCGCTTCCTCGACGATGCCTTGGACAACATGCCGACGCTGCCCGAACGCGACCGCGCGTTCGCGCGCGTGATCGTGGCGACCGTGTTGCGCCGTCTGGGCGAACTCGACGCGGCCCTGGCGCCGTGCCTCGCGAAGCCTTTACCCGCCCGCTCGCACCGGACGCAGAACACGCTGCGCATCGGCGCCGCGCAGCTTTTGATGCTGGGGACGCCCGCCCATGCGGCCGTGGCGGAAACCGTGGACGCGGCCCATCGCCGCCTGCCGCGGCCCCATGTGGGGTTGGTCAACGCCGTGCTGCGCCGCGTGGCGCGCGAAGGCGCGGCGCTCTTGCCCGGCGATGCAACCGCGTACAACACGCCGAAATGGCTATGGCGCGGCTGGTCCGAGCATTACGGCGAGGAGACGTGCCGCGCCATTGCCGCCGCCCATCAACGCGAGGCGGCGCTCGATCTTTCGGTGAAGGATGGAGCCGCGGCCTGGGCCACGCGCCTCGGCGGGCGCGTCCTGCCCACGGGCTCGATCCGGCTCGAGGATGCGGGCGCCGTGCCGCGCCTTGATGGCTTCGACACCGGCGCCTGGTGGGTGCAGGACGCGGCGGCCGCCTTGCCCGCGAAGCTTCTGGGCGATATCCGCGGCAAGCATGTCATCGATCTCTGTGCGGCGCCGGGCGGCAAGACCGCGCAACTGGCCGCGGGCGGCGCGCGCGTCACCGCCATCGACCGCTCGCCCGAACGGCTCGCGCGCCTCGCCGCCAACTTGAAGCGCCTGGGTCTTGAAGCCGAGACGATCGTGGCGGACGCGGCAAGCTGGCGCCCATCCCAACCGGCCGACGCGGTTCTTCTCGACGCGCCCTGCAGCGCCACGGGCACGATCCGCCGCCATCCCGATATCCCGCATCTCAAATCGCCGCGCGACGTCACCGATGCCGCCGCGGCTCAACGCCATCTGCTGGACGCCGCCCTCGCCATGGTCAAGCCGGGCGGAACGTTGGTCTATGCGGTCTGCTCGCTGCAGCCGGAAGAGGGCGAAGCGCAGATCGCCGGTTTGCTGGCCAGGGGCGCGCCCATCCGGCGGCGCCCGGTTGCGGCCACGGAGGTCGGCGGGTTGAAGGAACTGGTCTCGACCGCGGGCGATCTGCGCACCCTACCCTGCCATATCCCCGAACTCGGCGGATTGGATGGGTTCTACGCGGGGCGGCTGGAGCGGCTTTAAAGACGGCACCCGTTTGCGTTTTAGCCCATTTGGGGCTATCTCACCGGCGGCCACGGCCAAGGAAGAAAATGGCAAAGAACCTGGATTTTCACGAGGACTTCCGCCGCAAGGAGGAGGTCAAGGGCTCCTCCAATCGCGGCTTCGGCATCGTCTTCGCCGTTTTCTTCGCGATCCTCACGTTCAGCCCGCTCACGCACGGCGACCCGATTCGCTGGAAATGGTTCGGCATTCCCGCCGTCGCGTTCCTGGCGGCCGCCTATCTATTTCCCAAGGCCCTGACACCGCTCAACTGGGTCTGGACCCGCTTCGGCCTGCTGCTGCACCACGTGATGAACCCGTTGATCATGGGTTTGTTGTTCTTTCTGACGGTGACGCCGGTCGGCCTCGTCATGCGGCTCTTCGGCAAGGACCCGTTGCGGCTGAAGATCGACCGTGACGCCAAGACCTACTGGATTCAGCGCACCCCGCCCGGCCCCGAGCCTGATACGATGCGCCGGCAATTCTGAGCGGCGCGGTTTTCGAGAAACCCCGACGGCCGGCCGACGCGCCGGCGAACCGTAAGAGGATGGAAATGGGCTCGTTCGTCAAAGAACTGTGGATGTTTCTGCGGGTCCGCAAGAAGTTCTGGCTTCTGCCGATCCTGGTCATGATGGCCATCTTCGGCGGCCTGGTCGTGCTGACCAAGGGCAGCGCGGTGGCACCGTTCATCTACACCATCTTCTAAGAGCAGACGCGACGGTGCGCATCCTCGGTCTTTCCGCCTTCTACCACGACAGCGCCGCGGCGCTGGTCGAGGACGGGCGCATCGTCGCCGCCGCGCAGGAAGAGCGCTTCACGCGCAAGAAGCACGACGCGGCATTTCCCAAGAATGCGGTCGATTACTGCCTGAAGAGCGCGGGCGTGGACGTGGGCGGCATCGACTATGTCGCCTTCTACGACAAGCCGTTCCTCAAGTTCGAGCGCCTTCTGGAGACCTACGTGGCCTTGGCGCCGCGCGGTTTCCGCTCGTTCCAGATGGCCATGCCGGTCTGGCTGCGCGAGAAACTGTTTCAGAAGAGCCTTCTGAAGAAGGAGATCGGCGCGCATCTGAAAGGGTTCGACGCCGAGAAGAATCTTCTGTTCGCCGAGCATCACCAAAGTCACGCGGCCAGCGCCTTCTTCGCCTCGCCGTTCGACGACGCCGTGGTGCTGACGATGGATGGCGTGGGCGAATGGGCGACGACGTCGGTCGGCCACGGCCACGGCAACCGCCTCGAGATGACGAAGGAAATCCACTTCCCGCACTCGATCGGCCTGCTCTATTCCGCCTTCACTTACTACACCGGCTTCAAGGTGAATGCTGGCGAATACAAGGTCATGGGCTTGGCGCCCTACGGCGAGCCGAAATACGCCCAGACCATCCTGGACAACCTGATCGACTTGAAAGACGACGGCTCGTTCCGTCTCGATCTGTCCTATTTCGACTACTGCACCGGCCTGCGCATGACGAATAGCAAGTTCGATGCGCTGTTCGGCGGTCCGCCGCGCAAAGCCGAGGACCGTCTGACCCAACGTGAAATGGATTTGGCCGCCTCGGTGCAGAAGGTGACCGAAGACATCGTGCTGCGTCTGACACGATCGCTGCAGGCGGAGACAGGCAGCCCCAATCTGTGCCTGGCCGGCGGCGTGGCGCTGAACTGCGTGGCCAACGGCAAGGTCCTGCGTGACGGCCGTTTCAAGAACATCTGGGTCCAGCCGGCGGCCGGCGACGCGGGCGGGGCTTTGGGCGCGGCGCTGAACGCCTATTACCAATTCCAGGACAAACCGCGCCGCGCCAATGGCGGTAGCGACGCCATGGCCGGTTCCTATCTGGGACCGTCCTATGAACAGGCCGACATCGAAGCGCGCCTGACCAAGGCTGGCGCGCGCTTCACGGTTTTGTCCGATGGCGAGCTGATCGCGAAGACGGCCCAGGCGCTGGCCGATGGGCTGGCGGTCGGCTGGTTCCAGGGCCGCATGGAATTCGGCCCGCGCGCGCTCGGCGGCCGTTCGATCCTGGGCGACGCGCGCTCGCCGGCCATGCAGTCCGTTCTCAATCTTAAGGTGAAGTATCGCGAATCCTTCCGGCCTTTCGCGCCGGCTGTCTTGCGCGAGGATGTCGCCGACTGGTTCGAACTCGACGGCGACAGCCCCTACATGCTGATGGTCGCGGACGTCGTGGAGCAGCGGCGCAAGGCCATGACCGCCGAGCAGGAAAAGCTGTTCGGTATCGAAAAGCTGAACGTGCCGCGTTCGGAGATCCCAGCCGTTACGCATGTCGATTATTCGGCGCGCATCCAGACCGTGCATAAGGAGACCAATCCGCGCTTCCATGCGCTGATTTCCGCCTTCAAGACCCGGACGGGTTGCCCGGTCATCGTGAACACCAGTTTCAACGTGCGCGGCGAGCCCATCGTCTGCCTGCCCGAGGACGCCTTCCGCTGCTTCATGGGCACGGAGATCGAGGTCTTAACGGTCGGCAATTGCTATCTTCGTAAAGAAGATCAGGACCCGTCGCTGAAGCAGGACTACAAGGGCAGCTTCGAACTCGACTGAGCGCGGCGAAGGGGGAACGCCATGACGCCCGGGCGCCTTTCCGCCACCGTCCTGATCGCCGGGGCCACGGCCTGCTTCGCGATCGCCTTCCATATCGGCACGATCGGTATCGCGTCCTGGCGCGACTGGACGATCCTGCATGTAGCCTTGCCGGCGGGGCTCGGCCTCTTGCTGCTCGCGGCTTTGTTGTTGGGGTCAGCCAGCCGCGCGGCCTTCGCCGTATCGTCATGCGCGGCGCTCGCGGCCGTACTGGCCGCCGATGTTTACCTGGCCATGACGGATCGGGAGCCCGCTCGTCCGGTGCACGCTGGCGATGGGCGCAGCATTCGCGATGTGGTGCGCGATCTGCGCGGCGAAGGACGGCAAGCCTATCCGGTCTTGAGCGGGCGAACGCTTCTGAGCGCGGGCTCCGACGGCACGCTCCGTTCGCGCGTCGCGATCGAGGGCCGCGAAACACTTCCTCTCGGCGGCATCGCCAACGCTCTGACGATCTATTGCAACGAGGACGGCGCTTACCTGATCTATTCCAGCGACGAACACGGCTTTCACAACTTGCCCGGATCGTGGGCGCGGCCGCAGCTGGACGTAGCCGCGGTTGGTGATTCCTTCGTCCATGGCGCTTGCGTGCCATCCGACCGGAACATGGTGGCAGAGGTTCGCGGCCGCTTTCCCGCGACGCTCAATCTCGGCATGGCGGGCAACGGGCCGTTGTCGGAGCTGGCCGCCATCAAGGAGTATCTGCCGCAACGGCGGCCGCGCGTGGTGTTGTGGTTCTATTACGAGGGCAACGACGTCTCGAAGGACCTCTTCATCGAACGAGAGGCCGCGCTGCTGGTCGCCTATCTCGGCCAAGACTTCAGCCAGGGACTGGAGCAGCGCCAACCGGCTATCGACGAAGCGCTGATCGCTGAAGTCGAAAAAGCCTATGACGCAGCCCCCGTCGAGGTGGCGCCCCCCGTCGCGCGGGAGATCAAGTGGCGGGACGTGCTTCTCCTGCGCCACTTGCGCAATACCCTGGGCATTGCGGTCGGAAACGCCGACGTCCCTCTGTTTCGCCGCGTGATGGTGGAGGCGAACCGCACCGTCTCGGGTTGGGGTGGTCGCCTTTACTTCGTCTATCTGCCGGGACAGGCGCGATATCTGGGACTGGGCGGCCAGATCGCCCAAAGCGGTTTACGCACCCGGGTACTGACCACCGTACGCGATCTGGGAATCCCCGTGATCGACATCCACGAGGCCTTTTCGGCTTCGCCCGCGCCGGACCGGCTTTTTCAAGGTCACTTCACGTCCGACGGCTACCGCCTCGCCGCCGAGGCGATTCTGGCGCGCTTGGCCGCGGACAAGATCGTGCCGGAGGCACCGTGAACGGCCTTACCGCTGGCGCATATTCACGTTGTATCTTGCGCTCCATAGGCTACAAAACTCGAACCGCTTTCCGTTCAGGATCAAGCCGGTAGGAGATCGCCATGCAGCAACCGGTCCGGATCGCGCCGTCGATCCTCGCCGCCGACTTCTCGAAACTGGGAGAAGAGGTGCGGGCCGTCTCCGCCGCGGGCGCCGACTACATCCATGTCGACGTGATGGACGGACATTTCGTGCCCAACATCACCATCGGCCCGAGCGTGGTTTCGGCATTGCGTCCCCATTCCGACCTGGTCTTCGACGTCCATCTGATGATCTCGCCCGTCGATCCCTACATCGCGGCCTTCGCCGACGCGGGCGCGGACATCCTGACCGTGCATCCCGAGGCCGGACCGCATTTGCATCGCACCATTCAGCTCATCCGCTCGCTGGGCAAGAAAGCCGGCGTGTCGCTCAACCCCGGTACGCCGGTGGAGGCCGTGGAGCATGTTCTCGCCGATGTCGACTTGGTTCTGGTGATGACGGTCAACCCGGGCTTCGGCGGGCAATCCTTTATTGCCTCGCAGCTCGACAAGATCAGCCGTCTGCGCCGAACACTGGATTCGATCATGGCCAGGACCAACAAGCGGGTCGATCTTGAGGTCGACGGCGGCATCAACGCCGACACCGCGCGTGCGGCCATCGCGGCTGGCGCCGACGTTTTGGTCGCGGGTACCGCCACCTTCACGGGCGGACCGGGGAAATACGCGCAGAACATCCAGCGGCTGCGCGGCGCGTGATCTCTCGAAGCGCGGTGGCGCGACGCTCGAACGCATGATGATCAAGACCGCGCGGCCTTCGAAACCAGACTATCTGCGGCGCCTCGTCGCGCGCGCGCTTTACGGCAGCGCGCCCTATGCCTGGATGCTGGGGATGCGTCCGCCGGCCGATCTCGTGGCGACGCCCGCGCAGCCCTGGTCGGGTGACAGCGCGCGCGGCGCCCAGATTTTAAAGGGAGACGTCGCGTTCAACGGCGAATCGCGCCCCGCCGACGCGCACCTGTGGGATACCACGGAAGCCAGCGAAGCTTGGCTTACAGCCTTGCATGGCTTCACTTGGCTTGCGGACCTGCATGCGGTCAGCTCGGACCCCGCGCGCCGGCGCGGGCGAGAACTGATGGCCGAATGGATCGATCGCCATGCGGGCTGGAGCGAGCTGGCATGGCGCGCCGACATCCTTGCCGCGCGCGTCATCGCGTGGATCGCGGAGCACGATTTCTTCTGCGCCAGCGCGGATGACGCCTTCCGCGACGCCTACCTGCTGAGCCTGTCGCGCCAAGTGCGGCACCTCTTTCGCATCGCACCCGGTCCCCAGCGCGGCGTTCCGCGCCTGGTCTTGATCAAGGCCACGATCTATGGCGCGGTCGCTTTGCCCAACTCGGCCGCGCGGCTTGAGCGCGCCATGGCGCTTTTGGACCAGGAGTTGCGCCGCCAGATCCACCCCGATGGCGGACATATCGAGCGCAATCCGTCCGCCCAGCTCGCGGCACTGCGCGTGCTGGTCGACATTCGGGCCTGCCTGACCGCGGGGCGGAAGGAGATTCCCGTCACGCTGCAAGGCGCCATCGACCGCATGGCGCCTGCCCTGCGCGCGATGCGGCATGCGGATGGCGGGCTGGCGGCTTTCAACGGCGCGACCGGCGAGGAAGCGTGGCGGGTGGACGCGGTGCTGACCCAGGCCGATGCGCCGGGCCGCGCGCCGGACGAATTGCGCTATACCGGCTTCCAGCGCTTACGCGCGGGCCGCACGCTGATCATCGCGGACACCGGCGCGCCGCCGCCCGAAGGCTTCGATCGCGCGGCACATGCCGGCGCCCTGGCCTTCGAAATGGATGTCGGCAAGGAACGGTTGATCGTGAATTGCGGCGCCCACGCGACCGAAGGCGAAGGTCCCTGGGCGCTGGCGCAACGTGCGACCGCGGCCCATTCCACCCTGATTTTGGGCGACACCAATTCGTCGGAGATCAAGGCGGACGGCACGATCGGCCGCCGCATCCGTCACATGACCTGTTCGCGCGAGGCCGTGAACGGCGCCGTCCTGGTCGACGCGAGCCACGATGGCTACCAAGCGCCGTTCGGCGTGATCCATCGCCGGAGACTTTTCTTGTCATCCGACGGCCACGACGTGCGCGGCGAGGACAGCGTGACGGGGCGCGGTGGCTGCGCGTTTGCCGTGCGCTTTCATCTTCATCCGGAGGTGAGTGCGTCGCTGACCGGCACGGACAACGCCGTTCTGCTGCGCCTGCCGGGCGGCGGCGGCTGGCGGTTCCAAGTTTCCGGCGGCACGCTGGCTTTGGCCGAAAGCGTTCACCTCGGGCGGCGCGAGGAGGTGCGGCGGGCCGAACAGATCGAGGTGCGCGGTCAGGCGGCCGACGGCGGCGCGGTGATCAAATGGGCGTTCAAACGCATCGGCGACGAGTGAGCTAGAGCTGCCACCGTCGCGCGGGCGCCGGAAGCGCGGCCTTGCGCCACATGCCCTTGATGTCCGCCACCAGGCCTCCCGGCGCCAGCAACCGCCCGAAATCCGCGACTTCAAAGGCGCGATATTCGTCGTGCGGCACGGCGCCCACGATCGCGCCATAAGGGCCCGCGCCGCCCAAGTCCGGCAGCAGCGCGATACCGTATTCATTCTTCGCGGCCGCGGGATCGGCATGCGGGTCGTGCACATCGACGGCGTGGCCGCGCCGGCGCAAACCCTCGATCAGATCGACGACCTTTGAATTGCGCAGGTCGGGCACGTTTTCCTTGAAGGTCAAGCCGAGCACGAGGACGGATGCGCCGTTGCCCGCCGCGGCCGAGATGCTGGCGGCCAGATGGTCGCCCATGCCGTCATTGATGCGGCGGCCTGCCAGAATGATCTCCGGGTGATGGCCGACCCGCTGGGCGAACTCGGCCAGGTAGAACGGATCGACGCCGATGCAGTGCCCGCCCACGAGGCCCGGCGTGAAGCGCAGGAAGTTCCATTTGGTCGCCGAGGCGTCGAGCACGTCGTGGATCGAGATGCCCGCGCGCGCGAAGATCATGCTGACTTCGTTGATGAAGGCGATGTTGATGTCACGCTGGGCGTTCTCGATCACCTTGGCGGCCTCCGCGGTGCGGATATCGCGCGCGACGAAGACGCCGCCCGTCGTGATGGCGCCGTAGACGTCCTTGAGCGCCTGAGCCGTTTCCGGAGTCTGACCCGCGACAACTTTGGTGATGCGTTCGACCGTATGCTCGCGGTCGCCTGGATTGATGCGCTCCGGCGAATAGCCGAGGAAAAAGTCGCGGCCGCAAACCAGGCCCGAAGCCAATTCGACCGCCGGTCCGCACACCTCCTCGGTCGCACCGGGAGCCACGGTGCTTTCCAGCACCACGATGGCGCCCTTACCCATCACCTTGCCGACCGTCGCACAGGCCGCGCGCACGGCGCCGAGATCGGGGCGGTTGTCGCGATCGACCGGGGTGGGCACGGTCAGGATGAAAACGTCGGACCCGGCCATGTCCTCCGGCCGGCTGGTGAAGCGGCAACGCGCGGCGGCCAGCCGGGCTTCCGTCACCTCGCGCGTGCGGTCGTGTCCACGCGACAATTCCGCGACGCGCGAGGCATCCACATCGAAACCGGTCACGGAAAAACGGCCCGCCAGCGCCACGGCCAGCGGCAAGCCGACATAGCCCAGGCCCACGACGGCGATCTTCTTAGGCGCGCTGGGACCCATGGCTCCTCGAAAGCGAATGCCCGCGGGATGCGCGGGCGCGTGATCTATCCGCCGGTTCGGAAGCCTGTCAATCAGGCCACCGGCGGGGTTGCTTGACGTTCATATCATGAACGAAGTATTGTTCAAACACTGAACAAGCAGGATGGACTACGTGCGTCAGCAAGACCAGGGCACCACCGCGGGCGACGGCGAGACCGAGATCACCCTCGGCCTGCTCCAAGCCGTGGACGAGGACAGCGCCGTGACCCAGCGCTCGGTCGCGGGCCAACTCGGCATCGCGTTGGGTCTGGCGAACGCCTATCTGAAGCGTTGCGTGAAGAAGGGCTTGATCAAGGTCAAGCAGGTCCCGCCCAACCGCTATGCCTATTACCTGACGCCCAAGGGTTTCACCGAGAAGTCGCGTCTGACAGCCGAGTACCTGTCGTCCTCGTTCAACTTTTTCCGCCGCGCGCGGCTGGAATGCGGCGAGCTGATGGAGCGTTGCCGCACGCGGGGTTGGAGCCGTATCGCGTTGTGCGGCACGAGTGATCTGGGCGAGATCGCGGTCCTGTGCGCGCGCGAGCATGAGGTGGAACTGGCCGGCTTCGTCGCGACGGCGCCTACGAATGGCGGCGCGCGGGAGTTCGGCGGGCTGAAGGTGGCGGCGACACTGGCCGAACTGGGCCGGGTGGATGCTGTTCTCCTGACCGATCTCAAGGCGCCGCAGGCTACCTTCGATCACTTGCGCGCAACCGTCCCCGACGAGCGGATTCTCGCTCCGCGCCTCTTGCGCATCATGCGCACGCGCAAGCAGGAGGACGGCGTATGAAGCAATGGTATGTCGCCCGTACCCACCCCCAGGGCGAAGCGAAGGCGATGTCCAATCTTTTACGCCAAGGCTTCCTGGCTTATCTCCCGCGCTATCTGAAGCGGCGGCGGCACGCGCGCCGCGTCGATATGGTCGCGGCGCCGCTGTTTCCCCGCTATCTGTTCATCAACTTCGACGTTACCGCGGCGCGCTGGCGGGCGATCTCCTCAACCATCGGAATCGACCGGCTGATTTGCGCCGAGGACCGTCCCATGCCCGTGCCCGACGGCGTGATCGAGGACATCAAGGCGCGTGAGAACGAAGAAGGCTACGTGCCTGTCGGTCGCGGCGCGGGCTTCTCCCGCGGCGAGCCCGTGCAAATCCTGTCGGGCGCGTTGTCGGACCATGTCGGGCTATTCGATTGCCCGAGCGACGAGCAGCGCGTCTTCGTGCTTCTCAATCTGCTTGGCCGGCAGGTGCGCGTGCGCGTGCCGCTGGACACGGTCGCCGCCGCCGTCTGATCAGAGCCGCTCCAGGACAACCAAGATCCTGAAGGCGCAAACCGGCCCCAGGAATGGCGCCAGCGCACGCTCGATGGCTAGCACAGGCGCCACCGCGCCCTCCGGAATAAGACTCCACGGCCGGAAACCGCCCGTCATTGGATACGCGAAGAAGCTCATCGGCCGCACCCCGCGCACGGCCAGGCGCGGGAACATCGCGCGGAAACGCGCGCCGTGCCGCATGAAGGACGGCCCGAACAAAAGCGAGGGGAACGCTTGGTTGGCATCGTAGGGATCGCGATCGGCGGGCGGCGCGCCCGGCGCCAGCGGATCTTCGTTCATCCGCACGGGCTCGGGATGCAGCCAATGGTAGAACGGCCAGCTCATGGGGGTGATCGCCGGTTCGACCATGACCACGCGGCCGCCTGGCCGCAGCACGCGCTCGACCTCGGTGAAAAACAGCGCGGGCCGTGCCAGATGGTGCAACACGTCGAACAAAACCGTATTAGCGAAGGCACCGTCCGCGAAGGGCAACGCATGGGCATCGCACACAGCATCGAGCCACGGCGCCGTCTGAATGTCGGTGGCGACGACATGGGGGGCGAACGCCTTGAGGTTGCCGGTGCCGCCGCCGATTTCGAGCGTAAGACCGCCGGTGCATTCCGCCGCGATGCGGCGATAGAGATCGCGGTAGACCGCGCGAAGCGACGGTTTCTCCTCCCACGCCCGGCGATTGGCGTCGAGCAGGCGTTCCGTCACGCCTAGAATGCCTTCAGCTTGCGGAAGGCGAAGGCGACCATGCGGAGAAGAAGCCAGCCATGGCTCCAGCGCGAGATTTGCGTCGAGCCGTAGGTGCGCGCCGCATAGCGCACGGGCACCTCGGCGACCTTCAGGTTCAACTTCACCGCGCCGAAGATCAGATCGAAATCGCCAAACGGATCGAAATCGCCGAAATAGGCGCGGTTGGCCGCGATCTGCTGGTAGTGCGCGCGCGACAGAACCTTGGTGCCGCACAGCGTGTCGGTGAAGCGCTGATTGAGAAGCCAGGTGAAGAGGATCGAGAACGCGCGGTTGCCGATCATGTTGAGAAAGCGCATGGCCTGCGCCTCCATCGGATAGACCAAGCGCGTGCCGTTGGCGAACTCCGCCCGGCCGGATTGCAGCGCCTCGTAGAAACGCGGAATCCATTCCGGTGGCACGGTCAGGTCGGCGTCGAGAATGATCAACACATCGCCGCGCGCGGCGGCGAAGCCCTTGCGCACGGCATCGCCCTTGCCCTTGCCGTCTTGAACAAAGCCCTTGATATCGTATTGCGGATAGGCCGCGATGACACGGCGGATCTCGTCCATCGTGCCATCGCGGCTATGGCCCTCGACGAAGATGACCTCGAGATCGTCCGTGAAACGGGGCAGGCGCTGGATGGCGGGCTCGATGTTGCCGCGCTCGTTTCGGCAGGGAATCACGACCGTCGCCGACAACGGCCGCGCGGCGGGCTTGGGCGCCGCGCGCGCGACAAGATACGTCCGCAGGCAAAGGCGGCGAATGCCGGGAAGGGTCGCGAGCGTGCTGTTGATCAACGGCCCCAAACCGAGAAGACGGCGCGGCACCAACTGCCGCCAATCGCGGACGATGGACTCGAAACCCGCGAGGCCCAGAAGATTCTCGATATCCTCCGTACTGAGCCAATTCTGCTCGGTCTGCGGCATCTTCTGGCCGAACCGCTCGGCCGCCTCGAGCAACGGCTCCCAGATCGGCGCGAAATAGGCGATCACGATACGCGTGTGCGGCGCGATCACGCGATGAAGATGGCGAAGCGTCGTTTCGCAATCGTCGAGCGCGCCGATCGCATCGGACAGCACGACGACGTCGAACGGGCCATCGAGGCCTTCGTAGCTGGCCGCATCCTCGATATCGCCTTCGCGAAACTCCAGATTCGGGTGGCGTTCGCATGCAATCCGAACGGCGGTGGCGCTGAAGTCGATACCCACCCCGCGCGACGGCCGCAACGAAGCCAGGAGATCGCCATTGCCGCAGCCCAAATCCAGGACCTTGAGCCCCGCCGGAATCAGAAACTGCATCGTGCGGCGATCGTGATCGTAGAAATAGGCGTTGCGGGAGATCCACTGCTCGCGCTCAGGCGCCATCCGCTCGGCCAAGGCGTGGATCGCCGCCTTGCGCGGCGACATAGCGGTGTCGTTCACGACGGCGCGCCCTCTTCGGCGGTATCCGGCGGCGGCCGGCGGCCGCCCGATGCGATCCAGACCAAACCGCCCGGCAGGCTTGCGCATACCATGGCCGCACCGAAGAGAACCGAGAGCGCCAGCGCGTCATGGGGCGAAAGACCGGCATAGCCGAACGCCACCACCATCGCGCCTTCGCGCACGCCCCAGCCCGCGATGGAAATGGGAATCGCCGTCGCCAGAATGACGGGCGGCATGAGGATGACGCAGTCGAGCAGGCTGACGCGATACTCTAGCGACGCGGCAAGGACGAAGACGCTCAGGGCCGAGACGAGCTGGATGAACAGGGATAGCGCCAGCGCCATCGCGCCGTAACGGGGCGACGAGATGGCCGTGCGAAAGTCGGTGGACAAGGCCGCTATGGCCTTGGTCGCGCGCCAGCGAAAGAAGAAGTCCGGCAACCGGTCGAGGAACGCGAACAGCACATAGCCCACGAGCCCGCCGCCGGCCAGCAAGACGATGGCCGTGCGTGCGACCGGACCGGGCACGATCGCGAACAAGGCCGGCAACGAGACGGCGATGATGAGAAAGAGGACACCCAGGGCCATCAGCCGATCGATCACGACGCTGTTGATGGCGGTGCGAAGATCGACACCATCGCGCCGCACCTGCCAGATGCGCACCGCGTCGCCGCCGACATTCGAGGGCAACACCTGATTGAAGAAGAGCCCCACCAGCACCAAGCGCAAGCCGTGGAGAAACGCGAGCCCGCGCCCGAGCGCGCGAAGAACGGTCTGCCACCGCAGGGTCGCCGGCAGCGACAATGCCGCAAGCAACGCCGTCGAGAGCACGAACGCGCGCCAACCGACATCGAACAACTGATCGACGACGGCATCCGTGTTGGTGTTGCGCAGCAAGAGCCAGATCAGGATGGCTGAAACTGCGCCTTTCAGCAGAAGCTTCTTCATAAGATCCGCAAAGCGGTGATGGCGCCGCCGCGGGACGGCGCAGGAAGCTTTGATATCAGGAGCTTGTGCCGCCGACCAGCCTCTCGAAGGCGGGCCAGGCTATCTCGGGATAAAACCGGTGAGGTCCGTTGGCGGACACCGCCGCAAGATTGCCCTCTGCGCGCATCGCCTGATAGACGCGCCGGGCCGATTCGGTGACGGCCGCCACGCCCGCATACGGGAAGATATGATCGCGCGTGCCCGAAATCGCCAAAAGCGGACGCGGCGCCACCAACCCCACGACATCATCGGTCTCTAGCCAATTCAACAAACCGGGCACGACATTCTGGGCCGAATCGTCGCGGCGCCGGGCGATGGTATCGCGGACGAAGCCGACGCATCCGCTGGCCAAGACACCCGCGATACGCGTGTCGAGCGCGGCGGCATAAAGAGCGACCGAACCGCCCGCCGAATTCCCCATGATGAAGACCCGTTCGATGTCCGCGGCCAGGCCCAAGTCACGGCCGGCGCCGTCGGCGGCAAGCCAATCCATGAGCGAGGACACGTCCGCCGCCCGCTCGCCGAGAAGGGAGCGGCCCAGTAAAAAGGCATGGTTCGCCGTGTCGATCGTGGAGCTGGCAGACCGTGGCTTGATATGCCGTTCGGCGCGTTCGCCGAAGCAAGATTGCTCGAGGCAAATCGCGATATAGCCGCGCGCCGCGGCCTGACGCGCATAGTCGCCACCGCCCGCGACCTTCGCCGGATCGGGCGGCATTCGTGTCTCGCCCCACGATAGATGTGATCCTGAATTGGTGCCTTGCAGGCAAATCATGACGGGACGGCGGCCGCCACCTTCGCGCCAAACCGCGTCGACCGGCGTATCGGCGCCACTCCAGAGACGGAGATAGACACGGCGGCGCTTGAGGCCGCCCAGCATCGGATGCTCCGTCCTGTGACGCGAAGCAGGCGCGGCACGGCTCGCCGGATAGCCGGTCAAGACGCGCAGCTTCTCGCGCGCTTCCGCCTGCCATACGAAGGGGTCCGCGATCCCGGCGTTTCGCCATGACAAACGCAACGGTACGGTATCGAGGGCGCGCGCGTGGGCCAAGCTCGGGCTTAGCTCGACATCAACGGGGCCCGGGGGATGGGGATGAAATTCACCTTTTACGAAAAGAGCGAGACGGCGGCGGAAGGCGATCTTGTATGCGGCCGCGAGATCACGCACGAAGGTCAGGTCGCGTAATTCGAAAAGCGCCGCACGGAACCATCGGTGAGCCGCTTACGCCACCAGGCAACGACATGATCCAAGCCTTCGTCCAACGAAACCTCCGCGCGCCAACCGGTCGCGGCCGTGAGGCGCGCGGGATCGGCCAAGAGCGTGCGAACCTCCGATCGTTCGGGCCGGACGCGCGCGGCTTCGCTTTCGATGGGCTTATTGGTGCCGGTGAGATCGCGCACCCGGTCAAGCACATCCGCAACGCTGACCGCTTGTCCTGTTCCCGTATTGTATGGCG
Organism: uncultured Alphaproteobacteria bacterium; assembly: GCA_902826885.1. Lineage (GTDB taxonomy): Bacteria > Pseudomonadota > Alphaproteobacteria > CADEGL01 > CADEGL01 > CADEGL01. The sequence continues at coordinate 34,425 of CADEGL010000018.1, read as the reverse complement.
CACCGAACTCGATTTCGGGCGCGCGCCCGATGGCGAGAAACGCCGCGACCGTGTCCGAAACGTAATTGAAATCGCGCGTGGTGGTCAGATCACCGAGCTTAATCGCCGTGCAGGCCGGATCTAGCGCTTGGCGCACGATGGTGGGAATCACGGCGCGCTCGCTTTGCCGGGGTCCATACGTGTTGAACGGCCGCAGGATGACGACGGGCAGATCGAACGACAGCGCGTAGGCTTCAGCCATCTTATCGGCCGCGATCTTGCTGGCCGAATAGGGCGACTGGCCCTGCAACGGATGGCTCTCGGCGATGGGCAGCGTCAGCGCCGTGCCGTATACCTCGCTGGTCGAGGTGTGAACCACGCGGCCGACACCGTTCACCCGGGCCGCCTCCAGAACGTTCAACGTCCCGGTGACGTTCGTGTCCACATAGGATTGCGGCGCCGCGTAAGAATGGGGAATTCCGATCAGCGCGGCCAAATGGAAAACGATGTCGTGGCCGGCGACAAGCCGGTTCATGAACGAGAAGTCGCGCACATCGCCACGCGAGATGCGCACGGAGCCCAAGGCATCGTCGGAGAGTTCGTCGAGCCAGCCGTTCTTGTCGAAGGCATTATAGAATGCGAGCGCGGTGACGTCGGCGCCCGCGGCCGCCAGCGATTCGACGAGGTGGGAGCCGATGAACCCGTCGGCGCCCGTGACGACGATACGGCGTCCCTTATAGCGATCGGATTCGGCCAAGACCCGCATTCTCCTGAATAGGACGAGCGCGCCACAAAAAAGGCGCATATCGTCACTATAGGCCGTCCCGTTCTTCCGCGCGAGACGGTGGGCTGACGGGCTGGTGCCCCAGGGCCGATTTTGTAATGATCCGCCCCCTTCGCGGCATAGGTGCTGAATGCAAGGCAAAGCCCGCCAAGTGCTTCTGGCGCTGACGGCCATTCTCATTTCCATCGTCGGAACACTGGTCGTGGCCGAGATCGTTCTTCGGTTACTCCCCGTCAACGAAGGGCTGCGCGCGCAAGCCGTCAATGCGGCCAATCCCGTATTCCGCTTCGAGCCCAACCGGACGGCCGTTTGGTCCGAAGGCTGGAATTTCGAATCCGTCAACCGCGTGCACGTCAACAACGATGGTTTCGTCAACGACCAGGATTATGACTCGGCGGCCTCGACGCCGTTGCTGGCCATCGTGGGCGATAGCTACATCGAAGCCGGCATGGTGCCGTTCGCCGAGACCGTCGGGGGGCTTCTGCAAGCCGACCTGCGCGACCGGGCACGCGTCTATACCTTCGCGGCGTCCGGCGCTGGCCTGACCCAGTACCTCGTCTGGGCCGACTATGCGCGGCGCCGATACCATCCCGACGCGTTCGTGATCAATATCATCGCGAATGATTTCGACGAATCGCTTTGGCATCGCGGACAAAGCCCGGGCTTTCATCATTTCCAGCGCATGCCCGACGATACGGCCGTCATTCGGCGCGTCGATTATCAGCCGAGCTTTTGGCGGCTTCTGTTCCGCCGTTCCGCCCTGGTCATGTATCTCGTCACCAACATGAAGGTGCAGCAGATTCTGAATTTTTCCGTTCAATCGCTCGGTGCGAAAGACAAGCGCTGGTCTTCGAACGTTCCTTACGCATCGAGCGAGGCGGCCTTTGCGGATTATCGCTGGGCGGTGGACAGGTTTCTGGACGCGCTGCCGTCAGCCACGGGCGTCGGCGCGGACCGGATCATTCTGGTGTTCGACGGATTGCGGCCGGATATGTACGACCCCGCTCTGCTCTCCGATGCGCAGCACGGCACGTGGGGCGTGATGCGCGCATATGTCATGCAGCAGGCGCAAGTGCGGGGCATCGACACCGTCGACCTGCAGCCGGTCTTTGTCGATCACTATGCGCGCAACCGGCGGCATTTCGAGTTTCCGACCGACGGGCATTGGAACAGCCTGGGCCACGAGCTGGCCGCCCGGGCCATCGAGAAAACCCCGGTGTATGAGCGCTTCCTGAGCCCAACGGCGAAGACGGAATGAGCGGCTTTCAGCGTTCGGCCCTTTAGCACGGCGCTTCTGCTAGACTTGCGTTCATGAACGACGCGGCAGCGGCCAAGCCCAAAAACGCGCTATTTCTTCTGATCGACGCCCTGCGCTACGACGTGCTGGCGGACCCGGAGGCGCGCCGTT
>CADEGL010000018.1:0-32154 GCA_902826885.1 uncultured Alphaproteobacteria bacterium | reverse complement strand
CTTCTGATCGACGCCCTGCGCTACGACGTGCTGGCGGACCCGGAGGCGCGCCGTTTCCTGACGCCGAATCTGGATCGCCTCGCCAGGCGCGGCTTCGTTCGCAAGGTCGTGACCAATGCCCAGTCGACGCAGTTCGTCATGCCGTCGCTGTTCTCTCTCACCTATCCGCTGGATCACGGCGGCTATAACCATGGCATCCGCGAGCGGCCCAGAAGTTTCGTGGAATCCTTGCGGGAAGCCGGGTTCGAGACTCACTTGCTCGCAAGCTGCAATCAGTTGGGCGTGGCCACCGGCTATGGGCGCGGCTTCGACACCGTCCGGACCACATCCGACTTTCGCGTCCTGTTGGAACAGCGGATCGGCCGCACCTTGCGTTACGAGCTTTCGCAAAAAGGCGACGCGGGCGCCGAAGCCAAGGTCGTTGCGGAAGTCGCCCTGCTTTTGGACGGCATCGAAGAGATGATTGTCCACCACGACAAATCTTTGTGGCCGGAGAAGCTGAAGCGTATCAACGGCCTCGTTGCCAAGAACTGCGCCGCGGAAAAGGCGCTGCTGCAACGCGATCCGAAAGCCGTTCTGAAAAAACTGTCCAGCATCGCGCCGGGCATCTACTGGCGGTTCCTGGGCGAGGTCAAGCCGAGCGGCGCGCGTCTTCTGTGGCATCGCGCGCTGGAATCCGTTCGATGGCGCACGCGCCGGTGGGCGGCCGCGCAGACTCTATGGCCGTTTTTGGCCATGTCACATTTTCCGGTGATCTTCGGCGATCTGATCGCGCCCTTATGCCGTCTTGTCGAATCACGCGCGAACGCGCACTGGTTCATTCACATGCACGCCATGGATGCGCACGACTGCCGGGCGATCAACCGGCCACTGCATCTGGTTGGCCGCTTGCGCTATTGGCCGCGCTGGCTGATCGGACGCACGACCGGACGCACCAAACGCCGTTGGCTTTACGATACGGCGGTCATGTACGTGGACGACCTGCTGGGGCGCCTGATCGACAGCTTGGAACGCAGCGGACAAATGGAGCGCACGGTGGTCTTGGTCACCGGCGACCACGGTCTCTATTACGCCGAAAGCCCGCGCGCGAAGTCGGAGATCGGCTACCGCACGCATTACGAGGATATCGAAGTCCCGCTTCTGTTGGCCAACGCACAGCGTCCGCCGGCCGAGACCGGCATGATCGACAGCATGGGCGTGACGGCGACGTTTTTGGACGCGCTGGATGTTCAGACACACCAGGCATTCAAGGGCATCAGCGCCCTTCGGGGCGGCCGGGACGTCGTCGTGTCGGAGAATTGCGGGCACGGCAACGCGGACCTCGCGCGCCGCGATATCTATTTCACCGTCACTTCGGACGCCCATCGCATGATGGCCGTCATGCGCGGCGCGGAACTGCGGGTCGAGCAGCTTTACGACCTGCGGGCGGACTCGCGCGAGCTACGAAATATCGCGGTATCCCCGGACGCGCTTCCCGTCATCGCGGCCATGGTCAAACAGCTTTACCGGGAGCGCGCCGAGATATTCGGGTTGCGGGGTTGTAGGACTTTTTCCCTTCCGGTCGACGCGGAACGCAAGATCTCTATTAACTAATTGAAATTTCAATATAAAATCTCTTGATGCGGAATGGGCCAAAAGCCTGGGTCGCCCCGATCCGGGGCTGATTTCTTGACATCCGTTCATGATATGAACGATGATGTTCGCCCGGTGAACGCTGATTTATCGCGGTGACTCATAGCGTTCACCCCCGCCGACCGTTTTGACCTCGGGGGCACCTCCGCACCCGGACTGCGGTAGCTTTGCCTCACCGACGCTTCCGCGCTGCCTTTTCATAATCCGAGATGACAAACCGTATTCCTCTGGCGGTCCCCGACCTGCGCGGCAACGAAGGCGCGTATCTGTCACGCTGCGTTCAGGACAATTGGGTTTCCTCCGCCGGTCCGTTCGTGACGGAATGTGAGAAGCAGGTGGCGGCCCTGGCCGGACGCGCCCACGCCGTGGCGTCGGTGAACGGTACGACGGCTTTGCAGTTGGCCATGGTGGCCGCCGGCGTAAAGCCAGGCGATCACGTCGTCGTTCCCGATTGGACCTTCGCCGCCACCGCCAACGCCGCGCACCATGCCGGCGCGATCCCGGTCTTCGCGGACGTGACGGAAGATAACTGGTCGCTCGATCCCGCGGTCCTGGAGGCGATCCTTCGCGATCCCCCCGGACGCATCGCGGCCGTCGTCGTGGTTCACGTGCTGGGTCATCCGGCGGATGTCGATCCGTTGCTGGCTCTGTGTGAAAAAGCGGGCGTGCCGCTGATCGAGGACGCGGCCGGCGCCATCGGTGCGCGTTACAAGGGGCGGCCTGTCGGCGGGTTGGGCGACTTGGCCATCTTCAGCTTCAACGGCAACAAGACGGTCACCGCCGGTGGCGGCGGCATGATCGTCACGAACGACGAAGCGCAGGCCAAGCGCCTGCGCGCGATCTCGGCCCAGGCGCGCAGCGGTGCCGAGTACCAATACGACGCGATCGGCTTCAACTATCGCATGACCAATCTGAACGCGGGCGTCTTGCTGGCGCAGATCGAACGGCTCGAGGAGATGGTCGCCGCCAAGCGGCGCATCGCCGCCACGTACGACGGCGCCATCGCCGGCCGCAACGACCTTCGGCCCACGCCACGCGCGCCTTGGGGCGAAAGCGCCTGCTGGCTGTCTTCCGTGCGCTGCGGAAGCCAAGCCGAGGCACGGTCGTTGGTCGAACATATGGCCGAACACGACATCGAGGCGCGGACCTTTTGGCGCACCCTGTCCGACCAAGCGCCCTATGCGCACGCGCCGCGGCGCCTGACAGGCGTGGCCGCGAAGCTGTCGGGCACGGTGGTTTCGCTGCCCTGCAGTTCGTCGCTGACGGACGAACAGCAGAGCCGCGTGATCGCCGCGCTGGCCAAGTGGCCGCGCAAGGCAAGCCGCTGAAATGCCCGCAGCCTGCATCCTGATCGGCGCGGGCGGCCACGCGAAGGCCGTGGTGGAAGCGGCGCGTGCCTCCGTCGGCGACATCGTGGCCTATGCCGACCCGCGGCCCGCGGCCTGGTTGCAAGCCGCCCACCTGACCACCGATGCCGATGTCAAAGCCAACGGCATCCCCATCGTCATCGGCGTCGGCGGCGTGTCGCCCGCGCAACTCAGGGCCCGCCTTGCCCTGCTCGAGTCCTATCTCGGACGCGGTCATTCCGCGCCGCCCGTCGTGCATCCGCAGGCGCATGTCAGCGCCGACGCGACGCTGGAAGACGGCGCCATCGTGCTGGCGGGAGCCATCGTGCAGCCGGGCGCAACGATCGGACGCGGCGCGATCGTGAACACGCGCGCGATCGTCGAGCACGACAGCGTGATCGGCGCGGGCAGCCATGTGGCGCCGGGGTCCATCGTTCTCGGCGGTTGCCGGGTCGGGCATTGCGTCATAATCGGCGCGGGCGCCGTGGTTCTGCCGGGCGCCGCCATCGCGGATGAGACGCTCGTGCCGGCGCTCACGCGTCATGGCGGGACGCCGTGACCGGCCCGCTGGTGATCGCCGAGGCGGGCGTAAACCACAATGGCAGCCTGACGCGCGCCAAGCGGATGGTGCGCGTGGCGGCCGCCGCGGGCGCCGACTACGTCAAGTTCCAGGCCTTTCGGGCCGAGACGCTGGTTTCCCGCCATGCGGCCACGGCCGCGTATCAGAAGAAGAATAGTGGCGTACGCGACCAGCTTTCGCTCCTGCGCAAATTGGAGCTTTCGCTGGATGACTTCTCCGCCTTGGCCAAGGAGTGCCGCCGCGCCCGGATCGGGTTCCTGGTGACGCCGTTCGATGGCGCGATGGCGGCGCCGTTGGTCGCGATGGGCATGGATCGCATCAAGATTCCCTCGGGCGAGCTGACGAACGAACCGATGCTGCGCGACCTCGCGCGCTTTCGGCTGCCGGTCATCCTGTCGACCGGCATGGCGACAAAGGCCGAGGTCGGCCGCGCGCTCGCCGTCCTGCGGCGCGCCAAAGCGCGCGACATCACGCTGCTTCACTGCACCTCGCTCTATCCGGCGCCGGTCGGAGCGATCAATCTTCGCGCGATCGAGACCATGCGGCGCGTCTTCGGCGTGCCCGTCGGCTATTCCGATCATTCACTCGGGGATCACGTCGCCGTCGCCGCCGTGGCGCTGGGTGCTGTGGCGATCGAGAAACATTTCACGCTCGACCGCGGCCTTCCCGGCCCGGACCACAAGGCGTCCCTGGAGCCCCGAGAACTGGCCGCCATGATCGCGCGGTTGCGCGAAACGGCGGCGGCGCTGGGCGACGGGATCAAGCGCCCCGCGCGCGGCGAAGCCGCCGTCGCGCGCCTGGTCCGCCGCAGCTGGCACGCGACGCGCGATCTGCCGGCAGGCACGGTTTTGGCCAAGAGCGATGTCGTGCTGAAACGGCCCGCCGACGGGCTGCCGCCCGGCGCAACGCCGTTCGGCCGCCGCCTGAAACGCGCCCGGCGCACGGACGCCGCGATTCGCGCGGGCGATCTGACACGATGAGAATCCTCAGCGTCTCCAGCGGGCGGGCGGATGTGGGGATTCTGGCTCCGGTATGGCGCGCCCTGGCCGCGCGCGCGGACGTCGATCTGCACGTGATGTTCACCGGCGCCCACGTCTCCGACGACAACGCCGTGCGCGCGGCCCTGCCGCCCAGCGCGACCGGCCACACCGAGGGCGCCGACATCGCCGGCGGTGACGGCCCGGCGGCGGCGGCGGCGATGGCGCGGATCGCCGACGCGGCGGGCCGCCTGGGCGCCCGCCTTCAACCCGGCCGCGCGCTTCTCATGGGGGACCGGCTGGATATGCTGCCCGTGGCCATGGGGCTTGTGCCGTTGAACGTTCCGCTCGTTCACCTGCATGGCGGCGAGCTGACGTATGGCGCGAGCGACGAACGGGCACGCCACGCCATCACCAAGCTGTCTCATCTGCATTGTGCGTCGACCGTGGAGGCCGCCGGGCGAATCGCGCGCATGGGCGAGGAAGCGTGGCGTATCCGGGTTACCGGCGCGCCGGGCCTGGACTCCCTCGTCGAGGCGCCGGCCATGGACCGCGCCGCGTTCGCCCGCGCGATCGGGCTGGAATCGATCGATGGCCTGCGCCTGGTCACCGTCCACCCCGAAACCAACGCCGCCGATCCGCTGGCGACCGTGGACGCCGTGCTGGCGGCATTGGAGGCGACGCCGGGCCCTTCGCTGGTCACCGCGCCCAACGCCGATCCCGGCGGCGCCGAAGCGCGGACGCGCATCGACGCTTTTCTGGCCCGGCACGGCCGCGCCGCGTTCCGCGACACGCTGGGCGCATCGCTGTATGCCAACGCCCTGCGCCATGCCGCCGTCATGGTCGGCAATTCCTCCAGCGGTGTGATCGAGGCCGGTCTCTTCGGCCTGCCCGTCGTCAATGTGGGTAAACGGCAGGACGGACGCCAGCGCGGCGCGAACGTCCGCGACTGTCCCGCCGACGCGGGCGCGGTGGAGCGCCTGCTGCGCACGGTGCCGGAGCGAATGGCGCCGTCATGCCCCTACGGCGACGGCCATGCCGCGCCGCGCGTGGCCGAGGCCGTAACCGAGGCGCACGAGGCGCGGCGCCTTCTCTACAAATGCTTCGCCGCGGACGACGCGCGATTTACCGCGCCGTGGAACGGCGCCCCGGCCCAGCGACGCGAGCGCGCGTGGACAGCCTGACCACTTGGCGGTCCATCGCCGCGGATCTGGGAACATTGGGAGTCGCCACGGGCGACATTCTTTGCGTCCACAGCTCCCTCAAAAGCCTCGGCTTCACGGTCGGCGGTGCGCGCGCGGTGATCGAGGGGCTTCTCGAAGCGGTCGGGCCCACGGGCACCGTGATGATGCCGTCCTTTTCGGGCGACCTCTCGGACCCGGCCGAGTGGCGCCACCCGCCCGTGCCGGCCGCATGGCATGACGAAATTCGCCGTTCTACACCCGCCTACGACCCGCGCCGGACTCCGACGCGGGGCATGGGAACGGTGGCGGAGCTGTTCCGCCATTGGCCCGAAGCCCTTCGAAGCGCTCACCCGCAATCGTCGTTCTCGGCCGTGGGCGCGAAGGCGGCGCGCCTCGTCGGCGCTCACCCTCTTCATGATCGGTTCGGGCCCAACGGGCCGTTGGGGCACCTTGTCGATCTCGGCGGTCGTGTCCTGCTGATGGGCGCCCCGAACGATACGGCGTCCCTCTTCCATCTGACTCAGCACCTGGTCGGCTGGAATACCCGGCTGAAGAAGAGCGCGCCGATCCTGGCGGACGGAAAGACGCAATGGGCCGCCTATGAGGACATCGAGTATCCGATCGATTGGTTCGAAGATGGGCTTGCGTTCCTCCTATCGAGCGGCCTGGCGCGGCAAGGCCGCGTGGGAGCCGCGCGTACGATCCTCTTCGACGCCGCCCCCGCCGTCCGCGCGCTCGTCGATTGGCGGCGCGAGCATCGCCGGTAACCATCCATGACCGAAAATCCCCGCCTTCGCGTAATGATGTGCGCCGACGCCGAGTACCGGTTCCTGCTTCTCGCGCTCGCGCGGCGGCTGAAACAGGAAGCCCGCGCGGAAATAGACCTCTACTGCTTCACACCCCAGGAAAGCGCTTTCTATCGCGGGAAGGGCGAGGCTGGCCTGTTCCGGTCGATCACCGACGCCAACATTCTCTACCCGGCGGCGCGCGGAGAACCGCCGGCCCCCGAAGAGGTACTTCGGCAGGCCCAGAGCCACGAGCGCTGGCTCGGCCTCCACTACAATGAATTGATCCTGGGCGATCGGCATTTCGGCCGCGGCTTCGCCCTGGGCGGCGCGCGCCACCCCCGTTCGCGCTTGTCGGAACACGCCGACCTGACCCGGATTCTCCACGCTTACAACACGGCCATCTCGTTCTGGCGAAACCAGATCGAGGAAAAGCGGCCCGACCTGATGCTTATGGGCGGCACGGTTCCAGGAACGGTCGCCCGTGTCATGGGAATCCCATACCGGACGATCGGGACCGCGCGGTATCTCGGCTATCATTACTGGGCGGAAAATCTGCTGTTCGAAAGCAAGCGCCTGGCCGCGGCCTATCGGGAAATCGGCGCGCGCTCCGTGCCGGCTCGTTCGATCGAGCGTCCCTACGACGGCCACGCCAAGCCGCGGCAGGATTTCATCCGGGATGCGAACACCCTGGGCCTGGTCAAGCAGCTCGCCCACCTGACGGCGCGCCGGGCATATTGGCATCTGCGCCGGTACGAGAAGCGGAAAGGGTATTATCTCACCGAGGAGCTTGGCTACGCGGTCCGCAAGTGGCGCGACGCCAGGCGGCTGACCGGCCTTGCGAAGCTGTCCGATCTCTCCGGCAAACGATTCGTATTCTATCCCTTGCAGACCGAGCCCGAGCAGTCGCTGCAGGCTCTTTCGCCCGAGTATTTCTTCCAGCTCGAGACCATCGCGGCGATCGCACGGGATTTGCCGGCAGGCGTATTGCTCGTGGTCAAGGAGACGTTCTGGTCGCTCGGCCGCCGTCCGGTCGACTTTTACGACCAGATCATGGGCTTCAAGAACGTCGTGATGATGGACATGTTGGAGCTTGGCCTCGATGTCGTGCGTGCCGCCGACGTGACGCTCACGATCACGGGCACGGCCGGTTTCGAGGCGGCCGTGATGGGCAAGCCTGTCATCGCGTTCGGCCGGCACAATCTCTACAACGCCATACCCCACGTCTCCGTCATCGAGCATTTGTCCGAACTGAAGCCGACATTGTCCCGGCTTTTGGATGGCGGAATCGACGTCGAGAAAGCGAAGGCCGACGGCCAGCGGTTCCTGGAGGCTGTCGTCGCCACCTCCTTCGACCTGCGCGGCTACAATTTCCTCCGGCCGGCCGAGATCGAGGACGTTGCCATCGACAGCGCGTATCGGTCTCTGATCGACAGCTTGACCGAAGCCAAGAATGCCGCCGCATGAAGCCGCCGGTCCGTATCATCGCGCGCCTGGACATCAAAGGTCCCAACGTCGTGAAAGGCGTTCACCTGGAAGGGCTGCGCGTCGTGGGCAAGCCCGGCGAACTGGCGCGGCGTTATTACGAACAGGGCGTGGACGAGATTGTCTACATGGACATCGTGGCCTCGCTCTACGGCCGCAACAACATCCTTGCGGTGGTCGAGGAAGCCGCGCGTGACGTGTTCGTGCCATTGACCGTCGGCGGCGGCATCCGTTCGTTGGACGATATCGTCGCGGCGCTGCGCAGCGGCGCCGACAAGGTGGCCATCAACACCGCGGCCATCGCGCGGCCCGCCTTCCTCAAGGAAGCGGCCGAGGCGCTGGGCTCGCAATGCATCGTCCTTTCGGTCGAGGCCAAACGGCGCGCGCCCGGAAAATGGGAAGCCTTGACCGATAACGGCCGCGAGACCACCGGGATCGATGTCCTGGACTGGGTGGTGGAAGCGGAACGGCTGGGCGCGGGAGAGATCCTGGTCACATCGGTCGATCAGGAAGGCACCAAGAGCGGCTTCGATTCCGCGCTGATCGGCGCGGTTCACGAGCGGGTGCGCATCCCGGTGATCGCCTGCGGCGGCGCCGGAACGCCCGAGCATGTCCGGTCGCTGGTCGCGACAGGCACGATCGACGCGGTCGCCTGTGCCAGCATCTTTCATTACGGCACCGCTCCGGTTCCCGCATTGAAGTCTTACCTGGCGGATCAAGGCGTCGCGGTGCGGACGTGATCACGGTCATCGATTACGGACGGGGCAACCTGTTCAGCACGGGCCAGGCGCTGCGCCATCTGGATGTGCCTTACGAAATCACCGCGGATGCGGATGCGGCCGAGCGCGCCGAACGCATCGTTCTTCCCGGCGTGGGTGCGTTCGGCGACTGCATGGAAGGACTGCGATCGCGTGGCCTGATCGAGCCGTTGAAGCGCGCGGCAGCGCGCGGCGTGCCCATGTTGGGCATCTGCGTCGGCGCTCAGGTCATGCTGGACGCGGGCGAGGAGTTCGGACGGCACGACGGCCTCGGCCTCATAGCGGGAGCCGTGCGCCGCTTGCCGGAGGGCAACGGCGGACCCGACGCGGTCCGAATTCCCAATGTCGGCTGGCGCGCGCTTCGAACGCGCGGCGCCTTCTTCGACGGCACGCCCGACGGCGCCATGGTGTACTTCGTGCATTCCTATGCGCCGTTCGTCGCCGACGGCGCGGACGTGGCCGCCACCATCGCGGTCAACGGCGCGGATGTGCCCGTCGCATTTCGGCGCGGCAACGTCGTCGGTTTCCAGTTCCATCCCGAGAAAAGCGGTCCGGTTGGCCTAAACCTGATCGAGCGCTTTGTCCGCTTCACGCCCTGACGAGAGAATAATGGCCGATACGATCGAGAAGGACGGCAAGACGTACCTGATGGACCCGAAGGAAGGCCCGCTGGAGATCAAGTACGGGCTGCCGGGAAACGTGAGGTTCTGCAAGAGCTGCGTCATGTCGAACCAGCGGCCGGCGTCGGCCGTGGAGTTTGAGCATCATGCCAATTCCAAGAAGACGACTTTGGCGCTCAATGAAGAGGGCATTTGCGATGCGTGCCTCTACGCGCGCATGAAGGACACGCTTGTCGATTGGGAGGCGCGCGAACGCGAGTTGCAGGAAGTCTGCGATCGCTACCGTTCGCGCAACGGCTCCTACGACTGTCTGGTGCCGGGCTCGGGCGGCAAGGATTCCGTCTATGCCTCGCACGTCCTGAAGGCGAAGTACGGCATGCATCCGCTGACGGTGACGTGGGCGCCGCATTTGTACACCGACGTGGGCTGGCACAATTTCCAAGGCTGGGTGCACAAGGCCGGGTTCGACAATTTCCTGTTCCATCCCGACGGCCAGGTGCATCGCAAGTTGACGGCCTTGGCTTACAAGAACCTGCTGCACCCGTTTCAACCTTTCATCCTTGGCCAGAAGAACTATGCGCCCAAGATGGCCTTGCGCATGAATATCCCGCTCGTGTTCTACGGCGAGAACGAAGCGGAGTACGGGAACCCGATCACGGAGAACAAGCAGGCGCAGCGCGACGCGTCCTATTACGCCCGCATCCGCGCGGCAAACGCCCAGATGTATTTCGGCGGCGTTCCGCTGCAGGAACTGCCGGCCCACGGCATCGAAGTCGGCCGCATGGAACCCTATATGCCGGCCGATGCGGAGGAATTGGCGAAGGCGGAAATCCAGGTGCATTACCTGGGTTACTACCTCAAATGGACTCCGCAGGAGTGTTACTACTATTCCGTCGAGCACGCGGGCTTTCAGGCCAACACCGAGCGCACCGAAGGCACCTATTCCAAGTACAACTCCATCGACGACAAGACCGACGGCTATCACTACTGGACGACATTCATAAAGTTCGGCTTGGGCCGCTCGACCTACGACGCCAGTCAGGAAATCCGCAACCACCACATCACCCGCGAGGAAGGCGTGGCGTTGGTGCGCCGCTATGACGGCGAGGTGCCGCGCAAATTCCTCAAGGAGTTTCTGGCCTATCTCGATATGGACGAAACCGAGTTCTTCGAAACCGCCGACCGTTTCCGCTCACCCCATCTATGGCGCAAGGGCGCCAACGGATGGGAGTTGCGGCACAAGGTGGACTGACGGCGCGGACCATGCCGGAAGACAACAGGCAAGAGATCGTCTGCGGTTGCTTCAACTTGACGCGCGGCAACTTGGAGAAGGCCGCCTCGGGTTCGAACTTCGAGCGGTTTCTCGAGGAAACCCACGCGGGAAGCCGCTGCACGGCGTGCCTTCTGGACGTGGAATATCTTTTCGTGAACGCGCCAAAGGACCGGACATCGGCGGCTGGCCACCACGTCGCGCGCCAGGAGCGGCGCCCGCTGAAGCGGCGCATATACGACGTCCTCGACCGCATCGCGCCGCAAATCCCGTTCCGGCTCACCAACACCATTCCGCTCTTGTCCGGGCGCGGCATCGTGGAGCGTCTGTGGCTGGTCAACCAGCCGATGGTGCTCGGCAAGAAAGTCGGCGTGCCGCCCCACCGGTTCGTGCTGACCGTTCGCGACGGCGAAGGCCGCGTGAGCGGGCGCGAGCGCCATGACGTCGGTTGCGGCGAAAGCAAAGCCATCACGTTCTCGGGGGCGCCGTCCGGCGAGGCGCTGTCGGTCGGCAGCGTCGAGATATCCCGCTGGGGCCTTTCGCCCGGCGTGCGTGGAACGACCCGCCCGCATTTCGAGGTGGAGGCCGCCCGCAGCAACACGACGTTGCACATACAGGGCGCGGCTCCAGACCCCCGGGCCTGGCTGACCGCGATCCACGCTCCGGGCGAGACGCGCATCCTGTTCACCGCGGTAAACGTGGCTGCGCGCCCGCTGTTTCTCGAATTCGACTTCGCCGAGGAGACGACCGCCCCGATGCGTATCGAAGTTCCGCCTTTCGGCGCGCGCGTGATCGAACCCTCGGCCAAGCACGCCAAACCCGGACAGCCCCTTACCTATCGCTATCGCGGCCGCGGTCGCGGCAAGGTTCACGTCATGACCGCATCGCCGACGCTCGACCGGATCGCCCTGGATCATCTGTGAAAGCGTACTTGCCGCCGAAAATCTGTTGGCTGCCCGGCGGCTACGGCTGCGCGCTGACGGTGCCCATGGACGCTCTCGGCGCGACCCTGCGGCGCGGCAGCGGCCGTATCGCGTTAAGCTGGCGGGTCTGGCGTCAGGAACGCTTGGCGCACGAACGGATCGACGATCTGCATTTTGAAAATGGGCATCTGGCCGGCGCCGCGCCGGGCACATTCGTCTGGCCGCCCACGCCGGACTGGGATGTAGACGGAGGGTATCTCGAATTTGCCGCCGAGACGCATGACCACACGCCCGATTTCGTTGGCACCGAAGTACCAGCGCAGTATGCCGCGTATTTCGCGCCCGGCCGGAAGTCTTTCTTCACCTGCGTGCAGTACAAGTTCGGCGAGCCGCGCGTGATCGCCCAGATCGCCGAGTTCGGCCATTACCTGGACGGTTATCCTGTCGTCCGGATCGATCGGGTCAAAGGGCTCGGAGAAAGCGTCATTTTCGTCAACCCTTACAAGATGCCCATCCTGACCGAGCTGCGCACGAGCGACGGCAGATCACTGCCGCGCACGCGCGTCCCGGCCCAGTCGGCGAAACGTCTGGCGCTGGAGGCGCTGCTGGCGCCCGGCGAGAGTGCGTGGAGCGGCTCGATACAGATCACGGGTACGAATCGGGTGATCGCTTATACGGTCAAGCATGATTTCGACGATCCCTCGAACCTGACCAAGGCCGAGCACATGGACCCGTTCCGCGCGGACCCGACACATGTTTCGGCCTTTCGCGCATTCCGGTTGGGTTTCGGGAATTGGGCCAAAAACGCGCGGGCGAGACTGACGTGAGCGGGCTTCTCGTCGTCGTGCCGGCACGCGGTGGATCGAAGCGCCTGCCGGGCAAGAACCTGCGCACCCTGGGCCGCCGTAGCCTGCTGGCGCGCACCGCCGACGCCTTGCGGGGATCGGGCGCGCAAGCAACCTGCGTTCTTTCGACCGACGACGAAGAGATCGCCGCGGCGGGCGCCGCTCTGGGCTGGCTGGTGCCATTCTTACGCCCCGCGACATTGTCCCATGATGAAGCGGCTACCGCGCCCGTCGTTCTGCACGCCGTCGACTGGTTCAAGGAATCGCGGGGACAGGACCCGGCATCCGTCATGGTTCTGCAGGTCACTTCGCCCTTTCGCGATGGCGCCTGCATCGCCAAGGCGTTGGCGAAACTCGACGCTCGCCCGGATGCGGAGGCCGTCGTCGCCATGGCGCGCATCGACCGCGCGCCGCGTCACCTCTTCTCGCTCGGCCGGGACGGTTATGCCGCGCCTTTATCCGACGAGAGCGAGCCACACGTCTTGCTCACGCCGAACGGCGCGCTTTACCTGGTGCGGACAGAGGCGCTGCGGCGGACGGGCTCGCTGTTTCCGGCGCGGACCTTGCCGCTGGTGATGAACGACGTGGCCGCGCTCGACATCGACGATGAAGACGACTGGAAGATGGCCCAAGCGGCCGACGCATGCGGCCTGACGGGCACGGTGATCGAATAAGCCATGACACGCCTGGTTGATATCGCGCCTTATCTCTGCCGCGCCGCCGCGACCACGCGCGACGCGCTAGCGCGCTTGAACGCGACCGACCATCTGTTCCAACTGATCATCGGTCCCGACGGAAAGCTTCTGGGCACCCTCACCGACGGCGACATCCGCCGCGCGATGCTGGCCGGCGGCACACTGGACGCGCCGGTCAGCCAGTGCCTGCACCGCGACCCTCTCGTGGGGCGGATCGGAGAAGAGGCCGCCAATCAGGAAAAGCTGCGCAAGATCGGCGGTTACAAAGCGTTCCTGCCCGTGGTCGATGCGGACGGACGCGTACGCGAGGTGCTGGTAGCCGGCGTTCCGTCCAGTGCGGCGGTGGAAACCGCCTTGGTGATGGCCGGTGGACGCGGCACGCGGCTGGGCGAACGCACCAAGGACACGCCCAAACCGCTTCTGAACGTCGGCGACAAGCCGATCCTGGAACATGTGCTGACGGCGCTGGAAGACGCGGGCGTGCCCGAGATCTTCGTATCGGTCCACTATCTGGCCGACCAGATCGATGCTTTCGTCGGCGCGCGCGCCGCCCGCGCGCGGGTCAAGACTGTCCACGAAGGCGAGCAGCGGGGCACGATCGGCGCCCTGGGCCAACTTCCCCGCCCTTTGCGTGGCGCCGTCCTGGTCGTGAACGGCGACGTGATCAGCGGCGTCGATTTCAATGCCATGGCCGCCTTCCACACGCGCCACGGTTACGACGCCACCATCGGCGTCGCGCGGCACGAAGTCGATATTCCGTTCGGCGTCATCCGGCACACACCCGAAGGCCTGTTCGAGCGCATCGACGAGAAGCCCCGCATCGGCCATTTCGTGGCCGGCGGCATCTATCTCCTAAGCCCCGAGTTCGCGGCCCTGGTGCCCGCGGACCGGCCGATGGATATGCCGGAGCTTCTCAATGAGGGCCGCACGCTCGGCCTTTCCATCGGACTGTTCCCGATCCACGAATATTGGCGGGACATCGGCCGCCCGCATGATCTGGCCGCCGCCGAGCGGGACCACAAGCCGTGACGATTCGCGAATACTTCCGAATTTCCCGCCGGATGGGTCTCAGCGGCCCCGTTTGGCTCGGCATCATCGGGCTGCAGGGTCTGAGTACGGTTTTCGAAGGCATCGGCATCGGCATGTTTCTGCCGGTCTTCCAGTACATGGAAGCTGGCGGTGACGTCACGCGCCTGGCTTCGAGCAGCCGGCTTTGGACCTATCTGGTCCAGATCTACGATGCACTCGGCGTCCCCCTGGGGTTCGCCTCGCTGCTGGCCCTGATGTTCTTCGCCTTTCTGATGCGCCAGGTCGTCTTCTATATCCGGCAAAGCTACATGATCACCCGGCGCGAGCAGATCGGCCGCGACGTGCGCAACGACGGCTTTCAGCGATATCTGCACGCCGACGCGAACTATCAAGACGCCGAAACCGTGGGCGCCATGGTCAACTCGCTGACCACCGAGCTCAAATACGCGATCGACGCGATGTTCAGCCCGCCGCAGATCGCTTGCTATGTGGTCGTGGTCTGCGTCCTGTTTGCTCTTCTGATGATCGTCTCGGGCCCCGCCGTTGTCTTGGCCCTTCTCATCATGGCCATTTCGGGCGTCTTTCTCGCCGGCGTCTTCCGCAAAACCGTGCAAAGCGGTGCACAGTTGATGAGGGACAATCGCAGCCTTTCGACCTTCTTGGTGCAGCGGCTGGATTCGCCGCGCCTGATCCGGCTGGCCGGCACCGAACAGGCGGAAATGGCGCTGGAGCGCAAGCTTTCCGAAAGCCAGTGCGACAGCATGATCCGGACCCGCGTTCTTCTCGCGCGCGGCGACGTCCTCTACGAGCCTATCGCGATCGGGATCATGCTGGTGATGGTCTATGTCGGCTACACGATGCTGGGCGTGACCTTGGGTGAGTTTGGCGTTCTTCTGGTGGTGGCGATCCGCCTACTGCCGACCGTGAAGGAAGCGCTGCGGCAGTATCAGAGCATGATCGGCTCGCTGCCTCATCTGAGCGCGCTCGAACAACGGTTGCAGGCCATGGGCGATGCGCGCGAGACCCGCGGCGGAGGCCGCATGCTGGAGCACCTGGAGCAAGGCATCCGCTTCGAAAACGTGGTCTTCCGCTACCCGGCGGGCTCGGCACCGGCGTTGAACGGCGTCGATGCCGAGATCCCGGCGCACCGTCTGGTGGCTCTGGTCGGCCCGTCCGGCGCGGGGAAATCCACGCTGGTCGACATGCTTCTGCGCCTACGCGAATCCGACTCTGGCAAATTGACGTTCGACGGCGTGCCGATCGAGGCATTCGAGCGCCCGAGCCTGCGCCAGGGCATCAGCTATGCGCCTCAGCGCGCGCAGATCTTCGATGTCACGGTGCGCGAGCATATCGGCTACGGCAAACCGGGGGCCACGGACACGGAGATCGAGGCGGCCGCGAATCTGGCGGGCGCGCATGATTTCATCACGGCGCTGCCCGAGGGGTACGACACTTACGTAGGCGAAGACGGCATTCGCCTGTCCGGCGGGCAGCGTCATCGGTTGGATCTGGCGCGTGCGCTCGTGCGCAATGCACCCGTCTTGATCCTGGACGAACCCACCAGCAATCTGGACGCCGAGGCGGAAGAGAATTTCCGCACGGCGATGTTCCATATCCGCGAGGCCACCGATAAGACGATCATCGTCATCGCCCACCGTCTTTCCACGATCGCACGCGCAGACCGCATCATCGTCCTGCGCGAAGGACGGGTCGAGGATTGGGGCACGCACGATCAGCTGATTCAGCGCGGAGGCTGGTATGCCCAGGCTCACGCGAAACAAACCCACGGCAGTCCCGCGCCGCGCACAGCGGCAGGCGGGCTTTGAAAGGTCATCCATGCTGAGATCCTTCGCCCATCCGGCGCCGCTTCTCGACGGCGCCTCGATCCTGGTCACCGGCGGAACCGGCTCGTTCGGGCAAAAGCTGGTGGCCACCCTTCTGGCTCGTCACAAGCCCAAACGCATCATCGTCTTCTCGCGCGACGAGCAGAAACACTACGACATGGCTCAGACCTTCCGGGCCACGGACCACCCGAACCTGCGCTTCTTCATCGGTGACGTACGGGACAAGGACCGGCTGGAAATGGCCATGCGCGAGATCGACTTTGTCGTGCATGCCGCCGCGCTGAAGCATGTACCGGCCGCCGAGTACAACCCATTCGAATGTATCCGCACCAATGTGCATGGCGCCGAGAACGTGGTGGGCGCGGCCTTGCGCTGCGGCGTGAAGCGCGTGGTGGCGCTCTCCACCGACAAAGCGGTCAACCCGGTCAATCTCTACGGCGCCAGCAAACTGGCGGCCGACAAGATCTTCGTGGCCGCCAACAACTTGGCGGGCTCCCTGCCCACCCGCTTTTCGGTCGTGCGCTACGGCAACGTCGTGGGCTCGCGCGGCAGCGTCGTGCCGCTCTACCGCAAGCTGATCGCGGAAGGCGTGAAGAGCCTGCCCGTCACCGACGCGCGCATGACGCGGTTCTGGGTCACGTTGCAGCAAGGTGTGGATTTCGTCCTGGCCAGCTTGGCCATGATGCATGGCGGCGAGATCTTCGTGCCCAAACTGCCCAGTATGAAGATCGTCGATCTGGCGAAGCTGATGGCGCCGTCACTCGAGCAAGAGGTCATCGGTATCCGTCCGGGCGAGAAGCTGCACGAGGCGCTTCTGACCGAGGACGACGCCCGCACCACCTTCGCGCTTAAGGACCGGTTCGTGGTCGAGCCCCAGTTCGCCTTCTGGAACCGCGAGCGCTACCAGGACGCCGGCATCGAATCCCTGCCCGAGGGATTCCGCTACACGAGCGACGCGAACGCGGAATGGCTCGATGAAGCCACCTTCCAGAAGGTCCTGACGGAACTCTGACCGTGGCCACGGCACCGTTCCTGCCTTACGGCAAACAACTGATCGAGGACGACGACGTGGCCGCCGTCGCCGAGGCGCTGCGCGGCGATTTCCTGACCACGGGCCCGTCGGTCACGGCCTTCGAGGAGGCCTTCGCCGCGCGCGTCGGCGCGCGGCACGCCATCTCCTGCGCTAACGGCACGGCAGCCTTGCATATGACTGCCTTGGCGCTCGGCCTCAAAGCGGGCGACCGCACCATCGTTCCCGCCATCACGTTTCTCGCCACCGCCAACTGTGCGCGCTATGTGGGCGCGGAGGTGACGTTCGCCGATGTCGATCCGTCGACCGCGCTGATGACCGACGCGTCGATGGAAGACGCGCTTGCCCGCGCCGGCAGCGCGGCCAAGGCGGTCTACCCCGTCCACATGAACGGCCAGACCGCGGACATGGCGGCGATCTCCAAGCGGGCGCGCAAGCGCGGCCTGGCGATCGTGGAAGACGCCTGCCATGCGCTGGGCGGCGCCTATCGGGACGCGGACGGGCCGGAAGCGCCGGTCGGCTCCTGCCGCCATTCCGACATGGCCATCTTCTCGTTCCATCCGGTCAAGATCATCGCCAGCGGCGAAGGCGGCATGGTCACGACCAACGACGGCACGCTGGCCGCGCGCCTGCGCCGCGAGCGCAACCACGGCATGGTGCGCGAGCCATCCTTGTTCGAAGACAAGGACCAGGCTTTCGGGCCCGACGGCAGCGCGAACCCCTGGTATTACGAAATGCCGGAGCCGGGCTTCAACTACCGGCTGACCGACATCCACGCCGCGCTGGGCCTGAGCCAGCTCAAGAAGCTCGACCGGTTCGCCGCCCGGCGGCGCGAGCTGGTGGCGCTCTACGACCGCGCCCTGGCCGCCTATGTGCCGGTGATCCGGCCCTTGTCGCGCACACCGCATGACACGCCTGGCTGGCATCTTTATGTGGCGTTAATTGATTTCGCCCGCGCGGGCGTCGATCGCGGCGCTTGCATGCGCGCCATGGCGAAGGACGGCGTCGGTAGCCAGGTCCACTATCTTCCCCTGCACCGCCAGCCTTATTATCGCGGCCGCTACGGCGCCATGAGCCTGCCCGGCGCCGAGCGCTACTATGCCGAGGCCCTCAGCCTGCCGCTTTCCGCCCAAATGACCGGTGACGATGTGGAGCGCGTGGTACGCGCGCTCGCCGCCGCGCTGGGGCTCGACAACAGGACCGACAAGGGACGCCGATGACCAAAGGCCGCACCATCCTGTTCTCCGTGATCGCCGTGATCATTTCACTGGTCGTCTCGCTGGCGGCCGCGGAATTGATCCTGCGCGTGAAGAATTCCGCGGGTACGAACTACGACATCGAGATGTGGAAATACGCCAACACGCTCAAGCGGCAGAGCGACGATCCGCTCATGGGCCACGAACACCGGCCGAACGCGAGCGCCCATCTCCAGAATGTCGACATCCGCACCAATGAATACGGACTGCGCGGCGGACCGGTGCAGCCTCTGGCGCCGGGCGAACGCCGCATCCTGTTCCTCGGCAGTTCCATCACGCTCGGATGGGGCGTGCCCGAAGACCAGACCATGACCGCTCTGATCGAGGAGAAATTCCGCAAGGACGGCATGAACGTCCAGGTGCTGAACGCCGGCATCGGCAATTACAACACCACCCGCTATAGCGAGCTATTCCTGAAGCGGCTGACCCAGCTGGAGCCGACCGACATCGTCATCAACTATTTCATCAACGATGCCGAAATCCTGCCAGCAGGCGGCGGAAGCTGGATTTTGCGTCACAGCCAGTTGGCCGTGACCTTATGGATCGCGGCCAACCGCCTGTTCGGCCAAACCGGCATGGGCAACCTGGAATCGCACTACCGCGCCGTCTACGATCCCAACGCTCCGGGTTACAAGCAGATGCTGGCCGGCCTTGATCGCATCAAGGCCTATGCCGGCGCGCATCACATCCGCGTCTATCTGGCCATCACGCCCGACATACACCAGCTGACCAACTACCCATTCCTCTACATTCACGAGCGGATGGCGCAGGTCGCGGCCGAACGCGGCTTCACCTTCATCGACCTCTACCCGCCCTTCGAGCACGAAGACCCCACCGGCATCTGGGCCATGCCGGGCGATCCGCATCCGAACGCCCATGGTCACAAGCTCATGGCCGACACGCTCTATCCGGCCCTGAAAGATCCGTGATCCGAAGCGGAAACCGCTTCGTCCCATAAACCGACGTGCTGTTCAGCTCACCCGTCTATTTCGGCTTCTTCGCCGTCTACCTGCTGGTCCATTTCCTGGTCCCGCAACGGTTTCGGCTGCTTGTCGTCATCGTGGGCGGCACGATCTTCTATAGCTACTGGGAGCCGATCTACACGCCCGTGCCGCATCTTCTGATGCTGATGGCCTATGGCGGCGCACTATGGATGGACCGGGCGCAGAACGAAGCCGGCCGCAAGCGGCGCATGATCGCGACCGTCGTCGCGTTGCTCCTGCCCCTCATCTTCTTCAAGTACACGGATTTCCTCTATCGCCTCTCGATCGGCGAAACCGACACATCGATCAAGATTCTGAACCTGCCACTACCGCTCGGCATCTCCTTCGTCACCTTCACCCTGATCGCCTATGTGGTGGACGTATTCGCGCGCCGCTTTCGCATCGAGGAACGGGTGCAAATGCTGGCGGCCTATGTGATCTTCTTCCCGCATCTGATCGCGGGTCCGATCTTGCGCCCGCACGAGCTGATTCCTCAGCTCGACCGTCTTCGAAGCTTCGCGCGCCGCCGCATCCTGCCGGCGCTGGCCATCTTCTCCGTCGGCCTGGTCAAGAAGCTGGTCTTCGCCGACCCGATCTCGCATGCGATCTCGCCGATCTTCGCCGATCCGACGGCGCATACCGGGCTCGAGAATCTGTTCGCCATGTACGGATTTTCGCTGCAAATCTACTGCGACTTCAGCGGTTACACCGACATGGCCATCGGCTCGGCCCTGTTGCTCGGCGTCTATCTGCCCAACAACTTCTCGCGGCCTTATCTCGCGCGCTCAATTGTCGATTTCTGGCACCGCTGGCATATCACCCTGTCTCATTGGCTGCGCGACTATCTCTATATCCCCCTCGGCGGCAATCGGCGCGGCTTCCCGCGCCAGATCGGCGCCATCCTGGTGACCATGGTGCTGGGCGGTCTATGGCACGGCGCCAATTGGACCTTTGTGGTTTGGGGCGCGTTGCACGGCGCGGGCGTGGCCGTGGGCCATGCGATTCGCCGCGTAGCACCGGGTTTCCGCCTGCCGGGCTGGCTCGGGCTGCTGCTGACCTTTCACTTCGTCACCTTGGCCTGGGTCTTCTTTCGCTCGCCCGACTTTTCCACGGCCACCAAGGTGCTGGCCGCGCCGTTCGTTCAGAGTTGGGGTGACGTCAACAGCTTCGCGGCTGCCCAGGCCTATCCGCTCTTCCTCTTCGCCGCCTTCATCGCCCTGTGCCGCTACGACGACAACCGCCTGGTGAAGGCAGCGGCGCGGCGCTTGCCCAAGCCCGTGGTCTGGCCCGCCATCGCCGCCATGTGGGCCCTGGCCATCACCATCAGCACCGGCTCCTCCGCCGCGTTCATCTACTTCGAGTTCTGAGCCGCACATGAGCGACCATCGTCCCGAACTGGAAAACAACCGCTTCGAAGCCATGTTCCAGAACTGGCGTTCGAAACGGAAACCGCGCAACTGGCGGCGTATCCTTCTGCGCCTGCTCGCGATTGTTCTCGCGGCTGAGATCGTCAGCCTGGGCATCGTCTTCATCTGGTACGGCACGCGCGGCGTCCAGTCGGCGCAGTTCCTCGATAAGTTCCTGCTGACCCGGTACACGCTCTCGCCGATTCTGTTCGACAATCCCGCCCGCAAGGTGCCTGGCATCGACTATATCGGCACCAAGGACGCGCTGTGGGCCTCGGCCCACTGGCATATCGCCGATCCGATCCTGGGCTGGCGCCTGCGCCCCAACACCTCGATGCTGAAACAGCCCAACGAGGTGTGGGACCTGGTGGGCTGGCGCATGACCAACAAGCAGGGCTTCGCCGCCGCGGGATCGCTGGAGTATTTCTACGAGAAGCCAAAACCCGCGAACGTCTATCGCGTCATCGTCACCGGCGGCTCGACGGTCGAGGGTGACGGTGCGGAAACGCCGCTCGATAACCTGCCTTCAAAGGTGTTTTACGCGCTCGATGCGCGCCTCAAGGGCGCTCTGCCGCCGGGGCGCGACAAGCTCGAGGTGATCAACGCGGGCGTCGGCGCATATGGCTCGGCGCAGGAATACCTTTACCTGATCACCGACCTCTTGGCGTACGAGCCGGACCTGATCATCTCCTATGGCGGCGCCGTGGATTTCCGCCGCGCCAAACAGATCTACGATCAGCAAGGCCGCGTCTTCACCTCCTTCCGTTTAGACAAGCATCGCGACTACCAAGAGCGCTTGAACGGCAGCTACACGGTCCTCGGCTCGCTGTCCGATTTCATCGGCAGCCTGGTCAGCCAGGTTCGCTATTTCTTGGACGAACTGGCCATCAGCTATGTGATTGAGAAGGGATCGGAAAAAGCGGGCAATCTGTTCCGCCACCTGACGGGGCGCGAAACCAAGATCGGCGAGGCCTCGGTTGCCGAAGACCCCACGGACGATTCGTATATCGATGCGGCGGTCGAGACCTATCACACCGGTGCCCGGTTGATGGCGGCCACGGCGGAAGAGTTTCGCATCCCCGTTCTCTTCGTCATGCCGCCCATGATGGCCTCGCCCGACAAGCCGCTGGCGGCCGGGACGGAAGCGCGCATGTACAAGAGCATGAGCAAGCGCGAGATCGACGCGCGCCTGGCCTATTTCGCGAAGGCCGGCGCCATGCTCGACGGAATGGGTGAGAAATTCCCCGACCACAAGATGACATGCTTCGTGGATTTGACCGGCGCCTTCACCGGCGTGACGGAAAGGGTCTATGAGGACACATCGCATCTATTGGGCCGCGGCAACGCGATCATGGCCGATAAGATCGTGGCGTCGCTGGAGCGTTGCGGCATGCTGCCTGCGGCCAAGCCCTGAGAAAGCCGATTGGTGCGATCCAAACTGGCGCTGTTCCGCGCGGATGCCTCGGCCGCGATCGGCAGCGGCCATGTGCGGCGCTGCCTGTCCGTGGCCGCCGCTCTCAAGCGCGACGGCTGGACCTGCCGCTTCGCGGTCGGTGAGGAAAGCCTGACGGTGGTTCCCGAATTGATCGCTGGCGGCTTTGAAACGCGGGCTTTGAAACCCTCGGCCCTTCGCGACGCGGAAGAGTTGCGCCGCTCGGCGCCCGAAGGATGTGATCTTCTGGTTGTGGACCACTACGGCTTGGATCGCGCGTATGAATCGGCGGCGCGGAAATTTGCGCGGCACGTCCTGGCGATCGACGATTTGGCCGACCGGGATCACGACTGCGATGCGCTGATGGATGCGACGGCGGGCCGAAATGCGGGCGACTATGCGGCCCATGTGCCCGCGCATGCCGATCTTCTGCTCGGACCGGCCTACGCGCCCTTGCGGCCCGAGTTCGCCATCATGCGCGCGCGGCGCACGACGCATCCACGCGATCATCGCAGGATGTTGATCAATTTCGGCGGCACCGACCCGGACGACGAGACCGGTTCCGTGCTGGCGGCACTTTCGAATATGAGCTTGCCTGACGATCTCCATATCGACGTGGTCCTGGGCCATGGCGCGCGCCACGCGGCCCGCGTGACCGCCCGCATCTCCGCTATGCCCGATCGGTTTCAGCTTCATCTGGACGCGCCGGACATGGTCTCGCTTCTGGCCGCATCCGACATCGCCATCGGCGCGGGCGGCGTGAGCGCGCTGGAACGCTGTTGCCTGGGTCTGCCTTCGATCCTGGTCGTGATCGCGGACAACCAGCGCCTGGTCGCCGCCTCCTTGGCCAAAGCCGGCGCGACCCGCATCGCAACCGGCGGCAAGGATGCCGCCTACCAGGCGCTCGCGTTGCTCGAGGATCGCCCGGCGCAACGGGCCATGGCCGCCGTCGCCGCATCCCTCTGCGATGGGCGCGGCGCGGCGCGCATCGCCGCATGGATCGATCCGGAGCACGCCAAGGACGGCGCACCCGTCAGACTGCGCCCGGTGACGGCGGACGATGAAGCCGTGACGTTCGGTTGGCAGGTGCAGCCGGAAACCCGCCGCTTCGCGCGAGATGCCCGCGTGCCGACGCGGGAAGAACATCGCGCCTGGTTCGCCGCGCGACGCATCCACCCTGATTGCCTCTACAACATCGTCCTTCATGGCGACGACCCTGCGGGCACCATCCGCCTCGACCGCCGCGACGGCGCCGGGTGGGAAGTATCGATCGGCATCGACGCGGCGCGGCACGGCATCGGCCTCGGGCGCGCGGCACTGGCGCTGGCACGGCGGCTTGTGCCCGAGGCGCCGCTCCTCGCCCAAATCTTGCCTGGCAATGACACGTCGCGGGCGCTGTTCACCCGCGCGGGCTACGCGCCGGACGGGCCCTGGTATGTGAGCCGGCCCCATTGAGGCAGTCATGATCCAACCGGTTTCCATCGCCGGCCGCATGATCGGACCCGGCCATCCGCCCTATGTGATCGCGGAGATGTCCGCGAACCATATGGGCCAGTTCGACCGCGCCCTGGCGATCATCGACGCGGCCAAGGCGGCCGGGGCCGATGCCGTCAAGATGCAGACCTATACGGCCGACACGATCACCATCGACCATGACGGGCCCGAGTTCCGCATCAAGGGCGGGCTGTGGGACGGGCGCACGCTGCACGACCTCTACCGCGAGGCGCACACGCCGTGGGACTGGCACCCGCGCCTGTTCGCACACGCACGCAAGATCGGCATCACCCTGTTCTCAAGCCCCTTCGATCCCACCGCCATCGAGCTTTTGGAAAGCCTGGATGCGCCCGCCTTCAAGATCGCCTCGTTCGAGATCGTGGACATTCCGCTAATCCAGCGCGCGGCCGCGACCGGCAAGCCCCTGGTCATTTCGAGCGGCATGGCCGGCATGGCCGAGATCGAAGAGGCCGTCGCCGCCGCGCGCGGCGCGGGCGACGGCGGCATCGTGCTGCTTCACTGCGTCAGCGGCTATCCGACGCCGCCCGAGGACAGCAATCTTCTACGCCTGCGCACGCTCACCGAACGTTTCGACGTCCTGGTCGGCCTGTCCGACCACACCATGGGAACGGCCTGCGCAGTGGCGGCCGTGGCCTTGGGCGCCGTGGCCATCGAGAAGCACCTGACCCTGCGCCGTGCCGACGGCGGGCCGGACGGCGCTTTCTCGCTCGAACCCGCGGAAATGCGCACGCTGGTCGAGGAAAGCCGCACGGCCTTCACCGCGCTCGGCACCGGACGCGATACGCGCGCGCCAAGCGAACGCGGCAATGCCCTGTTCCGCCGGTCGCTCTATGTCGTGCGCGACGTGGCCGCGGGCGAGGTGCTCACGAACGAGAATGTGCGCTCCATCCGCCCGGGCCTGGGTCTCGCACCCAAGCATCTGCCCGAAGTGGTGGGCCGTAAGGCGGCACGCGCGATTCCGCGCGGCACGCCGCTCGCGTGGGATTTGGTGGCGCCCAAGCCGTGACCGCCGTCGCTGTCATCCAGGCACGCATGACCTCGAGCCGGCTGCCAGGCAAAATCCTGATGCCGTTGGCCGGCAAACCGATCCTGACGCGCGTGATTGAACGCGCGCGCGCGATCCGCGGCATCGACAAGGTCATCGTGGCGATTCCCGAAGGTGACGCGCACGAACCGGTCGCGGTCTTGTGCCGCGGCTTGGATACGCCGGTGACGCGAGGCTCGGAGCAAGACGTGCTGAAGCGCACGGTGATGGCGGCGGAAGCCCATGGCGCCGAGATCGTGATGCGCCTGACCTCCGACTGTCCGTTTCTCGATCCGGAAGTCAGCGGCGCCATCCTGGCCGCATTTCGCGCGAGCGGCGTGGCGTACGCATCCAACGATATGGAATCCGGCTATCCCTTGGGTTTCGACACTCAAGTAACGAGCATGAAGGCCTTGCGTGAGGCCGATGCGGAAGCGGCCGATCCCTATGAGCGCGAGCATGTCACGCCGTTCTTGTGGCGCCGGCCAGAACGCTATCCCGCGCTTTATCTCGACCACCGGCCAGATCTGCGTCACTGGCGGCTAGTCGTGGATACACGAGACGATTACGCATTGGCTTGTCGTGTTTACGACGCGCTGGCCCCGCGCGATCCGCTGTTTGGCTTGGATGCATTGCGCGCGCTCTTCACGGCGCAGCCCCTCCTCCTGTCCATGAACGCGCAGGTGAAGCAAACGCCTTATGAGGGCTTGCCCCGTGCGTGAAAGCACGGTTCGCGCCACCACCGCGCCGCGCGCGGTCCCGTTCGACATGGCGGCCATCGCGGCCATGCCGCGCTGGCGCGAGGATCTGGCCTGGCCCCTGGCCATGGCGCCTTTGCAAGCCGCGGTCGCCAGCCGCCAGCGCGCATTGTTGGAAGCGATCGGCGCCCTGCCCCACGAGGACAATCGCCGCACGGCACTTCTGGCCGCCGGCCGTTGCGTCAGCTCGGCAAGCGCCCTTCTGGAAGCCGCCCTCCTGGTTCAGGCCGAGCATGCGACAGGGCTTCGCATCGCGGGCGGACCACCGGAATTGGATTGGCTGCGCGGAGACAGCGATGTACCGCCGTCGACACCCCAGCGACTTGGGCAACCCGGTGGTGCGTCGAACGCCATGTTCCTCCGGCGCCTTGCGCGGACCGCGAGCTGGACGCCCTGGTGGCGCCTGCCCGCCGCAACTCTGGCGCCGGATATCACGGCCGTAACCCACAACGCCATGCTGCGCGAAGCCGCGGCCCAAAGCGAATATCGCGTGGTTTTCCTTCATGGCGATTCGTTGCTCGAGGCATGGACCAAGGACGCGCCCGCGGCGGACGTGCCGGACAGTCTTGCCGAGACCCTGACCAGCGCACTGTGCGCGGAGCCTGGCCTGACCGGCCCGATGCGCGCCCGCCTCGCAGCCCTGGTCCGGCCTAAGATCGATCAGTACGTGGCCCAAGCAGCCCGTGATATGGCCGCGCTCGGCCGCGCCCCGGCTCTCCCCAAGCGCCTATGGTCGGGCAGCGGCGGCAACTATCCCGCGCGGGCGTTGGGTCTCGAGGTCATGCGGCGCGGCGGCGAAGTGGTGCGCTTCGACCATGGCGGTTCGACCGGCATGATCGACACGCCCGATCCCCTCACTCTGCGCGAAACCTCGGTCAGCACGCGCTTCGTGGTCCCAACCGAAGCCATCGCCGCGCTTTGCCGCGCGCAGGATGCCGCCCAGCCGGTGCCGGGATTGCCCCTGCCGGAAATCGCTCACGGCGCGGGCGAGCCGCATTTGCGCGGCGCCGCAGGCCTGGCCGCGCGGCCCGGCAGCCCACGACCCAAAGTGGTCTATGCCACCGGCGCGCTTTACGGTTTCCGGCAACTGATCCCTCCGGTCCTGCGCGACCCCGTCTATTTGGACTGGCAGCTCCGCATGGCGGAAATGCTTGCCTCGCTGCCCGTCGAGATGCTTCTGAAGCCGCATCCCGAAGGTATCTTCCGTGGCCGCCGCCATCCCCTTGCCGATGCCGGGCCCACCACGTCGGAGCGCTTCGAGACGGTGATGGCGGATTCCGACGTCTTCATTTTCGATTTCGCTCTCAGCACGGCCTTCTGGACCGCCCTCTGTTCTGACCGGCCCATTGTGTTCGTCGATCTCGGCTTGGCACCGTTCTCTCCGGTGATCCGCACGGCGCTGCAGCAACGTTGCCACGTCGTGACCGCGCGTTGGGATTCGGACAACATGCCGCGCATCGCGCGCGACACGCTGGGTCAGGCCATCGACGAAGCCGCGCGCATGCGTCCCGATCCAGGGCCGTTCCGGCGACTTCTGGCCGGGCCATGACGCGATGACGCGTTACATCTTCACCGCCACCGCCGGCCGAAGCGGGCAGAGCTATCTGTCCGCCCTGCTGCGCCGGCATGTTCCAGGTGCCCTGGTCTTGTTCGAGGAGCCGCAGGTGCGCCCGATCCTCCCACGGCCGCTGGACTCCTACGAGCGGCGCTTCCGCCGGCGCTTCGTCGAAACCCACGAATTGCTCGGCCGCGGCAAGGTCCTGGATGCGTTCGTCGCCGGCGATGACGCGGCGCTCGACCACATGGCGGCGAAACGGCTTGCCTGGATCGAGCGGCGCATCGTCCGAGCCAAGGCTGACACCTATATCGATGTCAGCAAATACTTCATCCGGGGTCTGCACCGGCCCATCACGCGAACGCTTCCCGGCTCGACATTGATCCGGCTGGTGCGCGATCCCATCCGCAACATGCGCAGCTTCCTCAATCGCGGAAAAAACATCTATCTCGACAACAACCGGCCGGATTCCAGCGCGAACCAATTGCGCCTGGACCCAGCCACCTTGTCCTCGGGCGAGCTGTATTTGTGGGCATGGTGCGAAGTCTATCTGCGTGCCCAAGCACTGGCCGACGAAGAACGCGTGTCGAAGCTGCTCGAGATCCGGACCGAGGAGCTGACCGATCTTTCGATCATGGCGCGGCACCTCGACGCGCTCGGCCTTGCCCATACGCCGCTCAGCGGCGGGGGGCCGATGAACGACAACGTGGCACAGGGCTTCGGCGCGACCCTGGTCGCCGCCGACGACATCGCGACGTTCGAACGCTTTCTCGACCGTCTGCCTGCCGATGCCCGGCAACGCATCGGCTATTTTCGCGGCTACGACCCACGCCGCCTCCACGATCCTGTTTCCACATCCCTCGCGGCACGCGCATGAAGCTTCCCATCGAATTGAAAATGCTGGTCCCCGGCTACCGGGCGCGCTGGCGCCGCAGCTATGCCTGCATGCTGGCCGAGATCGCCAAGCTCGCGCCCCAGTTGCGTTACGGCCAGGACGGGAACGTGCCATGGATCGAGCTTAAGGACGGGCCGCGCTTTCACGGCTTCGCCACCGAAAAAGACAATCGCGAGGTATTCCGGTTGTTGCGCGGCGATCTGCCCGCCGGCATTCCGGAAACCCATTTCCGCCTCGTGAAGGACTGCCTCAACCGCTACATCTTTCCGCATATGAGGCCGGATCTGAAGCCACCCGGCCATCCGGCGGACGCGATGTTCGGTTTCCACGGCCAGCACAAGGACGCCATTGCGGATCAGCCGGAAACCGTGCGCGCGGTCCTCGCCGATGCTTTCCGTCCGAAGCCCGGAGAAATCTTCGTCGATTGCGGCGCGTTCCTCGGCTTCGGCGAATTGCGTATCGCTCCCGAAATCGGCGGCGGTCACATCTACGCGATCGAAGCCAGCAGCGCTTGCCACGCGCTGCTTCAGCGCAACCTGAACTACAACAAGATCGCCAACGTGACGGCCCTTCACCGCGCCGCATGGAAGGAGGCGACCGAACTGGAACTCGAAACCAGCGTGGCCCAGGGCAACACCTTGATCGAGGAAGTCCACAAAGGCACCGCGAAGGAACGTGTCCGCACCGTCAGCGTCGACGGCCTGGTCGAGGAGTTCGGGCTCAGCCGCCTCGACATGCTGAGCCTTACCTTGAACGGCGCCGAAGTGGAGGCCATCGACGGCGCCGCGCGGGCATTGCGCGAGCTGCGGCCGCGCATCCGGCTGGCCGGCTGGTATTCGCGCGGCGGCACCAAGATCTGGCAGCTCACCAAGGCCCAGCTCGAACCCTATGGCTATCGCGTCTTTGTCGGCCCGCGCGGCAATGTCATGGCCTTGCCCCAGGAGCGCGCAGCCCACCTGTCATGATCGGGCTTTACGGGCTTCATCGCGCCGACAGGAGCGCGCCGGCGGACCCGGCGCCGCTGGCTGCGACCGTGCCGGCGCGCTATGCGCGCCACGGCGCCGCCGATACCGGCGCCGCGCTCGGCTGTGCGGCCCACGATCATGATCGCGGTGTGGGCGTGGCGGCGGAGGGCGGCTGGATCGCGGCGGCCATCGGCGAAATCTTCAACCCGGAAGACGTATTGGGCGGAAGGGATGCGATACCCGCCTCTCTGCCGATTCTGGCCTTGCGCCTGGCCCGCGAGAATCGGCTGGACCGTCTGGCGCGGGCAAACGGACTGTTTGCTCTGGCTCTTTATGAACGAGCGGCACACCGGCTGATCCTGATCACCGATCGCCACGCCAGCTTCCCTATCCATCTTTGGCGCAGCGGCGGCGAGACGGTCTTTGCGGGACAGATCTTCACGCTGCTAGGCGACCGGCGTGTCCCCCGCAAGGCGAACCCTTCGGCGCTGGCGCAGCTTTTCACCACGCAACGCACCTTCGGTCGCGCCACTTCGGTTGCGGGCGTCGAGTCCGTGCCCGCCGGCACCATCGTCGAGATCGACGGCTCCGGCATGCGCGAACGCCCGTACCGCCCGCTGGTCTGGCGCAAACCAGACTTCAGCGAACGCGAGGGCGCGGACCTGCTGGCGGATGCGCTGCGCAACGCCGCACGGCGGCAGGCAGCAGGCGGACTGCTTCTTTCGGGCGGCATCGACAGCCGCCTGGTTCTGTCCGCCGCGCCGCGCGGCTCCATGACATGCTGGACCACGGCCAGCTATGCCGACAATCCGGAACTGGCCATCGCGCGCGACATCGCCGCGCTCTGCGGTGCCCAGCATCACACGTTGATCGCGTCGCCGCCGGACACGCTGCCGATCCTGGAACAGACGGTGATCGACTCGAACGGCCTCTATCCCGCATCGACGGCGATGTCCGTTTTCCTTCCGCGCGTGGGCGAGGCTTGCAGCACCATCCACACGGGCCATGGCCTCGACTTCACCCTGCGCGGCTATTACCTGCCGGCGCGCTTTGCTGAAATCGGCGGATCGCGCACGCGCCTACCCGCGTTACGCCCCATTCCCACCCGACCGACCGGCACCGATATCTTGGCCGGCCTTCGGCAAGGACCGCCGCAAGCCACGGTCCGGCGCATCGCCGCGGCCGGCTGGCGCGAATCCTGGTGGAAAAGCCAGGCGCAGGCCTTGCATGAAACCCTGGCACCCTGGCTCGAATCCAACGAGCCCTACAACGCATGGGACGCCTTCATCCTGCACGCGCTCTCCAAGCATTATGCCTTTACCGGCATGATGGCGACGCGAGCGGTGGGCAATCTGCGCATGCTGGCCTTCGATGACGAAGTGTTCGACGTCTATGTGCGCATGCCGCCGGCATGGCGTTGCAGCGGCCGCATGGTGAAGCACGCCCTGCGGCGTTTGTCGCCGGACACGGCGCGAATGGCCAATGCCAACACGCATTTCGCGGCCGACATGGACCCGTGGCTGGAAACGGGCGCCCTGCTCGCGCGCGGCGCGTTCCGCCGCCTCGGCGTGGCGCGACGGCTTCGCGCGCCGACGACCATCCATTCGACCGGCTCTTGGCACGACGTCACGGGTCTTTTCCGCGACGAGCCGGCGCATAGGGCGCGCTTCAAGGAGATTCGCGGCCGCCTCGACGCCTTGACCTTCGGCGTGCTCGACGCGAGTGCGCTGGCCGCCTGTATCGACGAGCATCTCGAAGGCCGCGCCAAGCACACCAAGCTGCTGCGCCAGCTTCTGACGCACGACGCATGGGTGCGCAGCTTCGGCATCGCCGGAACGGGTTGATGAGCGCACCGCTTCCCTATCGCTTGAGCCTCGCGCCCGAGTTGGAACGGTTTCGGCCCGAGATCGAGCATGCCTGCGCCTTCTTGGATCGCTGTCACCCGCTTGTCCGCGCAAGCGAGGCGAATCGGATTTTACATTATGGGCCCGACGCACCGGCCGGCGCGGTCGCCGTGCCGGCCGGCCTGTTTCCCGGCGGCGTCCGCGTGGACGGCGAGGGCATCCATCTAGACCGCACGGCTTTCGCGGCGCTTGAGGACGGCAAAGGCCGCGCGCCATTCTTGCCTCCTGACGACGCACGGCGCCGCAGGCAGGGCGGTGCCCTGGCGTATGACGCGCTCGGGCTTATTTTCTTCCTGCTGTCGCGGCTGGAGGAGCGCGGCGCGCCGGCGCTCGACCGCTACGGACGCTTTCCCTACGCGGCTTCGCTGGCGGCCCGGCGTTATGGCGCGGCCCCGCCTCTGGCCGATCAAGCGGCGCACGATCTGGCCGCGGCGCTTCTGGAACAAGACGATCCGCCGGCCGCTTCGCGCTACGAGCTTCTGCTGACCCACGACGTGGACATGCTGAAAGGCTATCACCGGCCATGGGAGCCGTTGCGTAACGCCGCCGGCGATGTCGTGAAGCGTTTCGACCCCATGCGGGCGATCCGGCGGCTCGGCGACAGTTACTTATCGGGCGAGCCGTGGGGCACCGCGCGCGATATCATGGGCGCATCCGAAAAATATGGCGTACCGAGTCGCTTCTACTTCATGGGGCCAAGCGAGAACTCCATGGACAGCCCCTATGTCCTCCGCCTGCCGCGCCTTCTCCGCCAACTCTCGGACGAAATGGCGTCGCGGGGGCATATCGTCGGCTATCATCCCTGCTTCGCCACCGCGAATGACGCGGGCGAATGGCGGCGGCAACGCGAGGGGCTGGAGACCGTCTTGGGCCGCCCCGTTCGCGAAGGCCGCCAGCATGTCTTGCGCTACAGCGCGGACGTCACGCCGGATATCTGGAGCGACGCCGGCATGACGCTGGACCTCACTCTTGGCTGGCCGGAGGTCACGGGTTTTCGTTCGGGCACTTGCCGCCGGCACGCTTCCTACAGCCTGCGCCGGCGGCAAACTTTGCCGTTGGAGCAAATCTCGACGTCGATCATGGATTTCGGCCTGTTCGGCGGGAAGTACCGCAGCCTGACCGTGGACGCGGCCTTGGCCGACTGCCGCGGCGTCATCGACGCTTGCCGCAAGTTCGGCGGCTCGCTTGTGGTTCTATTCCATACCGGTCAACGACGGCCGCCGGTGACATCTTTTTATGAACGGTTGCTGGCGATCGTCGCATGAGCCAAGCCGGCCATAGCGAATTCTCGACCGCCGCCTACGTGGCCTTGGTGCGCGAACTTCTCGGTCACGGCTATGCGGTCCGCGGCTTCGCGGATGCGGAGCCGAACGCGCGCCATCTGATCCTGCGGCACGATATCGATATGTCGCTGGAAGCGGCGGTTCCGATCGCCGAGGCGGAAGCGGCGTTGGGCGT
>CADEGL010000017.1:46238-59836 GCA_902826885.1 uncultured Alphaproteobacteria bacterium | reverse complement strand
ATCCTGGCCGCGCGCGCCATCGGCATCACGGTGACGCCGCTGGATTGCCAGTGGCTGACGCCGCCGGAACTGAAGGGCAAGCCCAAGACGAAGGCCTGACGATGTCCCGCGCCAAACCGAAGGCCGATCTGTCGGCATTGTTCGCACCCAAGGGCGTCGCCTTCGTCGGCGTGTCGGAAGACCAGACGCGTTATGGCGGGCGGATGCTGCGTTACTGCCTCGACGGCGGCTACGCGGGCGGCGTCTATCCGGTCAATCCGAAATACGAAACCGTTATGGGCCTGCGCTGCTATCCGGAAGCGGCCGCCATCGATAAGCCGGTGGATGTTGTCGTGGCCCTGGTGGGGCCCGAGCGCCTTCCCGCGCTCTACGACGCCATGACGGGACGCGCGAAGTTCATCATCGTCGTGGGCGACATGGTACCCGGCGGCGCGCCGGACAAGGACGCGCGCCTGGCGGAGTTCCGCCGCAAGATCGCGGCGGGCGGCCCGCGCCTGGTCGGCCCGGTTTGCCTCGGCGTCGTGGCGCCCCACGCGCAGCTTTCGATGTGCGGCTCCAGCACCCTGCCCGGCGGCCTGCCGCGCGCGGGCGATGTGGCGCTGGCCTCCCAGAGCGGTGGCATCGTCTCCGGCGTGATCGATCGCGCGCGCCTTTCGGGTGTCGGTTTCTCGGCCATGGTTTCGGGCGGCGGCGACTTCGACCTCGACACCTGCGACTACCTGGAATTCTTCATCAGCGATCCCAAGACCAAGGCCATCGCGCTCTACGCCGAAGGCCTTAACGATTACGACCGCTTCTTCGCGCTGGCCGAGCAGGCACGCGCGGCCGGCAAACCGGTGATCCTCATGAAACCCGGCTTCTCCGAAGCGGGCGCCGATGCAGCCCTGTCCCACACGGGCGCCATCGCGGGCGACCGCGCGGTGCAGGAAAGCGCCTTCCGCCGCCATGGCGTCGTGCTGGCCAGCGACATCGACGATCTGCACGCGACCGCGGCGCTCCTGGCCGGTAAGCGTTTCAAGCCCGGCACGGGTGTCGGCGCCGCGACGCTCTCCGGCGGTTATGCGGTGGCATTGGGCGATGCGTTGTCCAATGCCGGCTTGCCGATGGCCAAGCTGACGGATGCCACCAAGAAGCGCCTGACCGAAGAGGCCGGCCAGCCGCGCCCGGCCAATCCGGTCGACCTGGCCGGACGCCCCGGGCCGGGTCACGAACTGCACGATATGATCGCCGGCTGCGAAGCCTTGGACGCCGATCCCAACGTGGGCGCGGTCTATTACGGCGAAATGGCGTTCCTCGGCATGCACGAAGCGGCGAAGCCGCTAGCCGATTTCTCCAAGCGCGCCTCCAAGCCGTTCGTGGCCTGCTGGCAGGGCGGACCAATCGTGGGCGAAGTCCATGCGGGTTTGCGCGCGGGCGGTGTGATCGCCTTCGACACGCCCACCACCGCCATCCGCGCACTGAAAGGCCTGCACGAATACGGGCAGATCGCGGAGAAGCGGCCGCCCGCGCAACCGGCACGGAAACATGGGCCGGAACGTCTCGCCCGGTTTAGCGCGGGTCTAATGCCGGAGGCCGAGGCCTATGCACTGATGGCCGACTACGGCATCCCGACCGCCCCGCACCGGATCGCCAAAACGCCCGAGGAAGCCGCCAAAGCAGCGGAAGCGCTGGGCCGTCCCGTGGCGCTCAAAGGCCTTATCTCGGATGTCGCGCACAAGACCGAGCGCGGCCTGGTACGGCTCAAGCTTTCCGGCGCGGCCGTGGCCGAGGCGGCGCGCGAAATGAAGAGCCGTGAGGCGGGCATCGAAGGGTTCCTGGTCCAAGCGATGGCCGAGCCCGGGTTGGAGATGCTGGTGGGTGTCACGAGCGACGTCCATGTCGGCCCGGCCGTTGTGGTCGGCTTTGGCGGCATCTTCGCCGAAGCCATGGGCCCGCCCGCCGTCGAGGTGGCGCCGTTGGATACGCGCCTGGCGGAAGAGATGCTGGCACGCATCGATCCCAAGGGAATCCTGACCGGCTATCGCACCGGCAAGCGCTATGACCGCAAGGGTCTGGTTTCGCTTCTGGTCGCCCTCGCCCATCTGGCCCACGAACAGCGCGGCCGGGTGCGCGAGATCGACCTCAACCCCGTGATCGTCTCGGAGACGGGCGCTGTTGCCGTCGACGCTTTGGCGCGGCTGGCCTGAATCTTAGTACCAGAGCGTCCGGTCGACCGCGTTCTTCAGCTTTTTGCCCGACAGCAGCCGGTCGAGATTCTCGAAGAACAGGTCGAGCGTCTTCGGGATATAGGCTTCCAGGTCGTCCGACGTGCAGTGCGGCGTGACGATCAGGTTGCGCGTGCCCCACAAGGGCGATTCAGGCGGTAGCGGCTCGGGGTTGAAGACGTCCAGCACGGCGCCGCCGATGCGTCCGGATTCGAGCCGCACCCGCAGCGCCTCGTAATCCACCACGGCCGCGCGGCCGAAATTGACCAATCCCGCGCCGGGCTTCATCGCGTCCAACTCGCGCGCGCCGAGCATGTGCCGCGTGTCGGGCGTGACCGGCAGGGTGACCAAGACGAAATCGGCGCGCGGCAGCAGCTTCAACAGCTTCGCCGGCTTCGCCATCTCGTCGACCGCCGGGTGAGTGCCGCCCGAGCGGCGCACGCCCAGCACCTTCATCCCCATTTTCTTGGCCACACGGGCGGCCGCGCCGCCCATGTTGCCGACACCGACGATCAGCAGCGTCCGGCCCGCGATGGGCGGCGTGAACAACGGCTCCCATTTGCGCGCGCGCTGGCTGGCCAGCAACTCCGGCATGCGGTTGTTGAGCATCAGCACGGCCATCAGCGCGGACTCGCCCGTCTTGTCGCGATGGATGCCCCGGTTGTTGGTCAGGATCGTGCGCGCGGGCAGCCATTCGAGCGGCATCAGATGCTCGACCCCGGCGCCCGTATTGTGAATCCATTTGAGGCTATGCGCGCCCGTGCGGATCATTTCCTTGGGGAAGCGGAAACCCATGGCGATATCGACCGCGCCGATCATGGGCGCCATCTCGTCGAAGCTTTCACCGATGGTGACCTCGATGCGCTTGGCCAGCGCCTTGTGGCGTTTCGCGGCCTCGGCATAACGCTCCGGTGTGATCTGGAATACGCTAGGACGGCTGTACGCGCCGTCGAAGAAAGCCTTGAGCTTTGCCTTGCGATTACCGGCGGCCATTTTTTCGCTCCTCCCCAAGAACGCGATTGACCCGCCAGTATGGCGGGACGGAAACTCCCCCGTCCACCCGACCCGCGCGCCGGCTTTCGAGCGCGCACGAGTGAAGCCCCGCCCTTGACCGCCCTTTCCCGCGTCGTCCCGCAATCCTGGCACCGGCTGCCGCCAAACAGCCAGGGCGCCCTGTTCATGCTAGTCAACGCGCTGACCAGCGTGGCCATCATGATTCTGGTTCGGCTGCTGGGACGGGACATCCCCGTCTTCGAACTCGTCTTCTTCCGCAACATCTTCGTACTGAGCCTGGCTTTGCCCTTCGCCTTCCGGGGCGGACGCAGCGCGCTGAAAACCCGGCACCTCAACCTTCATCTGACGAGGGGCGGCATCAGTTTCGTGGCCATGTCGTGCTTCTATTGGGCGTTCAGCCACCTGCCCTTGGCCGAATCGACCGCGCTGATGTTCACGATGCCCCTTTTCCTGATCGCGCTGACGACCTTGTTCCTCGGCGAAAAGATCGGCTGGCGCCGGACGGCGGCCACGGTCGCGGGCTTCTTCGGAGTCATCATCATGCTGCGTCCGGGCTACGCGGCTTTCGATCCCGCGCTTTTCGTGCCGCTGGCCGTCGGCTTGGCCGACGCAATAACCGCCCTCGTGATCAGGAAACTGGCCCGGACGGACAGCCTCCTGACCATCATGCTCTATATGGCCATGACCACCATGGCACTGACTCTCGTTCCCACGTATCTCACGTGGGTGACCCCGACCACGGAGTTCCTGACCCTCCTGTTCGTGATGTCGCTGCTGACGATCATCAGCCAGCTCGCCTATGTCGCCGCCTTGCGCGTGGGAGAGGCAACCGCCGTGGCGCCGGTGAACTATATCCAGATTGTCTTGGCAGCTCTTGCCGGCCTCGTGCTCTTCAGCGAGAGGCCGAGCGCCTGGACCGCGACGGGTGCCTTGGTCATCGTAGGCAGCACCTTCTACATCGCGCATCGCGAGGCCCGGCTGAAGCGGCGAGCCGGTAGCCTGGCCCCACCGGGCGAAGTGCCATGATCGCGGCGGTAAAAAGATCCCTGACGGCCTGGCAGCGTGTGCCGGGCAATACGCGCGGCGCGGTCTATCTCATCATCAACGCATTGCTCTCGGCCGGCTTGGCCTACTACATCCGCCTGGCATCAAAGACGATGCCGACGGCGGAGATCATCTTTTTCCGCAACCTATTCTCGATCTCCATCCTCCTGCCGCTGGCCTTCTGGCCGGGGCGGCCCAACGCCTACCGCACCAAGCGCCTTCCGCTGCACCTCATGCGCGGCATGCTGAGTTGCGCCAGCATGGCTTGCTTCTATTGGTCCTACAGTTTCCTGCCGCTCGCCGAATCGACGGCGCTGATGTTCACCATGCCGCTGTTCATCATCGTGCTTTCCGCGATGTTCCTGGGCGAGCGTGTCGGCTGGCGGCGCACGACGGCGACGGTTTTGGGCTTCGGCGGCGTGCTGCTCATGCTGCGACCGGGCTCGGGTACGCTCGATATCGCCCTCTTGGTGCCTTTGGCCATCGGCCTGATCGACGGCACCATCGCGCTGGTCGTCAAGCAACTCACCAAGACCGAGCGGCTGCTGACCATCATCCTCTATATGGGAACGGTCACATTCGTCGTCTGGCTTCTGCCGGCCTACTTCACCTGGAAGGACCCGACCTGGCACGAGGTCTTCCTGATGTTCATGGTGTCGTTCTTCTCGATCACCGCCCTGGTCTTCTCGATCATGGGGTGGCGCGCGGGCGAGACGACGGTGATCGCGCCGGTGAACTATTGCCAGATCATCATCATCGGCGCGGTCGGCTTCATGTTCTTCGCCGAGGTGCCGGACATCTGGGCCGCGGCCGGCGCCGCCGTGATCGTGGGCAGCACCCTTTACATCGTCCAACGCGAGGCGCGGCTGAAGCACAAGCCGATGCCGGTCCGCGCCGACGAGCAAGGCCCGACCACGACATGAACGCCCCCGCCAAGCGCTTTTCCGGCACGGTCGAGGGCGCGTTCTGGATGATCTTGGGCGGCTCGCTGTTCGCGGGCATGAGCGCCATGATCCGCCCGGCGACGGAGACCGCGCACCCTCTGGTGATATCCTTCATACGCGCGGCGGTGGGCGCCTTGATCCTTCTGCCCATCCTGGCGCGCGCGGGCGCGATCATACCGCCCAGAGGCGTCCGCAAGGCCGTCGTGCTGCGCGCCATCAGCGATGGCACGGCCATGGCGCTGTGGTTCGTCATCATCCCGGTCATGCCGTTGGCGACGGCCATTGCGTTGAATTTCACCTCGCCCCTGTTTTCCACGATCTTCGCGGTCCTGTTCCTCGGCGAGGTGGTTCGGCGGCGGCGTTGGACGGCCATCGCCTTCGGATTCGCAGGAGCCATGATCATCTTGCGGCCCGGCACCGACGCGCTGAATTGGGCGTCGATTTTCGTTTTGATCTCGGCCGCCGCGGCCGCCATGTCGCGGGTCGGCGCGCGGCACTTGACCTTTCATCTCGATGCCAAGCGCATCGTGGCCTATCACTTCCTGTTCGTGACGCCGGTCTTGCTCATCCCCGCGATTCCCGTCTGGACCTGGCCCGACACGCGCACGCTGCTGCTGACCGCGGCTTTGTCGATGCTGGGTACCCTCGGGCATTTCTGCATCACCAAGGCCATGCACGTCGCCGAGGCGTCGGAGATGGCGCCATTCGACTATGTCCAGCTCATCACCGCCGCCGCGCTGGGCTATTTTCTGTTCGGGGAATTGCCGGACCTATGGACTTGGGCCGGCGCGGCGGTGATTGCCGGCTCGACCATCTATATCGCCCGGCGTGAGGCCGCCATCCGGCGCGCCGCGGCCCAGAACGGTCGTTGAGGTTTCGCCCCCCCTCGGCTAGGTTTTCGCCCTTGAAGATGCGCCTGTTTCCGGGCGCCCAATCGGGGGTTCGACCATGAACGGATCTGGCTTCTCGCGCCGCGATTTCCTGAAGGGGTCCGCCGCCGCCGCCTCCACCGCGTTGGCACCCGGCTGGGCGCTGGCCCAGGCCAAAGGCCAGGCCCAGAAGACGAGTTTCGTGGCGCGCATCGACCGCGACCTCCTCAACATCGATCCCGCCAACCGGATCAGCCCCGCCGAGGGCAATGTCTGCCGCGCCGCATACCAAACATTGGCGCGCTTCAAGCCCGGCTCGCTGGAATGGGAGCCCGACGCGGCCGCGACCATCAAGCAGGTCGATGCCAATACGATCGAGTTCTCGCTGAAACCGAACCAGAAATTCGCGGGCGGTTACGGCACCATGACGGCCGAGGACGTACAGTTCTCGTTCATGCGTTTCATCGACCCCGCCAAGAAGCCGATCAACGCCAGCGACTGGATGCAGCTCGACAAAGTCGAAGTGACCGGCCCGCTCACCGGACGCATCCTGCTCAAGACACCGGCACCGGCCCTGTGGAAGAACACCATTTGCGACGCGTCCGGCTGCATCGTCTCCAAGAAGGGTTTCGAGGCGCTGGGCGATAAGATCGCCACGCAATCCGCGGGTTCAGGCGCCTACACGGTGCGCGAATGGACGCCCGGCCAGCGTTTCGTCCTGGCCGCCAATCCCGACTATGCCGGCCCCAAGCCCGCGTTTGGCGAGATCACGCTGCGGCCCATCGTGGACGACAAGGCCGCCGACGCCGCATACCGCGCGGGCGAGACCGACTTCACGCGCGTCGCGCTGGCCAGCTTCGGCGAGGTCTCCAAGCTGCCCGATACCGCCGCTGTCCGCATCGACGGCATGGACACCAACTGGATCGGCATGAACGTCCAAAAGGCGCCGCTCGACAACGTCAAGGTGCGCCAGGCGATCCGGGTGGGCATCGACGTGAACGCGATCCTGACCGCGGCCTGGGCCGGGCAGGTCAAACGCGCGAAAACCTTGATCCCGCCACAGATTTCGGGGACCTGGAACGGCGCGCCGCTCTATGCGCGCAGCGTCTCCTCCGCCCAGCGCCTGTTGAAGGAGGCCGGCGTCGGCGGCTTCAAGACAACCCTGACCGTCATGAACACCGAGACCTACCAGGCCGTGGCCAAGGTGGTGCAGGCCAATCTCGCCGAGCTCGGCATCGAGTGCGCCATCCGGGCGCTGGACGGCGACGCGTTCGTCGAGGCGGGCAAGGACCCGGCCGGCAAGGATTTGGATCTGTTCGTCCTTGGGCTAAAAGGCAAGTTCGACCCCAGCGTCTATACCCAGTGGTTTATCACCTCTCAGATCGGCCAGCGGAACTGGCAGCGCTGGAGCAACGCGGAGTTCGACAAGCTGAGCACGCGCGCGGCCCAGACCAACAATCCGACCAAGCGCATGGACGCCTTCGTCCGCATGCAGCAGTTGATGGACGAATCGGCCGCCTTCGTATGGCTGACCCACGATACGCTGACTTTCGCCTCGCGCAGCTGGCTGAGGCCGGCCCTGTTGCCCAACGGCAACGACTGGCAGCTTCCGTTCTTCCGCGCGGTCTAAGGTTTTCGTCCGCCATGCGGCCCACGCATTCGTGGGCCCTTGCCCATGCGGCGCCCGCGCTAGCGAGCCCCCTCCAAAGCCTTTAGAACTGGGCGCGGATGAATAAACCGGCCCAAAAGCGGGCGCCCGTGGTCGCGCTGTCCGCGCCCGTCGAAGGTGCATTATGGATGATTGCCGCGAGCACCTGTTGGGCGGTCATGAGCGCGATGATCCGTTATATTTCGACGGACCTCTCGTCGCTGGAGGTGGCGTTCTTCCGCATCCTTTTCGCCGCCTTCATCATGGCGCCGCACATGGTGCGGAAGAAGACCGGCTTCTTTCCGCGCAAGCACCGGGGGTTGTATCTTTTGCGTGCGGCCCTCCACGCATGCGCCATGCTGTGCTGGTTTTTTGCCCTCACCATGATGCCGTTGGCTCCGGCCACGGCGCTGTATTTCACCGCCCCCTTCTTCGCCACCATCCTCGCCGTGCTGTTCTTGGGCGAGGTCGTGCACACGCGCCGGTGGATCGCCGTCGCCGCCGGCTTCGCGGGCGCCATGGTGATCCTACGTCCGGGTTTCGTGACGCTCGAGTGGGGCGCCATCCTGGTGCTGGGTACGGCCGTCGCGTCCGCCATCGGCCGCATCACCGTGCGCACGCTCACACGCGACCAATCGCCCAATGACATGGTCACATACAACTTCAACATCCTGACCCCAATCATGCTGATCCCCGCCCTGTTCGTATGGCAATGGCCGAGCCTGGAGATGACCGCGTGGCTGGCCGCGCTCGGCGTCATCGGCGCCATCAGCCATCTGTTCATGACCCGGGCCTATGTGGTGGCGGAGGCCTCGCAGGTGGCGCCGTTCGACTTCACCCAGCTGATCGTGGTCGCCGCCATCGGTTATCTGGCCTTCGGCGAAATTCCCGATGAATGGACCGTGGCGGGCTCGATCCTGATCGCGGGCTCGGCCATCTATATCGCGCAACGGGAAGCCGCCGCGCGGAAGCAAAAAGCAAAGCAAGGAACGGCCGCGTGAGCGTTTCCGCCCGGCAATCGGCGCCCTTGAAAGGCGCGCAATGGATGGTGGGCGCCGCGGTCTGTTGGACCGTGATGAACCTCTTCGTCCGCATCGCGGCCGAGGAGCTACACCCCGTACAGATCGCCTTCTTCCGCTGTGTCTTCGCCGTCGCGCTTCTGACGCCGTGGATCATCAAGCATCGCACCGGATTGATCGCCCCGACCAAGCGCAAGACTTTCCTGCTGCTCGCGCTGTGCCAAACGGTGGCGACCCTCAGCTGGTTCGTCGCCGTCGCCCTGATCCCGCTGGTGGAGGCCACGGCCCTTTCCTTCACGACGCCGTTCTTCGCCACCATTCTGGCCACCCTCTTCCTGGGCGAGATCGTCCGCATCCGTCGCTGGACGGCCATCGTGGTCGGCTTCTCCGGCGCCATGATCGTGCTGCAACCGGGCTTCCAGGAGTTCCATTCGGCCGCGCTGCTGGTCTTCCTATGCGCGATGACGGCGGCATCCTACGGCGTCATCGTCCGCCATCTGTCCGATGGTTTCTCGCCGATCACGATCGTCGCCTACAACTTTGTGCTGATGACGCCGATGACCCTGGTACCGGCGCTCTTCTTCTGGGAGACGCCCACGCTCTATGCGCTGGGCGCGGTGCTGGGAGTCGCGATCATCGGCACACTAGGCCACATCTGCCTCGCGCGCGCTTGGGCGTCGGCGGAGATCTCGGTCGTCGCGCCGTTCGATTATGTCCAACTCGTTTTCGCCGCCGCCATTGGTTTCGTGTTCTTCAATGAGCGGCCTGACATGTGGACCTGGATC
The DNA here is from genome assembly GCA_902826885.1 of uncultured Alphaproteobacteria bacterium. Lineage (GTDB taxonomy): Bacteria > Pseudomonadota > Alphaproteobacteria > CADEGL01 > CADEGL01 > CADEGL01. The sequence continues at coordinate 50,309 of CADEGL010000017.1, read as the reverse complement.
GGTGCCGCCGTGATCATCGGCTCCGCCTTCTACATCGCCCGACGCGAAGCCTATCTCCACCGCGTCCACGACGTGGCGGTGGCGAAAGACGAACCGCCGCGCCAGCCCGGCGCAAAGCCGTGAACGCACCCTCCGCGCTGGGCGCTCTGCCTGCGCCGGTGCGCGGCGTGCTTTGGATGGTCGTGTCCGCCGTCTGCTTCTCCGCCATGACGGCCTCGATCCGCCCGGCATCGGCGGATATGCATCCGTTGCAGGTTTTGTTCTTCCGCAACCTGATCGGCCTGACCTTGATGATGCCGTGGATTCTCAGATCCGGGCTCGGCGCGATGCGCCCCAAGCGGCTGCCGCTTCACATCCTTTATGCCGGGCTGGTCTATCTCTCCATGTCGACCTGGTATTACGCGATCAACAAGGTGACCCTGGTCGACGCCGTCGCGCTCAGTTTCACCATTCCCTTTTTCACCACCGGCATGGCGGCGCTGTTTTTGGGCGAGCGTGTGCGCTGGCGCCGCTGGCTGGCCATCGCCACGGGCTTCGGGGGCGCTTTGCTGATCCTACGCCCGGGCTTTGCCGTCATCGATCCCAATATGGGGCTGATCTTGCTCAATATTCTGGGCTGGGCGGCGGCCGTCATCATGATCAAGGTGCTGAACCGGGTGGACAGCACGAATGCCATCGTCAGCTATATGTTCATCCTGTTGACGCCGATCTCGCTTCCCGCCGCGCTCGACAACTGGAGCGACCCCACTTGGCACTCCGTTCCCTGGATTCTCCTGCTGGGGCTGGCCGGCTGGGGCGGACATGTCTGCGCGACGCGGGCGGTATCGCTTGCCCCCACCTCGATCGTGATGCCGATCGAGTTCATCCGCCTACCCCTTCTCGGCCTGATCGGCTTTATGGCCTACGGCGAAATGCCGGACCACTGGACGCTGATCGGTTCCGCGGTCATCGTGGCGGCCGCGCTCTATGTCGGACACCGCGAGGCGCGGGTCGAGGCGGAACGCGCCGAAGGGGGCACGGCACGGACGTGACGAGACTGCCAGCGACCTTTTCGGCGCCCGTGCGCGGGGCCTTCTGGATGACCGCGTCGGCGGCCGCCTTCGCCGTCATGGCCGCCATGATCCGCCCGGCATCGGAAGGATTGCATCCATTCCAGGTCGTGTTCTTCCGCAACATCATGGGCCTGGCCATGATGGCGCCGTTTATCTACAGCGGCGGGTTCGGCGTATTGCGCACCGCGCACCTGCCGCTCCATCTCCTTCGGGCCTTGTCCTTCTTTGGCGGCATGGTGACCTGGTTTTGGGCCCTGCCCCATATCCCGCTGGTCGACGCCATCACCCTCTACTTCTTCTCCCCGATTCTGATCACGATCCTGGCGGCCGTGGTCTTGGGCGAACGCGTCCGCATTCGCCGCTGGACGGCGGTGTTCATCGGCTTCGCAGGGGCCTTGATCGTCTTGCGGCCGGGCATCTCGACCGTGGATTGGCCCCAGCTCCTGATCCTGGCCAACGCCTGCTTCTGGAGCTTCAGCGCCATCATCATGCGGAGCGTCGCCCGCACCGACAGCGCCGCCACCATCGTGGCTCATATGTTCCTATGGGTAACACCCCTGTCGGCGATCCCGGCCTTCTTCTTCTGGCAACCACCGCCGATGGAGTCCCTGCTCTGGGTGGCCGGCGTCGCCGCGATGTCGAGCTTCGGCCACTTCGCGCTTGCGCGCTCGTTCACCTGCGCCGAGGCATCGGTGATCATGCCTTTCGACTACACACAGCTTCTATTCGCCGCCTTGATCGGCTTTTTCATCTTCCACGAGGTGCCCGACCGGGAAACCTTCATCGGCGCCGCGTTGATCATCGGGTCCGCGTTCTATATCGCCCAGCGAGAGGCCGCCCAGGCGCGCAAAAAAGGCACCGCGACATGAGCCTGGCTTCGATCGCCCGCGCTGGCGCCGCCCTGCCCGGCCCCGTGCGCGGCGCCCTGTGGATGACACTGGCCTCGGGCGCATTCTCGGTCATGACCGCGCTGATCCGGCCCGCGGCGGAAGAGGTTCATCCGTTCGAGATCGTGTTCTTCCGAAACCTATTCGGGCTCGTCCTCCTCTCGCCTCTCATCTTCCGGCAGGGATTGGGCGCACTACGCACCACGAAGCTGAAGCTGCATCTGATGCGCGCGGCTTGCTTCCTCGGCGCCATGCTGTGCTGGTTTTCGGCGATCCCGCACGTCACGCTGGTCGACGCCATCTCGCTCAACTTCACGGCGCCGATCTTCATCACCATCCTGGCCGCGCTGGTCTTGCACGAGCAGGTCCGCGCCCGGCGCTGGACGGCCGTGGCCTTCGGCTTCGCCGGCGCGCTCGTGATCCTCCGGCCCGGGTTTCAGGAGTTCAATTTCTGGCTGATCCTGGTCCTGGGCGACGCCACCATCTGGAGCATCGCCGCCATCGTGATCCGCATCCTGACGCGGACCGATTCGCCGACCACCATCGTGGCCCACATGTTCATGTGGGTGACGCCGGCCTCCTTCATTCTGGCACTGTTCGTCTGGCAGACGCCGAGCTGGGAGACGCTCTTGATCCTGTTCGCGTTGAGCCTGGCATCGACCATCGGCCATGTCGCCATGACCAGGGCCTTCCACGCCGCCGAGGCGTCGGTCCTGGTGCCGTTCGACTACACGCGCCTGGTCTTCGGCGGGCTGATCGGCTTCCTAGCCTTCAACGAGATTCCAGACAAGTGGACGCTGGCCGGCGCCGCCGTCATCATCGGATCGGCGCTGTACATCGCGCACCGCGAGGGTCAGATCTCCCGTGCGGCGCACAAGGCCGAAACAGCCCGAACGGGAGAGACATGAGCGGGCAAAGGCGTTGGATGCCAGGCCTGCCGGCGCCCCTGGAGGGCGTTCTCTGGATGGCCGGGGCGGCGGTCTGCTGGGCGCTCAACACTATCCTGATCCGCCCCATCTCGCTGGAACTGCCGCCCATCGAACTTCTGTTCTTGCGCTGCTTCTTCGCGGCGATCCTGTTCATTCCCTTTATCGCCAAGGTCGGCTTCAAGGGCATGAAGATGGGCCGGCCGCGCCTTTACTTCATGCGCGCGTCGGTCATGTTCGTCTCGATGCTGATGTGGATCTACGCGGTCAAGTTGCTGCCGATCGCCGAGGCCGTGTCGCTGGGTTTCACCGCGCCCCTGTTCGCCACCATGCTGGCCGCCTTGCTGCTGCGCGAGAAAGTCGGCATCCGGCGCTGGACAGCCGTCTTCTTCGGCTTTGTCGGCGCGCTCGTGATCATCCGGCCTGGGATCGCGGTGTTCGACACCGCTGCCATCTATGTACTGATCAACGCCGCCACGTGGGCCAGCGCCATCATCCTGTCGCGCGTCATGTCGCGCACGGAATCGCCGACCGTGATCGTCGGCTACATGTTCATCATGCTGACGCCGGCCACCCTGATTCCCACGCTGTTTGTCTGGCAGACGCCAAGCTGGACGGCGCTGATCCTTGTCTTTGCCTTGGCCTCGACGGGAACGCTCGGACATATCGCCGTCTCGCGCGCGCTCACGGTCGCGGAAACCTCGGTGGTCGTGCCGCTGGAATATCTGCAACTGCCGCTGGCCGCCCTGGCCAGCTATTTCCTGTTCGCCGAAGTGCCCGATATTTGGACCCCGGTGGGTGCCGCCATCATCATCACCGCGGTCCTCTATATCGCCCACCGGGAAGCCGTTCGGGCACGCGCGGCGCACAAGCCGGTGCCGGAGCCAGCAGGGCCTCCGGAAGCCTGATTTTTTACTGATTTTTCTCGATTTTCCGTGCTTTCCGGGCGTTGGCCGACCCGGGGCGCTGCTCTAGAATAGGCCGACCGTAATAGGGGGAAAATTCAATGGCCGACAAGCCGTCCGCGAGCAAGAACTTCGGATATCCGTTCAGCATCGGAGAGTTCAAGACCCGCCTGAAGAACGTCCGCACCAAGATGCGGGCGAAAGACATCGACATGATGTTGGTGACGGGACCGGAGAATATCTACTACCTGACCGGCTACCGGACGACTGGCTATTACGTCTACCAGGCGCTCGTGGTGCC
>CADEGL010000017.1:0-46138 GCA_902826885.1 uncultured Alphaproteobacteria bacterium | reverse complement strand
ACCTGACCGGCTACCGGACGACTGGCTATTACGTCTACCAGGCGCTCGTGGTGCCAGCGAACGGCGAACCGCAATTCGTCGTGCGCCGTCTAGAGTTCACTAACGTGCAGAGCCTGTCCTGGATCAAGAAGGGCTATGCGGTCGCCGACACCGAAAGCTATTTCGAGGCCACGGCGAGTTGCATCGAGGGCCTGGGCGGCGCGCGGGCGCGCATCGGCTTCGACGACCAGGGCTTCTTTCTGCCAGCGGGCATCTTGGACGCGCTGCGCGCGCGCCTGAAGAACGCGACCTTCGTTCCCGCGGGCGGCGTGGTGGAAGCGTGCCGCCTGATCAAGTCGCCGAAGGAGATCGAGTATATCCGCGAGGCCGCCGGCACGGCGGTGAAAGGCCTGGAAGCGGGCTACAAGATCATCAAGGCCGGACGCACAGAGAACGAGGTGGCCGGCGCCATCTACAACGCCATGGTCTCGGCCGGCAGCGAATATGTCGGCTCCCAGCCCTATGTCGTCACCGGCCCGCGCTCGGCACTCGGCCACGCGACCTTCGAGCGCAACAAGATCAAGACCAAGGATTTGGTGTTCCTCGAGATCGGCGGCTCCTGGTACCGCTATGGCGGCGCCATCATGCGCACCGTCTCGGTCGGCAAACCTTCGGCCGAGGTGAAGAAAGCCGCCGAGGCCGTGCAGGGCGCCCTCGAAGCGCTCCTGGCCGCGGTCAAGCCGGGCGTGACCTCGGGCGATATCGATCGCGCCGGCCGCCGCATCGTCGAGAAGGCGGGCCTGGGCAAGTACTGGATCCACCGCACCGGCTACTCCATCGGCGTTGGCTTTCCGCCGGGCTGGGGCGAAGGTCATATTATGGACCTCAAACCCAACGACCCGCGCCCCTTGCAAGCCGGCATGACCTTCCACACCGTGCCCATGATCGGCATCCCAGGCGTGGGCGCGATCGGCTTCAGCGAAACTTGGGCCGTGACGAAGACCGGCGTCGAGGTCCTGACCAAGACGTCGCGCAAGATGCACATCGCCTAACCCAGACTATCGGAGGAGACGCGCATGGACGCCAAAAGTCGCCCCACCCTGGGGATGCTGCAATTGCAGAACACGCCGATTCGCCTGCCCGGCGCGATCAGCAATCCAGCGACATATGACTTTCCCGTGCGTTATCTGCCGGTGCCGGGGGCCTGGACCAAGAACGTGGTCGGCACCGACCCCGGCGTGGTAACGGCCTATATCGAAGCGGCCCGTCAACTGGAACGCGAAGGCGTCGCCGCCATCTCCACCAACTGCGGCTTCACCGCGCGCTTCCAGAAGGACGTGGCGGCGGCGGTGAAGATTCCGGTGGCGCTGTCCAGCCTGTCCTTGGTGCCCTTCATGGCCCGCATCATCCCACCCGGGAAGAAGCTGGCCATCGTGACCTATGACGCCAAGCAACTCGTCGAGCTGCATTTCAACGGCGCCGGCTGGTCGATGAAGGACACGCCCGCCGTGATCGCGGGTATCGAGGGCAGTGAATCCTGGACCGAGATGGCCAAGCCCGATCCGAAGTTCAACGTCGGCATGCTGGAGCGCGACGTTCTGGCCGCGACGCGCAAGCTTTTGGCCGCGAATCCGGACGTCGCCGCGATCGTGTTGGAATGCTCGGCCTTCCCGATCGTCGCCAATTTCGTGCGGAAGGAAGTCGGCCTGCCGACCGTGGATTTCTCCACGCTGCAACGCTTCCTGATGGCATCCGTCACGGCGCGGGCCGGCGTGTCGCTCGCGGCGGCGGAGTAGTTCCGCCGTGGCGGCCCGGACGCCCGGCCCGCTCGCCATCCTGCGGCTCCAGCACAAGCCGGTGCCGATGAAGGGTTCGATCGCCGATCCGGCCTCGTTTGCCTATGACGTCCGCTATCTGGCCGTGCCGGGCGCCTGGACCGAGAACGTGACGGGCGGCGACCGTGCGGTTCTGGCCGCCTATGTTGAAAGCGCCCGCCGGATGGTGGCCGAAGGCTGCCGGGCGGTCACGACCACTTGCGGTTTCACCAGCCTGTTTCAGGCCGAAGTCAGCGCCGCCGTGCCCGCTCCGGTCGCCATGTCCAGCCTGTCGCTGTTGCCATTGCTCGAACGGTTGATCCCGCCCGGCGGCCGCATTGCCATCGTCACCTTCGACGCGTCGCGGCTGACCGAAGCCCACTGCCAGGGTGCCGGCTGGTCGCTGACAACAAGCAAGGTCGCCATTGCCGGCATCGAGGGAAGCGAATCCTGGCAGGAGATGTTCAAGCCGGAGCCCGGCTTCACGCGCGACATGCTGGCGCGCGACGTGATGACGGCGCTCGACGGGCTGCGCGCCCACCATGCGGATATCCGCGCGGTCTTGTTGGAATGTGCCTTCTTTCCGATCGTGGCCGACGACGTGCGGGCGAGGACAGGCCTACCGGTGGTCGATTTCCTAACCGTGGGCGATCTTCTGATGGCGTCAACCGACGGCACGTCCGCCGACGCCAAAGTCGCGGCCGAATGACGCGCCCCACGCTCGGCATCCAGATGCTGGACGTGGGGCCGATTCGCCTGCCCGGCTCGTACCACAATCCCGCGACCTTTCCGTATCCGGTGGTGCATCGGCACGTGCCCGGCGCGCGCGTGGATGTGGTGACAGGCGGCGACAAGGAAATCCTCGGCGCCTATATCGACAGCGCGCAGGCGATGGAGCGCGACGGGTGCCACGCCATCGCCACTTCCTGCGGCTATACCAGCCATTTCCAGGCCGAAATCAGCGCTGCCGTGAAGGTCCCCGTGGCAACCTCCAGCCTGTTGCTGGTGCCATTCGTGGAGCGGTTGCTGCCGCCGAGAGCCAAGATCGCGCTGCTGACCTTCGACGCCACGCGTTTCAACGAAGGCCTGGCAAACGGCGTCGGCTGGTCGCTGAAAACCAGCCCCGTGATCGTCGCGGGCGTGGAAGGCACCGAGTCCTGGGACGAGATGCGCAAGCCCCAGCCCGGCATCACCCACGCCATGCTGGCGCGCGACGTGATGGCGGCTGCGCGGCGCGTGCTGGATGCCCACGCGAATGTCGGCGCCATCATCTTCGAATGCGCCGTATTTCCCATCGTGACGAACCATGTGCGCGCCGCGACCGGCCTGCCCGTCTTCGACTATGTCAGCATGGCCGACATTCTGGCCGAAGCCGTCGCCGGTCCCGCGCAAGCCCACCAATCCGGCGCCGCCGAATAGAAGGCACACCCATGTCCGATCTGCCCCGCAACATCACGCCCGCCTTGGCCGAAGCCATGATCAAGGCCCGCCGGGCCATTCACGAGAACCCGGAGCTGTCGCATGAGGAGCGCGAGACCTCGGCCCTGGTCCGCCGGACGCTGGAGAGCGCGGGCATAACCGAGATCGAATCCGTTTTCGACACGGGCCTTGTCGCCACCATCCGCGGCAAGGGCGAAGGCCGCACCCTCGCCTTGCGCGCCGACATGGACGCCCTACCCATCGAGGAGCGGCGGCCGGACCTGGCCTTCCACTCCAAGAAGCACGGCGTGATGCACGCCTGCGGCCACGACGTTCACACGTCGGTGCTGTTGGGCGTGGCGCTGGCGCTCCAGGCCGAGCGGGACAAATTCGCGGGCACCGTGCGCTGTGTGTTCCAGCCCGCCGAGGAGGCCGAGCCGCTGGGTGCGCGCGAAATCGTCAAAGCCGGGCACATGAAAGGCGTCGAGGGCATCATTTCCCTTCATGTCGATCCGGACATTCCGGCCGGGCAGATCGGTGTGCGCGTGGGCGCGCTCATGGCCGGCGGGCAGGAATTCACCATCCGTGTGAAGGGCAAATCCAGCCATGCCGCGCGGCCGCATTTGGGCATCGACGCGCTGGCGACCGCCTGCGCCATCGTGAACGAGCTGCAAAAGGTGCGCAGCCGCCGCACCGATCCGTTGGAGCCGGTTGTGGTCACCATCGGCAGGATGCAAGCGGGCACGGCCAAGAACATCATCGCTGAAAGCGCCGTGATCGAAGGCACGTTTCGCGTGCTGGACGAGAATCTGCGCGGCGAAGTGGCGCGGCTGATCGAATCGATCGCCCAGAATGTGGCGCGCGCCAACGGCGCCGAGGCCGTGTTCGAGACCCTTGAAGGCGAACCCGTCCTGGTGAACGACGAGCCCCTGACGGAACTGGTGCGCTACGCCGCCGCCGACATGTTGGGGGCCGAAAACGTGACGCATATGCGCCGCCCATCCATGGGTAGCGAGGATTTCGCCTATTACGTCCGCGTCGTGCCCGGCAGCATGTTCCGCCTGGGCATCCGCAACGAGAAGGCCGGCATGGTGCATCCGCTGCACCACCCGGAATTCGCGGTCGACGAGCGCGCCATCCCCGTCGGCGCCTCGGTCATGCTGGCCTCCGCCCGCAAATTTCTGGACGGCGGCCGGTGAGATGAACCGCGATCCGCTGACGCCCCTGACCGATGCGGATGTCGAAGCCTACCGCCGCGACGGCGTGGTCTGCCTGCGCGGCGTATTCGATCCTGCCTGGATCGCATTGGCCAGCGCGGGTGCCGAGCGCAATCTGGCCGAACCCGGCCCCTACGCCCACACCTACGCCAGGGACGAGTCAGGACACACGTTTTTCAACGATGTGGTGAGTTGGCGCCGCATCCCGGAGTACGGGCGGTTCCTGACCGAATCGCCGGCCGGACAGATCGCCGCGCGGTTGATGGGCTCCCGCTCCGCCCGTGTCTTTTACGACAGTATGTTCTACCGCACGGCCGGCACGCGCTCGCGGACTCCTTGGCACCAGGACAAACCCTATTGGAGCGTCGAAGGCGAGCATGTTTGCAGCCTGTGGGTGCCGCTGGACCCCGTCGGGCGGGAGAGCGCGCTGGAGTTCGTACGCGGCACCCACGCAGGCGACACGGTCTATTACCGCGACAGCTTCTTTGCCGACGGGCAAGGCGCCCATGCCTTCGAATCGGCGCCCGGTGACCGCGACGCGCGCGAGACCAAGCGCGCGCGCATTCCCGACATCGACGCCGACCCCGGCAAGTACGAAATCCTGGCCTGGGCCATGGCGCCGGGCGACTGCCTGGCCTTCAACGGCATGGTTCTGCATGGCGGCTCGGGCAACCTGCCCGCTGGCCGACGCCTGCGGGTCCTGGCCGCACGGTACACGGGCGATGACGCCGTCTACCGGCCCGACAAGCCGGGCGGCACCGATCCCGACCTGCGCCATGCCGGCCTCGAGCCCGGCCAGCACTTCCAAGGACCCCATTTTCCCCAGGTCTGGCCCCGCGCGACGGGCTAGACTGAGCACAGGAAACCCGAACGGAGACCGCCGATGACCGCGGAGACCGATCAGCTGATGGCCAAGGTTCGTGAATCCGACATCCAGGACCTGGAAAGGGATGGCGCGATCTGCCTGCGCGGTATGTTCAGCCAGAAGTGGCGTGATCTGATCGCCGAGGGGATCGAGAGCGACCTGAAGAACCCCGGCCCCTATGGCCGCACGCAATCCGACCCCGACGATCCCGGATTCTTCTTCACCGATTATTACATGTGGCGGCATGTACCGGAGCTGAAGCGCTTCGCGGTCGAAGGCCCCGGCGGCGGTATCGCGGCCAAGCTGGTCCGCTCCAAGCAGGTGAATTATTTCTTCGACGGGCTGTTCGTGAAGGACCCCGGCACGAAGAAACCCACGAATTGGCACCAGGATCAGGTCTACTACAACGTCAACGGCAACCAGATCGTCGTGCTTTGGATTCCGCTCGACCCGGTCACGAAGGAAACTTGCCTGTCCTTCGTCTGCGGCTCGCACAAATGGGGCAAGCACTTCATCCCCATCCTGATCAAGGGCAACAAGGTGCCCCAAGGGCTGGGTCCGGAATTCGAGGCCGCGCCCGACATCGAGAGCAACCGCGACCAGTACGACATCCTGTCCTGGGACATGCAGCCCGGTGATTGCATCGCCTTCCATCCCATGATGCTGCATGGCGCCGCGGGCAACACGATGAAGATCCGCCGCCGGGCGCTGCAATCCACTTGGCTGGGCGACGATTGCGTCTATGGCGCGCGGCAGGTCGAGGTGGAGCCTCGCATCGAGGGCCGCCCCTTCAAGAACGGCGAGCGCCTGACCGACCCCGCGATTTTCCCGCAAGTCTGGCCGCGGACGGGCGCCCAGGCCTGAACGGCGGGCGGTTTCGTGGCCGCTTCGCCCCTTATGACATAGCAATTGACGGCAATGGCTGGCTTTTGGACTCGCCGCTAGACTGCCGCGCCATGGTTACGTCCCCCGACATCTTTTCCGCCGATTTCAAGGAAGAGCCCTATTGGTGGATCGACGCGCCCCTGCGGCGCACCGATCCCATAGCGCTGCCCGCGCGCGTGGACGTGGCCATCGTGGGCTCGGGCTATACCGGCCTGTCCGCCGCCCTGCCGCTGGCGCGCGCGGGCCGCAGCGTCCTGATCCTGGAGGCCAACACGCCTGGCGAGGGCGCCTCCACCCGCAATGCTGGCAACGTCAGCCGCACGCTGAAATGGAGCTTCGACGGGCTCGTCCACCGCTACGGTATCGAGGCGGCGACGGCCTATTACCGCGAAGCCGCACTGGCGATCGAGCATCTGGACGAAACGATCAAGTCCGAGCGGATCGACTGCCTGTTCAAGCGCACCGGCCGCTACTACGCCGCCCACAGCCCCAAGGCCTACGAGGCCCTGGCGCGGGAGGTGGACGTCCTGTTCAAGCGCGTGGGCTACAAGGCCGACATGATCCCCCGCGGCGAGCAGAGCGCCCATGTGGGCAGCGACGTGTATTTCGGCGGCCAGGTCGTGCACGGGCCCGGCTATCTGCACGGCGCCCTTTATCACCGGGGCTTGATCGACCGCGCGGTCGAGGCCGGAGTGGCGATTGCGGGGCAAACCCGCGTGACCGGCATCCAGCGCTCCGACCTGGATTTCGAGGTCGTCACCAGCCGGGGGCGGCTGCGCGCGGGCCAGGTGATCGTCGCCACCAACGCCTATACGGGGCGCGACGGCCCGGTGTTCGAGTATCTGCGCCGCCGCCTGATCCCCGTGAATAGCTATGCCTGCGCGACCGAGCCCGTGCCGGCGGAGCTGATCCAATCCCTCGTTCCCGGCGGGCGGCCGATCATCACCTCGCACAAGGTGGTCTTCCACATTCAGCCCACGCCGGACGGCAAACGCTTGATCATCGGCGGCCGGGCGGGCCGGCGCGACAAGGATCTGCGCACGACCGCCGCCTATCTCCACAACCATTTCGCCACCCGCTTTCCCCAATTCGCGCCCGTGCGCCTGGCGCGCTGCTGGGACGGGTATTTCGCCTTCACCTTCGACTACCTGCCCCATATCGGCGTGCAGGACGGCGTGCATTACGCCGTGGGCTGCTGCGGCACGGGCATCCCCATGGGCAGCTATCTGGGGCGCAAGCTGGCCCTGCGCCTTTTGGGCAAGGCGGCCGAGGCCAAGACGGCCTTCGACGGACGCGACTTCCCCGGCGTGCGATTCTATAACGGCGATCCGTGGTTCCTGCCCACGGTCATGAACTATTACGACTTCCGCGACTCCCTGCCCTTTTGATTTTCCCCGAGGAGCGCCGGTGTCTTACCAGAGCGTGAAATCGCCGTCCGCGCACGACGTCATCGAAGCGCCGGTGCATCTCTATCACGAGAAGATCGATCCCGAATGGATCGACCCGAACGATCACGTGGGCGTCACCGGCTATGCCAAGGCCATGCTGCGCGCCTCGGGCGGCGCTCTGCGTTACACGCGCCTGGGTTTCAAGGACGGGCTGCCGGAAGGGCGCAGCGTCTATGCGATCAAATGGGCGACCACCTATTTGCGCGAGATCCGCGCCGGCGCCACGGTGGAATACAAGTTCCAGCTGTTGGATTTCAGCGACAAGCTGATCCACTACGCCATCTTCATGCGCAACCGCGACGAAGACTATGTCGCGGCGATCGGCGAGAGCCTGGATGTCCATATTCTGACCGCGACGCGCCGAAGCGCCGTCATGCCGCCGGATCGTATGGAACTGTTGGAGCGTATCTGGGCCGTCCATAAGGATTTGCCCATGCCGGAGGCGTGCGCGACCGCGATTGGCGTCCGCAAGGGCGGACACCGTCAGTCGCGCTGACCGGCCGTCCGGCCCTTGACGCCGGGCTTCAGCATGTCGTCCTCGTCGAACTCGTCCAGCGTGTGGAACGGCATCGGCGTTTCGCTGCCGATCGCCTTCAGCCGCGCTTCGAATGCGGCCAGCGACTTGGCGCGCGCGTCGGCCGATCCCGAAACCTGATCCGCGATAAACGGCCGCAGCACGTCGAAGCCGACGAAGCGCAGGCTGGTGTGGATCGGCCAGAGCATGATGTCCGAATCGCCGTAGCGGCCGCGCGCGGTATAGGCCGAGGCCTTGGCGTCGAAGGTGACCGACATCATGGCGCGCTTACCGGCCAGGCCGCCGGTCTCGTACCACTTGCCGCGCCCGTAGGTGAAACCGGGCACGAACACCCGGTCCATCCACCCCTTCACGATGGCCGGCAGACCGAACCACCAGATCGGGCATTGAACGATGACGAGGTCGGCCCAGGCGATATGGTCGATCTCACGCTTGATCTCGTCGGCAAAGCCACCGGTTTTCCAGGCATTGCCCTGTTCCCGGATGATGTTGAGCATCTCGGGATCGCGCTGATTCTTGAAATCGCCGCGGGTGACCTCGGACTTGAAGTCCTGGGCGTAGAGATCGCTGATGCGGACGGTGTGGCCTTGGGCCTCGAAGACCCGCTTCGCCGTCGCGGCCAGCGCGGCGTTGAAGGACTTAGGTTCGGGATGCCCCAGGACGACGAGCACGTTCATGCGGCGCGCTCCTAGTCCCAGGACGATGCTTTAGCCCTCGATCTTGCCCACGGCTGGCAACGGCAGCGAATCGTCCGGACGCCACGCCAGACGGACATCCTGCCCCGGAGTCAGGGAGCGGCGGCCGGAGCGGGTCAGCTCCTGCGCGATGATGACCGTGTCGTTGGCCAATTGGACGTAATGCTTGATGACGCCGCCCAGGATCAACGTATCGATGGCCTTGCCGTTGACGCGGTTCTCGAAACGGCTTTCGTCGTCGCCCTGGCGAATGACGTTGATGTTCTCCGGCCGGACCATGACCTTCAGCTTGGTTCCCGGCTTGGCGAACGCCTCGGGCTTCACCTTCATCTTGTCGCCCGACTTGATCGTGGCCGAACCGTCGCTCTCGATGGTGCCGTCCCAGATATTGGAGCTGCCCAGAAAGTCGGCCGCGAAAACGGAGCGCGGCTTGAAGTACATCTCGTCCGGCGGGCCCATCTGCTCGATCCGCCCGTCGTTCAAAAGAACGATACGGTCGGACATCGTGAGCGCTTCTTCCTGGTCGTGCGTCACGTAGAGCATCGTGATCTTGAGGTCGGTGTGGATGCGCTTCAGCTCAAGCTGCATCTGCTCGCGCAGTTTCTTGTCGAGAGCGCCCAACGGCTCGTCCATCAGAATGATGGAGGGGTTGTAGACGATGCAGCGGGCCAGGGCCACGCGCTGCTGCTGGCCGCCCGACAACTCGCGCGGCTTGCGGTTCGCCACCTGGGGCAAGTGGACGAGATTGAGGACATGCGCGACTTTCTTCTTGATCTCTTCCTCCGGCGTCTTGCGGACGCGCAAAGGGAAAGCGACATTCTCGAAAATCGTCATGTGAGGCATGAGTGCATAGTTCTGGAACACCATGCCCAGGCCGCGCTTGTTCGGCGGCGTATTGGTCGCATCCTTGCCCGCGATGAAGACCTGTCCCACCGTCGGCGCGATCATGCCCGCGATCAGGTTCAGCATCGTCGTTTTGCCGGAGCCGCTGGGGCCCAGCAGCGTGACGAACTCGCCTTCCTCGACGGAAAGATCGACCTCGTGCAACGCAACGACGTCGCCGTAGCGCTTTCCCGCCCGCTGCAGACGCACCATCGCCATCAGAACCTCCATCCGGCGGGGGCCCCGTGGGCCGCGGCCGTCTCGAAACAAAGAATCGTGAAAATACTCATGTTTTCTTCTGCGCCGCGGCACCGACCAGGCAGATCACCAGCGACAGAAGCGTCAAAAGCGAGGAGATAGCCGCCAGGATCGGCGAGATCTCCCATTTGATGCTGCTGTACATCTTGACCGGCAGGGTCATGGTGCTGGCCTCCGTGATGAAGAACGCGACGACGACCTCGTCGAAGGACATCAGGAAGGCGAACAGGCCGCCCGCGAACATAGCGGGCTTCAAAAGCGGCAAGGTGACCTTGAAGAAGCTCTGCATCACCGAGGCGCCCATGATGGTCGCCGCCGTCTCCAGATTGGCGTCGATATGCCGCAAGCCCGCCATACAGGTGACGATCACGAACGGCGTGGTCAACACGCCATGGGCGATGATCAGGCCCAGATCCGTGCCCGTGGCCTTGAAGCTGGCCAGATAGAGATACATGCCGAGCGCCAAGACGATCACCGGCACCAGGATCGGGCTGAGCAGGAACAGCGTGACGATCTTCTTGCCCGGATAGGTGCCGCGCACGATGCCGTAGGAAGCCGGCACGCCCAAAAGAAGGGCCAGGGCGGTGGCGCCGATCGCCACCTTGAAGCTGGTGATGGTGGTGGCGATCCAGTTGCCCGTGCTGAAGAAACGTTCGTACAGGATCGTATCGAACGTGGTCGGCGGGAACATCATCTCGAATTTGCCGCCGAACGACATCGGCACGACGATGAAGCTGGGCAGCATTAGGAACAGCAGGATCAGCCACGCCATAACCGTGCTGAAGATGCTCCAAGGATTCACCGAGGCGCCGACCGGCTTTTCTCCGCCACCCATGTCAGCCAGCCTCGCCCAGGACGCTTTTGCCGCCCGGGATGCGCGAGAGCAGGCTGATGAATGCCAGCGACAGCAGCAGCAGCAAACAGGCGATTGCCGCGGCAACCGGCCAGTTCAGCGTCTCACGCATATAGAAGTCGACCAGGTTGGCCATCATCATGTCCTTGCGACCGCCCATGAGGGAGGGCGTGATGAAGAAGCCTAGCGACAGGATAAACGTCAGCAGGCAGCCAGCCATGACGCCCGGCATGCTGAGCGGTAGCGTGATTTTGAAGAAGATGCGCATGGCACCCGAGCCCATGAGCTGAGCAGCCTTGGGCAAATCCGGGCTCTGCGCCAAGAGGCTGGTCAAGATCGGGAAGACCATGAAGGGAATGAAATAATGCGTCATGCCGATCATGACGCCCGTCCGGTTGAACAAAAGCTTGATCGGCAGGTCGCCGCCGAGGATCGCGCGTAAACCCTGATTGATGAAGCCGTTTTCGCCCAGCACCACCATGAAGGCGAAGCTCTTGACCAGAACGCTGGTCCAGAAGGGCAAGAGAACGAACACCATCAGATAGGCGCGGCGGCGCGGCGGTTGCTTGGCCAGGTAATAGGCCAAGGGATAGGAGAACAGAAGCGTCACCACGGTCGCCATCAAGCTGATCTCGATGGTGTTCCACATCACCTTGGCGAACAGGATGCTGGTTTTCAGTTCGGCATAGCCGGCCCACGTGAAATGGCCGTCCATGGTCGTAAAGCTTTGCGAAATCACCTTCCATAGAGGAATCAGGAAGACGGCCAGCATAAAGATCGTCGCAGGTGCGACGAACATGATCGCCAAGCGTTGAGCGCGCCGCTCAAGCATCAATACGAATCCTGCCTAAACCAAAGGGATTAAATTAATTTGGACAGACGCCCGCGGAAGCCGCCGAGGACGACTCCGGCGCACGACGCGCCGGAGTCGGTTCCGCGGTTCGGCCCGACTCGCGTCAGACCATCTGCCATTCCTTGAAGCGCTTGGTCAGCTCTTCGTTCTTGTCGCCCCACCAGTCCACATTCTCGAAGCAGCTGTTCGGGTTAAGCGGATCCGGCAACAACTTCTTCACCTCGGGCGAAATGAACTTGTCCGCGCCCTTCACGACCGGCGAATAAGTCATCAGCCTTGCGAAATGCGCCTGGCGCTCGGGGTTCAAGAGGCTGTTCATGAACTTGAACGCCGCCTCTTTATTGCGCGCCTTCTGAACCACCGAAATCCAGTTCGGCGCGATGTACGCCTGGTCGCCCGCCCAGCCCAGCTTGGCGCCTTCGCGGTTCGCGAAATAGACGCGGCCGTTATAGGCATAGGTGAAATCGGTCTCGTTGCCCTGAATGAGGGTGACCGTCTTGGGCGTCTCGGCGATCCAATGCGAAACGTTCGGCTTGATTCGGTCCAACGCCTTAAACGCGCGCTCGACGTCGATCGGATAGACCTTGCTGCCGGGAACACCGTCGGCCATCAGGGCCACTTCGAGCGTTTCGCCGGGACGGCTGCGCAGGCCGCGGCGGCCCGGGAACTTCTTCACGTCCCAGAACTCCGCCCAATTCGACGGATGCTTGTTGCCGGGGTTGCGCTCCTCGGAATAGCCGACACCGCCCGCATAGGTGTAGTAGCCCTGCTGGTTCGCGCGGTTGAACTTGGGGTCAAGGATGTTGGAGCGATCCACGATTTTCGTGTTGACCGGCTCCCACAGGCCGTTCTTGTCACCCGGCACGACATAGCTGCCGGCAAGGTCGGCGATATCGGTCTCGACGTCACCCGCCTTCACCTGGGCTGTGATCTTCGCCATGTCAGGCGCGCCGGTGACGACGACTTCGATGCCCGTCTCCTTGGTGAACGGCTTGATGTAAGCCTCGGTCAACGACTCCTGGAGCTGGCCACCCCAGGTCGCGAACACGACCTTTTCGGCGGCCTTGGCCTTGCCGGGCACGATGATGAGGGGGCCGCTGGTCGCGGCCGCGGCGGCAATGGTGGCGCCAGAGGTAACGAGGAACGTGCGGCGGGTCGGACCCGCAGTCTTCTTCGTGATGTCGACGAACTTGGTCTTCTTGGCCATCAAACACTCCCTGATCGGTTCCGACGAGGCGGAAGTATCCCACCCCGTGCCATTTCGACGATGGGCACGCTCACGGCTCCTGCCAAGGCAGACTCTGCGCCATGTCCATCAATGTCGCCGAACGGTAAAACGGATCGCCGACTCAGGGTCGATGCTTTGCGCAAATCACCCTAACCGGCGTGCCTCCCCGTGACCCGCCCGTATTCTTACGCTCTTATCGTGAGCTTTAGGTCACGAGTCAATCACCGCGCTGCAGCAAAAGTCAATTAGACGGCGGCCGAAATCGGCATACGATCCGAAGCGGGTAACCTTGCCTATTCCATGGAACATTTTCGCTCCATCGAACCGTTTCACCGCGACATTGTGATGCACCGTCAGCAAGAAGCGCCGGCCATGGCAAGCGGCCACGGCCGGCGCACATGCCTTCGGATCAGACCATCAGCCACTCCTTGAAGCGCTTGGTCAGCTCTTCGTTCTTATCCGCCCACCACTCCACGTTCTCGACACAATTGTCGGGATTGGTCGCGTCGGGCAGCAATTTCTTGATGTCGTCTGGGATCAGCTTGTCCGCTCCCTTCACGGTCGGCGCATAGGTCATCAGCTTCGCGAAATGCGCCTGACGCTCGGGCTTAAGGAAACTGTTCATGAACTTGAAAGCCGCGTCCCGGTTGCGCGCCTTCTTGACGACCGAAAGCCAGCTCGGCGCGATGTAACATTGCTTGAACGAGAAGCCGAGCTTCGCGCCCTCGCGGTTGGCGAAATAGACGCGGCCATTGAAAGTGTATGTGAAGTCGGTCTCGTTGCCCTGGATCAGAGTGACCGTCTTGGGCGTCTCCGCGATCCAATGGGAGACGTGGGGCTTGATGCGATCGAGCGCCTTGAACGCGCGGTCGACGTCGATCGGATAGACCTTACTTCCCGGAACGCCGTCGCCCATGAGAGCGACCTCAAGCATTTCTCCGGGGCGCGAGCGCAGACCGCGGCGACCGGGAAACTTCTTCACATCCCAGAACTCCGGCCAGGTCGATGGGTGCTTGTCGCCCGGGTTGCGCTCCTCGGAATAGCCGATGCCGCCGGCGTAGGTGTAGTAGGACTGGGCCATGGCGCGGTTGAAAAGCGGCAACAAGACGTTGGAGCGATCGACGATCTTGGTATCGACCGGCTCCCAAAGGCCGTTCTTTTCGCCCGACGCTAGATAGCTGCCCGGGATTTCGACGATATCTGTCTCGACATCGCCCGCCTTCACCTGGGCCGTGATCTTCGCGATGTCCGGGGCGCCGGTCACGATGACTTCGATGCCGGTCTCCTTGGTGAACGGCTTAATGTAAGCTTCGGTGATGGATTCCTGGAGTTGACCGCCCCAGGTCGCGAACACGACCTTTTCGGCGGCCTTGGCCTTACCAGGAGTCAAAATCAACGGTGAGCTCACCGCCGTGGCAGCAACCATAGCCGCGCCGGAGCCGACGATGAACGTGCGCCGAGTCGGGCCCGCACTTTTCTTCGTAATATCAACGAATTTTGTTTTTTTTCCCATGAAGCATCCCTCACCTTTATGTCCCGGTCGAAATATTCGCCGAGTTTTCAGAGCGACGATGCTGCACCGATTACGGCCAAAGGAGGACCCCGAACAATCGCCATACAATTCGCAGCGAATAGCTTGTCCGTTGTTCTCATAGTATTTTCGCCGCCTTCGGAAAGAGCGGCTTGAAATCATGACGACACACGCGCGAGTGGCCATCATCGGCGGCGGCATCGTTGGCTGCGGCATCCTGTACCACTTGGCCAAGCGCGGCTGGACCGACTTGGTCCTTCTGGAAAAAACCGAACTGACCGCCGGCGCCACCTGGCACGCGGCGGGCAATCTTTCGCACTATTCCAGCAGCGCCTTCTGGACCCGGCTGCAGAAAGCCACGACCGAACTCTACAAAACGCTGGCCACCGAGATGGGCCATCCGATCGGCTTCCACGAGGCCGGCAGCATTCGGCTCGCGACCGTTCCCGACCATATGGTCGAGCATCGCCGCGCCTACGCCAAAGCCAAGGCTCTGGGCGTCGAAATGGAGCTGATCGGCCTTAAAGAGATCAAAGAGCTTTTTCCCTTCATCGAGCTGCACGACGTGCTGGGCGGTGCCTTCACGCCTGGCTGCGGTAGCGCCGATCCATCCAGCGCCACCTACGCCATGGCCACGCTGGCGCGGCAACACGGCGCCAAGATCCGCACCAATACGAAGGTCACAGCGCTTGAGCATCTACCGAGCGGCGAATGGCGCATCACGACGGACAAGGGTGAGCTGACCGCCGAGATCGTCGTCAATGCGGCCGGCATGTGGGCACCCGAAGTGGCTGCGTTGGTCGGCCTGAAGCTGCCCTTCGTCATCTTCTTGCACCAGCACTTGGTGACGGAGAGCTCGCCCCTGATCGCGGCCCTGCCGCGCGAGTTGCCCACCCTGCGCGACCCCTTGGGCGGCTTCAACGTGCGCCAGGAAGGAAAGGGGCTTCTGTCCGGCGTTTACGAGCACGAGCCCGAGTTCTGGGGCGTCGACGGTATTCCGCCCGCGTTCGGACGCGAGGTCTTGCCGCCTCATTGGGAGCGCTCTCAGGACTTCGTCGACCGCGCCATCGCCCGCGTGCCGCTATTGGGCGAACTGGGTATCAAGATGGTCTACAACGCGCCGACCAGCCGCACGCCGGACCATGCGCCCTTGGTTGGGCCGGTGCCGGGCCTGCGCAACTTCTTCATGGCCGCCGGCTTCTCCGCCGGCATCATGCAGTCGGGCACCACCGGCCTGATCGCCGAGTGGATCGCGGAGGGTGAAACCAGCCTCGATCCCGCGCCGATCGATGTACGCCGTTACGGCCCCTACGCCACCAAGGAGTTCACCTATTCCGTCGTGCGCGTAGGCCACAAATTCGCGGGTGCGATCGACTATCCCCATGGCGAACGCGGCTCCGGACGGCCAGGCAAGACCGGGCCGCTCTATGGGCGGCACAAGGCCAAGCGCGCCGCGTTCGGCGCGCGCAATGGCTGGGAGACGCCGCTCTGGTTCGCACCCGAGGGCGTGGAGCCCAAGGAAACTTCGCGCTTCGGCCAACCGGACTGGGTTCCTTATGTAGATATCGAAAGCCAGCGCGTACGCGAGTCCGTCGGCCTGTTGGACCGCACGGGTCAATCGTTCTTCGCACTGAGCGGCCCCGACGCAGCCAAGGCCTTGGCCACTCTTTCGCCCGGTATCGCGCCCATACACGACGGCGAGGCGCGATTGATGCCGTTCCTGACGCCCAAGGGCGGTCTCGCCGCGCTTTTGACCGTGCTGCGCCTGAGCGCCGACCGGTTCCGGCTTACCGGTCCCGCCGAACACGAGGTGCGGCATTACGATTTCCTCTGGCGTCATCTGCCGCGACGCATGGCGGTGCGCCTGGACAACCAGACCGAGCGCATGGGTGCCTTGATCGTGGCCGGTCCAAAAGCCGCCGCGGTTCTGGAAGCCGCCACGGGACTCCCGTTGACCGAAGATGCCTTTCCATGGGGCACAGCCCGCGCGATCGAGCTGGATCTGGCGCGCGCCACGGCGCTGCGCTTCACCACAACCGGCGAAGACGGCTGGGAACTCCAGGTCCCCGCGCCATCCCTGCCCGCCCTCTATGATCTGCTGACGAAAGCGGGCGACGCCCACGGCATCGGCGATGTGGGCTGGCGCGCCCAGCAGGCTTTGCAACTCGAGGCGGGATTCCCGCGAGAAGGATTCGATTTCGACACCACGACGACGGTGACGGAAGCCGGCTTCGGCGCGCTGGTGTCCGGCGAGGCATCCAAACCCACACGGCGGTTGATGCGGCTGACCGTCGAGCCAGGAGATGCCGATCCCTATCTCAACGATGCCGTGCTGGACGGCGAGCGGACCGTGGCGTTGGTGGCGTCAGGCGGACACGACCGCGGCGGGAAAGGCCTCGCCTTCGCGCTACTGCCGGCTGACCTGGCCATCGCCGGGAAGAAGCTGGACGTGGAAATCCTCGGCAAGCGCCGCGCCGCTTCGGTCGCAGGCGCGGCATCCGATGGCGTGCGCCTACCGGGCACGGTCAAAGCGCGGAAGGCCGCCGAATAGCGGCTAGAAATCCTTGGCCAGCCGCAGCGAATCGTGGATGGCGGCATAGACATTCCGCCCCGCGACCGCGTCTCCGACACGATAGAGCACGAACGAGCCGGAAGGGTTCGTCACCGTCTCCTGCGGCAAACCGGAGGCGAAGCGGTCGGGATCGACTTCGCCCAGATTGCGCGACAGAGGCCGCAGGTCCCAGTAAAGCCCATCGCGCGGTTTGACGCCGTACTCGGCGACGACCTGATCGACCTCGCGCTCCTCCTCGGCATTGGAGTGTTCGTCGCGCAGGACCGCGATCAGCTTGTTGCCCTCGCGGTAGACGTTGACCAGCCGCGTGTCGGTGGTGATGACCACGCCCATGCGATGCAGCTCGCGCAGATGCACGCCTAGATTGTTGTAACCGATGCGCGCCATGGCCATGCGGTCGGGCGTCACCAACTCGACCTTGGCGCCGCGCTGGGCCAGCACTTCGGCGGCGGAAGCGGCCTGGTGATCGCCATTGTCGTCGAAGATCAGCACGTTCTCGCCCGGTGCCGCGCGGCCCTCCAGCACATCCCATGTGCTGACCGCCAGTTCCAGCCCCTTGAAGTGGCCGATCGCCGGCGTGCCGCCAGTCGCCACCACGACGTAATCCGGCTTCTCGGTCAGCACGCGCTCCTTGGTGGCCTCGGTACCCAGCCGCACATCGACGCCTAGCTTGCGCACCTGTTGATCGAGCCAGCGCGGAATGCCCGAGAGAGCCTCGCGCCACGTGGCCTTGCTGGCGATGTTGATCTGCCCGCCCAACCGCTCCGTCGCCTCAAACAAGACGACGCGATGGCCGCGCTCGGCCGCCACGCGCGCGGCTTCGAGCCCGCCCGGCCCACCACCCGCGACCACCACGGATTTGCGCGCGGGCGACTTGGCGACCACCTGCGGCAGCACTGCTTCCTTGCCGGTCGCGGCGTTCTGGATGCAGACCACCTCCTTGCCCGTGGAGGAGCGGTCGTTGCAGTAGCTGGCGCCGATGCACTGGCGGATATCGTCAACCCGCCCCTCGGTCAGCTTCTTCACGATGTGCGGATCGGCGAAGTGGGCGCGCGTCATGCCCACCATGTCCATGTGGCCTTCCTCGATCGCGCGCGCGGCAGTTTGCACGTCCAGCACGCGCGTGGCGTGGAAAATCGGGATGTTCACCTCGGCCTTGATCGCACCGGCCAAGTGCAGATAGGGCGCGATGGGTGCCCACATGCCGGGGATATGGCGCGTGCGATGTTCCAGGTTGAAGGTCGTGCTGGCCACGATGTCGAGGTAGTCGAGCATCCCCGTCTTGGCATAGGTGGTGGCGATGGTCACGCATTCCTCGGGCGAGAGACCGCCCTCGATCATCTCGTCGCCGACCATGCGCAAGCCGACGATGTAGTCGTCGCCGACCTGCTTGCGCACCTCTTCGACCACCTCGAGCCCGTAACGCATGCGGTTCTCAAGCGAACCGCCATAAGCATCGGTGCGCGCGTTGCCGAGCGGGCTCCAGAACTGGTCGATCAGATGACCGCCCGCGCCCAGCATCTGGACGCCGTCCAGATTGCCCTGCTTGCAGCGCAAGGCCGCGCTTCCATAGGCCTTGATCGTGCGCTTGATGTCCCAATCCTCCATCTCCTTCGGAAAGGTGCGATGGAGCGGCTCGTGCAGGCGCGACGGGCCGACGGGCCAGAGCCAGTGCCCGTTGTCCCAGCCAATCTTCCGGCCGATATGGGTGATCTGGCACATCAATGCCGCGCCATGGCGATGGATGCGCGCGGCGAAATCCTGGAAGTGCGGCACGATGGCGTCATCACCGAGATAGAGCTGGCGCATATAGCCCGGCGAATCGATGGCGACCGACGACGAGCCGCCGAAAATCGTCAGGCCGATACCGCCCTTGGCCTTCTCTTCGTGGTAACGGATGTAGCGGTCGCCCGGCACGCCATCCTGGCCGAAACCGGCGGCATGGGCCGTGCTCATCACCCGGTTGCGAATGACGAGGTTGCGAAGCTTGAGCGGCTTCAGCAGCGCGTCGAACTGGCCCATGGGCATCCCTCCCCGGCCGGATGCGGATGGTCCTGACACCCGCCTCGGGCCTTTGCGTATTACGTCCTTCTAGTCAGCCAATAAAAAACCCCCTCCGCCGGATGGGCGAAGAGGGTTCTTTATCAGCAGTCCGCTCGCCTTAACGGCGGCGGGTCGGCTTCCGCTTGGCGGGCCGGCGAGCCGGGGCGCGCCGGGCCGCGGGGCGCTTGGCCGCGCCGCGCTTCGCGGCAGGACGCTTGGCAGCCTTCGGAGCGGTCTTGCGCTTGGGCGCGGCCTTCTTCTTGGCCGGCTTTGCTTTCTTGGCAGCAGGCTTCGCCTTCTTAGCGGCCGGCTTGGCCTTTTTCGCAGCAGGCTTTGCCTTCTTGGCAGCCGGCTTCGCAGCTTTCTTCGGCGCGGCCTTGGCAGGCGTCGCCGACTTGCCGGCGGCCTTCTCGCGCTCGGCCTTACGGCGCGCGCGCTCCTCGAAGAACTCCTTCATGGCTTTCTGCGGTTCGCCCGAGGCGTAGTTTTCCTTGCTGATCGCGATATTGGCCTGGGTCGTCTCGCGGAAGCTGGCCTCCGTCATCTCGCGGAAGCGCTGCTTGGTCAGCTTCATCGCCAAAGGCGCCTTGCTGGCCAAGACCTTCGCCACTTCCATCGACTTCGCCATCACCTGATCCTGCGGGACCAGGTAGTGGATCAGGCCGATCTCGTGCGCTTCGTCGCCGTTCATCATGCGGCCGCGCAGGGTCAGCTCGATGGTGCGCGAGCGGCCGATGCGGTCATACATGATCCACGGGCCGGTCGTGCTGGTGATGCCGGAGTTGATCTCGGGCTGGCCCATGCGCGATCCGGAATGGCCGACGCGCACGTCGCACATCATCACGTACTGGTAGGCGGAGCCGGCGGCCACGCCGTTCAGCGCCGCGACGACGCCCTTCTCCATGCTGCGCAGCACGTCATAGAACTCGACCCAGTAATTGGCCCACTTGACGCCTTCTTCGCCGCCCTTAATGACCATGGTCTCGGCAAGATCCTGGCCAGACGACCAGGCACGGTCGCCCGCGCCGGTAATGATGATCGCGCGGACCTTGGGATCGGTGTTGAACTTCTTCAGCGCATCGCTGACTTCCATGCGCATGGGCTGGTGCCAGCCGTTGATGGTCTCGGGACGGTCGAGCGTCAGGATACCGATCTCGTCCTCGATGCGGGTCTTGATGAATTTGTACATCGTGTTCGCCTCTGATCGCGGGAGTCGGGCCTAGCGCCGGGCGGCGCGGTCGGCGAGGAACTTGGCTTGGACCTTCTGCGGCTCGCCGCTGCGGACCGCCTCGCCCTGATAACGCTGGGCGGCGCGCTCCAACTCGTCCCAATCCTTAAGCAGAACCGAGCGCATGCGCTTGATGGTCAGGCGCATCGGCGTCGGATACTTGGTCGAGAGCTCTTGGCCCAGCTCGATGGCGCGCTTCAGCACGTCCTCGGGTTCGACCACCTCATGGACGAAACCGATCGCCTTGGCTTCGTGCGAAGGTACATCGCGGCCGTTCAACACGATGTCGACGGTGCGCGACAGGAAGATCTGCTTGAAGAGCAGGAACGAACCGATGATCGACGGAAGGCCAATATTGATCTCGGCCATCACGAAGCGCGCGGGGCGCGCCATCACCTTGATGTCGGCCAGCGCCGCCATCAGGAAACCGCCGCCTGCGGACACGCCGTTGACGGCCGCGATGATCGGCTTGTGGCATTCGAGGAACGAGTGGGTGAAATCGGTCCAGGTGCGCTGCCAGCGCTCGGCCGTCTCGGCGTTCTGCTGCTTGGCCTCGTTGAGGTCCTGACCCGAGCAAAAGGCGCGACCGGTTCCGGTGATGACGATGGCGCGCACCGACTTGTCTTCATGCGCACTGCGGATTTCGCTGGCGATGGCGCCGCGCAATTCCTCGTCGAGCGCGTTCAGAACATTGGGCCGGTTCAGCGTCAGAACGCGCACCGGGCCTCGGTTCGACACCTGAAGGCTGTCGGGCATCTCGGGACTCTCCCCTCTATTTACGGTCGGCCGCTCGGCTCCGACGGTCTATCGGATTTCAATACGGCCTATTGGAATTCGATGGCGAGAGAGAAGCATCCGCCCGCCGGTCCGTCAATGCTTACGCTGTCATGGCGCGCCCAAACTGCGCGAAAAGGCGCGGGCCGCACGCATCATGGCGGGCGCCAGCTCGCGCACCATGCGCGAACGGGGCCAGCGCGAGAGGGGTACGAAGATATTGACCGCCGCCACCGGCAGGCGCGTGTAGTCGAACACGGGTACCCCGATCGAGATCGTGTCGAGCACCGATTCCTGCTCCGCGATGCAGTAGCCGTCGCGCCGCACCTTGGCCAGTTCGGCCAAGATCGCGTCCTTGTCGGTGATCGTGTACTTGGTAAAGGCGGGACGCTCGGATCGATCGATGATGTCGATCGCCCGTGCCGCGGGCAGGAAGGCCATGACCGCGCGCCCGGCCGAGGCACAGAAGGCGGGCGAGCGCATGCCCGTGAAGAAATGCGCACCGAACATATGCCGGCTGGCCAAGCGCGTGACGATGACGATCTCGGTGCCATCCGGCTCGTGCAGCGTCACGGATTCGCCGCAGGCGTGGTTCAGTTCGGAGAAATGCTCGATCAGGAGCGGCGCCAGCTCGTCCGTGCGCATATAGGCGGCGGCGAAATCGAGCACGCGCGGCGACAGGCGGTAACGCCGCGTCTCGGGGTCCTTGCGCAGATAGCCCAGTTTTTCCAGCGTATAGACGAAGCGCTGTGCGCCGCTGCGCCCCAGTTTGGTCGTCTCCGCGATGCTGGCGATGGTGAGCGACTTACGCGAATCGTCGAAGGCGTAGAGCACGCGCAGCGCCTTTTCGACCGAGTTGATGAAAAGCCGCTGGTCGCTTTTCTCGGCGATCGCGCGGCCTTCGAAATGGGGATCGAACACCCCTTTGAAACCGCGCGCCGAGCGAGCCACGGCGGCATCGCTTTTGGCGGGTTTGACGGGTGCGGCGTCGCGGCTCTGGACCATTCGGAAAAATCCCCTCGTCAAAGATTTGTGTCGCCGCAAAATTGTAATATAATTCAAATAATTGCAATATAATTATTCAAGTTGGGGGACCCCACGATGAAAAGTCATGCCCGCGTCGTCGTCATCGGCGGCGGCATCATCGGCTGCAGCACGCTGTATCAGTTGGCCAAGCAGGGCTGCACGGATGTCGTGCTGATCGAAAAAGGCGAGCTGACTGCGGGTTCGACGTGGCACGCGGCGGGCATGGTCCCCTTTTTCTCGGAAAGCGCGTTCTTCTCGCGCCTGCACCGCGAAAGCTTTGAGATGTATCAGAATGTCGGCGTGGAAGCGGATTCGCCGACCGGCGTCCATGCTTGCGGCAGCATCCGCCTGGCGCGTTCCAAGGACGAGCTGGACGAATACAAACGCTTCCTGGCGGGCGCACGCACGATCGGCATCGAGGCCGATCTGATTGGCCCCCAGCAGGTGAAGTCGATGTGGCCGCTCTTGGAGCTGCGCCAGACCGTGGGCGCGCTGCATGTGTTCCACGACGGCTATACCGATCCGACCATGACGACCAACGCCTTCGCCAAGGCCGCGCGCAATCTGGGCGCCGAGGTCAATCGCCACACGCGGGTGCTGTCGATCGCGCGCTCCGGCAAGGACGAGTGGCGCATCACCACGGACAAGGGCGAGATCACCTGCGAGACCATCGTCAACTGCACCGGTTTCTGGGGCGCCGAAATCTCCGCCATGCTGGGTTACTACCTGCCCGTCACGGCCATGGAGCACGCCTATCTGGTCACCGAGCAGGCCGTCGAACTGGAAGGTCTCTCCGCGGAGCTGCCGGTCCTGCGCGACCTGAACGTGCCGATGTACGCGCGTCAGGAACGCAAGGGCTTCTTGGTCGCCTGCTATGAGAAGCATCCCGTGTTCCCTTGGCCGCAGGGCATTCCGAAGGAATTCGGCCAGGAATTGTTCGAGCCCGACCTGGAACGCTCGGCCGAGTATCTGGAAGAGACGGCGGAGATGATCCCCCTCTTGAAGAAGCTCGGCGTGAAGACGGTGGTGAACGGCCCCACGGGCCGCACGCCCGACCTACGCGCCCTCGTCGGCCCCGCGCACGGCTTGAAGGGCTATTTCGTGTTCTGCGGCCTGCCCGGCGCGTTCCTGCAAGCAGGCACGTCGAAATACGTCGCCGAGTGGATCATCAACGGCGAGCCATCGATCGACCTGTCGCCGGTCGACGTGCGCCGCTTCGGCACCTATGCCACCAAGCCCTACGTCATCGACCGCTTGAACGCGGGCCACGCCTATTCTTCGCCCGTCTATTATCCACACGGCGAAACCAGCCGCGGCCGCATGGCGCGCACCAGCCCGCTGTATGACCGGCTGAAGGATAAAGGCGCCGTCTACGGTGTGCGCAACGGCTGGGAAGTGCCCAACTGGTTCGCGCCCAAAGGCGTCGAGGGCAAGGATATCCTGAGCTACGGCCGTACCAATTGGTTCCCGCACGTCGCGGCGGAGATCAAAACCACGCGCGAGAAGGCCGGCATCATCGACATGAGCGCTATGGCCGTGTTCGAGGTCACGGGCGCGGGTGCGAAGGATTATCTGGAGCATCTCTCCGCCGGCCGCCTGCCCGCCAAGGACGGCGAGGCGGTCAACGCGCCGATGCTGACGCCCAAGGGCGGCGTTGCGGCGTTCATGTCCGTGTCGCGCATCACGCCGGAGCGCTACATCGTCACCGGCTGGTCGGAAAGCGAACAGCGCGACCAGGATTGGCTCTTGAAGCATGTTCCGGCCGCGGGCGTAACCGTGCAGAACGTGACTGCCGCGCGCGGTGCCTTCGTGATCGCGGGCCCCGAATCGACCCGCATCCTGGAAGCGGCCACCGGCCAGAAGCTGGACGACGTGAAAGTGGGCGAGTTCCGCAAGCCGAATATCGGCATGGCGACCGTGCGTGTTCTTCGCGTGGACGGCATCACGAAGCCGGCTTGGGAAGTGCACGTCTATCTGGAGAACGCGCTGGGCGTCTATCAGCGCATCGTGGAGGCGGGCACGGCGCACGGCCTGACCGACATCGGCATGCGCGCCTACGAGACGCTGCGCGTCGAGGCCGGCCTGCCGCGCTGGGGCGCCGACATGGCCCACGATAGCGGCATCGACGAAGCGGGCATCGCCCACTTGGTCGACAAGGCGAAGAAAGGCTTCGTCGGCCAGGACGCCATGGCGTCGCGCGCCAACGGCAAGGGGCGTCATATGACGCTTCTTTCCATCACCGGCTCGGGCACCAACCCCTGGGGCGGCGAGATCGTGGTGAAGGACGGCAAGGACGCGGGCTTCGTCACCTCCGGCGCCTACGCCCAGGCGGATGGTACGTGCCTGGTGCTGGCGCGCGTCGATGGTCCGGCAGCCAAGGCGGGAAGCACGTTCGAGGTGGAGATCTTCGGTGAGCGCTATCCGGCCACGGTCGTTGACCGCGCCGTCTAGCTTCCTCCACACTCGGCGTCCGTTTCGAAACCGTCCGGACATTTAGCCATGAAATCCCATGCCCGCGTGGTCGTCATCGGCGGCGGCATTGTCGGCTGCTCGCTTCTCTATCATCTGACGAAACGCGGCTGGCGCGACGTCGTGCTCGTCGAGAAAGGCGAGCTGACCGTCGGCTCGACCTGGCACGCGGCGGGCAACACGCCGCACTACACGACCGGCTACACAACCTGCCGCGTCTTCCTCGAATCGACGAACTTCTACAACGAATTCGCCAAGGAGACCGGCGAAGAGGTCGGCTTCCACAAATGCGGCGGCATCCGCCTGGCCATCAACCAGGACCATATCGAGGAGCACAAGCGCGCCATCTCGCGCTCGCACTATCTCGGCATGCCGATCGAGCTGGTCGGCCCGGCGGAAGCCAAGCGGCTGTTCCCCTATATCGAGACCAAGGGCGTCTTGGCCGTCGCCTATACGCCCGATGACGGCTACATCGACCCGTCCAGCATCACCAACGCCCTGGCGCGCCAGGCGCGTGCGAACGGCGCCGAGGTCTATCGCCACACGCGCGTGACCGGCATGACGCGCGAGAACGGCAATTGGCGCGTCCAGACCGACAAGGGCGACATCACCTGCGAGATCGTCGTGAACTCGGCCGGCCTGTGGGGCCGCGAGGTCGCGGCCATGGTCGGCTACCGCCCTCCCATGGTGCCGATGGAGCGCCAGTATCTGGTGACCGAGCCCGTGCCCGGCATCAAGGATATCGGCCACGAGCTGCCGATCCTGCGCGATATCACCGCGCCCCTTTATCTGCGCCAGGAACGCGAGAGCCTTCTGCTCGGCCTGTTCGACAAGGAGCCCGTGTTCTGGGCCGCTGACGAGACGCCGGCCGGCTTCGAACAGGAGCTGCTGGTGCCCGATCTCGAACGCGTCAGCCACGCCTTCGAGAAAGGGTTGGAGCGCGTCCCGATCCTGGGCGAGCTGGGCGTGAAGCGCGTCATCAACGGCCCCCTGATGCGCACGCCGGACGCCAACCCGCTGATCGGCCCGGTGCCCGGCGTTCCCAACTATTTCATGAACGGCGGCTATTTCGCGGGCTTCGGCCTGGCGGGCGGCCTAGGCAACCATTTGGCCGAATGGATCATCGAAGGTGAACCCGCCATCGACCTGAGTGCGTTCGACGTGCGCCGCTTCGGCGACTACGCGACTGGCGGCTACACCATGGACGCCACGCGCGGCGCCTATGTGCACGAGTTCAGCGTCGTCTATCCGCAGGAAGAGCCGCACGGCGCGCGCAATGCCCGCATCAGCCCCCTGCATGACCGCATGACGGACGCGGGCGCGGTGTTTGGCGTGCGCAACGGCTGGGAAGTGCCCAACTGGTTCGCGAAGAAGGGCGGGCCCTCGAAGGAGAAGCCGACCTTCCGCCGCGCCGAGTGGTTCGCGACGGTGGCCACCGAGGTGAAGGCCGTTGCGGAGAAGGCGGGCGTCATCGACCTTTCGAGCCTCAGCAAGTTCGAGGTCTCGGGCGCGAGTGCCGCGAAGTGGCTGGACCGCCTGTCGGCCAACCATCTGCCGAAGGATGGCGCCATCGCGGCGTCCCCTCTCCTCTCGCCCAAGGGCAAGCTGGCTGCCTTCGCCTCGATTACCCACACGGGGCGCGACAGCTTCTATCTGACCGGATCGTCGCTGGCCGAGCAGCAGATCCTCGACATCCTGACGCGCGGCGCGCCTGCCGACGTCGCGGTCGACAATCTGACCGAAGCCTGGGGCGCCCTGCTGGTCGCGGGTCCCAAGGCGCGCGAGATTCTGGCCGCGGCGCTGAAGGAGGATTTGTCGGACGAGAAGCTGCCGCGCTTCCGCACACGCGAGGTGACAGCCGGCATCGTGCCCGCGCGCATCTTGTCGCTCTGCGGGCTCGGCCTGCCCGGCTGGGAGCTGCATGGCGCGGCGCCTTATCTGCGCTCGATCTATGACGCCGTCCGCACGGCGGGCGAGATGCACGGCCTTATCGATTTCGGCATGCGTGCGCATGAATCGATGCGCATCGAGACCGGCGTGCCGCGCTGGGGCATCGATTACGGCGCGGCCACCGCACCGGCCGCCATCGGCTTCGAACGCCACGTGAAAGCCGACAAGGGCGACTTCGTCGGCAGCAAGGCGAAGATCGCGCAGCCTGGCAGCGTGCTGGTCACGCTGAAGCTGGATGAGAAAGGCCCCGTCGCCGACGCCGATCCCTGCGGCAGCGAGCCAGTTTGGGACGGCGGCACGCGCGTGGGCATCACGAGCTCCGGCTCCTACGGCCATCGCGCGGGCGCGCGGCTGGCCCTAGCCTTCGTCGAACGCGCCAAATCCGCGCCAGGCACCAAGCTGACCGTCGAGCTGTTGGGCGAGCGTCAACCGGCCACCGTGGTCGCGACCCCCGCCGTCGCGGGCTAGCAACCGTGCCCATCGCGTCCCAGGGCTTCCCAGTCGCCATCACCTTCGATCTCGACGCCGAGACGATGTGGACCGGAGGCAAGCCCGAGCGCGCCGAGATGCCCATCACCATGTCCCAAGGGCGGTACGGCCCCAAGGTGGCGATGGGCCGCATCCTCGACCTGTTGGACCGCGAGGGCATCAAGGCCACCTTCTTCACGCCGGGTGCGGTCATCGAGGCTCATCCCGCCGTGATCGAGGAGATGCTGAAGCGCGGCCACGAACTGGCGCATCACAGCCATACCCATCCCTGGCTCCCAAAGCTGAGCGAAGCCGAGGAGCGCGAGGAGATGGAGAAGGGCATCGCCGCCATCAAGAAGGCGTCGGGCAAGGCGCCGGCCGGCTACCGCTCGCCCCACGGCGAGTTCGGCCTGGCCACCATGGGCCTGATCCACGAATACGGCTTTGGCTATTCCTCGAATTTCTTCGACGACGACTCGCCCTATCTCCACGAGAGAGACGGCAAGAAGACCAAGCTGGTCGAGCTGCCCTATGCCTGGTCGCTGGACGACGCGCCCTACTTCCTGTTCAGCGCCCATCATTTCGGCCGCGTCGTGCAAACGCCGGACGCCGTGCTGGGCGTGTGGAAGGCGGAGTTCGACGGACTCTATGCCGAAGACCGCATGTTCATGCTGGTCATGCACCCGCAGATCATCGGCCGCCCTTCGCGCATGAAGATGCTGGAGCGGCTGATCGCCTATATCCGCAAGCACCCGAATCTGTGGTTCGCGCGCTGCGACGAGATCGCCGACGCGCTGCGCCCGCGTCTCTAGGCCGCCAGCAGCTTTCCATAGCCCGCGACCTTCTCGCGCCAGCCGGCCAAGCGCAGCGCCTCCCAGATCGTCACCTGGTTGGCGGTCAACACCGGCTTGCCCAGTTCGCGCTCCAACGGACCGATCAAAGGGAAGCCTGCGATAGCCGTGTCCGGCACCAGAAACGCGTCCACATCCGGCCCATCGGCCTCGCGCGCGGCCTTCATGAAGCGTTCCAGCGGCATCAGATAGGCGTCGCGTCCGCCCGGCGCATCCATCCATTGCAGATGCGAGACGCCGACGCCGTGTTCCTGCAGGAACGAACCGAAGGCCTTGGATGTGCGCTCGGGATAGGAAGCCAGCACGGCCACGCGCTTCGCGCCCAGGTGGCGCGTGGCGTTCACGAAGGCGATCGAGGTGCTGCTCGTCGGCTTGCCGGTGACCGCACCCACGCCTTTCACCTGCGCCTCGGCCCAGGCGCGTCCCGCGATGAAGCTGCCGCTGGTGCAGGCCCACAAGACGACGTCGGGATCGAGCGGCACCAAGCCGCGCGCGGAAACCGCCAGGCGGTCGACCGCGCCGGTTTCCTTCAATGCGTCGGGATCGTGGTTCTCATCCCCGCCCGCATGCCAGGCAAAGACCAGATAGGGCTTCACCCGGTAAC
Organism: uncultured Alphaproteobacteria bacterium; assembly: GCA_902826885.1. Lineage (GTDB taxonomy): Bacteria > Pseudomonadota > Alphaproteobacteria > CADEGL01 > CADEGL01 > CADEGL01. The sequence goes on along the minus strand of CADEGL010000017.1, from coordinate 17,691 downwards.
CGAGCGATTCGGCGAACTGATAGTACTCGTACTCGCCGCCGCCGATGGGATAGATGAACCCGAGCTTTGCCATGCGCCCCCCCTGTTAGCCGCACGATCCTTCCTTATTTACGCGACCGACGCAAAGCGGCGATGATCGCGCATCAGGGGAGAACGGCATGAAGATCACCGGCATCGACGTCATCGACCTGCGCGCGCCCAGGCCCTCGTTCGAGACCTATGACGGCGCCTATGTGGGCTGCTTCTTGCGCGTTAAGACCGATTCGGGGTTGGAAGGCATCGCGGAGATCGACAGTTCGCCGGAGGTGATGAAGGCCCTCATCCATGCGCGGCCTTCCCTCACCTGGCCACCGCTCTTCACGCTGTTCGAGGGCCAGGACCCGTTGGGCGACATCGAAGCGCTGTGGGACCGCGTCTATGAGAAGACGCTTCACAACGGAAGACGCGGCATTCTTATCCATGCGCTCTCCGGGATCGACATCGCCTTGTGGGATCTGCGCGGCAAGGCGATGGGCAAATCCACTGCCGCCATCCTAGGCACACCACAGCGCGACCGCGTGCGCGCTTACACCACCTTGGTTCGCATCGGCTCGACCGCCGAATCGGTGAAGCGCGCCGTCGACGCTGGCCTCAAGCACAATACCAAGGCCATCAAGCTGTGCTCCGACGCGGCCTGGCGCCACGACCGCAAGCTCGTGGAGATGATTTGCCGCACGGCGCGCGACCATGTCGGACGCGATATCACCATCATGCTGGACGCCTATGGCGTATGGAAATCGGCCGACGAAGTCGAACCCCATTGGGGCTTGTTCCAGGACATCGGCCTCGAATGGCTCGAAGCGCCGCTGCCGATGGATGACCTGGAGGGCTATGCGCGGCTGTCGGGCCGCGGCATTCCGGTCACGGGCGGCGACATGGGCCTCACCACCCGCTTCGAGTTCAAGGATATGGCCGAGCGAGGCAGCGTGGAGATTCTCCAGCCCGATCCGACCTATGTGGGCGGCCTCACCGAGTTTCGCCGCGTGGCCGCGATCGCCAAGGCCATGAACCGGCGCATCATCCCCCACGGCTATAAGTCGAACGTGCTGCTGGCCACCAATCTGGCCTTCCTCTCCCAGCACTGGACCGAAGAGTGGCTCGAATACTCGATCGCGGACTCGCCGTTGCGCTGGGAGATGACGCACGAGAAGCTGCCTATCGGCTCGGACGGCCGCGTGGCCGTGCCGCAGGGCCCCGGCCTCGGCGTCACTCTCGACGAGGCGGCGATCGCGAAATACCGGGTGGACTGAACTGGGCACTATCCGTCCTGGTGTGCGCCACGTCGCACCACTTCCTTGCGGTGGATCGTCACGGGACCGGCGCGCAGCAGATTGAGCGCCGAGACGATCATGTCCTTGAGCCGCTCGTCCTCGACCGTCGATCCGTCCAGATCGAGCAGGAAATCCCTGCCCTCGACATAGCCGCCGTTCGTGAAGTCGACGCGGAAGTCGAACTTCACGCGGTGTTGCGAACCGGGATTGGACTGGTACATCGCGCACCTTGTTCCGTTGACCGGGCGCGATCCTAGGGGTGCCGCGGCCGAGACGCCGCACGACATTAATTCACGGTCGGATAAGTTTTTCTCTCATGCTCCGTTCAGGCGACGGCCTTGCGCAGCGCGAGCCAGTCGCTCTCGGCCTCGAAGCCCAGCACCTTGCGCGCATGGTCCACGTCGATCAGCGAGGCACGCGGGAAGGCGCGGTAATAGTCGGGCCGGCGAACCTCCGGCATCGTCTTGAAGATCTTCCGCGCCAGATCGAGCGTGGGCATATCCGCCGTTGTGTCTCGCGCGGAAACGAAGAACAGATCGAAGCGGCCTAGCTCCTTTTCCACCGCCAGACGGAAGGCGCGGCCTGTGTCCTCCGGCGTCACGTAGCAGTTGAACCATGGCTTCGAAGAGTCCGCCGCGAGCTTGACGTAACGCTCCAACGAGCCCGGCACCGAGACTCCCTGGGGCCTCAAGCAGATCACATCCATCTTATCGCGACGGGCGAAGGATAGGGCGGCATCCTCCACCATCTGCTTGCTGACGCTGTAAGGCTCGACCGGTTTGATGACGTGCCTCTCGTCGATCGGCAGATACTCGGGCGGGAACTCCGGGCGCAGCTCCTCGATGCCGGTGGCCGAGATGCTGGAGCAGATCACCGCCTTGCGCACGCCCGCGGCTTCCGCGGCCTGCAGCACGTTCCAGGTGCCCAACACGTTGACGTGGATGAACTCGTCGCCGCGGATGCCGCGCGTGTTCATGATCCAGTCATGCGCGGCCAGATGCACGACGACATCCACGCCCTTAACCGCCTTTTCGACGGCCGGAAGATCCAAGATCGTTCCCTGGATGAAGGGCACGCTTCCTTGCGGCTTGTTCATGTCGAACACGGTGACGCCGTGCCCGCCCTTGATCAGCTCGTCCACCACATAACGGCCCACGCGGCCGCTGCCGCCCGTCACCAGCACGCGTTCATATTGGGTCATCGCATCACGCCTTTTGGTTCTTGACCTTCATCCAGTCGCTCGACGGCTCGAAGCCGATCACCCGCTTGGCCCGCTCGGGATCGAGGACCGAGGCGCGCGGGTTGCGCTTATAGAGAAGCGGCAGCCGAACCTCGGGAAACGGCAAGATGCGGTTGCGCCGGAGCATGTCGAAAGTGGATTCGTCCACGCAATTGTCGGCGGCGCCCACCAACAGCACGTCGTAGGGCACGTTCTCGACCTCCAGCGCCAGGCGGAAGGCGCGCGCGGTGTCCTCCGGCGTGACGTAATAGTAAAGCCAGCGGAAACCTTCCTTGGCGCGCTGGATCACCTTCTCGATCAGACTGGGGAACATCACCAAGAGCGGACGCAGGCAGATCACGCTCATGTTGCCGCGCCGGACATACGACAAGGCAATCTCTTCGTTCACGCGTTTGCTGACGCTGTAGGCGTGGACCGGACGGTTCGGATGATCCTCATCCACCGGCAAATATTGCGGCGGCCAATCGCCGCGCATCTCGCCCAGGCCCGAGGCCGCGATGCTGGAGCAGATCACGGCCTTTTTCATGCCGGCGGCCTCGGCGGCTTGCAGCACGTTCCACGTGCCTTGCACGTTGACGCGCATGAAATGGTCCTGCGTCGTCTGGATAGCGAGATCGAGCGCGGCCAGATGGATCACGGCCTCGTGGCCCTTGAAGGCCGCTTCCAGCGAAGCCAGGTCCAGCACGTCGCCCTTGGCGTAGGGAATGCCCGCCTCGGGCGGCGCCAGATCCATCACGGTCACCCCGTGCCCCGCCGCGCGCAGCTCACGCACCACATAGCGACCGAGCTGCCCGCTGCCGCCCGTGACGATCACTTTGTCGAACGTCATCACTTTCTCCCTTCGCCGTCAGAGCGGCAATTTCGTGCCCAAGCCTTGCGCCTTCGCGCGTTCGTACAGACCAGCCGCGATCGCCAGGATGCCGACCGCGTAGCCCGGATGGATGAACGCCGCGCGCTCGGCATCCGACGTACGACCGGGACGCTTGCCCGAAATCAGCTCCACGATCTCCGTGTCGTAAGGCCCGGCGAACTTCAGCCGGCCGTCGCGCACCTGGTTGACGGCCTGCGCCTTGTCGTCGGTGAGCAGGCGGTCGAGCTTTTCCAGCCCCGGTTTCCACGAGCGCGCCAAGTCCACCATGCTGACGAAGACGCCCGGCTTCAGCCAGGCCGGATCGAGCACGGGCGTCATGCCTGGCATGTAAGGCACGCTCGAAACCAGCACGTCCGCCTGTGACACCGCCTCCTCCGGCTTGGCGACAGCCTGGGCCTGGAAACCGAGCGACTGGGCATAGCGCACGAAGGCGTCGGCCGCTTCTCGCCGCTCGTCATAGGCCAGGACAGTCGTGAGCGGGAGCACCTCGCGCAAGGTGGCCAAGTTGCTGCGTGCCTGTGCACCAGCCGCGACGAAGCCAGCGACGCGGCTGTCCTTGCGCGCCATGTGCTTGGCGACGAGCGCCGTTACCGCGGCCGGGATGAAGGTCGCGACCCAGAGCGCGTCGATCACGGCCAAGGGCTGCGTCGTCCTGGCGTCGACCAGGATTTCGAGACTCGAGATGTGGTGCTGGCCGGGCTGCGCTTGGTCTAGCGGCGTGCCCATGCTGGCGTGGGTGACGGCATAGCCCATCTCCTCCGATGCCGCGGGCAGCGAGAAGAAGAACTTGCCATCCTCGGTGTAGAGCCCGGTCTTGGGCTTGACCAGGACACCGCCCTTGGCGTGGACCTGATAAGCGCGTTCGACACGCTGCACCAACTCCCCCGGCGGCAACGCCACCGCATCGACGTCTTTCTTGGAGAGGAACAGAAGAGAACCGGCCATCTCAATGTTTATCCTGATCGTGGAGAATCCAGCCCGCCATCATGTAGACGCACAGGTAGCAGGCCAACCGCTGTGCGCAGGGGGAATCGGGCGCGATGAAATGGATCGCCATCACGTCGACGCCCATCTTCGCGGCCAGGAACGAAGCGCGCGCGACGTCGTGGCTGGACAGGCCCAGCGGCTCGTCGCCCCAATCGGGCACAGCGCCGATATCGAGCACGTCGAGGCACAGTGAAAACCAGGTGCGCGCCGTGCCTTTCATGGCATGAGGAAAAGCCTCGGCCGCGACCGTATCGACGCCCCATTGGCGGAACATCGCGGCCGGCACGACCTTTCCGCCGTTGCGCTTATGAGTCTCGATCATCTCGCGCACGTTGCGCGGCCCGCGCATACCGATCTCGACATGGCGCGAGGGATCGACGTTCTGGCAATGCTCCCACAGGCGGCGCTGCCACGTGCCCGGCCCGGGCTTGGTGCGCCCCGCGGTCGCGCTCAAATAGTCCAAGCAATCGCCATGGGCGTCGAAGCTGATCGTCCCGACCTTGCCCTGCGTCGCCGAAGCCACGCCCTTGGCCACGGCATAGTTGGCCGTCGGCACGCAGCCGCCCAGCGTGATGACGCGGCAACCGGCGTCGAGCGCCTCGCTGACCGCGCGGGAGACGTTGGCGATCGCAGCATCTTGATCGCCTTCGGGCAGATCGACATTGCCGCAGTCGAACACCTTCAGCTTCTCGAAGACGTCGAGGTCGTATTCGGGCAGATAGCCGCCATAGCGCAGCGACTGGAAGCGCGTCTGGTCGATGGCCTTGCCGTAATCCGACCATTCGGAGGCAAGGCGACCCGGCGAAGCCTGCGCGCCCTGGGGAATGCCGATGATAGCGACATCGCCATTCTTGAGATCGGCCGCGCTGTGCGCGACGGGAATGCCAAGCAGCGAAGGCACACCGCTGGCAAGCGTCGGCACTTCGCCGCCGTGCATGGCGGTGTGCATGGAAACCAGCTTGTCGGTCATTGGTCCCTCCCCCGAAAAGCGGAGGGGAGCTTAGCACCCAGGAGACGAAAAAGGGCCAGCGGGTCCGTTGATGGGAATCCGCGCAATCGGCAGACAATCGCGCGTCCGGCTCAACCTCAGCGTGCTTCCACCCGCTTGCGGCGCTGTACCGCTTCGCGATGGATGATGTAGAGGCCCGATCCGACGATCACGAGCGCCCCCGTGATCGTCCAATGGTCGGGGAACTGGCCAAAAATGAGGTAGCCGAACACCGCCGCGAAAGCGAGCGTGATGTAGTTGAAGGGCGCCAGCACGGATGCCGGCGCACGGTGCAGCGCCGCGATGAGGCAGAGGTTGGACGCATTGCCCATCACGCCCTGCGCCGCGATCAACATTAACGCTTCATTCGACACGTCGACCCAGAAGAACGGGACCAGCGCGCTGGTGACCGCCAGGCCCGTCAGGGTCAAATAAGCGTGGGTCGTCAGCGGCTGCTCCGTCGTCGTCAGCTTCCGCGTCGTGATCTGGAACAGCGCGTTGATGAGGGCGGCGAGAATCAAGAGCAGACTCGCCCATTGGAACGAGTCGCCCACACCGGGCCGGACGATGATCAAAGCACCGATGAAGCCGATGCCTACCGCGGCCCAGCGCCGCACGCCCACCTTCTCGCCCAGCAGCGGAACGGACAGAGCCGTCACGAACAGCGGCCCCACCATCAACAGGGCGACCGCGTTCGCCAGAGGCAGGAACGACAGGCCGAAGATGAAGGCGAAATTCGTCGCGATATTGAGCCCAGCACGCAGGGACTGAAGCCCAAGCCGCTTGGTGCGGAGGAAACCGAACGAGCCCGCCCGCACCAGCAACACGACCATGAACAGGGTCTGGAAGACGTAGCGGGCCCAGAGAAGGAAGACGACGGGATAGATCACGCTCAGATATTTCGTCGCCGCGTCGATGAGCGAGTAGCACAGCAGCGTCACGGCCATGAAGCCGATCCCGCGCAGGGCGTGCGAGGCGTCAGCGGAAGCGGGCTGGCTCATCGGGAACGGATGCGAAGACGGATCGGTTGCGCACGCGCCGGAGCGCGTCGGTGCCGCGAATACCGCCGGCGGCGATCGTCAGCAATCGAGCGTGTTATCCAGCTCCCACTGGCTGAGCGAACCCGCATAGCGGCGCCACTCGTCCATCTTGAGCTTCGCGTAACTGTCGGCGAACTCGGCGCCCAGCGCCGCGCGCAGGGTCTTCGAGCCCTCGAAGGTACGAATCGCATCCAGCATGTTGAGCGGCAGGCGGCGCACGTTCTTCAGCGTGTGGCCGTCCTTATACATGTTGATGTCGAGCCGTTTGCCGGGGTCGCGCCGGTTGGCGACGCCATCCAGGCCCGCGGCCAGGACGCCGGCCTGCAGCAGATACGGATTGGCCGCCCCGTCCATCAGGCGCAGTTCGAAACGGCCGGCCTCCGGAATCCGCACCATGTGCGTGCGGTTGTTGCCGCCGTAGGTGACGGCGTTGGGCGACCAGGTGGCACCCGACAGCGTGACCGGCGCGTTGATGCGCTTGTAGCTGTTGACCGTCGGGTTGAAGAGCGCACACAGCGACTCGGCGGAGTGCATGATGCCGCCAAGGAAATTGTAGGCCAGCTTCGACAGGCCCAACTCGCCACGCGGGTCATGGAACAGGTTCTTCTTGCCCGTCTTGTCCCACACCGAGACATGGGCGTGGCAGCCGCTACCGGTCAAGTTGAGGAACGGCTTGGGCATGAAGGTCGCGCGCAACCCATGCTTCTCGGCGATGCTCTTAACCATGTACTTGAAGAAGACATGGCGGTCGGCCGTGACGAGGGCATCCGTGTAGGCCCAGTTCATCTCGAACTGGCCGTTCGCGTCCTCATGGTCGTTCTGATACGGCTCCCAACCCAGCTCGATCATCGCATCGCAGATCTCGGTGATGACGTCGTAGCGGCGCATCAACGCGGACTGGTCGTAGCAGGGCTTGGACTGCGTATCCTTCTCGTCGCCAACCGCACGGCCGTCCGGCGTGGTTAGGAAGAACTCGCACTCCACACCCGTCTTCATGCGATGGCCCAACTTGGCGGCCTTGGCGATCTGCTGTTTCAGCACGTGACGCGGCCCGTGCGCGACGGGCTTGCCGTCCATCACGATATCGGCGGCCAGCCAGCCAACCTCCGGTTTCCACGGCAGCACCATCAGACTGTCGGGATCGGGCACCGCGAACATATCGGAGTCGGCGGGCGTCATATCGAGCCAGGTGGCGAAGCCGGCGAAGCCCGCGCCCGCTTTCTGCATCTCGCCGATCGCGCGCGCCGGCACCAGCTTGGCGCGCAGGGCGCCAAACAGGTCAACGTAGCTGATGAGGAAATATTGGACCTTCCGCTGCTTCGCGATCTTCGCCAGATCCGCCGCCATTGCTCGTCCCCCTGTGACGTGAAGCCCCGTTATTCTTTTTGATCGGGGTGAGTTTAGTAAGTCCCCCTGCCCGGTATCCAGTTCGTTCCCGCCAGCGGCACGCCCGCCATGGCCGCCGCCTCGACCGTCAGCGCGACCAGATCCTCTGGCTCCAGGTTGAGCACGTGGTTCTTGCCGCAAGCGCGCGCCATGGTTTGCAGTTCGAGAGTCATGACCGACAAATAGTTGCGCAGCAGGCGCGCACCATGATCGGCAGTCAGGCGCTCCTGCAGCTTCGGGTCCTGGGTGGTGACGCCGACCGGGCAGCGGCCCGTGTGGCAATGGTGGCAATAGCCGGGTGCCGTGCCCAGCGCCTCATAATCCTCGACGTGGACCGGCTTGTTACAGCCCAGCGCGATCAGAGCCGAGGTGCCAATGGAGACCGCGTCGGCGCCCATGGCCAATGCCTTGGCCACATCCGCGCCCGTGCGGATGCCGCCCGAGATGATGAGCTGCACCTTTCGGTGCATATCCAGCTCCTGCAGCGCCTGCACGGCCAACCGCAGCGCGGGCAATGTGGGAATACCCACGTTTTCGATGAAGACGTCTTGGGTCGCGCCCGTGCCGCCCTGCATGCCGTCGACCACGATGGCATCGGCACCGGCCTTCACGGCCAACTGCGTGTCGTAATAGGTGCGCGTGGCGCCGACCTTCACATAGATCGGCTTCTCCCAATCGGTGATCTCGCGCAGCTCCTCGATCTTGATGGTCAGGTCGTCGGGGCCGGTCCAATCGGGATGGCGCGAGGCGCTGCGCTGGTCGATGCCTTCGGGCAGCGCGCGCATTTTGGCGATGCGCGGGCTGATCTTCTGGCCCAGCAGCATGCCGCCGCCGCCGGGTTTCGCACCCTGGCCGATCACGACCTCGATCGCATCCGCGCGGCGCAGATCATCCGGGTTCAGGCCGTAGCGCGAGGGCAGCACCTGGTAGACCAGAAGCTTGGAAGCCTGGCGCTCTTCCTCGCACATGCCGCCGTCGCCGGTAGTGGAACTGGTACCCATCGCCGTGCAGGCCTTACCGATGGCTTCCTTGGCGTTGACGCCGAGGGCGCCGAAACTCATGCCCGCGATGGTGATGGGGATCTTGAGCTCGATGGGCTTCTTGGCGAACCGCCCGCCGATCACGACGTTGGTGCCGCAGGTCTCGCGATAGCCTTCCAGCGGATAGCGCGACACGGACGCGCCCAAGAGGACCAGATCGTCGAAGGTCGGCATGCGGCGCTTGGCGCCGAAGCCGCGGATTTCGTAGATGCCCTCGTCCGCCGCGCGATGGATCTCGGCGATATGCTGGGGCGTGAAGCTGGCGGAGGGGCGCAGGTTGCGCGGGTCGACCGTCATGGCGTCCTCAATACGCGTCGGCGTGGTCGGCGTGGAAGTTGTAGAGCTTCCGGGCCGAGCCGTAGCGGCGGAAGGATTTGGGATCGGCGTTCATGCCGGCCTTGGCCAGAAGGCGTTCAAGCTTGGCCAGATGATGCGGTGTCATCTTCTTCTCGACGCAGTCGGCGCCCAGGCTGGCCACGGAACCGCGCACATAGAGCCGCGCCTCGTAGAGCGAATCGCCCAGGTTGTCGCCCGCGTCGCCCAGCACGACGAGATTGCCGGCCTGGGCCATGAAGGCGCTGAAATGCCCGACCGAGCCGCCAACCATCACGTCGGCGCCCTTGAGCCCGATGGCGCAGCGCGCACCGGCATCGCCGTCCACCACCACCATGCCGCCATGACCCGACGCGCCAACCGCCTGCGAGGCATTGCCGGTCACGCGCACCAGGCCGCTCATGATGTTTTCGCCAAAGCCCCAACCGCAATGGCCGTCGACCAATACGGTCGCTTCCTTGTTCATGCCCGCGCAGTAATAGCCGACATGGCCTTCGACGCGGACCTCGATGGGTTGGGTCAGGCCCGCCGCTATGGAATGTGCGCCCATGGGGTTCAGCACGCGCCAGGCGCGCTCGTTGGTGTCCTTGGGCAAGGCGTGGAGCCGCTGGTTCAGCGCGCGCACCTTGGTGCCGGCGATATCGACGTCGATCATGGCGGTCAGTTCAGCGTCCAGGTGTAGACAACGGCGGGCTTGGGCTCCCAAATGGTCGCCTTGTCGACGCCCGGCAGATGCGCCAGCGCGCGATACTCCGAGCCCATGGCAACCCAATCGTCCGTCTCGGCGAGGACGGCCGGCTTGCAGGCGATACCGTCGCGCAAGACCGCGAACCCGTCGCGCGTTCCCATGGTGAAGGTGAAGAAACCGTCGAGGTCCTTCAGGCCCGCTTCCATCGCCTCTTCCAGCGAAGCGCCTTCGGACATGCGATAGGCGAAATAGCGCGCGGCCACCTCGCTGTCGTTATCGGTGTCGAAACTCTGGCCGCGCCGCTTCAGCCACTGACGCAGGCGGTTGTGGTTGGAGAGCGAGCCGTTATGAACCAGGCACATGTCGGGCGCCGCGGTGAACGGGTGCGAATGCTCCGTCGTCACGATGCTCTCGGTCGCCATGCGGGTGTGACCGACGGCATGGCTGCCCTCCATCTGCGGGATGCCATGGCGGCGCAGCACGTCGGCGGGCAGACCCTTTTCTTTGTAAACCTCCATCAGCGAGCCGTAGCCCATGACGCGCACGTCCGGGCAGTTCGCGGCCAGCCAGGCACGCACCGGCTCCTCGGACGACTGCACGGCCAGCACCACATGTTTCGCGCGTTTCTCAAGATCGCTTTCGACGCCCAGCGCCGCACCCAAACGGCCGGTCATCTCGTCCCATGCGTAGGCATCGTCGTCGTGGAACAGGGTGAACTTGGAGACGCCGTCCACGGTCGGGCGGTGATAGACGGCAATACCCGCGCTGTCCGGTCCGCGCGAGGTCATCTCGGCCAGCATGGTCGAGACATGGTTGCCCAACTCCGGCCGCAAGGCCGGATTTTTCAGGAAAAGACCGACGATTCCGCACATCGCACCCTCCGCCAGACCCGAAAAGAGGGTCAATTATAGGAGTGAAAAATTATTCCTGCCATGAATTTTAACCCTACTCCTCCGCACCGGGCGCTTGCGAAATGATCGCCAGGAAGCGGATCGGCAGAGCAATCAACTCGTCCGGCCCATGCGGCGCATTGGCGTCAAAGAACAGCGAGTCGCCTGGACCTAGCAGATAGGTCTTGTCGCCGTGGCGGTAGCGCATCCGTCCTTCCAGCACATAGAGGAACTCGACGCTGTCATGTTGGAACAGCGGGAAGACCTCGGACTGTTCGGTCAGCGTGATCAGATACGGCTCGACCGCCACGCTCTTGCGCACGCCGTGGCCCAGCAACCGGTACTGGTGCCCCACGCGCGTGCCGCGCCGTTCGATCACCAGCCCCTCGCCCGCGCGCACGAAGGTGGCATCCGTGTGCTGCTCGAAGCGGCGGAAGAAGGCCGTGACGGGAACGCCGAGCGCCGTGGATAGCGCGCGCAAGGTGGCCAGCGACGGCGAGGTCAACCCGTTCTCGATCTTGGACAGCATGCCCGGCGACAATTTCGCCAGGCGCGCCAGGTCGACCACCGTCATGCCGTGCTTGCGGCGGAAGGCATGCACCTCGCGACCGATGGCCGTTTCCAGCACGCCGCCGAGATGGGCCGGCGCGGGCTTCGCCTTCCTGTTGGCCGCCGCGCGCTTGCCCTTGGCCGCCATCTATTCCGCCGCCAAGCGGCGCAGCGCGGAAAGGCCCGCGGGCTTGCCGCCGAACTCGGCCATGGCGTCGAGGAGGCAGCGCCACATGTAATCGGCCGACGCGCTGTCACCCAGGATGTCGTAGGCCAGCGTGTGGCCCATATCGCGCCGGATGATGATGGCGTTGTTGCGCGCGACCGAGGTCTGCGCGACTGAGCCCACGGCAAAGCGGTCGGGCCTGAGATCGACGCCGCAAACCTTGGCGAACATCTCCGCCGCGCGCGTGCCGGTGACGGCGAACCAATAGTGGCTGTCGGCGCGCGGAACCAGGAAGCAGAGCGGCGCCGATTCCAGCGACCAGGCCTCGGCCAAGCGCGCGACCGTGCCGCTCTTCGCCTCCAAGTCGCACAGCACGAGGCCTTCGCTCGGCGCCAGGCGCGCGGCGCGCACGCCGTCATACTGCACGTCCACGGCATTGTCGGTCTGCAGACCGCGCACGCCTTGGCTGATCATCCAATTGAGCGCGTTCCTGCCCTTGAAGCCGATGCGCGGCAGCGGCGACAGATCGGCCAACGCAAGCTGGGCGGCACCCACGGCCTCGCCATCCACGCCGCCGTAATGATCCGCCACGGCCGCGCCCGCGACCTCGGCGAACACCGCGCCATGCTCGGCCAGGCGGCGGTGGAGGAAGCTGCGGCGTGCGTATTCGACGGGACGAACCACGGCTACATCTCCTGCCGCTTGCCGTCGGGATCGTAGAACGGAAGCTTCACCACCTCGGCCTCGATCAGCTTCTTCTCGCCGATCTTGATCGTGAAGCGGCTTCCGGGCTCCGTCTGATCCGGCGCGACGAAAGCCAGCCCGATGATCCGGCGCAGGGAGTCCGAATAGGCGGCCGAGGTGACACGCCCGACGATCGCACCGTCGCGCACCACCAGGTGGCATTCCTCCGGCACGGGATCGAGCGGGTTGGTCAGCGCGAAGCCGACCAGCTTGCGTGGCAGCGGCCGCTGCATCTGGGCCGCGATGGCGCGCATGCCGATGAAAAACGGTTTCTTCTTGGCGATCGCCCAGCCCATGTCGGCCATGTAGGGATGGGTTTCACCGTCCGTGTCCTGGCCGACGATGATGTGGCCCTTCTCCATGCGAAGAAGCCGCTGGGCCTCGACGCCGAACGGCCGGATGTCGAACTCGCGACCGGCGTATAACAACGCGTCCCACAACGCCTCTCCCTGGCTCGCGGGCACATGTAGCTCGTAGCCTAATTCGCCCACGAAGCCGACGCGCAGCAGGCGCGCGGGAATGCCCGCGACCGTGCCCAGGCGCACGCCCATGTAGGGAAAAGCGTTCGCCGACAGGTCGACGTCCTTGCACAGCTTGGCCAACGCATCGCGCGCGCGGGGACCTGCGATGTTCACGCCGGCATAGGCGGCCGTCAGGCTGGTGACGTCGACATCCAAGCGCCATTGAGCGTTCCACCACAGCATGCTCTGGTAGACGCGGTCGGCGCCGCCCGTGGTCGCCGTGACGTAGAAATGCTGGTCGTGGAAACGCGCGGCTACGCCGTCGTCGATGATGGCGCCGGTCTGATCGCACATCAGCGCATAGCGCGCGCGGCCGACCGGCTGGTTCTTGTAGTTGAACGTGTAGAGGCGGTTGAGAAGCTCGGCCGCATCCGGCCCGCGCACGTCGAACCCGCCGAGCGTCGAGACGTCGATGATGCCGACGCCCTCGCGCACTGCGGCGGCTTCCGCGCGGATCGCCTCGGCGCGCTTGTCCGGCGTGGCGTAATAAGCAGGCCGCAACCACAGGCCGGCGGGCATCATCTGCGCGCCCAGCTCGACATGGCGGTGGTGCATGGCGGTCAGGCGCACGGGCTCGAAGCCCCGCCCGGCCAAATGGCCGAACTTCTCGCCGCTGACCGGCGGGCGCACCGTCGTCGCGCCAACGATCTCGATATCGCGGCCGGTGGCCTCCGCCGCCAGGCGCGCGAGCGTCAGCGCCGTATGCCGACCCTGCGACGGGCCCATGCCCGCGGTCGAATAGCGCTTGAGAAGTTCGATATGGTCGTAACCTTCGGCGATCGCGTTGCGGATATCCGAGACCTGGAGATCCTCGTCGAAATCGACGAAGTCCTTGCCCTCCGGATGGGGAAAGACCGGCCACGGGTGATTCCAGCCGGCACCACCCTTGCTGGCCATGGGCGGTTCGTCCGCCGTCTTGCCCAGACGCGTGACAGCGTCCCAGCCTGCACGGCGGCCATCGGTCATCGCGGCCTCGATCTCATAGGCACCATCCATCGAGCCCGCGACCGCCATGTGCGGCGGCACGCCGCGAATGGTGAAGGTGGCGCTGGCCTTGTCGTAAGCGGCCTTGCCGCCCGCGTGATGGAGAAGCTGGGCCGACGGCGCATAGCCGATGGACATGCAGATCAAATCGCAGTCGATCGTCTCGTCGGGCGCGTCGCAGCGGCCGTGGCCCACGACCCGCGCGATGCGAAGGCCCGAGACCGTGCCGTCCTTGCCAATGACGCCTTCCCACGGCGCATAGCGCGGCACCACGCGCACGCCGCGCTGGCGCGCCGCCTCGGACCGCGCGCAGGAGGGCGGCGCGGCGCGCAGATCGAGCAGCGCCGCGACCTCGACACCCGCATCCAAGAGGTCGAGCGCAACGCCATAGCCGTCGGAGTTAGCCGTGACGACGATGGCGCGCTTGCCGGGCCGCACGCCGTAAAGCCGGATCAGACGTTGCGCGGCCGAGCCCTGCATGATGCCGGGTAGATCGTTGTTGCGGAATATGGCGGGCTGCTCGACCGAACCCGTCGCCAGCACCACTTCCTTTGCGCGCACCTTGTGCATCCGGTCGCCTTGGATGACCGACAGCCAGTTCTCGCCGAACACGCCTTGGCACATGGCGCCGGTCATCACCCGGACGCCCGCGCCGCGCACCGCGCCCGAAAGTTGCGTCAGCCGCCGCAACGCCAACTCGCCCTCGGCGTCCGCGCGCGCGTAGGCCAGCGAACCGCCGAGATAGGGATTCTCTTCGACCAGCAGCACGTCGGCGCCCGCGCGCGCGGCCTCCAGCGCCGCCGCCATGCCCGCGGGTCCGCCGCCGATGACGGCCACGTCGTGCCAGGCATAGGCCTTGTCGTAGTAGCGATGGTGCGCCTTCACATCGACGCGGCCGAGACCCGCGCGCCCGCGCACGACCGGTTCCCAGAAGCGCCACGCGCCCTTGGGCCGGAAGAAGGCTTTGTAATAGAAGCCGACCGGCAGGAAACGGCCGAAATGCCCGATCCAAGAACCCCAGTCGCGCGCAAGGGAGCCCGAATAGTTCTGGCCCGCGACCTCCAACCCTTGCGCAATGGCCAAGGTGTCGGCCGGCACGTTGGGCGCGTCGCCCAGTTGGATCAGCGTGTTCGCATCCTGCCCCGCCATGGTCAGGACACCGCGCGGCCGGCGGTATTTGAACGAGCGAGACAGGATCTTCACGCCGTGCGCGGCCAATGCGCTGGCCACCGTGTCGCCCGCCAGGCCCTCGTAGGTACGACCTTCGAAAGAGAACGCGACCGGCTTGTCGCGGTCGATGCGCTCGCCGGGATGGGGCGGCAGACGATAGGGCGCCGCGCTCACGATCCGCCTTCCTTCGATGCGAAATCACGACGTGCGGTGAACACCTCGCCCGCCGGATAGGTACGCAGGATCTCGTCCGTCACCGTGTCGCGCTCGGCGATGAACCAGAACGAGGTGGGCGTGTGACACCACCATTCACGCACCACGCCCGCCTTGTTGTTCTCCATGAAGACATAGTCGGCCCATTCGGCGTCGCTGCCCGTGGCGGGATCGGGCATCGCGCGCACTTCGCCGCCGCAGACGAACTCCGAGATGTTGCGCACGCCGTTGAGGGGGCAGGTCATCGTCTTCATCGCCGCGCCCTCAATGCCCGACCGAGGCCGCGCCACGCTCGCCGGCCTGCGCAAACTCCTCGAAGCGCGACAGGCGGAAGGCGTGCAGGATGTCCGGCGCCTTGCCGGTCGCCACCGTCTCGGCCATACGCTTGCCGCAGACGGGCGTGGCCTTGAAGCCCCAAGTGCCCCAGCCCGCATCGAGGTAGTAGTTGTCAAGCGGTGTCTCGCCCATCACCGGGCTGAAATCGGGCGTCATGTCGGCCATGCCCGCCCATTGGCGCAGCAGGCGCACCTCGGACAGGAACGGAAACATCTCCAGCATGTGCGCCATGAGTGTTTCCTTGAATTCCAAGGTCGAGCGCGTGGAATAGAGCGGATACGGATCGGTCGAGCCGCCCATCACCAACTCGCCGCGCGAGCTTTGCGAAATGTAAACATGAAGGCTGCCCGAGACGATGATCGGGTCGAGGAACGGTTTCAGCGGCTGGGACACGCAGGCTTGCAGGGGTACGGTCTTGATCGGCAAGCGCAAGCCCGCCATGTCGGCCAGGCGCGTGGATGAACCGGCCACGGCCTGCAACACCTTGCCGCAAGCGACCGTGCCGCGATTGGTCTCGACCGCGACGATGCGGTTTCCTTCGCGCTTGAGGCCTGTCACCTCAGTCTGCTGGTGAATCTCGACGCCGCGCCGCGCCGCGCCAATGGCGTAGCCCCACGCCACGGCGTCATGGCGGGCGATCGAACCCGGCGGATGGTGCAGCGCGGCCAGAATCGGATAGCGCACGTCCTGCGACAGGTTGAGCGAGGGCGCGAGCTTGCGGATGTCGTCCGGGAAGATCAGTTCCGAATTCACGCCGCAATGCTTGTTGACTTCGGCCCGCCAGCGCATCGTGCGCACGGCCGCGTCGGTGTGCGCGAGCGTCAGGTGCCCGCGTTCGGAATAGAGGATGTTGAAGCCGAGTTCGTTGGAAAGCCCCTGATACAGGCGCACGGACTCGTCGTAGAACCGCACGCCTTCGGGAGTCAGATAATTGGAGCGGATGATCGCCGTGTTGCGCGCGGTGTTGCCGCCCGCCAGGTAACCCTTCTCCAGCACGGCCACGTTGGTAATGCCGTGCACGGTCGCCAGGTAATAGGCCGCCGCCAGCCCGTGCCCGCCGCCGCCGATGATGACGACGTCATAGGACGGCTTCAGCTCGGGCGTCGGCGGAATCCGGCGCGGCACCCGGCGGGAGGGAAGCAATCCGTATTTGAGGAGACCGAATGGCATGGGAGGGCTCTGGCCTCACGCTAGGGCCCGCTTTCATGGCGGGCAAGATTTTTTCCCAGGCTCGCGGCTATGCCGTTGTGACGCCGGTACAACGGATAATTCACGGCGCAAACCCTTGTCCGCCGCCCCGCCCTGTGCGATATCGCTGCACCGCAACATGAACGGTTCATAGCCGCGTATTATTAAGGAGTCATGGCGTTATGTCGCAGACCGCAGCCAAGTCCGGTTCCTCCCTTCCCGCGGGCGTGGAGATCCGGGGCGCCGCTCGCCCGGGCTACGAGTCCATCCTTACGGCCAACGCCGTCGCCTTCCTCGCCGAGCTGCAGCGCAAATTCGGCGCGCGCCGCGAGGAGCTGCTGAAGCGCCGCCAGGAGATCCAGGCCAAGATCGACGGCGGTTGGCTGCCCGAGTTCCGTCCCGAGAGCGCCAAGGTGCGCGAGTCCGACTGGTCGGTCGGCTCGATTCCCGCCGATCTGCAGGACCGCCGCGTCGAGATCACCGGTCCCGTCGACCGCAAGATGATCATCAACGCGCTCAACTCCGGCGCGACGCATTTCATGGCCGACTTCGAGGATTCCTCGACGCCGACCTGGGACAATCTGATCGAAGGCCAGACCAACCTGCGCGACGCCATCGCGGGCAACATCACTTTCTCCGACCCCGCTTCGGGCAAGAGCTACAAGCTCAACCCCAAGATCGCGACGCTGTTGGTCCGCCCACGCGGCTGGCATCTGCCGGAATACCATTTCCGCGTCGACGGCAAGCCGATGTCGGGCTCGCTGTTCGATTTCGGCCTCTATGTCTTCCACAACGCCAAGGCCCTCAAGGCCAAGGGCAGCGGGCCGTATTTCTATCTGCCCAAGATGGAAGCCTATGAAGAAGCGCGCCTGTGGAACGACGCCTTCGTCTTCGCGCAGGAGAAGCTCGGCGTGCCCAAGGGCACCTTCAAGGCCACCGTCCTGATCGAGACGATCATGGCCTCGTTCGAGATGGACGAGATCCTGTTCGAGCTGAAGGACCATATCGTCGGCCTCAACTGCGGCCGCTGGGACTACATCTTCAGCT
>CADEGL010000016.1:29311-65378 GCA_902826885.1 uncultured Alphaproteobacteria bacterium | reverse complement strand
CCATCTCGACCGCGTCCGCGCCGGCGGGCAGCTCGGCGCCGGTGTAGATCGCGAGCACGCCGGGCATCTCCAGCGCGGCGGCCGTGTCGATGCCGCGTACGACGCCATGGGCATAACCGCTGCGCACCATCACGGCATAGGCCTGGTTGGGCTGGTTTAGATCGTCCGTGTAGCGGCCCTCGCCGCGCAGGAGATAGGGGTCCTCGGTGCGCGGCACCGGCTGACCGATACCGAATTTCGCCGTGCTCCAATCGCCGGCGGCGTCGCGAACGTTCATTGCCAACAGTCCCTTGGAAAGAGTCTCGGAAGAATGTCTATCAGTCGCCTTCGCGCGTCTCTTCGTCAAGACGGTGAAGCTCCGCGGCGATGGCTTCCTGGACGGCCTCCGGCTGACGTCCGATGGCTTGGGCCACGATGGTCAGGCGCCGGCGCAGCCCATGGACCTGGTCCAACAGGTCCATGACCGATTCCAGCGTCTCGTCGTCGCAGGCCAGGACATCGCCCAACTCGACCAAAAGCTCGACCCGCGCCACGTCGATGTCGGCGAAGCGGGGCGGGTCGACCTGGTCGGGGCGCACGATGCCACGGAAGATCCAACGTTCCAGCCGCACGGCGGTGGCCGAATCATAGCGCGCCAGCAACTCGTCCAGCGTGATCATGTCTGGCTCTCCATCTGACGGCGGGGGTCGTAGGCCTTGCCCGCGTCCCAGCCTTCCAGGAACGCCTTCAACTTTTCGTCCGGCTTATCGGGCAGCACCACGCGCAGCTTTACATACTGGTCGCCGCGGGTCTTGGACCGCCGATCCAGCACGCCGCGGCCCTTGAGGCGAAGGGTGCTGCCCGTATTGGAACCGGGCGGGATCGTCAGCGCCACCTTGCCGGTAATGGTCGGCACGTTGACCTTGCCGCCCAGCACGGCCTCGTTGAGGCTGACCGGCAGTTCGATGTGGATATCGCTGTCCTTGCGCGTGAAGAACGCGTGGGGCTGGACGTGCAGTTCGACATACAGGTCGCCGGCCGGGCCGCCGCGCGGGTTGGGCATGCCCTGACCCTTGAGGCGGATCATCTGCCGGTCTTCGGAGCCCTCCGGAATGGTCACGTCGATGGTGCGCCCATCGGGGAGTTGAACGCGCTGCTTGCCGCCCGCGGCCGCGACCGTGAAGGGGACGGCCATCGTCGCGCTGATCGAGCCGCCGCCCTGTTGGAATTGGTCTTCCTCGAAGCCGGCGCCAAATCCTTGGAAGCCGCCTCGCGCGCCGCGGCCCGCGCCCCCGCGCCGGAACATCTCGGCGAAAATATCGCCCATGCCAGCCATATCTTCTTCGCTCATGTGCGCCTCGTATTTGCGCGCATGGGGGCCTTGGGCGTGGTCGCGGTAGAAACCGCGCGGTTTTTCTTGTCCCTGGGCGTCGATCTCGCCGGCGTCGAAGCGCTTGCGCTTCTCCGGGTCGGACAAGAGGTCGTTGGCGCCCGAAATCTCCTTGAAACGGTTTTCGGCCGCTTTGTCGCCGGGGTGTAGGTCGGGATGGTTCTGGCGGGCGAGCTTGCGATACGCGTTGCGGATCTCGTCCGCCGAGGCGGTCTTGGCAACGCCCAGGATTTCGTAGGGATCTCTCATGACTTCCTTCTAGGTGGCCCTTCGGGCCGCGTCCGGCAAGGCCGGATCATGCTTGCCCCGCCGCCGCGTTCACGGCCAGCGCCAGCAGCACGGTGTTGAAGAAAAACGAAACGATGCCGTGGAACAAGGTGACCCGGCGGATAATCGACGACTCGACCTGGACGTCGGAGACTTGGGCGGTCATGCCGACCACGAAGGAGTAGTAGAGAAAATCCCAAGCACGGGGCTCGGGCGTGCCGGGAAAGTTCAAGCCTCCGGCATCCTTGCCGCCTTCGTGACGGTCGTAGAACAGATTCATGTAGTGAAAGGCGACGACGGTATGAAAGGTCAGCCACCCCAGCGGCACGCTGAGGATGGTGAAGACAAGCAGATACAGTTCCCGGTCTTCCTTGTTCAGAATCGCGAAGATCGAGGCCAGGCTCAGTCCGATGGCGGCCAGCGTGATCACCACGATGACGGTCATGCCCTCGTCTTCGTAACTCGCGCGTTCGCGCATGGATTCGGGCGTCAGCCGACCGGCCAGCATCGTCATCGTGACGAGATAGAACAGGAACGCCGCGTCGCCCGCCGCCACGAGGCGCAATTCCATCGGCAGCGTGCGGGTCGCCAGCCAGATGGCCGCGCCCAGCGCGGTGGCCGTGTAGAAGCGGACATGGTGGACGATATGTTCGCGGACGGCGTGGAACAGAGCGGCCTCCCCTCAAGGCGGAAGCCAGTTTAGCGCCATATTCCCCTCGGGTCGCGGGCCTGCGCTTGTCCGCCCGCGTGCGCCTGGATACCGTTCCATGCCGGGGGTGCTCCATGGCGTCCAGGGTTTGTGTCTTCGTCTGCCGCGCGGCAGCGGTGCTGTCCGTGGTTGCCCTGACCTTTGTCGCGGCCGCGCCGCTCGGCGCCCAAAGTTCCGTCGCCTCCATGGGGGATGCGGCCGGGAAGAAGGCCGCGATCGAAAAGATCGTCGCTGATTTCACGGCCGCCAAGCGGCCCGTCGGCATGATGGTCGGCGTGATCGCCGGCAAAGACCGCCAGGTCGTCAGCTTTGGCGAAATCTCCCGTTTCACCGAAGCGACGCCCGACGCGCATACCGTCTTCGAGATCGGCTCGGTGACCCAGACCTTCACGGCGCTTCTGCTGGCCCAGCAGGTCGAGCGCGGCGTGATGGCGCTCGACGATCCATTGCAGAAATGGGTGCCGCCCGGCGTCACGGTGCCGGCCTATCAGGGCAAACAGATCACCCTGGCCGATCTGGCAACCCACACCTCCGGCTTGCCGCGCGAGCCGGACTTTCGCCATTTCCGGCGCCGTCATACGCACCACCTGACCGTCGACAAGATGTATGAATTGCTCGGCGAGACGGATCTGACCGGCAGGCCGGGCACCAAGTTCCTCTATTCCAATTTCGGCTACGCTCTCTTGGCTCAGGCGGTGACGCGGGCGGCGGGCGCGGCGGACTGGATGGAGTTGGCCCAGCGCGAGATCGGCGCGCCGTTGGGGCTGCGCGCCACGCGCATGGTCAAGGGCGGTGTGGACCAGTCACGGCTGGCCCAAGGCTACGGACCCGGCCTGAACGCGGTGCGTTACGGGCTGCTGACGCGGCCGGCCTTCAATGGCGCGCTGGGGCTGCGCTCGACCTTGGACGACATGATGCGATGGACGGCGTTTCACATGGGCATGGTGCCGTCGCCCTTGGCGTCGCTTCTGCCCATGGTCGAGACGCCGCGCGTGTCGATCGGGGCCGGGCCAGGCGACGAGATCGCCTTGGCCTGGCAGTTCCATCCGCTGCGCGCGGGCTCGCGCCATCGGATCTTGGCCCGCAACGGCGCGACGCTCGGTTTTTACAGCTTCGTCGCGTTCGTGAAGGAAACGCAGACCTGCGTGGTCGTCTTGTCCAACACCCGCATTCCGAACGAGGAGGTGGGCTTGCGCATCCTTCGCCTGCTCAATCCCGAAACGGGCGTACCCGTCACCGATGACGGCGCGCCGGTCGCGCAGCCGTCGATGGATTGAGCTTTAGCGCTTCTCGACCGTCAGCCGCTCGACCGCGTCTTCGTTCAGCGTGACGCCGAGGCCAGGCCCTTTCGGGACGATGACGTGGCCGTCCTCGATCGGCACGATCTCGGTCAGCACGTCTTCCTCCAGCACGAATTTCGGCATGTAGAACTCGCAGCCCAGCGACATGTTGGCCGTGGCCGCGATGAAATGCGTGCCGGCGGCCAGCGCCACGCCGCCCTCCCACAGCGTGCCGCCATAGCAGGGGATGCCGGCCGTCTCGCAGATCGCGTTGATCTTGCGCGCGTTCAGGATGCCGCCGGATTTCATCAGCTTGACCGAGACGATGTCGGCCGCGCGTTTCTCGACCAGGCGCAGCGCCTCGGCGGGAGAGAAGACGGCCTCGTCGGCCATGATGGGCGTATCGAGCGCGGCGGTCAGCGCCGCCATCACGTCGAGCTGCGGGCGCGGCACGGGCTGTTCGATGAAGGTCGGCTTGAACTGCTCGATCTCGCGCAGCTTGGGCAACGCGTCCCAGGATTGCAGGCCCTGGTTATAGTCGACGCGCAAGTCGATATCGTCCGGCAATTCCTTGCGCAGCTTGGTCAGCCGCCGCAGGTCGTTGGCGTGATCGGAGAAGCCCGTTTTCACCTTGAAGATGCGCACGCCCTCGCCATGCAGGCGCTTGGCCATGGCTACGTCGGCGTCGATGTCCGGGTTGGCGATGGAGAAACTCATGGGGATGCGGTCGCGCACGGCGCCGCCCAGGAGGCCGGAGACGGGCAGGCCGGTCAGCTTGCCGCAGATGTCGAACAGCGCCATCTCGACCGCGGCCTTGGCCTCGAAATTGTCGTAGAGCGCGCGGTCGCAAGCCGCCATGATCGACTGGATGCGGCGCGGATCGGCGCCGACGACGATGGGGCGCAAATAAAGATCGAGCGCCGCCAGCGCGGCTTCCGCGGTGCCGGAGAACACCTCCCACGGCGCGGCCTCGCCGATGCCTTCGACGCCCGCGTCGGTCCGGAGGCGCAGCAGGATGCGCTTCACCTTGCCCTGCACGCTGCCGATGCCTTGAGAGCGCTTCATCTTGATGCCGGTCGCGATCAGCCGGGCTTCGAGCCCCGTCACGCGCACCTGTCCGGCGGACGCCTTGGTCATCGGAAATGTCTCCTGGGGTCGAAGAGAGAAGGGCGCAGCCTAGCCTTGCCGCGGCGTCTTGTCGCCGGGCGGACGCGGGTTATCGTCCGACCCGCGCAAGGTCGCGGCCACCATCAGCATGGCCGTGCCGCCGACGAAAGCGGCCACTAGCATGATGACGTGAAAGCCCTCTTCGCTTTGCACCCATTGCGGCGCGCTGTCGCCGATGAACGAGAAATCGGGGCGCGCCTGAATGCCGAGCCAGCACAAACCCAGGACCAGCGCCTCGATGGCCAACGTGCCGACGAACCAGCGGTAGCCCCGGCGGGTTTTGAAGCCATCGACGGCATAGCCCGCGATGAAGGCGAGGGCCAAGGCAACTCCGATCGCGATTTCCAAAACGTCCCTCCTCGGACGAAGCGGCCGGGTACCGCCGCGCCGCCGATTATACAGTCGGATGCGAATGACCACGAGATGGAGCGAAGGGCGCTATACTGTTTTCGGCCTAGGGAGAGGTGACGACGATGCCTCACGTCGATCTGTTCTGGTCGTTCCGCAGCCCGTACTGCTATCTGGCCGGTCCGCGTCTCGTCCGGCTGGCCGAGACGCACGATGTGACCATCGCCTTGCGGCCGGTGATGCCGCTCGTCTTCCGCTATCCCGATTACATGCCCTCGCTCCCGAAGCCCTACGGCGCCTATTTCGAGCGCGATGTGATGCGGGTCGCGGAATATCTCGGCGAAGGCCTCATCGGGCCGGATGCCGACCCCGATCCCGTGGCCATGGACCCGGCGACGGGCAAGGCCAAGCCGGAGCAACCCCATATCTTCCGGCTGACACGCTTGGGCGTGGAGGCGGCGCGGCGCGGCCGGGGTCTCGCGTTCGCCCGGGCGGTCTCGCGCCTGATCTTTGACGAGGACGGGCGAGGTTGGGACAAGGGCGATCGCCTGGCACGCGCGCTCGATGCGGCCGGCTTCGATCTGGCCGAGATCGATCGCGCCGTGGCGCGCGATTCCGCCGGTTGCGACGCGATCATCGCGGAGAATGGACGCGCGTTGGAGGCGGCAGGCCACTGGGGCACCCCGACCATGGTGTTCGCGGGCGAGCCGTTCTTCGGCCAGGACCGGATCGATCTCTTGGTCTGGCGCATGAAACAACGCGGCCTCAAGCCGCGCCGGTAGGTAGGGAAGGGCGTGATGGAACTTTGCGGCACACCATCCGTTCGAGGAGACCGGCGCACGGGCATTGTCATCCGCCTTTAAGTTGTGGGGAACATGACATCGTGATCTGCGGGCGTGGATTGACCAGGCGTACGGTGCTGACCTCGGCCGTGGCCGCCGCCGCGCTGGGTTCCGCGCGCGCCTTCGCGCAAGCACCCGCCTGCACTCCGGGCGCGTTCACGCCGAATCTGACCGAGGGGCCGTATTTCAGGCCCGATTCGCCGGAACGTTCGGTGTTGCTCGACCCCGGCGTTTCGGGGACGAAAATCGTGCTGGCGGGCCTGGTGCTGGATTCCGCATGCCGTCCGGTGAAGGGCGCGCTGGTCGATCTTTGGCACGCGGACGGGCAGGGGCGTTACGACAACGCCGGATATCGTTTGCGCGGCCACCAATACACCGATGCTGCCGGCCGTTACCGCTTCGAGACGGTCGCGCCCGCGCCCTATGTCGGCCGCACGCGCCATTTCCACGTCAAGGTCCAGGCGGCCGCGGGTCCCGTGTTGACCACGCAGCTCTATTTTCCCGGTGAGCCGGGCAATGTCCGCGATGGGCTGTTCCGGAAGGAGCTTCTGCTCGCGCTATCGCCGGATGCCGCTTCGGGCGGCTTCGATTTCGTCGTCGCGGCCGCTTAACGAAGCTCTATGACGCCCTTCAGCCGGCGCGCGGCGGCAAGGGCGGCGTCTTCGGGAATGTTGGTGAAGCCGAGCAGAAGGCCGGATGTGGCCGGACGCTGGACGAAGCTGCGCGAGAGGGGTTCCGGTGCCAGACCCCGGGCGGCGGCGCGTGCGGCGAGAGCGCTGTCGTCGGTACCCGTGGGCAGTCGCGCCAAGAAATGCATGCCGCCGACCGGCGGCTGTGTGACCAGCGTGTCCCCGAGCGTGCGCTCCAGCGCCTCGGCCAGCGCATCCCGCCGCGACTGATAGAGCTGGCGCATCCGCTTGATGTGGCGCGCGAAGTGTCCCTCCGCCATGAAGGCGGCGATGGTCGCCTGGTCGAGATGGGACGGCGCGGGGTGAAGCAGGGCGGCCGCGCGCGCGAAGCGCTCCACGAGCGAATCGGGCACCACCAGATAGCCGGTGCGCAAGCCGGGGAACAGGACCTTGCTGAAGGTACCCGCGTGGATGACCCGCCCGGCCTTGTCGAGGCTCTTCAGCGCGGGCAAGGGACGGCCACGGTAGCGCAGCTCGCCGTCGTAATCGTCCTCGATGATCCAGGCGCCTTCCATGGCCGCCCATTTGAGCAGCGCGAGGCGGCGTGAAAGCGAAAGCGCGGCGCCGGTCGGGAACTGGTGCGACGGTGTCACCACCGCGAAGCGCGCGCCTTTCGCCCGGCGCAGGCCGGCGTCGACGTCAATGCCGTCCTTGTCCACGGGAACCGGGACCAATTTGGCGCCCGCGAGCGTGAAGGCGTCGCGCGCGAAGAAATAGCCGGGCTCTTCGAGCCACACCGCGTCGCCTGGCGTCAACAAGAGGTGGGTGACGAGCCCCAGCGCGCCCTGATAGCCGGCGGTGATGAACACCTGTTCGGGGGCGCAGACGATTCCGCGCGCGACGTTCAGGTGCGCCGCGATGGCGTGGCGCAGGGTGCTCCGGCCCGAGGGATGCGGATAAGCCAAGCCCGGTGCCGACACCGAACGCGCGCAGCGGGCGGCCAGACGCGACCATGTCTTGCGTGGGAAAGCGTCCAGCGCCGGCAACCCCATGCGGAACAAGGGCGGCACGGTCTCGACCTCGGGGCCGGGAATCCCCGGCCCGGTGCGCAGGGTGGGCGTGCGCGGAACGGGCATGCCGGACGGCCGGGGGCTGAGGGAGGGATTAACGACCGTCCCCGCCGGGCCGCGCCCCACGGCATAGCCTTCACTCGAAAGCAGCTGATAGGCCGCCTCGACGGTGCCACGGGCGAGTTGCAACTCCGCCGCCAAGCCGCGCGCCGAGGGCAGGCGTGCGCCGGGCGCGAGGCGGCCCGACAAGATGGCGTCCTTCAAGCGCTGATAGATCTGGCGGTAGGCCGGCTGATTGCCGGCCGGGTCCGGGGTCAATGCGAAGAGAGAACGCGATTCGCGCATGGCCTAGTCATTTAAACATTTCTTGGCACTATCGACTATGGCAACCGGCGCATATCTCTTGGCCAGTTGTCATGGGAGATCGGAGATGGTCGACGGAAGCCGATTGGCCAAATGGGGGTGGTTTGGTGCATTGGCCGCGAGCGCGGCGCTGGCCTGGATTGGCGCCATGAACACGCCATCGCGCCCGACGGGCCATTCCATGCCCGCATCCCACCTCGCAGCGGCGCAGGGACAAGAAGGCCGCCCGCGTCCGGCCGTCACGACACAATCGTCGGACGATCTGACCGGCATGCCAGGCAAGAAGATCACCACCGTGCTGGTCGATTTCCCGCCGGGTGGATTGTCGCCCGCGCACCATCATGGCGGGTCGGTCCACGTGCGCGTGCTTTCGGGGACGATCCGCTCCCAGCTCCAGGGCGGCCCGCCCATTGTCTACAAGGCTGGCGAATCGTTCTTCGAACCCATGGGGATCACCCATCTGTTCGCCGAGAACATGAGCGCGACGGAGTCTGCGCAAGCCCTGGCGGTCATCGTCCACGACGAGGGTGCTGTGCTGACCACCTATCACTGAAGCCCATCAACCGAGGAGAAATGCCGTGAACGCCAGACTGAACGCCAAACTGACTGCGCCCGAGGGATACCAGGCTCTACGGGACCTGCAGAACTACGTGGAAAAATCCGGCCTGGAGCATTCGCTCATCGAACTGGTCAAGATCCGCACATCGCAGATCAACGGATGCGCGTTCTGCATCGCCATGCACACGGGCGACGCCCGCAAGATGGGCGAGACGGACGAGCGCATGCATCTTCTGCACGCGTGGCGCGAGGCGCCCATCTTCACCGCGCGCGAGCGGGCGGGAATGGCATGGACGGAGGCGGTCACGCTGCTTAAGGACGGCCAGGTGCCGGACGAGGTCTACGAGGAGGCACGCAAGCATTTCTCGGAAAAGGAGTTGGCCGACCTGAATTTCGCGGTGATCGCCATCAACGCATGGAACCGGATCGCGATCAGCTTCCGCATGGTGCCGGTCACGAAAGCCAAGGCCGCCGCGTGACCCATGCGAATTCTCGAAAGCATCGTTGCGCCGGGGTGAGGTGATTTTCCGCCGGGAATCGGCTCGGCCCGTGGTAAGCCTTCCCGCGAACCCCGGCCGAGCGATTTTCCGACCATGAATGTCAAACGGACTGAATTGATCGTCGTCCTCGGCGCGCTGACCGCGTTCGCGCCGCTGTCGATCGACATGTATCTGCCCGCGCTGCCCACCCTGGAAAGCGCCTTCGCCACCGATGCGGCGGGCGTGCAACTCACGCTCGCGGTGTTCTTCCTGGGTTTCGCGCTGGGGCAGACCTTCTTCGGCCCCATCCTCGACCGCTTTGGGCGCAAGCCGCCGCTCTATATCAGCCTGACGATCTATATTCTGGCCTCGGCAGGCTGCGCCCTCGCGCCCTCGATCGAAGCGCTGGCCGTGCTGCGCTTCATTCAGGCCGTAGGCGCGTGCGCGGGCGCCGTCAGCTCGCGCGCCATGGTGCGCGACCTGTTCGAGCCCAAGGAAATGGCGCGGGTCTTCTCCGCTCTGATGCTGGTGATGGGCGTGGCGCCGATCCTGGCGCCTTTGATCGGCGGCTACGTCATGGCGGCGTTCGGCTGGCGCGCCATCTTCTGGGCACTGGCGCTCTTCGGTGTCTTTTGCCTGGCGGCCATGGCGTTACGCCTGCCCGAATCGCACCACGCGGCGGCGCGCAAACCGCTCCATCTCGGCGCGATCTTACGCGGCTATGGCGGCCTGCTCGTTCACCGGGATTACATCTGTTACGCGCTGACCGGCGGTTTTCCGATGGCCGGGATGTTCGCCTACATCGCTGGCTCGCCCTTCGTATTCATCCAGCTCTATGGCGTCAGCCCCGAGGATTACGGCTGGTTCTTCGGCGCGAACGCGCTGGGCTTTGTGATCGCCGCGCAGATCAACGCGCGGCTTGTGCGCCGCTTCGAGATGGGGCGCATCCTGCGGGCCGCCAATTTGGCGCAGACGATGTTCGGCGTGCTGCTGGCCGCCCTGGCGCTGTCCGGCGCCGGCGGTCTTTACGGCTTGGCGGGTGCTTTGTTCGGTTATATCGCCTGTATCGGCCTGATCTTGCCGAACGCCAGCGCGATGGCCATGGCCCCGCATGGCGAGCGGGCAGGGTCGGCGGCGGCATTGCTCGGCACGTTGCAGTTCGCGCTTGCCGCCGTCGCGGCCATGTTGGTGGGTGCGATCCACGACGCCAGCGCGCTGCCCATGGCGGGGATCATCGTCATTTGCGGCACCCTCGGGGCCTTGGCCAGCCGGCTCACAAAACGCCCATAAACGATGCTGCAATGCAGCATCGACAGCGTTTTCTCACATTGCGCTAAATATTTAAGAGCGTAAAACTCTTGGCCGACTGAACAAATTTTCCACGCGCGGCCGGCTGGGACGCTGGCGGCGCGCGACGGAGCCGGGAATGCAGAATCACACGCCATGGCAACCCGAGATTGCCAAGGCGCTTATCGCCGAGCGACGCGCCTTGCCGGGTGCGGTCATCCCGATCTTGCACGCGCTGCAGGACCGTTTCGGCTATGTCGACAAGGAAGCCGTGCCGATGATCGCGGAGGCGCTCAACCTGACGCGCGCCGAGGTGCATGGCGTGGTCACCTTCTACCACGACTTCCGCGGCGCGCCGCCGGGCCGCCATGTGGTGAAAGTGTGCCGCGCGGAATCCTGCCAGAGCATGGGGTGCGATTCGCTGATCGCCCATATCGAGAAAAAGGTGGGTGCGTCTCTCAAGCATACCGCCGGCGATGGTTCGGTCACCTTGGAGCCGGTCTATTGCCTGGGCAATTGCGCGCTGTCGCCCGCGCTGATGTGGAATGGCGACCTGTATGGGAAGATGACACCGCAGAAATTCGACCGCCTTCATAAGGCCAAGGTGGGCGGTTCATGAGCGTGCGCGTTTTCGTTCCCATCGATGCCAGCGCGCTGTCGGTCGGCGCGGAAGAGGTGGCCGCCGCCATCACGCGGGAGACCGCGCGGCGCGGCGCAAAGATCGCATTGGTGCGCAATGGTTCGCGCGGATTGTTTTGGCTCGAGCCAATGGTCGAGGTCGAGACGAAGGCAGGCCGCATCGCTTACGGACCTGTTTCGGCCGACGATGTGGCGGGGCTGTTCGACGCCGACTTCCTCGCCGGCGGCAAACACAAACTGTGTCTCGGGCCGACCGAGGAGATTCCTTATCTCAAGCGCCAGGAGCGTCTGACTTTCGCCCGCTGCGGCATCATCGATCCCCTGTCCATCGAGGATTATCGCGCCCATGGCGGTTTCGCGGGCCTTGAGAAGGCGCTCGCCATGGCGCCGAAGGAAATCGTCGAGACGGTGGTGGAATCGGGCTTGCGGGGCCGTGGCGGCGCGGGCTTCCCGACCGGCATCAAGTGGCGCACCGCGCTGGCCGCGACGGCGGATCAAAAATATATCGTCTGCAACGCCGACGAGGGCGACAGCGGCACCTACGCCGACCGGATGATCATGGAGGGCGATCCCTTCATGCTCATCGAGGGCATGGCCATCGCGGGCTTCGCCGTCGGCGCGACCGAGGGTTATCTCTACATCCGTTCCGAGTATCCGCATGCCTTCGCCCAGATGGAGCGGGCGGTGAAAGTGGCGCGCGACGCGGGCTATCTTGGTTCGAACATACGCGGCAACGGCAGGTCGTTCGAACTGCATCTGCGCCTGGGCGCAGGGGCCTATATCTGCGGCGAGGAGACCTCGTTGCTGGAAAGCCTGGAAGGCAAGCGCGGCGAGGTTCGCTTCAAGCCGCCGCTGCCCGCGATCGAAGGCCTGTTCGGCAAGCCCACGGTGATCAACAACGTCGTCTCGCTGGCCTCGGTGCCTATCATCCTGGACAAGGGGGCGGGGTTTTACCGGGACTTCGGCATGGGACGGTCGCGCGGGACGCTGCCCATCCAGTTGGCCGGCAATGTCAAACGCGCCGGATTGGTGGAAAAAGCCTTTGGCGTGACGTTGCGGGAATTGATCGAGGATTTCGGAGGCGGCACGGCCACGGGGCGGCCTGTGCGGGCGGTCCAGGTGGGGGGGCCTCTCGGCGCCTATTTCCCAACGTCGATGCTCGACCTATCTATGGATTATGAGGCCTTCGCCGCCAACAA
This sequence comes from uncultured Alphaproteobacteria bacterium, assembly GCA_902826885.1. Lineage (GTDB taxonomy): Bacteria > Pseudomonadota > Alphaproteobacteria > CADEGL01 > CADEGL01 > CADEGL01. The sequence continues at coordinate 53,172 of CADEGL010000016.1, read as the reverse complement.
CGGCATGGTTGGCCATGGCGGAGTGGTGGTTTTCGACGACACGGCGGATCTGGCCAAGCAGGCCCGCTTCGCCATGGAGTTCTGCGCCATCGAGTCCTGCGGCAAATGCACGCCGTGCCGCCTGGGCTCGACCCGCGGCGTCGAGGTGATCGACCGGATCGTGGCGGACGAGGACCGGGCCGCCAATATCGAATTGCTGGGCGACCTCTGTGCTACCATGACGGATGGGTCGCTGTGCGCCTTGGGCGGGTTGACGCCGTACCCGGTCATGAGTGCGTTGACGCATTTTCCCGAAGACTTCGACCGGCCGCGCAAGCGCGCGGCGGCGGAGTAAGTGAGGACGCGATGAGCCTCTTGAGCGAACAGGATTTCGGCACGCCGGCGCGAATCTCCGAACGGATGGTCACGCTGGAAATCGATGGGCAAAGCGTCACGGTGCCCGCCGGAACCTCGGTGATGCACGCCGCGGCCACCATGGGCACCAGCGTGCCCAAGCTGTGCGCGACCGACAGCATGGAGGCATTCGGTTCCTGTCGCCTGTGTCTCGTGGAGATCGAGGGGCGCAAGGGCACACCCGCGTCCTGCACCACGCCGGTCGAGCCCGGCATGAAGGTCAAGACCCAAACCCCGCGCGTCGCACGGCTGCGGCGCAACGTGATGGAACTCTATATCTCCGATCACCCGCTGGACTGCCTAACGTGCTCGGCCAACGGCGATTGCGAATTGCAGGACATGGCGGGCGCCGTGGGTTTGCGCGAGGTGCGCTATGGCTACGACGGCGCGAATCACTTCAAGCCGGCCAAGGCCAAAGACGAGTCCAATCCTTATTTCACCTTCGAGCCGTCCAAGTGCATCGTCTGCTCGCGCTGCGTGCGCGCGTGCGAGGAGGTGCAAGGCACCTTCGCGTTGACCATCGAGGGGCGCGGTTTCGAATCCGCCGTCTCGGCCGGCGCGCACGAGAACTTTCTCGATTCCGAATGCGTCTCCTGCGGTGCCTGCGTGCAGGCCTGTCCGACCGCGACGCTCAACGAAAAGAGCGTGATCGAGGCGGGCACGCCGGAGCACAGCGTCATCACCACTTGCGCCTATTGCGGCGTCGGTTGCGCCTTCAAGGCCGAGATGAAGGGCGGCGAAGTGGTTCGCATGGTGCCGCACAAGGACGGCAAGGCGAATCACGGGCATTCTTGCGTCAAGGGGCGGTTCGCTTGGGGTTACGCGACCCACAAAGAACGCATCACCAAGCCCATGGTCCGCGCCAGCATCCACGACCCATGGAAGGAGGTTTCCTGGGAGGAAGCCATCAACCATGCCGCGTCCGAGTTCAAGCGCATCCAGGCCAAGTATGGACGCGGCTCCGTGGGCGGCATCACATCCTCGCGCTGCACGAACGAGGAAACCTATCTCGTCCAAAAGATGATCCGCGCGGCCTTCGGCAACAACAACGTCGACACTTGCGCGCGCGTCTGCCATTCGCCCACGGGTTATGGCCTCAAGACCACGTTGGGCACCTCGGCCGGCACGCAGGATTTCGACTCGGTCTTGGATGCCGACGTCATCATGGTGATCGGAGCCAATCCGACCGATGCCCACCCGGTTTTCGCATCGCGCATGAAGAAGCGCCTACGCGAGGGCGCCAAGCTGATCGTGCTCGATCCGCGCCGCATCGATCTGGTGCGCACGCCGCATGTCGAGGCGCAGTATCATTTGCAACTTAAACCCGGCACCAACGTGGCGGTGATCAACGCCCTGTCTCACGTCGTCGTGACCGAAGGGCTGGTGGACGAGAAATATGTCGCCGAGCGCTGCGACAAGACCGACTTCGAACGCTGGCGCGCCTTCGTGTCAGAAGATCGCAATTCGCCGGAGAGCTTGGCCGAAGTAATCGGCGTTCCGGCGGAGGATATCCGCGCGGTCGCGCGGCTCTACGCGACCGGCGGCAACAGCGCGATCTATTACGGATTGGGCGTCACCGAGCACAGCCAAGGCTCGACCATGGTGATGGGCATGGCCAATCTGGCCATGGCCACCGGCAACATCGGCAAGCTCGGCGTCGGCATCAATCCGCTGCGCGGCCAGAACAACGTGCAGGGTTCGTGCGACATGGGCTCGTTCCCGCATGAGTTCTCCGGCTATCGGCATGTGTCGGAAGAGCCGGTGCGCGCGCTGTTCGAGAAGGAATGGGGCGTGCCTCTGGAGCAGGAGCCGGGCCTGCGCATTCCTAACATGCTCGATGCGGCCGTCGAGGGCAGCTTCAAGGGGCTCTATATCCAAGGCGAGGACATCGCCCAGTCCGACCCCGACACGCAGCACGTCACCGCCGGCCTGAGGGCCATGGAATGCGTCGTGATCCAGGATATTTTCCTGAACGAGACGGCCAACTTTGCCCACGTCTTCCTACCGGGCTCGTCGTTCCTCGAGAAGGACGGCACTTTCACCAACGCAGAGCGGCGCATCAGCCGCGTGCGCAAGGCGATCGCGCCCATGGCCGGGCTCGCGGATTGGGAGGCGACGATGGCGCTTTCCAACGCGCTCGGTTATCCGATGGCTTACACGCATCCGTCCGAGATCATGGACGAGATTGCCCGCGTGACGCCGACCTTCGCGGGCGTCAGCTATGCCCGCATCGACGAGCTGGGCAGCATCCAGTGGCCGTGCAACGACAAGGCGCCGGAAGGCACGCCAACCATGCATGTGGGCGGTTTCGTGCGCGGGAAGGGCAAGTTCGTCGTCACGGAATATGTTCCGACCGAAGAACGCGCGTCTCAACGCTTTCCGCTGTTGCTCACCACCGGCCGAATCCTCTCGCAATACAACGTGGGGCAGCAGACACGCCGCACGGCCAACAACAGTTGGCATGGCGAGGATTTCCTCGATATCCATCCGTTCGATGCCGAGCATCGCGGCATCCGCGAAGGTGACCTCGTGGGTCTTGCCAGCCGGAAGGGCGAAGTGACGCTTCATGCGCGCATCACCGACCGTATGCAGCCGGGTGTCGTCTATACGACCTTTCACTTCGCGGACAGCGGGGTGAACGTCGTGACGACGGAGTATTCCGATTGGGCGACCAACTGCCCCGAGTACAAGGTGACCGCCGTGCAGGTGCGCCGCGTCAACCATATGTCGGAATGGCAGGAACGTTACCGCGCCGAACAGGAGGAGCAGCGCCGTCTGGCCAGCGTGGCTTTGGGCGCGGCGGAATGACCGCGGCGCTCGGCTTCCATGACCGCGTCAGGCGCCGCTAGTCTCGCCAAGGCCCAGCGCATCGCGCGCGACGGCGTTGCGACCGCGACCACGGAGCTGGTCGCCGAAGAAGAACCCGTCGCCCTGGTCTATAACGGCGTCAGCCATGCCGTGATGATGGCGAGCCCGCTCGATCTCGAGGATTTCGGCCTCGGCTTCAGCCTGAGCGAGGGGATCTTGGCCGCGAAGGCCGAGCTGTTCGATCTGGCCGTGGTGCGCCAAGAGGCCGGCGCCGAGATCCGCATGGCGATCGCGCTCGACCGCTTCGCCCAGTTGCGCGAGCGGCGGCGTTCGCTCATCGGGCGCACGGGCTGCGGCATCTGCGGGGTCGAGAGCCTCGCCGATGCCGTCCGCAAGGCGGCGCCCATCGCCTCGGGTTTCTCCACCGACTTCGCCGCCGTCTATCATGCGCTGGGCCAGTTGCCACGGCTTCAGGCGGTCAACAAGCTGACTCATTCGGTCCACGCCGCCGCTTGGTGCGACGCGTCGGGCAAGATCGTCCTGGCGCGCGAGGATGTCGGCCGCCACAACGCGCTCGACAAGCTGATCGGCGCCATGGCGTGGCGCGATATGGATTTCCGCGACGGTTTCGCCGTCATCACAAGCCGCTGCAGCGTCGAGATGGTGCAGAAGGCGGCATCCGTCGGGATGCCCATGGTGGTGGCGATTTCCGCCCCTACGGCGCTTGCGCACCGGCTGGCGGAATCCTGTGGTATGACCATGGTGGCGTTGGCGCGCGCCGACAGTTTCATGGTGCTGACGCACCCTCATCGTCTCGTCCAAAGCCGGGAGCAGGCCGCCTCATGAGTCAGGATTCGATCGTCCGCATGGCGAACCAGATCGCGACGTTTTTCGCGACCTATCCGCATCCCCAGGCGGTCGAGGGCACCTACGATCACATCAAGAAGTTCTGGGACCCGCGCATGCGTAAGCAGCTGGCCGAGAAAGTCGCGGCTGGCGGAGATGGCCTGAGCGAAATCGCGCTGGAAGCCGCGCGCAAGCTTCCCTCCGCGGAAATGCGAGCCGGCTGAACCCGATCGTCTAAGCGCGGAGGACGCCGCCTTTGGCCTGGGCGGCGCGCAACTCGTCCAACTCGCGATGGCAATAGATCACCTGGCCGCCGGGCGTGCGGCGGGCCGGCGGCGCCACGCGATCGCAAGTGCCTTCCACCACCATCGGACAGCGCGTGCGGAACGGGCAGCCGATGTCCTTGGGTACGGAAGTGCCCGTCTGCGCCTGGGTCGGCGGGCGGGTGGCGATCACTTCTTCCAACCAGCCCTGCCGCAAGGCCGGAACCGAGGAAAGCAACAGGGCCGTATAGGGATGATGCGGCGGGCTGAATACCGACGCGGTCGGGCCGATCTCGGCCACGCGCCCGGCGTAAAGCACCACGACGCGGTCGGCGATGGTCGCGACGGTGGCCAGATCGTGCGAGATGAACAGATAGGCCACGTTGTGTTTCGCGCGCAGATCGCGCATCAACTCCAGCACTTGCGCTGCCACGATCGTATCCAACGAGGACAGGATTTCGTCGCACAACACCAGGTCGGGCTGGGCGCCGAAGGCGCGGGCGATGGAAACGCGCTGACGCTGGCCGCCGGACAACTCCGAGGGGTAGCGGCCGGCATAGTCGGCGGGCAGGCCCACCATGGTCAAAAGCTCGGCCACGCGCGCGGCGCGCTTGGCGCCGGTCAGGCCGAAGTAAAGCTCCAATGGCCGGCCGATGGCCTCCTCGATGCGCTGCTCGGGGTTCAGCGACAGGTCGGGGCTTTGGAAGATCACCTGGATACGGCGCAGCGCGTCGCGGTCGCGCTTGCGCGCGCGGGGCGCCAGCTCCTTGCCGCCGATGCGTACCTGACCGGAAAGAGAGGGATGGAGGCCTGCGATCACCCGGGCCAGCGTGCTCTTGCCGCTGCCCGACTCGCCCACCAACGCCACCACCTCGCGCGGACGCACGTCGATGGTCACGTCCTGCAGCACGTTGTCTTCCATGCCGAGAGAGCCGAACAGTTTCGGCTTGGCGAAGGTCGCCGCGACCGTGTCGGTCTCTAGAAGAGGTTTCTCGGCGCTTTCGGCGGCGGCGATGCCCCGGCCGCCGGCAGGACGCGGCTTCACCGCGCCGATCAGTTCTTGGGTATAGGCCTGCTTGGGCCGCTCGATGATCTCGGCGGTCGGACCTTCCTCGACCATGGCCCCGTGGCGCATCACGATGATGCGGTCGGCGATCTGCGCCACCACGGCCAGGTCATGGGAGACGTAAATCGCGGCGCTGCGATGCTCGCGGATGACGTCCTTGATGGCCTTCAACACTTCGATCTGGGTGGTGACGTCGAGCGCGGTGGTGGGCTCGTCGAGGACGAGAAGCTTCGGCGTGCAGGTCAGCGCCATGGCGGCCATGACGCGCTGCTGCTGTCCGCCGCTGGTCTGGTGCGGATAGCGGCGCGCGATCTCGTCCGGGTTCGGAAGGTCGAGGCGCGTGAGGAGGGCAGCGGCCCGCTTGCGTGCTTCTTCCGGCGTGGCGATGCCGTGCAGGAGCATGGGCTCGGCGACTTGCTCGCCGATGGTGATGGCGGGGTTCAGCGCGGCCTGGGCGCTTTGCGCCACATAGGCCACGTCCTTACCGCGCGCGGCGCGGCGCGCGCGCGCGTCGAGAGCGAAAATGTCCACGCCGCCCAACGTGACCTTGCCGCCCACCACGCGCGTACCGGGCCGCGTATAGCAAAGCGACGCCATGGCGACCGTGGTTTTGCCCGCGCCCGATTCACCGATCAAGGCCACGACCTCTCCGGCGTGAACCTGCAGGCTGACACCGCGAACGGTCGGCACCCACACGCCGCGCGGCGTGCGGCCCTCGACCTTCAGGTCGTCGATCTGGAGCACGGGCGCCATCAGCGCAGCTCCTCCGAGGTGTGCCGGTCGGACCCGCCCGAAAGCCAATCGACGGTAAGATTGATGCCGACGACCAGAAGGCCAATCAGCACGGCGGGAACGATCGCCGCGGGCGCGCCGTAATAGATGCCCGGCAGGTTCTCGCGCACCATGCTGCCCCAGTCGGCGTTGGGCGGCTGGATGCCCAAACCCAGGAACGACAGCGAACTCATGAACAGCACGGCGTAGGACAGGCGCAGACCGAACTCCACCGCCAGAGGCCGCATGGAACTGGGGAAGATCTCGCGCGCCAAGATGGAAAACAGCGATTCGCCGCGCGCGCGCGCGACCTCGACGAACTCCAGCGCCGCGATGCCCATGGCGACCGAGCGCGAAACGCGCGCCACGCGAGAGCATTGGATGAAGGCGATGGTGCCGATCAGGACGGGCAGGGACGAGCCCAGACCCGCGATCACCAGCAGCGCGAGCAGGATCGGCGGGAAGGAAAGCAGGATGTCGATCACCCAGGTGACCGTGGTGTCATAGCGGCCCCGGATCTCGGCGGCCGAGAAACCGACCGTCATGCCGATCAGGAAGCCGAGCAGCGTCGCCGCCGTCGCCACGCCCAAGCTGTACTTGGCGCCGTGGAGGAGGCGCGACAAAAGATCGCGGCCTAGATAGTCGTTGCCCAGCAGCGCCGCGTCGTGCGCGGGCGCGAAAGCCCCGCCGCCGATGAGCGAACCCGGCGCGTTAGGCGCGACGAACGAGCCGAATACGGCCAGCAGAATGTTGACGGCCAGCAGCGTCAGGCCGATGGCGCCGAAGACCGTCATCGGCTGGCGTGCGCGCTTGGTGCGGCCGCCGCCGTCGGTTGCCGTGGTCGCGCTCATTTCGCGTACCGCAGGCGCGGGTTGGTGAAGACCGCGGCCACGTCGGCCGCCAGCGTCAGCAGGATATAGGCCGTGCAGAAGATCATGCCCGTCACCTGCACCACCGGGATGTCGCGGGTCGCGACGGCATCCACCATCAGGCGGCCGAGGCCGGGATAGGAGAACACGACCTCGACGATGACCACGCCCGAGACGAGATAGCCCAGGTTCAGCGCCACGACGTTGACGATGGGGGCCAGCGCGTTGGGCAGCGCATGGCGCAGGATGATACGGCGCTTGGAGGCGCCCTTGAGCAGCGCCATCTCGATATAGGGCCGGCGCATCACGTCGAGCACGGCCGCGCGCGTCATGCGGATCATATGCGCCTGCACCGACGCCAAGAGCGTGAGCGCGGGCAGGGTGAGGGTGCGGATGATGCCGTCAACGGTCGAGAAATTAGGAGTGCTGACAACGGCCGGCAGCCAGCGCAACTGAACCGCGAGCAGGAGGACGAGAAGCAAGCCGACGACGAATTCGGGCAACGATATGACCAGAAGCGACCCGACCGTCAGAGTCTTATCGAAGATGCTGCCGGGATAAGCGGCGGAAAGAAGCCCCAGCCCCACCGAGATGGGAACGGCCAAGACGGCGGTGACGACGGCCAGGATCAGGGAGTTGGTGATGCGCAGACCGACGATGCGCGAAACGGGAGTTTCCGTCGCGAGCGACAGGCCCAAATCGCCTTGAACCATGCCGGCCAGCCAGTTGCCGTAGCGCTCCATCATGGGCTTTTCGAGCCCAAGCCGGTCACGCAGGGCTTGGCGGGCTTCTTCGGTTGATTCGTTACCGAGGATGGCGATGGCCACGTCGCCGGGAAGGATCTGTGTGGCGCTGAACACCAGCAAGGAGATGACCCAAAGGGTCACGATTCCGAGCAGGAGTCGTTGGGCGATCAACCTGAACATACGCGTACATCGCAGACGCTAGAGCAACGTGCAAGCCCCAGCCCCCGCCGTGGCGGGAGCTGGGGTACCGAAAGGCGGGCGCTTATGTGTCGAGGTAGGCACCGTCCCAGAAGAACAAGCCGAGCGAACCCATCGGGTGCGGCACGATGCCCTTCAGCTTCGACGACTTGCCATCGATCCAGTTGGTGAAGATCGGGATCAGGCTTGGCCCGTCGTTGGACAGCAGCATCTGCGCGTCGCAATAGAGCTGCTTGCGCTTGGGCACGTCCGTGATCGCGCGCGCGTCCTTGAGAAGCTGGTCGAACTTGGGGTTCTTCCAGGCGCCTTCGTTCCAGCGCGCGCCGGAGGTGAAGGTCACGCTCATGACGGAATCCGCCGTCGGGCGGCCCCACCAGAAGCTCATCGCCCACGGCTTCTTCATCCAGGTCGCGGCCCAATAGCCATCGGCGGGTGCCACCACGACCTTGACGTTGGCGCCGGCCTTGTTGGCCATTTCAGCATAGACGTTGGCCGCGTCCACGCCGCCCGCGATCGCGGTCGAGGTGTAAAGTTCGAACACCTGGTTCTCGGCGTTCGCCTTCTTCAGGTGGAACTTCACCTTGTCCGGGTCATACGCCTTCGCCTTGTTTTCCGCGCAGTAGAACGGATCGAACGGCGGCACCGGCTGGTCGTTCGCGATGACGCCTTGGCCGGCATAGGCCAGGTCGAGCAGCTTCTGCCGGTCGACCGCGTATTTCAGCGCGAGACGCGTGTCGTTCGATTCGAACGGAGGCGCGTCGGAGCGCATCGGGTAGCTGGCATAGGCGGGGCCGGGCGTCGACATGATGTCGATGCCGGGCGCGTTCTTGGCGCGAGCCAGCAAGCTGGCGTCGACCTTGGTCATGGCCTGGATATCGCCCGCCAGAAGCGCGTTGAAGCGCGCCGTCGGATCGGGAATACCGATGGTCTCGACCTCGTCCAGATAGGGCATGCCGTTGCCCTTCCAGTAGTTCGGGTTGCGCACGAACACGGCGTTGACGCCGGGCTCGAACGACTTGCACATGAAGGGGCCGGTGCCGATCGGCTTCATGAAGTCGGTGGCGCCCAGAGGCACCACGTTCAAATGCTGAATGGCGAACAGGCCCGCCATGTCCGCGTTGGGCGACTTCAGCTTGAAGCGGACGGTCTCGTTGTCCTCGGCGCGCAGCGTGGCGGGATCGATGTCCTCGATCTGCACGCGGGCGGGCGAGGCCACGTCCGGGTTCAGGACGCGATGGATCGTGTAGACGATGTCCTGCGCGGTCATCGTCTTGCCGTTGTGGAAGGTGACGCCCTTGCGGATCTTGAAGACCCACTCGTCGGCCTTCTTGTTGCTTTCCCACGAGGTGGCGAGGCCGGGACGCAGCTTCATGTCCGGGCCGACTTCCACGATGCGGTTGTACATCAGCGTGGCGCGGCCGAGATCGAGAAGGCTCAGCGTCTTGGCGGGGTCCAGCGTGTCTTTCGCGCTGGTCGAATCCCACGCGGCCCGGATCTTGCCGCCCTTCTTCGGGGTGGCTTGCGCGGCGGCTTGGCGAGGGCCGCCGGCGATCATGCCCGCGGCTGCGACGGCAGCGCCGGCGGCGGCGGCCGTGGTGTTGAACTCGCGCCGTGTCAGGCCATTGGCCTCGATCGACTTATCGGTCGGTTTCGTCATCGTCAGGTTCCCTCCATCAAGACGAACTGCGCCGGCGGGAGCGAATCACTCCCTGGCAATGATCGTGCATTTTTTTTGAGCCGTTGGGCTCCCCGTCATCCGCGCGGGTGCATGTTCGCGGACTATTATTTTTCTTCTGAAAACTCTGGCATAGAGGCGATTTAGCGTCAATGATCGCGCTACCAAATCAAGCAGTTCTACGCACTTGATTGACAGCCAATTGAAAAATGACCCGCGCAGTACCGCGGGCTGGGGGACGCATGCCTGCACTTGATCTTTCAAAGCTCTTCAAGCCGAAATCCGTGGCCATCATCGGCGCTTCGACCCGCGACACGGCGGCCGGCTGGCGCGTGACGCGCAACCTGAAGGTCGGCGGCTTCAAGGGCGGCATTTATCCGATCAACCCCCGCTATGAGGAAGTTCTCGGACTGCGCTGCTATCCGAATCTCACGGCGCTGCCGGAGAAGCCCGAGGCGGTTTTCATCGGCATTCCCGCCGAGCAGGTCGCGGGCGTGCTCGAGGAGGTGGCGCAGGCCGGTATCAAGGCGGTCGTGGTCAACGCCAGCGGTTTCGCCGACGGCGGGCCCGAGGGTATCGCGCGGCAGAGGGTGATCGAGAAGATCGCGGCCGACCACGGCATCGCCATCTGCGGTCCGAACAACACCGGCTTCGTCAACCTGGTGGACGAAACGCTGATCGCCACCTGGCCGAAATTGCCGAATCTCAAGCGCGGCTCCGTCGCCGCCGTGACGCAGAGCGGCTCGGTCGCCATCGCGCTGGCGCAGGAGGAGTTTGACCTGGGCCTGGCCTATGTGATCACGGCGGGCAACGAAGCCGTCTGCGGCGTGGCCGAATATCTCGACTATCTGGTGCGCGATCCGCGCGTGAAGGTGGTCGCTCTCTATGTCGAGACGATCCGCAATCCGGTGCTGTTCGCGAAAGCGGCGCTGGAAGCGGCGCGGCGTGGGGTGCGCATCGTTGCCCTCAAGGTCGGCGCCACGGAGCAGGGCATGGCGGCGGTCAGCGCCCACACCGGCGCGCTCGCGGGCGACGACAAGGTGTATGACGCGTATTTCCGCCGGCTGGGCGTGGTACGCGTGAACGGCCTGGACGAGTTGGCGGAGGCGGCGCGGCTGTTTTCTTTCTATCCCGACCCGCCGCGGACGCCGCATGTGGTGCCGCTGACCTTCTCGGGCGGTCAGGCGGGCGTGATCGCCGATATCGGGTCGCAGATCGGCCTGAGCATGCCCCAATACGCGCCGGAGACGCTGGCGAAGATCAAGCCGGCATTTCCCGTCTTCGCGACACCGCGCAATCCGCTGGACGCTTGGGGGCTGGGCTGGGACGCGCAGCGTTTCACCGACATGGTGCAGGCCTTGGCGGACGATGCTTCGATCGGCACCGTCGCCTTCGCGGTCGACATGCCGCATCTGGGCGGCGCCGACACCTTCATCGTCGAGGATATGCTGCCGGTCGCGAAAACGGTGGCGCCCAAGACCGGCGCCAAAATCGTCTGGATCAACAACATGACCGGCGGCGGCTACTACAAGACGATGCTCGACCAGATCAAGGAAGCCGGCTTCCCATATCTGCGCGGGATGAGCGCGGCGTTGAGCGTGCTGCAAAAGTGGACGAATTATGAGGCTCCAGGCGCGCGCCCAGCCGTGCCGCCGCTGCCCGCTTCGGTGGCCAAGGCCGGAGCGCTTTCCGAGCCGGAGCGCTTCAAGCTGATGCGCGATGCGGGCGTGCCCATGTGCGCCTGTACTTCCGTGGCCACCCGGGTGGAAGCCATCGACGCCGCCAAGCGCGCGGGCTTCCCCGTCGTCCTGAAGGCGACGGCGCCGAACCTGCCGCACAAGACCGAACTCGACCTGATCCGCCTCAACCTGAAGGACGCCGACGCGGTGGGTGCGGCCTTCGACGATCTCTCGAAGACGTTCAAGGCGGTGCCGAACGTGGGCCAAGCGGCGGCGATCGTGGTCCAGCCGATGGCCGGACCGGGCGTCGAACTGATCGTGGGCGTGCGCAACGACCCGCGCTTCGGCAGCGCCATCGCGGTCGGGCTGGGCGGCACCTTTGTCGAGATTCTGCGCGAGGCGCGTGTGGAGATCGGGCCGGTCACGGCGGCCGAGGCGCGCAAGATGTTGGAGGCCACGCGCGCGGGCACGATCCTCAAGGGCGTGCGCGGCAAGGGGCCCTACGACATCGATGCGGCGGCGGAGGCCATCGCGGCCTTGTCCCGCTTCGGCGCATCGGCCACGGGCACCTTGTCGGCGGTCGAGATCAATCCGCTGATCGTGCTTGAAAAGGGCAAGGGTGCTGTCGGCGTCGACGTGCTGCTGGAGCCGGTGAAGCCGGCCTAGCTGTCGGCGCGCCGGGCCGTCACCACCCACAGCGGATCGGACGCGCCGGGGGCGGGCGAGATGTCGCGCGCCTCGACATCTCGGAACCCCGTGGCCTCCCAGCAATAGATCGAGACAAGGCGGCCGCGGTCCGCCATGCCGACGCGCTGCCACAGCTCGACCGCCTTGGTGGGGAACAGGCGGTTCGAATAGCTGACGATCAGGATCCCGTTGGGCCGCAGAACCCGCCGGACCGAGGCAAAGACCGCGATGGGGTGAACGAGATACTGGGCCGAGACGGCCAGCAGGCACGCATCGAACGTGGTATCGGGAAAGGGAAGCTCGGGCGTCTTGTTCAGGTCGTGGATGACATGGCCAGTCAGCTGGCGGTTCTCGGTCAGTTCGACCGCATTCATGCCAAGGCCGATGACGGATCGGTAGCGCACGTCCTCCGGCAGATGGGAGTGATAGCTGGACATCAGGTCCAGCACGTCGCTGTCAGGCCTTAGCGTGTCGCGGTAGAACGCGGCCAGTGCTTCCCGCGCGGGATCGTCGATATGGGCGACCAGGCGCGGCTCGACATAGAACGTGGCGTCGTCGCTTTCATCGGCGCGCTGGAAATGCTCCGGCTGGAACGGCGAAGGGCTCACCGCAGCAATGGCCCATAATAGTTACGGCCGATGCGGTCCACCGTGGCGTCGACCATGCCGCGCGCGGTCTGGCCGACATCGCTGCTCTTGCTGTCGACCACGCCGTAAGCATCCCACAAGATCTGGCCGTCGCGCCGCTCCACGCGCAACTCCAACTGATAGGTACGCGGTTTGTCCTTGTCGCCGCCGCCCGGATTGGAAAGCGTCATGTTCAGCATTCCGACACCGCCCGATGAACTGCCGCCCGTGCCGAGTCCCTGAACTTGAACCCAGGAGGTGTTGTCTTTCACCTGGGTCAGGACGCCGGCGGCCCGATAGCGCAGAATCAGCGGCGCCTCGGGCTGGATGTCATAACCGCGGCCTTTGAGGCTTTCGGTCAACAGGACCTCGACCAGCGCGTTGCGCTCGCGTGGCTCGACAGGTTGGATTTCGATGGTGCCGTTTTCTGGCACCGGTGCGTTTTCGGTCGCCCGCAGCTTGCCTTCATAGTCGGGCGGCGTGGCCCAGACGGGCGTGCCGGACAGCAGCGGAAATGCCAAGGTCATCCATGCTAAACTGCGAACCATGACGCGCGGAAACCCGATACGGGAGGCGCGCTTGGCTTCGACATTCGAGATCGATCTTCTGTTGGTCGGGTTCGCCTCGGCGACCTGTTCGATCATGTTCAGCGCCGCGCCGGCACGACGCTTGCTCATGGCTATCGCGCTGGTGTGCGCTGTGGGGATCGTGGTTGTCAGCATCATGGGGGTCTACCGCATCCTTCTCTTGATCGCGCTGGCGCACCTCCTGCGCGATTGGTGGCGCGAACGCCGCGGCGCGCGAGCGGGACCCCGGTCCACGCGCGCCGCGACGGGGGCGGCCTTGCCGCCCCGCGAAGACGCCTAGGGGCCGCGCGTCAGGCCGCCGTCGACGACGATGTTCTGGCCCGTGATGTAGCCGGAATCGCCGGACAGCAAGAACGCCGCCGTCTTCGCCACTTCCGCCATCGAGCCGGGCCGGGCCATCGGTACCGTCTTCTTCAACTCCGCAGACATCGGCCAGTTCTCGATAAAACCGGGCAAAATATTGTTCATACGAATGCCGTCGCGGCCGTAGCGGTCGGAATAGAGCTTGGTGAAACCGGCCAAAGCCATGCGCAGACACGCCCCCAGCGGATAGGCGGGGCTCGGTTCCTTGCCGGCGAAACTCGACATGTTGAGGATCGTGCCGCCTTTCTGGCGGCGCATGATGGGCGTGACCAGGCGCGACATACGCACGACGTTCAGGATGATCATGTCGAGGCCGTGCTGCCAATCCTGGTCACCCAACTCTAGCAGTTTGCCTTTGGCCTTGGGGTCGTAGGCCGGGCCGCGAGAGGAAATGCCGCCGCCAGCGATATGGCCGGTGTTGTTCAGCACCGCATCGATCCGGCCGTAATGGTCCATCGCGGCCTCGACGACTTCCTTCAGATGCTTGGGATCGGAGACCGAGCCTTTCAGCCCGACGCCGCGCAGCGTCTTGGCCAGGCGCACGGCGCCACCGGAGGGCGACTGCAGCACCAGCCGGTAGCCGCGCGCGGCCAACTCGCGCGCGCAGGCGGCGCCCAGGCCCTTGCCCGCGGCGGTGACGATGGCGACCGGCTTCTTGCTCTGTCTCGGCATGCTTCTCTCCCTAAGATTTATCGTCGTGAATTAATGTCGAGTGGATGGGGCGCGGGTCAACCCGTCTATTCCAGACCGATCGTGACCTTGGGGCCGAGCTTCGCGGGAACGCGTGCGCGCAGGAAACGGCCTTGAGTATCGAACCACGATTCGCGCTGTAACTCGCCTACCATGTCGTAATGCTGTGCGGAGACCGTCTGTCCGGCGATCGTAAGAGGCTCATCCGGCCGTCGTACCACGTCCACGGTACCGACTTTGCCCTTGAGAAGATCGACCAGGGTGCGCGATCCCAACGGCGACAGGATGTCGGCGCACCAAGGGCTGCCCGGCAGGAAACTGGCCGGAACGATCCGGCTTTCGCCATTGCGCGTCACCTTGAAGCCGTCCGATGCTGGCTCGATGGCGACCTCGAAGACGTCGCCATTGTCCACCGTTCGGCCGCGGAAGGAGCGGAAGCGCCCGTCGACCCAGACCTCCTCGGATTCGTGCTTCATGCGCAGGACGGTGACAAACAGCATGGACGCCTTCACCTCCATGCGCGTGCGGACAAGCAGCCGGTCGCCGTCGTGCTGGAACTCCACTTCGTCGGTACCGATCCGGTCGTCGCCCCATCTCACGGCATAGGCGACCTTACCCTCGGGCGCATCGCAAGCGGCCCAGGCAGGAAAAGCCGCCAGCGTCAGCAGCGCCGCCAAGAGCGCTGGCCGGCATATCATCGGGAAAGCGAGGCCAACGCGTCTATCAGTGCATCCGAATCCGCGACGGTGCCAAAAATGCCGTTGCGCTTCATAAAGGCGATGGCTTCGTTATGCCCGGTCGGGCGCGGGTCGGCGCAACAATCGGCAAGAACCAGGCATTCGAAGCCTCGGTCCTCGGCCTCGCGCAAGGTGGAGGACACGCAGCAGTTGGTGGTGACACCCGTGAGCAGGAGCTGCGCGATGCCTGCCTTGCGCAGGATCGCCTCCAAGTCGGTCTTGTGGAAAGCGCCAAAGCCGGGTTTGTCGATCACCGCTTCTCCTGGCAGAGGCTTCAGCTCCGGGATGAAGTCCCAGCCCGGCTCGCCGCGCACTAAATGCGCGCCGTGCGGTCCGCGATCACCCGTGGCCTTGCCGGGTGTTGCCGCCGATTGCCGTGCCCGGCGCGCGGCCGGAAAGTCGGAGAGATCGGGTGCATAGGTCTCTCGCGTGTGGATGACGCGGACGCCCGCTTTCCGGCAGGCGTCCATGACGCGCTGCAAAGGCGCGATGGGGGCGCGCATAGCCGCGAGGTCGACACCCCAACGATGGACCATGCCGTCAGGGCCGCAGAAATCGACCTGCATATCGATGGCCAGCAGCGCGGTGCGTTTGGGATCGATCGAGTCACGGATCGGAAAACGGAAAGGAGTGGCGTCGATGGAAGCCTGCATGATTCACCTATCGGGGGCGACGACTGTATGTCTCGCTTTCCGAATTCTAGCCCGCTAGTATTTTTCGCGTAACCAAATAGGGAAGCGCGAACCATGGCCCGGCCCACGGTCACCGATGCCGATATCGAGACATTCCAGCGCGATGGTGTTGCCTGCGTTCGGCAAGCGTTCGATGCGAATTGGATCGAGCGGCTGCGCGAAGGCGTCGACGCGACCATCGCCAACCCCAGCGCCATGCATCGCGTCGCCAAGACCACGGGCGAGAAGGGCCAATTCTTCAAGGACTATCACATGGCGCGGCGCCTTCCGGCGTTCCGCGACTTCGTCACGAAATCGCCGATCGGCGAGGTGACGGCGCGTCTGCTGAAGTCATCGAAGTCCAACTTCTTCTACGACGTGCTGTGGATCAAGGAAGCGGGCACGTCCAAGCCCAGCGCCTGGCACCAGGACCAGCCCTATCACACGATCGACGGCAAGCAGGTATGCGTGGTGTGGACGCCGCTGGACCGGATCGACCGGGATCAGAGCCTCATCTGCATCAAGGGCTCGCATTTGTGGAACCGTTGGTTCTCGCCGATCTGGTTCGAGAAGGCTTATGGCGGTTTCGACTACGACTACGCCAAGGTCGATAAGCGCTTCGAGCCAGCGCCCGATTTCGACGCCGAAGCCAAGGAAGGCAAGCACGAGCTTCTGACTTGGGAAATGGACCCCGGCGACTGTCTCGTTTTTCACGGACTGATGGTGCACAGCGCGCCGGGCAACCTGCGCGAGGATCGCCGCCGCCGCGCTCTGTCCACGACCTGGATGGGAGACGATGCCGTGTATGCCGAGCGTCCGGGCGAGGTCATCATCCGGTCCGACCAGTACGGTCTTAAGCCCGGCGATTCCATGGATTGCGAATATTGCCCGCGCGTGTGGCCACGCGAGAACGCGACGGGATTCCCCGCGTCGTACTGAGGCGTTTCATCAGACCCGCGAGAGGGCCAGCTTCGCGCCGGCGGCGATGAAAATGCCGCCCGTCAGCCGGTTCAGAGTCCTCACCGCCGCTGGGCGGGAAAGAATGCGCCGCAGGGGAGCGGATGCCGCGATTAGGCAGCCGAACCATAGTCCGCTCAACCCGGCGTGGATGATCGCCAGCAGGAAGATAGCGCCGGAGACCGGCGCACCTTCCGGCACGAATTGCGGCAGGAAGCTTACGTAGAAGATGCCGATCTTCGGGTTGAGAAGATTGGTCAGGAGGCCTCGCGCGAACCAATTTTGGCGATGGGACCCGGCGGCCACTTCAACCGTGTCGAGCGCCTGGCGCGGATTGCGGATCAGACCGATGCCGAGCCAGATCAGATAGGCCGCGCCCGCCCATCGCAGCGCCGTGTATGCGGCCTCGGAGGCGGCCAGCAATGCGCCGAGGCCCAGCGCGACCGCGCCGCCCCAGACGAGGCAGCCGGCCACGATCCCCGCCATGGCGGACATTGCGCGGCGCGGCCCTTCCAGCGTGGCCGTGCGCAACACCATCGCGGTGTCGAGCCCCGGCGTGATGGCCAAAAGACTCGCGGCGATTACAAAGGCGAGCAGGGACGTCATGTCCCCGCGCCCCTCAGACCGCGTAGTACCGCTTGTCCTTGGCCGCCATGTCGCGCAGCGACTTTGGCGGGCTGAAGCGCGGGCCGTAGCTCTGGGCCATGCGATCGCACTCGGCCACGAACGCCTTGGGGCCGACCATGTCGATCAGCGACGTGGCGCCGCCGGTCCAGCTGGGATAGGCCCAGCCCAGGATGGCGCCGATATCGCCGTCGCGCGGATCGGTCAGCACGTTCTCCTCCAGGCAGCGCGCGGTATCCACGCTCTGCACGTAGAGCAGGCGTTTTTTGAGCTCTTCCACGCCGGGTTGATCGGCGCGTGCCTTGAAGTGCTCTTTCAGGCCCGGCCACAGATGCTTTTTGCCGTCGGCCGGATAGTCGTAGAAGCCCTTGCCGTTCTTGCGGCCGAGGCGACCCAGCTTTTCGACGAACAGGGCCACCGTCTTGGCGCCGGGGAAGGGCGGCACCTTGGCGTCGCGCACCCACTCGGAGCGAATCTTGTGGACCAGCTCCAGGCTCACCTCGTCGGTGAGGGAGAGGGGGCCGACCGGGAAGCCGGCCATGCGGCCTGCGTTCTCGATCAGCGCGGGCTCGATGCCTTCCTCCAGCATGGCGATACCCTCTTCCATGTAGAGGGCGACGACGCGGCTGGTGAAGAAGCCGCGCGAGTCGTTGACCAGGATGGGCACCTTGCGGATCTTCTTGGCGAAGTCGAGCGAGCGCGCCAGGCACTCCTTCGACGTCTCCTTACCGCTGATGATCTCCAACAGCTCCATGCGGTCGACCGGCGAGAAGAAGTGCAGGCCGATGAAATTCTTCGGACGCTTGGACGCCTTGGCCAGGGTGCTGATCGGCAGGGTCGAGGTGTTGGAGGCGAAGATCGCGTCGGGCGAGAGCACCGCTTCCGCCTTGGCCGTGACGTCGGCCTTGATCTTCGGGTCCTCGAACACGGCCTCGACGACGATGTCGGCGCCCTTGAGATCGTTGTAGTCGGTGGTCGGCTTGATGCGCGCCAGCACGGCGTCGCGGTCGGCTTCGGTCGCCTTGCCCTGCTTGATCGGGCGCTCGAAGACCTTGGCCGTATAGGCCTTGCCCTTCTCGGCGAGCGCCTGCTCGCGCTCCAGCAGCACGACCTCCAGCCCCGTGACGGCGGCGGCATAGGCGATGCCCGAGCCCATCATGCCCGCGCCGAGGATGCCGACCTTTTTGAACTCGGCGGTCGGCACGTCCTTCGGCCGGCGCGCCAGCTTGCGCGCATCGCCGATGCTGAAGAACAGGGTGCGGATCATGTTGCGCCCTTCATGCCCCAGCAGCAGCTTGGTGAAATAGCGGCTCTCGATGCGCAAGCCGACCTCGATCGTGGTCGACATGCCTTCATAGACGCAGGAGATGATGGCCTGCGGCGCGGGATAGTTACCGCGCGTCTGGGCATGCGTCCGCGCGTTGGTCGAAACCAGCGTGTCGTAGCCCTTGGGGCTTTGGATCGGCGTGCCCGGCGTGCGGTAGTTCTTGTCCCACCACGCCTTGTTGGGCGCGCCGCCCGCCATCAGCCACTTCTTGGCCGCGGCCTGCAGCTCCTTCGCCGGCACGACTTCGTCCACCACGCCCTTCTCCAGCGCGTCCTTCGGATTGAGGCGCGTGCCGTTGACGAGCAGGGGCAGCGCGGCCTCGATGCCGATCATGCGCGGCAAGCGCTGGGTGCCGCCGCCGCCAGGCAGGAGGCCGATGGTGACCTCGGGCAAACCGATCTGAGCCTTGGGATTGTCAGCCGCGATGCGGCGATGGCAGGCCAGCGCCAGCTCGTAGCCACCGCCCAAGGTCGTGCCGTTCAGCGCGGCGACGAAGGGCTTGTTGCCCGTTTCCATCTTCTTGAAGGTCGCCTTTAGCGCGCCGCAGAGCGCCATGACCTTCTCGGCGTCTTTCAGCTCGAGCAGGTATTCCAGGTCGGCGCCGGCGATGAAGTCGCCCTTGGCCGAGGTGACGATGACACCCTTTACCTTGGGATCGGCCAGGGCCTTGTCCACGGCCTCGGCAAAGGCGGGCATGGAGTCCTTGTTCAGGACGTTCATGGAGCGGCCCGGCATGTCCCAGGCGAGCGTGGCGATCCCGTCGGAATCGACGTTGTAGTTGATCACGGAATGGTTCCCCTCAGGTGAATGCGGAAGCGGCTCCCGCCTTGCGGGCGGGAGCCGGTGTCTCGGCCTCGCGTCAGACGCGCTCGATGATGGTGGAGGTGCCCATGCCCGCGCCGATGCACAGCGTGGCCAGGCCGGTTTCCTTGCCCTGGCGCTCCATCTCGTCCAGCAGCGTGCCCAGGATCATGGCGCCGGTGGCGCCGAGCGGATGGCCCAAGGCGATCGAGCCGCCGTT
Organism: uncultured Alphaproteobacteria bacterium; assembly: GCA_902826885.1. Taxonomy (GTDB): domain Bacteria; phylum Pseudomonadota; class Alphaproteobacteria; order CADEGL01; family CADEGL01; genus CADEGL01. The sequence continues at coordinate 33,568 of CADEGL010000016.1, read as the reverse complement.
GACGTTGATCTTGTCGTGCGGCACGCCCAGCACCTGCATGAAGCGGATGACGACCGAGGCGAATGCCTCGTTGACCTCGTAAAGGTCGATGTCGGACGCCTTCATCCCGGCGCGCTTCAGGACCTTCTCGGTCGAATCGGCGGGGCCGGTCAGCATGATGCTGGGCTCGCTGCCGATCGAGGCGAAGGCGCGGATGCGCGCGCGGGGCTTCAGGCCCAGTTTCTGTCCGATTTCCTTGGTGCCGATCAGGACGGCGGCCGCGCCATCCACGATGCCCGACGAGTTGCCGGCATGGTGGACATGGTTGATGCGCTCGACATCCGGATAACGCAGCACGGCCACGTCGTCGAAGCCGGCCTTCGCACCCATCTGGGCGAAGGAGGGCTCGAGCGCCGCGAGCGACTGCATGGTCGTCTCGGGGCGCATATGCTCGTCGCGCTCCAAGAGCGTCAGACCGTTCTGATCCTTCACGGGCGCGATCGAGCGGGCGAAGCGGTTGTCCTTCCACGCCGCCGCGGCGCGCCGCTGGGATTCCACCGCGAACGCATCCACGTCGTCGCGGCTATGGCCGTACTTGGTGGCGATCAGGTCGGCCGAGATGCCCTGCGGAATGAAATAGGTGGGGAAGGCGGTTTCGGGGTCCTGATACCAGGCGCCGCCGGCCGACATGATCTTCACGCGCGACATGCTCTCGACGCCGCCGCCGATGGTGAGGTCGGCCATGCCGGACATGACCTGCGCGGCGGCCTGGTTGACGGCCTCGAGACCCGAGGCGCAGAAGCGGTTGACCTGCACGCCCGCCGCCTTCAGGTCGTAACCGGCATATAGCGCGGCCACGCGCGGCAGCACCGCGCCCTGCTCGCCGATGGGCTCGACCACGCCCATGACCACGTCGTCGACCTGATCGGTCGGCAGATTGTTGCGGTCGCGCATCGCTTGCAGCACATGGGCGGCCAGGCGGATCGGCGGCACCTCGTGGAGCGCGCCGTCGGCTTTGCCCTTGCCGCGGGGCGTGCGCACGGTGTCGTAGATATAGGCGTCGGTCATGGCGGGAGCTCCAATCTACCTGTCGGTCTGTAAACCTACCGTCCGGTCGGTTTCGGTCCAGGGGGCGGCGCGGCCGGTTGGAAAAGGCGGGGCAGCGTCGATCCTGTCATTCATTCTTCGGCTCGGGGGCGAAGCCAGCCGCCGCCTTATGCCGCAGTGCAGTATGAAGCCAAGGGACGGCTTGTTTCAAGCGCGACAAGGACGGCCGGAGATCTATGGGTAAGGGGGGAAAGATCGAGCTTGGGCAATTACTTGTGCCGTATCGAAGGCGTTGATCTCCGCCACCCGGGAGGGATCGAAAAGGGTCCCTGGATCGTGGCGATGCCGGATTGCTCCGGATCGGTGCAGATGGTTTTGGGCCGTGGCGAACTCCGCCGCCAGCATGGCGCCCCAGCGCGGGTCCTGGGCGCCCTCGGGCCGCATGGTGTCGGTCCGCGCCCGCAGAATCTCCACGCCGCGGCGCAATTCCCGTTGTCGTTCCGCGTCCGCGGGGCGGGTCCGCAGATGGTGCGTCCACATCATTTCGATCACGGCCGCGGGGTTCTCGATGGCGAACAGCGTGGCCTTGGCCAGCGCGCGGCAGACGCCGGCCACGCACGGGTCCGAGAGGGTTGCCGGCATCGTCCACAGGCAGGACGAAAGTTCGGCTTCGTCCATCAGCCGCGACGGGATGCGGCGCATCGGCATATCCTCGGCGATGAAGTCGCCGTGATTCCAGTCGATCAGGAAGACGCCATCCACCGTGCCGTCGCGAAGGGAAGCGAGCATGTGGCGGACCTCCATGCCGGAGCCGCGCCAAGGCACGAACGTCACGTCGCTTGCGTCGATGCCTTCTTCGGCCAACGCGGATTCGGCCAGGGGCTGGAGGTCCGCGAAGTCGCAGGCAATCCTTTTCCCACGGAAATCGGCCAAGGACGTCACGGTGCTGTTCGGCGGCACCGCGAACCAGCGGTGGGCGCGCCGTGAACTGGAATAAACCGCGCGCAGCGGCCAGCCGCGCTCGTTGGCCAGAAAGCCGACCGCCATGTTGAGCGGTGCGAAATGGCATGCTCCCGACGACAGCGCTTTCGCGGTTTCCAGCGGCGTGCCGCCATACAGGAAGTCGAAGCGAAGCCCCTCCGCGCGGTCGTAGCCGAGGGCTGAAGCCGCCCCGTAGTAGGAATAGGCCGCCGCCATCCGATCCGGGATGGGAAGCCCAATCGTGACATCCGCCATGTTTGTCATCGCTCCTCTCCCGGAGGACGGTGTTTTGCCGTTTACCGGCTTGGCAAACAGGATCGATTGATTAAATCACCGACAGGAGACGCCGTCTGCGGACAAAATTCTCTTCAATCGACCGTGCGGCATATAGACTGATCCAGGACGCAAAAGGAGACCGCCGTGATCGTCGAGCAAATCTACACCGACAACGACTATCGCAATTTCAACTATCTGATTGCCTGTAAGGAGACGGGCGAGGCGCTGGCCATCGATCCGCTGGCTGCCGATTTGTGCCTGGCCGCGGCGAAGAAGCACGGCTGGACGATCCGCCAGGTGTTGAACACGCACGAGCACGGCGACCACACTGGCGGCAACGCGGCGGTCATCAAAGCCACGGGCGCGAAGCTCCTGGCTCACCACGGCGCCAAGGACAAGATCCCCGGCATCGATCGCGGCCTGAAGGCGGGCGATGTGGTCAAGATCGGCAAGACGGTGGAACTGGAATCGCTCGATACGCCGGGCCACACGATGTCGCATGTCTGCCTATTGGCGCACGCGGACCGCAAGGCGCTTTTCAGCGGCGACACGCTGTTCAACGCGGGCGCCGGCAATTGCCACGGCGGCGGCCATCCGGAAGCGCTCTACGACACCTTTGCGGGGCAGCTTTTCAAACTGCCGGACGACACCGAGATCTACCCAGGCCACGACTACATCGCGAACAATCTGCGCTTCACCCTCGACCGTGAGCCGGACAACGCGCGTGCCAAGGCGCTGCTGGAAGAGGTGAAAGACCAGGACCCGCATAAGGCCATGGTGACGAAGCTGGGCCGCGAGAAAGAGGTGAACACCTTCTTCCGCCTGCACAGCCCGACGGTCATCAAGCGGATTCGCGAGGCCTTCCCGGACCTGCCCGAGCAACCGACGCCGAAGCAGGTTTTCGTCAAGTTGCGCGAGTTGCGCAACAAGTGGTGACGGACGCCTAGACGGCCGGCCGCGAGACCCAGATCGAGACGGGATTTTTGCGGCCGCGCAAGGTGTGCGCGCCGCCGTCTTCGAGGCCGATCAGCTCGACGGGGCTCGCCACGTTTTCCCGGCCGACGGCGGACATCAGTTCGGCGCTCGCGATCAGGGGCACGCTCAGGGTGCGGGTCAGGTCCTCGAGGCGGCTGGCGACATTGATCGTGTCGCCCACGACCGCCAGTTCCATCCGCCGCGCGTCGCCCACGTTACCCAGCAGGATGGGGCCGTAGTGAAGGCCGATGCCGATCTCCACCCTGAACTGGCCGCGCGCGGCGCGTTCCGCGTTCCAGACCCCGATCGTCCGCATCATCTCGCGCGCGCAGCGCAAGGCGTTGGTGGCGTCGCGCGGGCCGGGCTGAGGCGTGCCGAACGTGGCCATGATGCCGTCACCCAGATACTTGTCCAGCGTGCCGTCGAAGCCGAGCACGATCGGCGCCATGCGCGCGTCGTAGTCGCGCAAAAGATCGAACGCTTCTTGCGCCGGCAGTTCCGCGCACAACTCCGTGAAGCCGACCATGTCCGAAAACAACACCGCGACATCAAGCGCGCGCACGGGGCCGAAGCCTTTGTCCATGCTGACCAGTTCCTCGACCATGTTCGGCGAGAAGTGGCGGCTGAGGGCGGCGCGGGCGCGTTCTGCCTTCTTCAGCATGGTGACGTCGACGCTGACCGTCGCGATGTGCTGGAGCGCGCCCTTGCCGTCGCGGAGCGGCTGCTTGGTCGTCAGCCAGGTCACGTCGCGTCCGTCCGGCTGGGTCACGGTGCGTTCGAAGAAAGGCAACGGCTGACCGGTCGTGATCACTTTCTGATCCAGCGCCATGAAGTAGCGCGCGGCCTCTTCGTCCTGCACGTCCATCGCCGTGCGGCCGATGGCATCCTCGGCCCGGACACGGAACCGTTCCGCCTGGTGCCGGTTCATCAGCACATAACGGCCGTCCTTGTCCTTCACGTTCACGATGGCGGGCACCACGTCCACGATACCGTGAAGCA
>CADEGL010000016.1:0-29211 GCA_902826885.1 uncultured Alphaproteobacteria bacterium | reverse complement strand
TCCTTGTCCTTCACGTTCACGATGGCGGGCACCACGTCCACGATACCGTGAAGCAGCCGGCGATTCTCTTCCAACGCGTCGGCGGCCTCGATCTCGGGCGTGATGTCGCGGCCGGTGCCGCGGTATCCGACAAAGGCGCCGTCGGCGGCGAACACCGGCTTGCCGTGAACGCGCGAAACACGGCGGCCGCCTGCCGAGTCCCGGTAGGCGAAGACGAAATCCCGGAATGGCCGCCTCGCATCCAGATCGGCCTGGTGCGCGGCCCAGAGCGCGCCATCGTCCTTGGACGAGTCGCGATAAAGCTCTTCGCGCGTGAAGCCGATGATCGAGCGTGTGTCCTCGCCCGACTGTTGCGGCAGGCGTTCCGTCAGGAACGAGAAACGGTGTCGTGCGTCGGTTTCCCAGACCCAGTCCGAGCCCGCGTCGACCACGTCGCGGAACCGCGCTTCGCTGGCGCGCGCGATACTTTCCGCGGCCTTTGCCTGTAGAGCCAGGTCGCGGTTGCGCCGCGCCTCGATCCGCAGCAGCAAGGCGACCAGGCCGCCGCTGACAATGATACCGGCGAAATAGCCGAGGATCTCGAAGATGGTGCCTTGCCGGTGTTCGCGCAGAGCGACTTGGCGCGCCAACTCATGATGAGCGGTTTCGAGCGAGCCGGTTTGCAGCAGCGTGGTCGCGGGATCGACCACGGCGAGGATGGGCGGCAGTTGCGCGGCGTTGCCGGGGGACAGCGCCTCGACCCTTGGCGCCAGCGCGTCGATTTTCACGACCAGGCCTGGAATGGAGGCAGGCTCGCCGCCGTAGCTTTCGAGACGGCGGCGCGGCGCGCCGTCGGCCAGGACCGCGAGGCGGCTCAGCAGCACGTCATACCGCTCGCGCAGGCCGTCGGCGTCCATCGTGGGGTCGCCGGAGACACGGCGCCGGGCGGCGTCGGCGAAGCGGGCGCTTTCGAACTGCGCTTGCGTGACGAACCACAGCAGGTTCTCGCCCACGTCGTCGCGCATGTCGCGCTCGACCAAAAGCAAACGGTAGGATGCGGTGAGGAGGCTGGCCGCCGAGATCACCAGCGCCAGGAAGGCCAGCGCCGTCGTCCAACGACGCGGCAGGCGGATCATTTTACGTCGAGACGCTTGAGCTGCCATGCCCAACGCGCGTCGAACTTGGAATCATTCAACTCGCGATGCGCGTCGCGCGGGTAGACGACCCAGAGCGGCCCCTTGTCCCGCGCGGTAAGATCCTGTCCATCCATGCGGAACGCCAGCAGCACGTCATAACGCTCGAAGTCCGCCATAGGGATCGTCACCGCATAGTCGTTCAGCGCGATCGCCCGTATCTCGGTGCCTTTGGCGCCGACGGAAGTCATCACGTCACGTGCCAAGACGCCCTCGAAGGTCTTCACTCCCGTCGTCCAGGTCGTCGAGGTGCGCAGGGTGCGGACTCCGAGCTTCTCCAGCATCGCGCGGTCGAAGCGCGCTTCTTTACCGACGTTCGTGTTGGCGATGCTGCCCGAAACCGTCAGCAAGACGGCCGCCGTCGGACGTGGCAGCGCATCGGCGGCCATTGCCGGAAGCGAAAAGAGCAGCAGCAGGAAGCCGAGACGGAAGCGCATGTGCTTTCCTGCCATCAGACGCGCGCGCGATCAATCGCGAGATTGATCATGACGCCGTTCCTAAAGCTTAGGGCTTACCTAACCAGTGGTAATAGGTCGGATCGTCATCGCACGGGCCAACGCCGCATTCCAACAGGACTGAGACCAGGTTGGCCGCGACCAGGATGACGAAGAGCCACGATATCGCCGACGAAATAACGCCGTCGCGCGGCCCGGCGGCCAGGCGCGCCGCGCGGGCTTCCAGGAACAGGAGGACGGCGACGTAGAGGATCGTCGCGGCGAAGGCGACAAAGCCCCAGGTGTAGAGATGCAGGCCGAACAGGGCGGAGCCGTACTCACCCGTGCCCGGCACGATGTGCAGGAGGACCTGGCGCAATGACATGGCGGCGCCGGCCACGGCGCTGACGAGGATCGCGCCGTAATGCGCGGAGGATGAGCCGAAACGAATATTCAGCAGAAAGCCGATGCCGACCGCGATGAATGCCGCGCGCTGCAGCAGGCAGAGAGGGCAGGGGAGTTCATGCAGCGCGAACTGCAGGCCGAAGGCCATGGCCAGGACGCCGCACACGCCCAGAAGGGCGATGACGTTGAGGGAGCGCAGGAGGGTTCTGGGCGCCGCCATCGTCTACAGGGCGATATTGATGTGGCTGGTCAGATGAAAGCCGAACCAGATCACGGTCACGGCCGCAAAGGCGAACCAAGCCCACAGGGCGACGCTCTGCCGCCCCGTCAAAGCCACCACCGCCGCGACCAGGCCGAGCGCGAAGGGCAACGCCATGGTCATGGCATTCCTCCATCCCGGCCTAGGCCGCGGCGGTGCGGCATCGTCAGTCGATGACCTTCAGGCCGCGCTCGACGTTGGCGAAGCACTCCGCGCTCTTGTCGGTGATGCGGAACGTCTCGCTCGATTCGAACCCCCAGCCGTCCATCCACATGCCGAGGATCATGTGGAAGGTCATATTGGGCTCGAGCACCGTCCGGTCGTCCTTGCGCAGGCTGGCCGTGTGCTCACCCCAATCGGGCGGGTAGCCGATTCCGGTCGGATAGCCGATACGCGATTCCTTCGACAAGCCGTTGCGGTCCAGGACCTTCTGCCAGGCCATCGCCATGTCGTGGGGCGTCTTGCCGGGACGGGCCTCGTCCAGCGCCGCTTCCATGCCCTCCAGCACGACCTTGTTCACGTCGACCATCTTCTGCGGCGGCTTGCCGAATTGGATCGAGCGCGCCAGCGGCGAGTGATAGCGCAGGCGCACGCCGGAGCACTCGATATAGGTGGACTGACCCTTCTGGATGAGCTGGTCGGTCCAGGTCAGGTGCGAAGCCGCCGTCTGCGCGCCGATGGGAATGAACGGCATGCAGGAGGCATAGTCGCCGCCGAATTCGGCCGTGCCGACCGCGCAGGATTTCAGGATCTCGCCGGCCGCGTCGCACTGGCGCACGCCGGGGCGCATCACGCGGTAGAACGTGTCGACGATCTTCTCGGTGATCTTGCCGGCCTGACGCATCAGGGCGATCTCCGGCTCCGACTTCACCAGCCGGACCCAGTTCACCAACAGGTCCACCTCGACGAACTTCGCGTTCGGCAGCTCCTTGCGCAGCACGCTGTTCGCGCGCGGAGTGAAATAGTAGCAGTCGGTGGGCACGCCGATACGCTTCTTGCCCCAGCCGCGCTTCTCGATCTCTTGCGCCAGGAACTGCGACGGGTGCTTGGGCAGGTTCTGCACCAGCACCTCGGGATAGGCCAGGACGTTCTCGGGCTTCATCCAGCAGGTCAACTTGGCGCCGCCCAGATCGACGCCGCGGCCGACCCAGACCGGCTCGCCCTCGTCGGCGGAAACCAGCACATGCTGGGGCACATAGAAGCTCCAGCCGTCATAGCCCGTCAGGTAGTACATGTTGGCGGGGTCGGTCTCGACCAGCACGTCCACCCCGGCCTTGGCCATGGCCTCGCGCACCTTCTTCAGGCGGCGCGCATACTCCGTCGTATCGAAGTGCATGTACTCTTTGCTCATGATCCCCTCGGCTTCCGTTTCCGGCACAATGTAAATTATGGGCCGATCCCATCGGCCCTCACAAGCCCGCCCAGTCCCATGGAAAAGTGGACGATCTGAAGAGTTGCGATTGTGGCAGCGCGGACGGAAAATTGTCGAGCGTTGCAAACAGGAGAGGCGCCGCGATGGCTAAGACATCCAGTCATTTCGCCGGAAACTATGCCGAAGCGCGGCAGAAGTTTCTGGATGCGGCGAAGGGCGCCGGTCTCAAGGTCCAAAGCCACGCCAATCCGAATAAAGACCCCGATGGTGGCGCGCTGTTTACCGACGTGGTTCTGGCCGGAGACCCTCGTGCGCCAAATCTGTTCGTCGGCACATCGGCGACCCATGGCGTGGAAGGCTTCTGCGGCTCGGGCGCGATGGTCGGGTTTTTGCGTGAAGGGCTGACGGAAGAACGCCCGAAGGATACGGCCGTGCTGCTGGTCCACGCGCTGAATCCGCACGGCTTCGCCCATTTGCGGCGCGTGACGGAGGACAATGTCGACCTCAACCGGAATTTCGTCGACCACGCGGCCCACCCGGTCAATCGGGATTATGCGGAAATCCATCCGCTGCTGGTGCCGGCCGATTGGAATGGGCCAGGCCGCGCGAAGGCCGAGGAGGGCATCAAGGCCTATATCGCCAAGAACGGTCACCCGGCCTACCAAGCGGCCGTTTCACGCGGGCAGTACACCCATGCGGACGGATTGTTTTTTGGCGGCAAGGGCCCAACCTGGTCCAATCGCACATGGCGCGCGATCCTCAAGGAGCATGGCGCGGGCCGGAAACGCGTGGCGGCGCTCGATTTTCACACGGGCTTGGGACCGCGCGGCTATGGCGAGATTCAATTCGAGCGCGGCCCCAGCGATCCCGAGTATATCCGCGCCCAATCCTGGCTCGGCGGCGAGGTGACCTCGCCGGACGATGGCACCTCCACCTCGGCGGCTTTGACCGGATACATGGCGTTGGCGGTGCGCGACGAGTGTCCCAACGCCGAGCGTACCTGCCTCGCGTTGGAGTACGGCACACTGCCGATCGACGACGTGCTGGGCTCTATCCGGGCGGACAACTGGCTCTACGCGCGCGGGAAGGTGGATTCATCGCAGGGCAAGGGCATCAAGCGCGATATCCGCGCGGCGTTTTACGGCGACGATGACGCGTGGAAATCCGATATCTGGAATCGCGCGGTGGACGTCTACCGGCGGATGCTCACGGGCTTGTCGGCAGGGTGAGGGTGCAACCATGAAGCTTCTGGGGTCGCCGGGCAGCCCTTACGTCCGCAAGGTTCGCATCGTGCTGCTGGAGAAGCAGCTTCCGTTCGAGTTCCAGCGCATCGATCTGTTAGATCCGAATTCGGAACTGTCTCGCTCCAATCCGTTGGGCAAGATTCCCGCGCTCGTCCGCGATAACGGCAAAGCGCTTTATGATTCGTCGGTCATCGTCGAGTACCTGGACGGTTTGGCGCCGAGCCCGCGTTTGATCCCCGGTGGCTTGGAAGATCGCGCCGAGGTGAAGCGCTGGGAGGCAGTGGCTGACGGCTTGATGGATGCGACGGTCGCGATCTCGCACGACTACATTTTGTCCGACGTGGAAGGCGGTGGCTTGACGTGGAGCAATGCCAATCAGCAGAGGAAGATCGACCTGGGGCTGGCGTTGATGGAAGCCGATCTGGGCAAGCAGGCGTTCTGCCATGGCGGCGCTCTGGGACTCGCGGATATCGCTTGCGTTGTCGCCTTGGGTTATCTGGATCACGTTCTGCCGCAGGTGGAATGGCGGAATACCTATCCCAATCTGCGGAAGCTGTTCGACCGGATGGAAGCGCGCGAGTCTTTCAAGACGACCCGGCACTAGCCGGCTTCAACGCCAGACCTTGTCCTCACGGTCATAGGCACCGACGCGCAGGTCGGCCCTTTCCTTCACCAGCTTGTGCTTCTCGATCTTGTCGGAGGCCGTGAGCGGCAATTCGCCGCGGTACTCGATGAAGCGCGGGACCTTGAAGGTGGCCAGGTTCTTCTCGCAATGGGCGATGATGGCGTCGGGCGGCAGGTCGTCCTTGGTCAGGCCGGAATTCAGGACGACACAGACCTTCAGTTCCTCGCCTTTACGATCGTCCGGCACGGGGATCGCGGCGACCCGCTCGATGCCTTTCAGGCCCAGCAGGACGGTTTCCACCTCGATGCCCGAGATGTTCTCGTTGTTGCGGCGGATGACGTCCTTCATCCGGCCGAGGAAGTGGTAATAGCCGTCCTTATCACGCAAGCCCCGGTCGCCCGAACGGTGCCAATCGCCGAAGTAGGATGCTTTATTGGCTTCGGGCTTTTTGTAATAGCCCTGGAGGATTCCAGGGCCGCGCACGCAAATTTCTCCAATCTCGCCATCCGGCACGGGCTTGCCGTCGGCATCCGCCAGCATGACTTCGCGGAACGGCGCAACCACGCCGATAAAATCGGGGCTCAGCCGTTCGCCCGCGGCCAGCGGCACGTAGATCGCGATGCCGTTCTCCGTCATGCCGTAGAGGTTGCGCACCGGCGCGCCGAACTGGCGTTCGATGCCTTCCTGCACCTCCCGCGTGTAGGCGGCGGAGACGTGGAGGAAGCGTGCGTCGTTCCTTTGGTCTTCCGGCGACAACTGTTGTTTTAGGATCGCGTTGGTGACGAGGGTGTATTGCGAGCGCGTTTCGCGCATCCAAGGCATGAAACGCCGGATCGAAAGTTGAGGCGCGATGGAAATGGTGGCGCCGAGATGCAGGCCGAACAGGAACACGGCCTGGCCGGCCATGTAATAGAAAGGATGAGCCAGGAAGGTGCGCTCGATTCCAAGCCAGCGCAGTTCCGCCGTGCCGATCTTGGCGAAGGTGAACCAATGGCGGTGCGCCAGCATGACGCCCTTGGGAAAGCCGGTCGTGCCCGACGTGTATTGAATGGTCGCGAGATCGTCGAGCGCGGGCTGGAGAGGTGGGGTGAAGCCGGCTTCGCCGCTGTCCAGGATCGCACGCCAGTCGGCGAAGGGGGCGGCGACGGGCTGGCCGACCACGATGAAATGCCGGTCGGGCAGGCGCGCGTCACCCAACTCGCCCACGAGCGGCAGATAGTCCGCGTGCATGACCAGCCACTTCGCGTCCGAATCCTTCAGCACATAGGCCAGTTCGCGCGCGGTATAGCGCACGTTGACCGGAACCATCACGGCACCGAGACGCAGAAGGGCCAGCCAGGTGAGAGGGCAGGGCGGGACGTTCGGCAGCATGACGCCGACATGGTCGCCCTTGCGGATGCCGTGTTTGTGGAAGCCCGAGGCCAGGCGCGCGACGCGCGCATCGAGCGCCGCATAGCTCAGGGCGCGGTCCGGCGTGCTCTCCGGCTCTTCGAAGAAGACGAGGGCGGTCTTGTCGCTGAACGTTTTGGCTGCGTCGGCCAGGAACGTGCCGATATTGGCGGGAAACGGCTCGCTCGCGATCAGGCGGTGCAGGGCTTCCGTCGGCGGAACCGCCGAAACGGGTGTGTTCGGATACATCTGATTCATGGCGTGATTTACGATGCGGCTTGTGCGGCGCGCTGCTCCCGGCGGAGGATATAGAGGCCGGACCCTACCACGATGATCAGACCCACCACCGTCCAGAAGTCGGGAAGCTCGCTGAACCAGAAATATCCGATCAGCGTGGCGCTGACGATCTGGACATAGTTGAAGGGCGCCAGGACGGACGCGCCCGCGTGATCGAAGCTGCGAATCAAGAGATAGTGGCCCGCGCCGCTCAAGAGCCCCGCCGCGATCACCCAGACCCAGGCATCCCAGGTCATGGGAATCCAAACGAAGAACATGGTGGGCCCCAGCAGTACGACACCCGCGACGTTCACATAAAAGAAGGTGGTGATGGCGCGGTCCGTGACCGAGAGGGCGCGAGTCGCGATCTGGTAGATCGCGTTGCTGAAAGCCGAGATCAATGCGCCGGTCGCCGCCCAGTGCAGCACGCCCATGCCCGGACGCATGACCACCAGTACACCGATGAAGCCGATGACGACCGCGCTCCAACGGTGGATGCCGACACGCTCGCCGAGAAACGGTACGGACAGTGCGACGAGCATGAGCGAGCTGGAGAAGAGGAGCGTGACCGCATCGACCAGCGGCACGTAGCCCAGGGCCGCCACGAAAGCCAGGGTGGACAGTACGGTGAAGAAGCCGCGCACGGCCTGAAGCCCTGGCCGCCGCGTCCGCATCAAGTGCCAGCGCGAGCGGGGCGCCAGCGCGATCAAAACGGCCGCGAACTGAACGATGTAGCGTATCCACACCACCTGCAGGGCGTCGTAGGTGCCAACCAGGTATTTCGACAGCGCGTCGCTGGCGGGGAACAGCGAGATCGCCACGACCATCAGGAAGATGCCGGTCAGCGTCTCGTTGCGCGCGGGTTGGGCCGATGCCGTGGTCATGCCGTAGCCCTAGGATACGGCGCGCGCCGCGCGCCGTTCGCGGTGGAAGATGTAGAGACCGGAACCCACGATGACGGCGAGCCCCGCCAAAGTCCATGCGTCGGGCAGCGTATCGAATACGAAGTACCCCAGCGCCGTCGCGCTGATGATTTGGACATAGGACAGGGGCGCAAGAGCGGAAACCGGGGCCATCTGGATCGCCTTGATGACGCCGAGATGCCCTATGCCGCCGAGCAGACCCGTGAGAGCCATCCAGGCCCAGGTTTCCCAGTCGGGGGTACGCCAATGGAAGGGGACCAGGAGCGTTAGAATGGCCGTGCCGACCGTGGCCATGTAGAGGGCGGTCGTCAGCACATGGTCGGTCCGAGAGACGATGCGCGTGATGATGTTGGACAGTGCGACACACAGAGCCGCCACCAGCGCGAGCAGGGCCGAAAGCTCCAAAAGGCCCGAGCCCGGCCGCAGCACGAACAGGATGCCGGTAAATCCGATGATGACGGCCGTCCAGCGATGGATGCCGACGCGCTCGCCCAGAAGCGGTACGGACAAGGCTACGATCAGCAAAGGGTTCGTGAACAGGATCGTGTAGCCGTCGACGATGGGGATCGACTTGATCGCGATGATGAAGACCAGTGTCGCGACCACGGACAGGACGGAGCGAAGCACGAGAAGCGGCAGCCGCCGGGTCCGATACCAGCGCAGGGCGCGGAAGCCGCTCAGAGCGACCGCCAGCAGAAGGAAGTGGAACAGATAGCGCGCCCACGTCACTTGGATGACGTCGTAGTCGCGAACGAGATACTTGGAGATCGCGTCGCTACAAGGAAACAGGCTGACCGAGCAGCCCATGATCACCATGGCCCGGAGAACCGCGTTGCGGTCACCCGCGCCGGTCCCGGTCATTGTGCCGCGGCCTTCGAGGCGATGCGCCGCTCGCGATGGAGGACATAGAGGCCCGAGCCGATGATGATGGCCAGGCCCGCTATGGTCCATTCGCCGGGAATGTCGCCGAAGACCAAGTAGCCCATCATCGTCGCGCTCATGATCTGCGCGTATGTGAACGGCGCCACGGCCGATAGCGGCGCCCAGCGGATCGCCGTGATGACACCGTAATGCGCGAAGCCCGAGATCAGGCCGGCGAGCGCGAACAGGACCCAGGCTTCGAGCGTCGGTTCGGTCCAGAAGAACGGCACCGCGGCGCTGAGGATCAGGAAGCCGGTCAGGGCCATGTAGAGCAGCGTCGTGATCGGATGATCGGTGCGCGATAGAATGCGGGTGACGATATGGAACACGCCCACGCAGGCGGCCGAGCCCAAGGCCAGGAACGCACCCCACTGGATGATGCCTTCACCGGGCCGCAGCACCAGGACGACGCCGGTGAAGCCGACCAGAACGGCCGCCCAACGATGGAAGCCTACCCGCTCGCCCAGGAACGGAACGGACAGCGCCACGACGAACAGGGGACTCGTGAACAGAAGCGTGATGCCATCGACCACTGGCGTGGTCTTAAGCGCGGTGATGAATAGGATGGTTGCCAATACGGTCAAGATGCCGCGCAGGAGTTGCAGCTTCAGTTGCCGCGTCGCGAAGCGCTGAAAGATCCGTGGCCCGCCCAGTGCGATGGCCAGGATGACGAATTGGAACAGATAGCGCGCCCACGTCACCTGGAGCGGGTGATAATCGCGCACCAGGTATTTCGCGATCACGTCGGAAACCGGGAACATGGACGACGCGCAGGCCATCAGCAGCATGGCGCTCGCGATCGAATGCTTTGATCCCCCCGCCTCTTGCATCGATCAGTCGCTGACCAGCGGGTGGCCTTCGCGATAGATCGGCTTGTCGTCCTGTGCGGGCGGGCGCGGCACGATCATCTGCACGACGGGTGTGTTCTGCGGCATGGGCACGAAGGGGCCGCGCTGGTCCTTGGGCACCGTCGGGCGCTGGAACATACGGTAGATGGCGAACAGGCCGAGCGCCGCGTTGATCAACGCGGCGTAGATGAACAGGCCCTGTGCACCGGTCGCGGACATGAACCACGAGGCGACCATGGGCCCCAGCACCGCGCCGATGCAGTAGGTGAAGACGAAACCGCTGGCGGCCTTGGCCATATCCTTGGGTTCGAGAAAGTCGCAGGCATGCGCGACGCTCAGCGAATAGGTCGTGAAGGACAGGCCGCCATAGATGCAGGCCACCGCCAGCGTCCAGGCCGGATGGACGTGCAGCACGGTCACCATCGCGACGCAAGCCACGGCCACCGCGAAGAACACGCCCATCAGCACGAAGCGCCGGTCGTATTTGTCCGACAGTCTGCCGACCGGCCATTGCATGGCCAGGCCTGAGATGATCGTGGCGCCCATGAAGACGGAGACGTCGAAATCGTCGAGGCCGATCTTGTGCGCGAAGATCGGGCCCAAGCCGTAGAAGGCGCTGTTGACGAAACCCGTGGCCAGCACGCCCGCGAGGCCGAGGGGCGAGAGCCGGTAGAGCTGTCGCAGTTTCAGCTTCGAGCGGTCGCCGAAGCTGGGCGCGGGCGAGTTGGTGAGGGCGACAGGCACGAGGCCGAGCGTCAGCAGCACGGTTGCCAGCGCGAACAGCTCATAGCCGTTGGGACTGTCGAGATTCAGCAGGAACTGGCCCAGGCCGGTCGTGAGATAGACCGTGATCATGTAGAAGCCGAGGATCTGCCCGCGATTCGCCTTGGTCGCGTGCGTGTTCAGCCAGCTTTCGGCCACCATGTTGACGCCGGCCATGCCGTACCCGGTGGCGGTGCGCAGGAAGATCCAGGCCAACGCGGTGACCAGAAGGATGTGGGAGAGGGCAGCGGCGGCCAGGATCGCGGCGGCGGCGGCGAAGGCGCGCACCGGCCCCACGCGCGCGATGATGTTGGGGATCGTGCGCGAGGCCAGCATCTGGCCGGCGAAATAGCAGGACATGATGAAACCGGCCGCCTCGGTCGAGAAGCCTTCGTAGGTCATGCGAAGGCTGACCACGGTCGTCAGCAGGCCGTTGCCCAACTGGACGATGCCGATGCCGATCAGCAGCGAGGCGATATGACGGAGAGTTTGGATCATGCGTGCCTGCCGGCCTCGCGGCAGGCCGCTGTCAACGCTTGGCGAGGGCGATGCGCCCCTTGTCCGTCAGGCGGCAAACCAGCCAGTCGGGTTTGATCGGATTGGAGAACCACGGCTCGGCCCAGCCTTCCTCTATGCAGCGGCGAATCGTTCGCGGATCGACCTTTCGGCCGTCCCCATCGAACAGGGGCAATTTGCCGCCTGGCTGATCCAGGCCGCGCTCCATCCATGTCCGCTGGACGGACGTGGGCCGGGAGTCCGTCTTGCCCTTGTCAGATACAAGCGTCAACCGCGGCTCCGACATTGGCCTCTCCCCGACAAAGCGCCTTGATGGAGATGCTAGGCCGTTTCAGGGGTTCCGCCAAGCGGGTGAAAATGCGCCTATCGCGCAGTTGGCAGGGCCAGCGCGGGCGGTGCAGTATGGTCCGCGGAACCGGTTCATCCGGGCGGTTGGGCTTTCGCGGGCGTCGGTCGGCACTGGCGAATTCAAAGCGCACCGCGAAAGGGGTGTTCGTTGAAATTATCGATCCTATGGGCAACCGGCGCGGCGATCCTCGTGGCCGTCGCAGCCAATTCCGCCTTCGCACTGACGGCCAAATGTCCAGCGCCCGGCACGTTCAACAATGGCCAGACGCTTTCCGACGGATGGCAGATCGCCATCGAAGAGGCGCGCCCGGCAAACGTGAAGGAATGGGCGGACGGTATCGCTTTCTATCTGCCGGCGACCAGCAGCGGCGTGGCGATCACCGAGCTGCAGTGCATCTCGCGCCTGCGTCAGGATAGCGACGGCAAGGTGGTGCAGGTCGAGGCGCGCAAGCCCCTCGACGCGCACTACCGTTGCAAGTTCGACAAATCGTCGGCGTCCTTCGACTGCAAACGCTGATTATTCGGCCGCCTTGCGTCCCGAGGCGGCGCCCAGGCCCCGCTCCAGATCGGCGATGATGTCGTCGACCGATTCGATGCCGATGGACAGGCGCACCACATCCGGGCCCGCGCCCGCCGCCTTCTGCTGCTCTTCGGTGAGCTGGCGGTGGGTGGTCGAGGCCGGATGGATGATCAGGCTGCGCGTATCGCCGATATTGGCCAGGTGCGAGAACAGCTCGCAGCTTTCCACCAGCTGCACGCCGGCCTGATAGCCGCCCTTGAGGCCGAAGGTGAAGACCGAGCCCGCGCCCTTGGGCAAATAACGCTTGGCGTTCGCGTGGTATTTGCTGGACGGCAGACCGGCGTAGGACACCCATGCCACGGCGGGATGCTTCTCCAAGTACTGCACGACCTTCATCGTGTTGGCGACGTGCCGCTCCATGCGCAGCGGCAGCGTCTCGATGCCGAGCAGCGTCACCCACGCGTTGAAGGGCGACTGGCTGGGCCCCAGGTCGCGCAAACCGATGGCGTGACCGTAGATCGTGTAGGCCAAGTCGCCGAACGTCTCGGCGAAGCACAGACCGTGATACTCGGGCGCGGGCTTGGACAGGCTCGGGAACTTGTCGTTCTGGAACCAATCGAACTTGCCCGAATCGACCACGACGCCGCCGATGGATGTGCCGTTGCCCGACAGGAACTTGGTCGTCGAGTGAATCACGATGTCGGCGCCGTGCTCGATCGGGCGGCACAGGAAGGGCGAGGCCAGGGTGTTGTCGATCAGAAGCGGCACGCCGGCCTTGTGGGTGACATCGGCGATGCCCGCGATGTCCACGACGACGCCGCCGGGATTGGCCAGGCCTTCGATAAAGACGGCCTTGGTCTTGGGCGTCACCGCGCGTTCGATGTTCTTCGGATCGTCGGGATCGACGAACACGGCCTTCCAGCCGAACTTCTTGTAGCTATGGCCCATCTGATTGATGGAGCCGCCATACAGCTTGGTCGAGGCGATGACTTCATCGCCCGGGCCCATCAGCGGGAAGAGGGCCAGGATCTGGGCCGAATGGCCAGAGGCCGTGGCCGTCGCACCGCGGCCGCCTTCCAGCGCCGCGACCCGCTCTTCCAGCACCGACACGGTCGGGTTGGTCAGGCGCGAGTAGATGAAGCCGGGGACCTGCAGGTTGAACAGAGACGCCGCGTGATCGGCGTCGTCGAAGACGAACGAGGTCGTCTGATAGATGGGCGTCGCCCGCGCGCCGGTCGCGGGGTCGGGGCTTGCGCCGGCATGGACCGCCAGCGTCTCGAAGCCGCGCTTGTGTTCGCTCATGGTTTCAAATCCTTCGCCGTTTGCTCGAGATGACCTGCGAATTGATGCCGTTCCAGCTCAACTCGCCGTTCAGACGCGCGTATTCGATCTTCGGACATCGATTCATGACGACCTTCAAGCCGGCGTCTTCGGCTCGCTTGGCCGCTTCGTCATTGCGCACGGTGATCTGCATCCAGATCACCTTGATTTTCTTTTCCCGCGCCAGCGCGATGGCCTCGTCGGTGATTTTGCCCGCGGCTTCCGAGTTGCGGAAGATATCGACCATGTCGATGGGGCCCGGTACGTCTTTCAGATCGCCCACGACCTTTTCGCCCAGGATCTCCGTGCCCACCGCGCGCGGGTTCACGGGAATGATCCGGTAGCCCTTCTTCTGCAGATACTTCATCGCGAAGAAGCTGGGCCGGTTCCAGTTATCGCTGGCGCCGACCATGACGATGGTCTTCACGCCGTTGAGGATGCCGCGCAGATATTCGTCGTCGTAGGTATCGTGATTCACGGGCGGTGTGTCCATTTGGGAGGGCGCTTGCCGACGAAGGCGTCGATGCCTTCCGCGGCATCGTCCAGCATCATGCCGTCGGCCATCACTTCGCTGGCATAGTCGTAGGCGGCATCCAACCCCATCTCCATCTGGCGATAGAAGGCGCGCTTGCCTTGGCCGATGGCGGCACCGGACTTGCTCGCGATCGTGTCGGCGAGCTTGTTCACGGTCTCGTCGAGCGCGGTGTCCTCGGCCACGCGGTTGACCAGACCGATCTCCTCCGCGCGGGCGGCGTCGATGAAGTCGCCCGTCAGCAAAAGCTCCATCGCATGCTTGCGTGTGACCGCGCGGCCGACGGAAACGCCAGGCGTCGTGCAGAACAGGCCGGCATTGATGCCGGAGGTCGCGAAGCGCGCCGACTTGCCGGCGACGGCTAGGTCGCACGCGGCGACCAGCTGACAGCCGGCCGCGGTCGCGATGCCATGCACGCGCGCGATCACCGGCTGGGGCATGCGCGCGATGGTCGTCATCATTCGGCTGCAGGTCTTAAACAAAGAGGCGTAATAGGCGCGCGATGGCTGGCCGCGCATCTCTTTAAGGTCATGGCCCGCGCAGAACGCCTTGCCCGCGCCGGCCAGGATCACCACCCGCACCCCGTCGCGATCTTCGGCGATCCGCTCGAGCGAGGCTTGCAACTCGTCGAGCAGCGCCTCGGAGAGGGCGTTGTATTGGGCGGGGCGGTTGAGCGTCAGAGTCGCCACGGAGCCGCGCCTCGTCTGGAGGAGCAGGGGCTCGTTCGGCGCGGCGGAAGCGGTGGTCATCGACATTGTTCTCCCGGAGTCGCGAGGGAATCTCTTGCGCAAGTAACGGGATTTCAAGGATTAAAGGCCAAGCGTGCGACGATTTCGCGAACGGAGGACGCCGTGCCGCGCATTTCCATCGAGGATTTCAACGCATTGGTGGCGGCCGAGCTGCCTTTCGCGGTCGATCTGGGCATGTCGCTCGACCGGCTGGGGCCGGGAGCCGTCGTGGCCCGCCTGCCGTATCGCGAAAATTTCCTCCGTCCGGGCGGCACGATCGCGGGGCCGATGCTGGTCGCCCTGGCCGACTATGCCATGTACGCCCTGACGCTTTCAGTCGCTGGGCGGACGCCCCTGGCCGTCACCACCAATCTCAATATCAATTTCCTGCGCCGCCCCGGGCCGCACGACGTGATCGCCGAAGGCCGCGTCATCAAGGGTGGTAAACGGCTGGTGGTGTCGGAAGTGACACTGTTCTCGGAGGGGGAGGCGAAGGCGAAGGGCGATCCGGTGGCTCATATCACCGGGACCTACTCGGTGCCGCCCAAGTCATGAGGTCATTATTTGTTTTATATCAAAAGCTTATCAAAATATTACCCTGATACCGCATGGATAGATATTTGATTTAGAGAGATTATCCGGCGTTGACTCGCTCACTTTGATGGGCATACTCCGCGCCTTGCTTGCGCGGCCTTCGCGCAGGCCCATCGAAATGCTTAAGGAACGGCCTATGGCCATGCGGACTTACACCGCCAAGCCGGCGGATATTGAAAAGAAGTGGATCTTGATCGATGCCGAGGGCGTCGTTCTGGGCCGCTTGGCGACCATCGTTGCCAATCGCTTGCGCGGCAAGCATAAGACGACGTTCACCCCGCACATGGATTGCGGCGACAACGTCATCGTCATCAACGCCGCCAAGGTGAAGATCACCGGAAACAAGGCGAACGACAGCCTGTTCCATTGGCACACCGGCTATCCCGGCGGCATCAAGTCGCGCACGCCGGCGCAGACCCTCGCGGGCAAGTTCCCCGAGCGGGTGCTGGAAAAGGCCGTGCAACGCATGATCACGCCCAACGTGATGGGCCGTAAGCTGATGCGCAACCTGCGCGTCTATGGTGGCACCGACCACCCGCACGAGGCGCAGAACCCCGAGGTTCTCGACGTGGCGAAACTCAATCCGAAGAACAAGCGGGGCTAATCGATATGGCCGAGCAGACTTCCAGCCCGTTCGCGACTCTGGCCGATCAGGCCGCGCGCCCGGAGCCTCAAATCGACTCACAGGGCCGTTCCTACGCCACCGGCAAGCGCAAGAACGCGATCGCTCGCGTTTGGGTCAAGCGTGGCAATGGCCAGTTCGTCGTCAACACGAAGGACAGCGGCAAGTACTTCGCCCGTCCCGTGCTGCGCATGATCCTGAACCAGCCGCTGGTGGTCGCGAACCGCCTGGGTCAGTTCGACGTGTGGTGCACCGTCACCGGCGGCGGCCTGTCCGGCCAAGCCGGCGCGATCCGCCACGGCCTGTCCAAGGCCCTGTCCCTGTTCGAGCCGGAGCTGCGCTCCAAGCTGAAGGCCAACGGCTTCCTCACCCGCGACCCGCGTGTGGTCGAGCGTAAGAAGTACGGTAAGGCCAAGGCGCGACGTAGCTATCAGTTCTCGAAACGCTAACCGCAACGGGTCTACGCTCGGTATGCTAAGAGCGCCCCCTCGCGGGGGCGCTCTTTTCGTTTGGGCTTTCATCATCACCATCGACGCGACGAGAGGGCATCATGAAGACGGATGGATCGAACAAGATCAGGGCGGCAATCCTCGGGGCCAGCGGCTATACGGGGGCGGAATTGGTGCGTCTTCTCGCCCGCCATCCGCGCGTCGCCATGACGGTGATCACGGCCGACCGCTCGGCGGGCAAATCCTTCGGCACGGTGTTCCCGCATCTCGCGCATCTGGGCCTTCCCACTCTGGTCAAGATCGAGGACGCGGACTGGGACCAGGCCGACGTGGTCTTCTGCGCCTTGCCCCACGGCACGACACAGGAGGTGATCGCAGGCCTTCCCAAACGGCTTAAGATCGTTGACCTCTCGGCGGACTTCCGGCTGTTCGATGTCGGCACCTACGCCGAGTGGTATGGGCACGAACACAAGGCGCCGGATCTGCAGAAGGAGGCCGTGTACGGCCTGACCGAGCTCAAGCGCGATGCGGTCAAGGCCGGACGCTTGATCGCCAATCCGGGCTGTTATCCGACCTCGGCGCAGCTGCCGCTTATTCCTCTGTTGGAGGCGGGTCAGATCGAAGGCAACGACATCATCATCGACGCCAAGTCCGGCGTTTCCGGCGCCGGGCGCGCGGCCAAGGAAGCCAATCTCTATTCCGAGGTGACCGAGGGTATCCACGCCTATGGCGTGGCCAGCCACCGCCATGCGCCGGAGATCGAGCAGGGCCTGTCGGAGGCGGCCAAGGGCACGGTCACGGTGAACTTCACGCCGCATCTGATGCCCATGAGCCGCGGCATCCTGTCGTCGATCTATGTGAAGCTGAAGGGGGGCGCCAAGGCCGACGATCTGCGCGACACGTTGACGAAGCGCTATGCGGGTGAGCCGTTCGTGCGCGTGGTGCCCGCGGGCAGCGCGCCCGCGACGCGGCACGTGCGCGGTTCCAACCACTGCCTCATGGGCGTGTTCGCCGACCGCGTGCCGGGCCGCGCGATCATCGTGTCGGTGATCGACAATCTGGTGAAAGGCGCCTCGGGCCAGGCCATCCAGAACATGAACCTGGTCTGCGGCCTGGACGAGACGATGGGGTTGGAACAGGAAGCTTTGTTTCCGTGATCACGCAGGGGCCGCGCCGCGAGGGCGGGGCGGCCCCGTAGCCGATGGTGGACGCGGCCCGGCCTTTTTGCGCAAGATGAAGGTCTAGGGATACCCCATTCAGGGAGGCGACGATGCCCGATACAGCCGTCCAAAGCGCTCCTGCCCAAACCGTGGCTCCGTGGGCCTTGATGCCCTGCACGCTCGACAACGGCCCCGCCGCCAACGTGGCGATCGGCTTGGTCGCGCTGGCGACCGACCTCGTGATCGAGCCCGAGCTCTACACCTTCCTGCCGCGCGACAGCATTGGCGTCTATTCCAGCCGCATCCCCATGGCGCCGGTCCTGACCGTGCAGGCGTTGAACGACATGGAAAAGGATTTGACCAAGGTCGCGCAGGGCATCCTGCCGGACGACAAGGTCGACGTGATGGCGTTCGGTTGCACCTCGGGCAGCATGGCGATCGGGCCCGACAAGGTACGGGAGCATATCCAGAAGGCGAAGCCGGGCCTGCCCGTGACCAACCCGGTGACGGCCAGCATCGAAGGCTTGCGCAAGTTGGGCGCCAAGCGCATCGCGCTGATCACGCCGTATCCGGACCACGTCAACGCGGTGGTCGAGAAATTCGTCGCCTCCAACGGCTTCGACATCGTGGCGCGCGGCAGCTTCAAGCGTCACGGCGACCCCGAGATCTGCCGAATCCCGCCCGAGGACATCTACCGGGCCGGCGTGGCGCTCGGCAAAGCCGACGTCGACGCGTTGTTCCTGTCCTGCACGGCGCTGCGCTGCTCGTCCGTGATCCAGCGGATCGAGGACGAGATCGGCAAGCCGGTGGTGACGTCGAACCAGGCGCTCGCATGGCATTGCATGCGTCTCGGCGGCTACACCAAGCCGGTGAAGGGTTTCGGCAAGCTGATGACCATCTGACCACGGCCGGCTCGGCGAAGGGGGCGCCGCCAAGAATGGAGGTTGCCCCCATGACCCTGATCACCCGACGCGTTGTGATCGCCACGGCGCTTCTTGGCGCCGTGGCGCCCGCCGCCCTGGCCCATCACGGCTGGGGCTCCTACGACTCGGACACGGTGCTGACGCTGAACGGCACCATCAAGACATCGACCTACGAGAACCCGCACGGCACGTTGGAGTTCGATGCCGACGGCAAGACGTGGCACGTCATCCTCGGGCCGCCATACCGGATGCAGAATCGCGGTCTTCAGGCGGACATGATGAAGCCGGGCACGACGGCGACGGTGGTCGGTTATCCGAGCCGCAACGATCCCGTCGAGATGCGCGCCGAGCGCATCACCATCGCGGGCAAGACGACCGAACTGCGCTGATGGAATCCGGTCTCGGACCGGAATGGGCGGTCTGGCTCCAGGAAGGCGCTCTGGGCCGCACCATGCGTGCGTCCTTCCTGCTGTATCCGCTGACGAACGTCCTGCACATCCTGGGCTTCACGGCGCTCGCGGGCGGTATCCTGGCCGTCGATCTGCGCCTGATTGGATTGGGGCGGCGGCTGGCGCTCGACCAAGTGGCGCGCGTGATGCTGCCCGTCGCTCTCGCGGGGCTGGCGGTCGCCGTGCCGACGGGCGCGCTGCTGTTCGTGACCGAGGCCGTCGGCATGTGGAACAACCCGGTCTTCGGCTGGAAAGTCGCGATCATCGCGCTGGCGGGCGCCAATGCGCTGGCGTTGCACGCGGGCCCGTGGCGGCGTGTCGCCGAATGGGGCGCGCCGGGGGTAAAGCCGCCCCCGCGCGCGCGGGCGGCCGGCGCGGCATCGCTTCTGTTCTGGGGTGGCGCGGTGATCCTGGGGCGGCTGATCGCGTATTTCTGACGCGTCAGGACAGTTCTTTTAGATACCAGTCCGTTAGGCGGCGCGCGTTGATCTCCATCGGCGCGAACGGGCCCGGTTCGTAGAAGCGCGAATTCACGCCCTTCTGGTTGTCCTCGATGATGCGTTTGTCGGCCAGGCTGGTGATGTGCCACAGCCAGATCAGCCGCTCCTTGTCGTAATCCCTGCCTTCCACCGCGTCGCCGCGCACCAGCCAGACTACTTCCATGTCGCAGCGCTGCAGCGTCTTGGGGATGAACAGGTACATCAGCCCGTGATCGGGATAGGCCAGAAAGTAACTGGCCGGCCCGACATGGATGAAGGTCGAGCCGCCGTCGTAATCCTTGAATTTTCCCATCAGCGGCGCGGCCGGCTTGCCGTCGCCGGTGCCGGTGACCTTGCCCTCATACATGGGATAGCGCACGCAATAGATCGCTTCCTGGCCGGGCGCCGCGTCGAGCGCCCAATGGTCGCGGTTTTCGATGCGAATACCGAGCGCACCTGCATGCGCCTCCATTTTCGCGCTCATCTCCGCGATCTTCGTGCGCGGCTGCTCGTTGGCGTGCAGAAGGGAGTATTCCGGATGCGCGGGCGCGCAGTGATAGCACTCGACATAGTTCTCGACCGCGAGCTTCCAGTTGGCGTCGATCGTATACATCTCGCGGTGCGCGACCTTGGCGTTCGCCCAGCCATACGGGCCATAGCCCGCGCCCAGCGTGCGCTCGACCTCGTCCAGTCTCAGGGGCTTGTCGGCGAAGGAGACAAAGATCAGCCCTTCGACCACGCGCAGGTGGATCTGCTTCAGGCCGAAATCCTTGCCGTTGAAATCGGGCGGCATGTGCCGTGCGGCACGCAGCGAGCCGTCCAGGTTGTAGGCCCAGGCGTGATAGGGGCAGAGGAAAACCTTGGCGCTGCCTTCCTTTTCGCGACAAACATGCGAGCCGCGATGGCGGCAGACGTTGAGGAGGGCGCGCAGCTTGCCGTCCTGCGCGCGCGCGATGATCACGGATTCGCCGGCCACTTCGTAGAGGAAGAAGTCGCCCGCCTTGGGCACGCGGCTTTCATGGCCGGCGCACAGCCAATGCGTCATCACGATGCGGTCCATGTCCCGCCGGAACACGTCCGCGTCGGTATAGAAGGGCTGGGGCAGGGCGAAGCCCGCCTTCTTTCCGGCGATCAGATTGGAAATCTTCGCTTCAATCGCGGCGCCATGCGCCGTGCCTTCGGGTGCCATGCCGTCCTCCACAGACCCGCGACTGGAAGAAGCATGCCGCAAAAACGGCCCGGCCGCCATCGCCGCCGGGCCGTCCGTAACCTGGCCTATGGCCTAGTGGACCAAGCCGAGAATACCGATGACGATCAAGTAGATGGCCACGACGTAATTGAGAATCCGGGGGAAAACGAGGATCAGAACGCCCGCGATCAGGGCCATGATCGGCTGGATGGAGATGATGTCGATTTGCATTGGCTTCCCCTCCTGGTTTTGGCGTCTAGACCTTCACCACCGGCATCTCGCGCGGCGCGCGGCGAGTCAGCAGCTTCGGCCCGTCGCGGGTAATGACGAGATTCTCCTCGTGGACCTGGATCTTGCCTTTGCCGTGCATGGCGCTGGGCTCGATGGTCAGCACCATGCCTTCCTTGAGGAGCGTCTTGTCCTCTGGTTTGTTGGACGGCCATTCGGTGATGACCTTGCCGAGCCCGTGGCCGAAGCGGCCCACGTTGCCCAAGACGATGCCCGCGGCCTCCAGAACCTTGGCCTGAGCGTGGAAGACGTCGGCGGCGGTCTTGCCGGGGACAGCAGCCTTGATGCCGGCTTCCGTCGCGCGCCACAGGATATCGTGGATGCGCTCGGCGTCCGACGCGGGCTTGCCGATGGCGATGTTGCGGTCGAAGTCGCAGAAATATCCCGCGTATTTCGAGCCCGTGTCGATCAAGAGAATGTCGCCCTTGGCTAGCTTGCGGTCGGTCGGGCCCATGATGATGCTGGTGTAGCCGCCCTTGCCGGTGCCGATCGAGGTATAGGGCACTTTGTCCGCGCCGCGCATCAAGATGTCGGCGGCGAACTTGCGGCAGATTTCCTTTTCGCTGTCGCCGATGCGCACCATCTTGGGCAGCTCGTCGAACGTGTCGCAGGCGATCTGGCAGATGTGCCGGATATGGGCGATCTCGGCCTTGGACTTGATGAAGCGCAGATCCTTCATCAACGGAATGCAGTCGGCCATCTCGAACGGCTTGATGGCGTCGCGCAGGCGCAGCAGGTCGGCGACCGGCATGCCCAAGCGGCTTTCCTGCCCGAGTTCAAAGCCGAAGCGGCCAAACTTCCGCGGGATGCGGCCGATCTCGGCGGCCAGAAGGTCGAGGCCTTCGTTCTCGGGGCGAGGCGAGGGCCAGGTGCGGATGTTCTTGCACCAGGACGAGGTCAGCCAATTGACGTCGCCCGTTTCGGGAATGACGCCGACCGCGTCGCCCTCGCGCGGCACGATGAAGTGCCAGGGGCGGGCGGGCGTGTTCCACGCGAACTGCGTCATGAAGCCGGACAGGTATTCGAGATTGGCCTCCGACGTGACCATTACGCCATCGAGCTTATGCTCGGTCATTGCTCGGCGCGCGCGCTCGATGCGGTGCTCGAATTCAGCCTTATTGAACTTCGGGACTTCGCGGTGCCCGAGCTTCTTCGCCGTTGTCTTGGCGGCCATCGGTCCTATCTCCCCCTTGGTGCAACAGTGACGTCCTGCGCCATATCTTGGCCGTTCGGCCAATCCGGCACAACGGCGGCCGCTTGCCCGTCCGCCGGGCTTCGGTTACACGCGGATGATTGAAGGGAGATGCCCGTGCCGGAAAAACCGCTTCTTTTCACACCGCTGGAACTGCCCGGCGTCACGGCCAAGAACCGGATCGTGGTGTCGCCCATGTGCCAGTACGCGGCCGTGGACGGGGTGGCGACAGAATGGCACTTCGCCCATCACCACCGTTTCGCTGTCGGCGGCGCGGGCATCGGTTTCGTCGAGGCCACGGGCGTGGAAGCGCGCGGCCGCATCACGCCGGGCTGCACGGGCATCTGGACCGATGCTCAAGTGCCGGCCTTGGCCGAGATCGCCAAGATTTACCGGGATCACGGCGCTCTCTCGGGCATTCAGATCGCGCATGCCGGCCGCAAGGCCAGTGCCCAGCGCCCCTGGCACGGCTCGGGCCCTTTATCGACGGCGGACGAAGCGCGCGGCGACATCGCCTGGCAGCCGGTGGGACCATCTTCCGAGGCTGTGTCAGCTGGCTGGCCCGCACCCCATCCGCTGAGTGTTGATGAGATTCGCGACCTTGTCGGCAAGTGGGCGGATGCGGCGCGGCGCGCGCTTGCGGCGGGCTTCGATATCGTCGAGATCCACGGCGCCCATGGCTATCTGATCCACTCCTTCCTCTCGCCGCTGTCCAACCGGCGCAACGATGCATATGGCGGCGATCTCAACCGCCGCATGCGCTTCGCGCTCGAAGTGACGGAGGCCGTGCGGGCGGTGTGGCCCAAGGACCGGCCCTTGTTCTACCGGACCTCGGCGGTGGATGGCATCGACGGCGGCGTGACGATCGAGGATACGGTCGCGCTGGCCAAGGCGCTGAAGGCGCGCGGCGTCGATGTGATCGATTGCTCGTCCGGCGGCCTCCGGGGCTCGTCCACGCTTGCCACCGGCCGCGCGCGGCCCAAGCTCGGGTTCCAAGTTCCCTACGCGGAGCGGGTGCGCCGCGAGGCGGACATCAAGACCATGGCTGTCGGATTGATCGTCGATGCGGCCCAGGCCGAGGAAATTCTGGAGCGCAAGCAGGCCGACTTGATCGCGCTGGCGCGCGAGCTTCTGTACAATCCGTTCTGGCCGCTCCATGCGGCCCAGGCTTTGGGCGCGGATGCCGAGTTCGCGGCATGGCCCGAGCAATATGGCTGGTATCTGACGCGCCGTGCGAAGGCTTTGGCGCTGCCGGAAGCGGCAGACTGAGGAGACGACGATGGGTGCGGACGGAGGTGGACGGCGCGGCGTGATGGGGCAATTGCTGCCTTATCTGGACAAGACCCCCAAGGTGGCGCCGGATGCCTTCATCGCGCCGGGCGCGATCCTGGTCGGCGATGTCGAGGTCGGGCCGGGCGCCAGCATTTGGTACAACTGCGTCCTGCGCGGCGACGTGAATTACATCCGGGTGGGCGAAGGCTCCAACATCCAGGACGGTTCGGTCATCCATGTCGACCGGACCTATCCCACCATTATCAAAAAGCATTGCCTGATCGGCCATCTGGCCATCGTGCACGGCGTCACGATGGAAGACGGCAGCTTTGTCGGCATGAAAGCTTGCGTGATGGACGGCTGTGTCATCGAAAGCGGCGCCATGGTCGCGGCGGGCGCGTTGGTGCCACCCGGCCGACGCGTGACGCCGGGCGTCTGGGGCGGCCTGCCCGCCAAATTCCTGCGCGAGCTAAAGCCCGAGGAAACGTTCAATCTTTCGGATTCGCCGCGGCGCTACATGCAGTACGCGCAAGAGCACAAGAAAAGCATCGAGGGCTAGGTCCGCACGTCGTCCCGCGCCATGAAGGCGGCCAGGTCGATCAGGACGCGCCGGTGCCGCCCCTTCATCAACTCGCGCTGACCGTCGCGGGCTATTGCTTCGAAGTCGAGCTTTTTCCCATCAATCGTGACGGCCCGGGCTTCCACCGTGACGCGCGTGCCGATGCGGGCAGGGGCCAGGTGGACGAAGTCGAAGCGCACGCCCACGGAACCTTCGCCCGGCCCCAGCAAGTCCGCGAAGATTTCACCGCAGACGATCTCGCAGAAGCCGATCAATGCGGCCGAGGAGACTACGTTCACGCCGGTATTGCCGATCACCTCGGCGGAATGCGCGCGCTCGGTCTCGAACACGCGCATTGCCGAGGAGCCGAGGGCGAGCGGCTTCATCCGGTTACTTTGCCGAGGGGAACTTGACCGGCTGCTTGGCGCGGAAGGCCTTGCGGGCCGCATCCACGTCCGCGCCGAAGAAGTCGACCATCTCCAAAGCGGCCGAGTGCTCGAAGATCGGCATGGCCGAACGCAGCCAGCCATTGATCGCGCGCTTGGTGCCGCGGATGGCGTGCTGCGGCCCCTGGGCCAGCTGATCGGCCAGGCGCAGCGCTTCGGGCAGGACCTGATCCAGCGGCAGGGCCTTGGTGACCAGGCCGATGCGCTCGGCTTCCTTGCCGGTGAGAGGCGCCAGGTTCCAGAGATAGAACTTTGCTCGTCCGATGCCGCAGAGAAGCGGCCAGATCAGCGAGGAATGATCGCCCGCCGCCACGCCGACGCCCGTGTGGCCGTCGATCAGCTTGGCGTCCTCCGCCGCGATGGTCACGTCCGCCATCAGGGCCACGGCCAGGCCCGCGCCCACGGCAACGCCGTTGATCGCCGAGATGATCGGCTTGTCGCATTCGACCATGCCGCGCACGATTCGGACGGCATCCTTCATGATCTCGCGCACGCCGTCGAAGTCCGGGTCTGGATTCTTGAGGTCGTTGCCCGAGCAAAACGCGCGGCCCGCGCCGGTCACGACCGCCACGCGCGTTTCTTCGTCGCGGTCGATCTCGTCCCACAGCCGGCCGATCTCGGCATGCATGCTGTAGGTCATGGCATTCAGCTTTTCGGGACGGTTCAGGGTCACGAGCAGGACGCCGTTGGGACGGTGCTCGATCTTCAGTTCCTTGTACGAGGCGTAGCGACTCATTGCGCGGCTCCGGTTTTCTGAGATTCTGATCGCGGAACTATTCCATCGGGGCCGGCGCGACCTTGCCGACGAACTCGAAGATTTCCAGCATGGCGCCGAAATTGGAGCTCGGCTTGACCCAGTTGGCCAGGAGCTTCTCCGGCACGTAGCGCCCGGCCTGGTTGCCGGCTGGGAATTCGTAGGGCTCGGGTAAGACCCACTGCATGCCCAGCGCCGACCATTCCTTCATCAGCTCGCGCAGATTGTCGGTGCGCAGACAGATGGAGTAAGAGCCTTCACCCCGTTTCTCGATGAAGCGCGCCACGGGGGATTTTTCGTCCGTGGCGGCGATGATCGAGACCGAACCCTCCTGGCCCATGGGAAAGGTGACGTCGGTGATCGAGGCCGGCGGCTCCGGCATGTGCATCGGCACATGCGCGGGCAGCCCCATGGCCTTGTAGCGGGCGACGGCCGCGTCCAGGTCCTTGACGGCCACGTTGATGGTGATGAATTCGACGATCTTCGCCATACCCAGTCACTCCGCCGCAGGGGCCTTGGGCGGCGCCTTCTTCTTGTCGTCGCCTTCGACGTAGATGCCCATGGATTTGGCTTTCTCGCGCATGGCGCGGATGTCGGCCATGACATCCTCCGGCGGGCGCATGAAGTTCCGCCGGTTCTTGAAATGCGGGATGACGTGCCGGCCGAACATCTCGATCGACTTCATGATCTTGTCGTGCGGGATGCTGTCGATGCGCATCACCACCTGGTCGATACCGCATTGCGCGGCTTTCTCGATGGATTTGATGCAGTTTTCCGGCGAGCCGAAGATGGCCGCGCCGGAACCCTCGGCGAAGTAGCGAAAATCGTCGGTCTTCTTGGAGACCTCGCTGATCTTCTGCATGTAGGAGTAGCTCTGCGCGATCTTGGCCAGGCGCGGATAGCCGTCGATGGCGATGCGCAGCCATTTGATGTTGCCTTCGCCCGCTTCCGCTTCCGCGATCTCGTCGGTTTCGGCGCAGTAGCATTGGACCAAGGCGCCCGCGGTCTCGTTGACGTGTTCGCCCCTGGCCTTGGTCGCGGCCGCGGCCTTCTTGAACGCGCCGACCGATTCGGCCAGCGCATCCCAGCCCATGAAGTTCGACCAGCTATAGACGCCCACGCCCAGGTCGCCGGCCATTTTGTGCGATTCCGCGCTGGTCGCGGCCACATAGAGAGGCGGATGAGGATTCTGCAGCGGCTTCGGCACGAGGGAGCGCGGCGGGATCTTGTAGTGCTCGCCGTAGAACATGAACGGGTCTTCGGTGAAGGCCTTCTTCAGGATCTGAAGACCTTCGTTCACCTCGTCGCGGTTCTTTTCCAGGTCCACCTCGAAGGCGCGGAGCGCGAGCGTGGTGTTGCCGCGGCCGACGCCCAGCTCGATGCGTCCGTTCGACAGCACGTCCTGCACCGCGGTGCGTGACGCGATGCGTAGCGCGTGGTTGATGTTCTTTGGCAGAAGCGTGATCGCATGGGCGAAGCGCATCGTCTTCGTCAGCGGGAACAGATAGCCGTAGAGCACCTCCGGGCAGGAAGTCGAGATGCCGCCGATGGCGTATTGCTGCTCGGACACGCCGAACGTGTCGAAGCCCCATTTCTCCGCGTGGATGACCTGCTCGATCAGCTCCCAATAGCGCGTCTGGTAGGACGCGCCGGGAAGGGTCTCGCCTTCGGAAAAGAACATGAAGCGCATGGTGTTTCTCCTTGAAGTCCGATGGTTCGTTATCGCTGCGCGCCGAGACCGAGGCCGCCCTTGAGGAGCGACGCGATCGCGGCTTCGACCTGGGGGCGCCCGAACTTGCCGATGGTCCAGTAGCGCAGAGGCCAAACGGTGCAGAGGAAATAGACGAGGTTGGCCAAAAGCTCCGGCTCGGCCCCATCTTTCCGTTCCGTGATGCTCGACAGGATCGAGGTCCAGACGCGGATGTAGCGCGCGTCCAACTCAAAGACGCGCCTTCGCCCTTCGGCGCTCAAGGCGCGAGTCTCCTGGAACATCAGTTTGATGTAGGCGTGGTTGCGGTCGAAATTGTCGAGCGTCGTGGCCACGGCGGCTTGTAGTTTCTCGGCTGGCGAGGGCGCGGCCTCGACCGCGCGGCGCAGGCTCTCCGCGTAGTCCTGCAGAAAAGATTCGTAGATCAGGAAAAGCAGGTCTTCCTTGCGCGCGATGTACTGGTACATCGTGGGCACCGGCATGCCCGCGGCCGCGGCGATATCGCGGATGCTGGCGCTGGCGAAGCCTTTCTCGGCGATCACGCGGCTGGCGCCCTCGAAGATCTGCCGCTTGCGTTCTTTCGACACCGGCGGTGCGTCCGCCGCCATGCTGCTGGCGACGAGAACCGGGCGTCGGCGTTCCGCTTTCTTGGGCAGGATCAGGTGCGTCTGGGTGATCTCGGCGATGGGCCGGCCTTTGCCACGCCGGATCACGGTGCGCCAGACCGCCGTGGTGCGGCCCGCGTGAAGAGGCGTGGCGACGGCATCGAGCGTTTCGCCTTCGCCGCGCCGAAGGAATTTTGCCTGGGTGTCGATGGCGCTGGCCGTATGTCCTTTCGGCAAGGAGAGCGCCGTGCCCCGGGCGCTGACGCAATCGGCCAAGGCGGTCAGAATGCCGCCATACACCGCGCCGTCTGCCGTCAAGTGATCGGGCGCGATCCGCATGGTCGCGGTGACGCGGTCGCGCTGGGTGGTCGGGACGGTAATGCCGAACAGATCAGCCAAGCTGGAGGAGGGTGCCTCATTCTCTTCGAGTGATCGATCAGTCATATATTGAGTATGAATAAAATCAATAAGATAGGCAAGTTTGGAGAGGCTTAAAAAGGCTGTGGCCGGTCAAAGGCTTAGGCTGTGGCGCGCGCCTCTTCGGCCAGTTGCTTGAGGGCCGTACGGTCGGTTTTCTTCGCGGGCGTCAGCGGCATCTCGGACATCATGAAAACGCGCCTGGGGTGCATGTAAGGCGCGCCATGCTTCAAGAAGAACTGCTTCAATTCTTCGGCGGTCACGGAGCCGGCTTTCTTTTCCACCACGAAGGCTACGGGAACCTCGCCCTTGACGTCGTCCGTCATGGACACGACGGCAACGTCGGCCACGTGCGGATGCTCCATCAGGATGTTCTCGACCTCTTTCGGGTAAATGCTTTCGCCGGCGCAGCTGATGCGGTCGTCGGCGCGGCCGATCACCTCGATATAGCCTTGGTCGTCGGAGCGCACGATATCGCGCGTGCGGAACCAGCCGTCCGGCAGAATCCGCTCGGCCGTGATCTCCGGCAAATTATGATAGCCAACCAAGTTGCCCGGCGAGCGCACCAGAAGCTCGCCCAGCTCGCCAACGGGGACGTCGTGGCTGGGATCGGCCGGATCGACGACGCGCAGCTCGACGTCGGGATAGGGCAGGCCGGTGCTGCCCTGCTTGCGGATGCCCCAACGGGGATTGTTGCAGACGAAGCCGCTTTCCGTGAGGCCGTAGGCTTCCAGCATCGGTGCCAGGCGCCGGGTGAATTCCTCCAGCAGATCCTCCGGCACCTCGGACGAGCCGCAGATGACGAAACGCAGGGAGGAGCAGTCCGACTTCGCAAGCAACTCGTCCTGGCGCAGCATCAGCTTGTACATGGCGGGCACGCCCGTCGTGTAGGTGCAGCGCTCGCGTTCGATCGCGCGGATCATCTCGGCCGGGTCGACGTCATGCAGCAGGACGACGGAGCCGCCGCACTCCAGCATGGAGAACAGGCCCGCGAACATGCCGTTGGCGTGGAACATGGGCACGGCCAGGAGGCATCGCTCGTCGGGGCCGTAAAGAAGCGCGCGGCGCAGATTACGGGTTGCCCACTCGACGGCCGCGTGCGTCAAAAGGACTCCCTTGGGTTTGCCCGTGGAGCCCGAGGTGTAGGAGATGTAGGCGATCTCCTTGCCTTCGCGCGGCGTCTCGATGCGCGTTGTCGTTTGCTTCGCCAGCCAGGCGTCGTAGGGTTCGGCGCCCTGGGCTGGCGCATCCATCAGGAAGATATGCTTCAGCAAAGGTGCCAAGGCGGGCAGCTTGGCCACCTCGTCGGCGAAATCGGCCGAGGCGAACAGCACCTTGGCTTCCGAATCCTGCATGATGTGGGCAAGGGTGCTGAGGTGCGCGCGTGTCGTGGTCGGAGTGACCGATGCGCCCGCTCGCAAGGCGCCCAGCATGGCTTCGACGAAGCGATGGTCGTTCTTGACCAGCACGGCGACATGGTCGCCTTCGCCGATGCCGAGCGCGCGCAGGCC
>CADEGL010000015.1:48053-69883 GCA_902826885.1 uncultured Alphaproteobacteria bacterium | reverse complement strand
ACGTGGGATTCCTCGGACGGCAGCGGCACCGGCGTGTTCGGCCGCGTGTTCGACTTCGACCAGATCGGCGATACCGGCCACTGGATCGTCGACGCGAACGACCTGCCCGGCCTGACGGTGACGCCGCCCGCCGACAGCGACGCCGACTTTGACCTGACCGTGACCGTGACCTCGACCGAGACGTCGACCGGCGATACGGCCACGACGACGGCGACGCTGCACGTTACGGTCCATGCGGTGGCCGATGCGCCCGCGCTTGTGGTCGCGGACGCCGAAGGCAATCCGAACGAGGCCATTCCGCTGACGTTCTCGGGCGCGCTGGCCGACACCGACGGCTCCGAAGCGCTGAGCTTCACGGTCGCGGGCGTGCCCGCGGGCGCCAGCCTCTCGGCCGGCACCGACAACGGCGACGGCACCTGGACTCTGACTCCGGGCCAACTCTCCGGCCTCACCATCACACCGCCGACGGGCAGCACCGAGGACTTCGCGCTGACGGTGTCCGCGATCTCGACGGAGAGCGAGAACGGCGATCAGGCCGTCACCACCGGCACGATCACCGTCACGGTGGCCGATGCGGCCACCGTTCCGCCGACGCTCGAGGCGTCGGATACGACCGGCAACGAGGACAATGCCATTGCGCTGAATCTCTCCGCCGCGGCCGCGCCGGGGCATGAGGGCGACACGATCACCGTCACCATCGGGGGCGTGCCCGCGGGCGCCAGCCTCTCGGCCGGTACCGACAATGGCGACGGCACCTGGACCCTGACGAAAGAGCAGCTCGATGGCCTGACGGTCACGCCGCCGCACAACAGCGACGAGGACTTCACCCTCGATGTGACTGTCCGCTCGACCGAGCCGCTCGTCGGCAACTATGCCGAGACAACGGCTGCCGTCACCGTCACGGTCGATGCCGTGGCCGATGCGCCGATCTTTGGCAACACCACGGTTTCGGGCAACGAAGACACGGCGATTGGCCTCGACCTGTCCCTCGTCCTTGGCGATACGGATGGTTCGGAGAGCCTGTCCCAGGTTCGGATCGTCGGATTGCCGGATGGCGCCGTTCTGTCCCACGGCACGTTCGTGCCCGCGACGTCGGCCAGCGATGCGGTCGGCGGCGCGGAGTTCCGCCTCAACGACTACACGAATTCGGATCAGAGCGCCTCGTCCATCTCCGCTCTTACGGACGGCGGCTTCGTCGCGGTCTGGCAGTCGTTGGGCCAGGACGGCAGCGGCTACGGCGTGTTTGGCCAGCGCTTCGGCGCAAGCGGGCAAGCGGTCACCCTCGACGGTTCGACCCCGGGCGCCGCGGAATTCCGCGCGAACACCACCGTCTTCGACAACCAGGTCGGCCAGACCGTGGCTGCCTCGTTGACCGATGGCGGATGGATCGTGGCTTGGGTCTCCGCGGATAGCGATGCGGGCGGTATCTTCGCCCAGCGCTATGACGCGAACGGCAACCAGGTGAGCTGGAACGGCGGCTCCATCGGCGAAGGCGAAACGGCCGTAAACACCACCACGGTCGGCTCTCAGAGTGACCCGGTCATCGCGGGCCTTGCCAGCGGCGGGTTCATTGTCGCTTGGAACTCCAACGGCCAGGATGGCAGCGGCCAGGGCGTCTTCGCCCAGCAGTACTCGGCCCTTGGCGTTCCCGTGGGTAGTGAGTTCCAGGTCAATACGACCACGCTGTCCACCCAGGAACTGAACAGCATCACAGCGCTGTCCGACGGCGGCTATGTCGTGACGTGGCATTCGTTCGCCCAGGACGGGCCGGACGGCTACACCTTCGGCATCTACGGCCAGCGCTATGACGCGGGTGGCGGCGCCGTGGGCAACGAGTTCCTGATCAACACCCACACGGTCGACTCCCAGATGCGGTCCGATGTGGCCGGCACCCCCGACGGCGGATTCGTCGTGGTGTGGCAGTCCCAGATACAGGACGGCAGCGGTTGGGGCGTTTATGCCCAGCGTTTCGACGCCACCGGCGCCATGGTCGGCGGAGAGGTCCAGGTCAACACCGAAACCTCGAGCGACCAGATGATGCCGCATGTCGCGGCGTTCGCGGATGGCGGCTATGTCGTGGTCTGGCAGTCGCAGGACCAGGATGGCGACGGCAAGGGTATCTATGCCCAGACGTTCAATGCCGCCAACCAACCCACCAGCGCCGAAATGCTGGTGAACGTGACCACGGCGGGCGACCAGTTGAACCCGCACGTGACCGTTCTGAACGATGGCCGCTTCGTCGTCACGTGGGATTCGGCGGGCGATGTCTTCGGCCGAGTCTTCGAGTTCTCGACCTCCACCGAAGGCGCCTATTGGCTGGTCGATGCTTCGGACCTTGGCGACCTGACCATTACGCCGCCGGCTGACAGCGACGTCGACTTCGACCTCGTGGTCACCGCGGTTTCGACCGAGGCGTCGAATGGCGACTCGGCCAGCACGACGGCGACGGTCCACGTCATGGTCAACGCCGTGGCCGACGAGCCCACGCTGACGGTCGCTGGCTCTGTCTCCGGCGAGGAAGACGGCCAGATCGGCCTCGACATCACGGCCGCGCTCACCGACATCGACGGATCGGAAGAGTTGTCCATTCTGATCTCGGGCGTGCCCGATGGCGCGTCTCTGTCCGCCGGCACCAACAACGGCGACGGCACCTGGACGCTGTCCGGCGACGATCTGCCGGGCCTGACCATCACGCCGCCCGCCAACAGCGACGCCAGCTTCACCCTGACGGTGGCGGCGACCTCGACCGAGCAGGCGAATGGCGACAACGCCACCATGACGGCGACGATCGACGTGACGCTGACTTCGGTGGTCGACGAGCCGATCATCTCCGCTCCAGGTGCGGAAGGTAACGAAGACACGCCGATCCTGTTGAACCTGACTGCCGCGCTTGGCGACACCGACGGTTCCGAAACGCTGTCGGTTCTGATCTCGGGCGTCCCCGCGGGAGCCAGCCTGTCGGCCGGCACGGATAACGGCGACGGCACCTGGACCCTGACGCAGGCTCAGCTTGCGGACCTGGCCATCACGCCGCCGTCCAACTCGGACCAGGACTTCACGCTGACGGTGTCGGCGACCTCGACCGACACAGCCAGCGGCGGTACTGCGACCGTGACGGCCAGTCTCGACGTGATCGTCAACGCGGTGGCCGATATGCCCACCCTGTCGGCCGAGCCCACGGGCGGCGCGCCGGGCGAAACCGTCTCGATCGACATCCAGGCGGCGCTTACGGACCTGGACGGTTCGGAGACCCTCTATGTCCTGATCTCGGGCGTGCCCGCGGGTGCGTCCTTCTCCGCCGGGACCGATAACGGCAACGGCACCTGGACGATGACCGCGGCCGACCTGCCGGGTCTGCAGATCACACTGCCGACCGCGGCCGGCGACTTCGACCTGACGGTCCAGGCGTCCTCGCACGAAGCCGAGAACGACGATTGGACCGCGACCTCCACCACGCTGACGGTGTCCGTGGTCGGCATTCCCGCCGAACCGCCGGTGCTGGAGTCCTCCAGCGCCAGCGGCAACGAGGATACGTCCATCGCGCTCGCCATTACGGCGACGGCGGTCAACCCGGGCGAGACTGTCGAGATCATCGTTTCGGGCATGCCCGAAGGCGCGACGCTCTCGGCCGGTACCGACAACGGCGACGGCACGTGGACTCTGTCCCAGGCCGATCTCTCCGGCCTGACCGTCACGCCGCCCGCCAACTCGGACCAGGACTTCACCCTGGCCATCAACGCGGTTTCCACGGCCGTCGGCGGCGCCCAGGCGCATACGACGGGCACGCTGGACGTCGCGGTGGCGGCGGTGGCGGACGCGCCGGCAATCTTGAGCGGCGATGTCACGGGTTTCGAAGACCAGCCCATCGCGCTGGGCATCGATGCTCAGCTGACCGATACCGACGGTTCGGAAAGCCTGTCCAGCATCGTGATCTCGGGCGTGCCCGCGGGCGCCATGCTGTCGGCCGGCACCAATAACGGCGATGGCACCTGGACCCTGACTCCGGCGCAGCTCTCGGGTCTCGCCATCACGCCGCCGCACAACAGCGATGCGGACTTCACGCTGACTGTGTCGGCCAGTTCGGTGGAAGCCGCGAACGGTGATACCGCCACGACCACGGCGTCCTTCACGGTCGCGGTCGATCCGGTCAACGACGCGCCTCTGGCGGTCAACGACTCTTATACCGGTCTCAAGGACACGCCGATCACGATCGACGCGCTGTCCGGCGTGCTCGTCAACGACTCTGACCCGAACGATACGCCGGCAAACAATCTGTCCGCTCAGATCGTGACAGGTCCGGCCCACGGCACGGTCACGCTGAACGCCGATGGCAGCTTCACCTATACGCCGAACGCGGGCTACTTCGGTGCCGACCACTTCACCTACACCGCAGTCGATGACGGCGGCACGACGAACGGCGGCCACGACACCAGCAATGTCGCCACGGTGAATCTGTTCCTCGACCTGCCGGTCGGCCAGACCAATGCTCCGCCAGTGGCGCTCGACAGCACGGTTTACGGCGTGCAGGACGAGCCGGTTTCCGGCCAGGTCGGCGCGACTGATGCGGATCATAGCTGGCAGGATCTGACGTTCGAGATCCTGACCGGGCCGCAGCACGGCACGGTGGCGTTCAACCCCGATGGGACCTTCACCTACACGCCGTTCAGCGGCTTCTCGGGTTACGACGACTTCACCTTCAAGGTGACCGATCCGTACGGCGCGTCCGACGTGGGCGTGGGCTACCTCGATATCGCCCAGGTCACGCCGCCGCCGCAGTTCCAGCCGACGGATTTCAACGGTCCGACAAAGGACCCGGTCATCGCGGCCTTGGCCAACGGCAACTTCATCATCGCCTGGGGCGCCACCGACCTCGACGGTGCCGGCCCGATCTCGGGCGACGGCTCGTCGGACGGCGTGTTCTTCCAGATGTTCACGGCGGGCGGCTCGCCCATCGGTGAGGCGATTCTGGCCAACACGACGACCCTGGACACCCAGGGCAAGCCCTCCGTCACGGGCCTGCCGGACGGCGGCTTCCTGGTGACGTGGGCGGCCGCCAATCAGGACGGCGACCAGAACGGCATCTTCGCCCAGCGCTTCGACGCCGAAGGCCACATGATCAGCCGCGACGGCACCACATTGGGCTCGGATGAGTTCGGGTTGAATGCGTTGGCGGCGGGCGACCAGTACAACCCTGTCGTGGCGGTCATGCCGGACGGCGGATGGGTGGCGACGTGGAGCACCCAGACCGGCGCCGACTACGAGGTCTTCCAGCGCGTGTTCGACTCGCACGGTCAGCCGCTCGCGACGGAAACGCAGGTCAACACCTATACGCTGACCGCGCAGTATCTGCCCGACGTCACGGTTCTGGCCGATGGCGGCTATATCGTCGCCTATCAGTCGTTCTTCCAGGATTACGTGGAGAACGGCCCAAGCTCTGGCGCGCTGGCCGATTACGGCATCTATGCCCAGCGTTACGACGCGAGCGGCAATCCTGTCAGTCTGGATGGCACCACGACCGGTCTCGCCAACTTCCGCATCAGCGATACGCTGCCAGGCAACCAGACGAACGTGCACCTCGCCGCGCTTCTCAACGGCGGCTTCGCCGCGGTTTGGGACAGCGATGCCAATCCGGGCGGCGGCGGTCAGGATATCGTTCTTAAGGTTTACAATGCGGACGGCACCGCAGCGACCGGCGAGATCATCGTCAACCACACGATTGACGGGAATCAGTACCGGCCTGACATCTCGCTCCTGTCGGATGGATCGTTCTTCATCACCTGGCAGTCGGACCAGGAAGGCGTCAACGACACGGGCATCTACGGCCAACGCGTACTCGCTGACGGCACGCTCGCGGGCGCTGAGTACCACATCAACACCGCCTTGCCGAACAACCAGACCTTGTCTGTCGTGCAAGGCCTGGAGAACGGCGGGTTCGTGATCTCCTGGCAGACGCAGGTCGGCAGCGGCAACAACGTCGAGCAGATCTCGGCTCGCCTGTTCGGCGAGAGCGTCGAAGGCATGCGCGACCTGTCCGGCGGCACGGGCAACGACGTCGTCACCGGCTCACCGCTCAACGACTCGATCAACACCGCGGGCGGCAACGACATCATCAACGGCCGTGACGGCAACGACATCCTCATCGGTGGGCCGGGCGCGGATCAGATGACGGGCGGCGCCGGCGCGGATACCTTCGTCTGGCACAGCGCGCAGGACGGCTCGTTCTTCGACCAGCTCGACTCGATCACGGACTTCAGCAAGTCCGACGGCGACAAGCTGGACTTCTCGGCTTTCGTCACGCTGAACGGCGGCGACGTCGCCGACTTCGTCCAGATGACGCAGCAGGGCAATAACACGCTCGTCTCGGTGGACGTGGACGGTGCCCTCAACGGCCAGAACTTCCAGGCGGTCGTTCTGCTTCAGAACGTCACCGGCCTCGAGGTGCACGAGATGAAGGACGAGAATCACCTGGTGGTGACACTGTAATTCCCTGGCGGGAACCGGGGGTGAGGGGGCCGGGCGAAAGCCCGGCCCTTTCGCGTTTTGGGAACGGATCAGGAGGGCAGCAACCGTTCCACGGCGTCGCCCACCGTCTTGGAGCCGGGCTCGATCTTTGACGGCCACGCCTCGGCCAGATTTCCTTCGCCGTCGATCAGATATTTATGGAAGTTCCAGCGCGGTGCGGCGTCCTCGCTCAGTTCCGCCACGACCCATTTGTAGAACGGGTGCGCGCCGGCGCCGATGGTCTTGACCTTGGCGGTCATGGGGAACGACACCTGGTAATTGCGTTCGCAGAAGTTCTGGATCTGCGCTTCGGTACCGGGTTCCTGTGCGCCGAAATCGTTGGACGGCACACCTAGCACGACCAACCCCTTGGAGCCGTAACGGCGCCATAGTGCCTCCAGCTCTTTGTACTGGGGTGTGAAGCCGCATTCGGACGCGGTGTTCACCACCAGCACCGCCTTCCCGCGATAAGCCTTCAACGGCAGGGGGCCACCGTCGATCTTGGTGAAACTGTAATCATGGGCCGACATTGCCTGATCTCCATTCTTGCTGGTGTAGCCACCTCTGCAGGGCGTCACCGAAAATTCGCTAATCCGCTTGCACATACAGAATAGAGGCGTGCAAAGAGGAGTCGCCAATGGGTATGTAAATATATGATTTATATAGGAAATATATAAAGCCATTGTGCGCGCGCCGCACGATTTGTGCTAACGTTCCCGCCTACGCCGGAATGCGAGCGAGCCATGGCGATCGACGCCGCCGATCTATTTTTTCTTCTTCGTGAGGCCAAGGAGCGCCCTTTCCAAGGGGCAGTGCTCACATTCGGACGGCAGGATGTGACTGTCGATGCGCCGGCATTCCGGCGCTTGGCTGCGCGGCTGCATGTCGAACCGGCGGGCCTCTTGCCGGATCGCTCCACGCCTTTAACGGATGGCGAATTGTTGCGCGCCCTCGGCTTTTCGGATGTCCAAAGCCTCGACGTCAGCGCGTATGAGGGGGCGAGTGTCCTCCACGATCTCAATTCGCCCAACGTTCCCTCCGCCGCATGCGGGCGCTATGACGTCGTCTTCGACCGCGGAACGTCGGAGCATGTCTTCCACACGCCTAACATGTTCGTTGCCGCGGCCCGTTTGGTCCGGACGGGGGGGCGGGTCATCCATCTTTCGCCTTCGACGAACCATCTGGATCACGGCTTCTTCATGTTCACACCCCGCCTCTTCGAGGCCTTCTATACGGCGAACGAATTCGAGATAGAACGTTTGGAACTGGTGCGCTATCCGTGGTTGGACCGGCGTCCAACTATTGAAAGCTATCGGTACGATTCGTCCCGGCCATGCGCCGGTCCCGCTGGTCGGTTGGACGAGGCCGGATATCAGGTCTTCTGCGTGGCGCGGAAAACGCCGTCGTCGACCGCTGATCGCGCGCCGCTCTGGCGTGAAGCCGGTTTAAGGCCTGCGGATAAAGGCCGCTATGCGCGAGGCCTTCGCCCCGGTCTGCCGCTCGCCTCGCGGACCGGTCTGTAAGGGGCGGTTCGTGGCGATTGAGGCGACCGATTTGCCGTTCCTTCTCGAGGAAGCCAAGACGCGCTCTTTCGCGGGTGAGGCTTTCGTGGCCGGCGGGCGGCTTTCATTCGACAAAGCCGTATTGCAGGCGGCCGCGGCGCATATCGGCGTCACGCTTCCCGCTTTGCCCGAGGGGGCCTTGACCGCCGAAGCCCTGTTTCGCGCGCTCGGCTTTTCCAACGTCTCTATCTTATCTGGAGACGGCGCCCTTGATCGGCCTGAGCCGTCGGCTCATCTCGTGGGACGCTTTGCGGTGGTCTTCGATTTCGGCGAATCGCAGCGGACATTCCGCTTGCCCGACGCCTTCACCCATTTGGGCCGCCTGGTCGCGCCCGGCGGACGTCTCGTGCATGTTGCGCCGTCCGCGAACAACATGGATGCCGTTTGGTACATGCTGTCTCCCACGCTTCTCCACGATCACTACCGCGCGAACGCGTGGCCGCTGGAACGCCTGAACCTCATGCGGCACGATCCGCGTGCGGGAACCGCGGAGCTTCTGGCCTACGAGCCCGGTCTTCTCTATCCCGTGTCTCATGGCGGGCTCGACGATGCGGTTTACAGCATCGTCTGCATGGTCCGGCACGAGCCTGGCTCCGCGCTCGGGCGCATCCCTCAGCAGAGTTTTTACGAGCGCGCTTGGGATGCGGGAATGCCGGGAGCGGGGGCTTCCGGCGGCGGACGGGCCGAGGCGCTCAAGCGTCTTGTCCGTAAGAACCGGCTGGTCTATCGCGCGTTCTACAACCTGGCGATGGCGCGCAAAAAGCGCGACCTCCGCGCGGCCTGCCTCAAACCGCTCGCACAATATCCGGTGGCCTTGTGGACGGGCGAACGATGACCTCTCCGCGCGTCGTCTCCCTTCTGGCCAGTGCGACCGAAATCGTCTGCGCGCTGGGCTTACGCGATGCGCTCGTCGCGCGCTCGCACGAGTGCGATTTTCCCGAAGACGTGGCGCTTCTGCCGGCCGTGACCGAGACCAAGATCGCGCATCACCGCCCCAGCGCCGCGATCGATCAGGAGGTTCGCACGATCGTCGAGCAAGGCTTGTCGGTCTATCGCGTCGACGCCGAACGGCTGCGCGCCCTCAAGCCCGACGTGATCGTGACGCAGACGCAGTGTGAAGTATGCGCGGTCAGCTTCAAGGATCTGGAAGAGGCGCTGGCCGATTGGACCGGCGCCGTCCCCCGCGTGGTGCCGTTGGCGCCCTATGCGCTGGCCGACGTGTGGCAGGATATCGCGCGCGTGGCCGATGCGCTGTCCGTATCGGAAAAGGGGCGGGAACTCGTGGCGGGCTTCGAGGCACGTATCGCCGCGATCGCCGGGAAGGCGCGTGCGCTCCGCGCCCGTCCGCGCGTGGCCTGTGTCGAGTGGATCGATCCTCTGATGGCGGCCGGCAATTGGGTGCCGGAGCTGGTAGAACTGGCCGGCGGGCACAACCTGTTCGGCGCGCCCGGCGCCCATTCACCCTGGCTCGAATGGGATGCGTTGCGCGCATCCGATCCCGACGTGATCTTGGTCCTGCCGTGCGGCTTCGGCATTCCGCGCATCCGTGCGGAGATGCCGGCGCTGACGCGTTTACCAGGCTGGTCATCGCTGGAAGCGGTAAAAAGAGGGCAGGTCTATCGTCTCGACGGTAACCAGTACTTCAACCGCTCGGGCCCGCGCTTGGTCGAATCCCTCGAAATCCTGGCGGAAATCCTGCACCCCGAGACTTTCCGCTTCGGCCATGAAGGCCGTGGCTGGGAGCGTGGCGGCGCGCCTGGAACCGATTCGGCCCGGGGTCGTTAAGTATCGGATACACCTACCGAATCAACGGATGGGGTGTGACACTCGCACGGCCAGCCGGTAGATTTCGCCCATGATCCTTGCCAGCGGATGGCGCGCCCTCGCGCGCCGCCTCGTTCTTTCCCTGCTCGTGTTGGGCACTGCGCCGTTACCGGCCTTTGGCCAGGCGGCACAGCCCGCCGAATCCGCGCAGCCGGAAGGCCAGGGCGCGGCCCAGCCCGCGGAAACGGCGCAGCCTGTCGAGGCCGCCCAACCGACGCAGCCTGCCGCGGCCGCTCAACCGGCGCAGCCCGCGAACAATGAGCAGGCCCCGCGCCTCGACGCGGTGCCGACTGGCGACCTCAAGTCGCTTCTTTCCACGCTCGAGAATGAAGGCAAGCGCACAGAGCTGATCAAAGATCTGCGTACCCTGATCGCCAT
Organism: uncultured Alphaproteobacteria bacterium; assembly: GCA_902826885.1. GTDB lineage: Bacteria > Pseudomonadota > Alphaproteobacteria > CADEGL01 > CADEGL01 > CADEGL01. The sequence goes on along the minus strand of CADEGL010000015.1, from coordinate 59,618 downwards.
GCGCGAGAAGGAAGCGGGCAACGGTGAGATGGCGGAAAGCGCGCTGCTCACCTTCCTCGACCAGTCGGTCGAGAGTTTGAGCGCGCAATTGTCCGAGATCGGCGCTGTCATCCGCCGGATTCCGGACGATTTCGCGGATACGGTAAGCCGCTTGCGGCAGGCGCGTATCGACACGCCATGGGTCATCAACCTGCTTAAGCTGATGGGCGTGCTGGCCGTCGGCTATCTGGGCCAGTTTCTCACCGGACGGGCACTGGCGGGCATGCGGCAGAAGCTGGCGGAACCGCCGGTGCGCGGCGTGGTCCTGCGCCTGGCGCGGCTTTTGGCCCGAACAGTCGTGGACATCGTGCCTATCGCGCTCTTCGCCGCCATCGCCTATGCGGCGCTGCCGTTTCTCCACCTGCCCAAAGGTTTCCGCATTGCGACACTCGATCTAGCCAACGCTCACGTTCTGACCTGTCTGGTCATGGCTACGGTGCGCATGGCCCTGGTCCCCGAGGCGCCGGCGCTCCGTTTCCTGCGCCTTAGCGATGAAACGGCGGGATATATTTATGTCTGGCTGCGGCGATTCACGGTGTTCGGCCTCTACGGCTACGTCATTGCCGCATCGCTGCCGCTTCTGGGATTGCCGCGCGGCGCGGGGCACGCGGCCTTCCATGTGGTCGGTCTGGCGCTCACGGCCATGGCCGTTCTGTTGGTGATGCAGAACCGGGCGCCAGTGGCGGCCTGGGTTCGCGGCCGGCGACCCGAGCCTCTGACGACGGTCTACCGCCTAAGATCGCTGATGGCCAGCGTTTGGCATTTGCTGGCGCTTCTTTACGTCATCGGCGCCTATATCGTTTGGATCGCGGGCATCAAGGGCGGCTTTGAACTGATCGCGCGTGGCTCGCTCATGACGCTCGCCATCATCGTGGCCGCCCGAATCCTGGCGACCGCCGTCAGCCAACTGATTGCGCGCGGTTTCACGATCTCCGATACGCTGAAGCACCGCCTGCCGTTTCTCGAAGCGCGCGCCAACCGCTATGTCGCCGGCCTGCAGATCGCGGCTCAGGTCCTGATCGGCGCCGTCGCGTTCTTCGCCGTCCTGCACGCTTGGAACCTGGACCCGGTGGGCGTTTTGGCATCCGACGTCGGCCGTGGCGCCGCGGGCAGCGTGGCCACGATCCTACTCGTTGTCCTCCTGGCCTTTCTGGTGTGGGAGGCGGCCGGTGCGTTCATCGAATACAAGCTGAGCTCCGAGCGCGACGTGGCGCGGCGCAGCCGGCTTCGCACCGTTCTGCCCATCCTGCGCGGCGGCCTGGTCGCCGTGCTGGGTGTCATGGTCCTGTTCATCGTGCTGTCCGAATTGGGCGTGAACATCGCGCCGCTTTTGGCCAGCGCGGGCGTCATCGGTATCGCCGTCGGCCTTGGCGCGCAAAGCCTGGCCAAGGACGTGTTGAAAGGCCTCAGCATGCTGCTGGAGGACAGTATCGCCGTTGGCGACGTCGTGACCGTGGGCGGCCAGTCGGGCCTGGTCGAGACTCTTAATATCGGCAGCGTGCAGCTTCGCGGTTTCGATGGCTCGGTCTACACGGTGCCGTTCAGCGAAGTGACCACTGTCGTCAACATGACCAAGGACTATTCCTACGCGGTGATCGATGCGGGCGTTGGCTACAAGGAAGATGTCGATCATGTGATGACCGTGATCGAGGAAATCGCCGAAGGCATGCGCGCGGAGGAGAAGTTCAAAGCCATGATCCTGGCGCCCATCGAAGTGGTGGGCGTGGAACAGTTGGCCGATTCGGCGGTGGTCATCCGCTCGCGCATCAAGACCCAACCGATCATGCAATGGACCGTGGGGCGCGAGTTCCGCCGCCGCATGAAGAAGCGTTTCGACGAACTGGGTATCGAGATTCCGTTCCCGCAGCGGGTGTTGCATCTGGCCGACGCGCTGCCGGCGATCGAGCCCAAGGAAAATCTCGCGAAAGCGATCGGGAAGAAGAAGGACAAAGACTGAGCCATGAACGCCGCCGCATCGAGGAACGTCCGCCGCTATGGCGCCATCAACGGCCTCGGACTTTGGACGCTTTACCTGAAAGAGGTGCGCCGCTTCCTCAAGGTCTTCACGCAGACCATCGTCGCGCCCATGGTGACGACCCTGTTGTTCCTGGCCATCTTCACGCTGGCCTTGGGCAAGACGGCCGAGATCGGCGGCGTGCCCTATGCCCAGTTCCTGGCCCCTGGTTTGGTCATGGCGGCGGTGATGCAGCAATCCTTCGCCAACACCTCCTCGTCAATCCTGATCGGCAAGATTCAAGGCAACGTCGTCGACATCCTGATGCCGCCTTTATCGGCGGCGGAGCTGACCATCGGCATCGCGCTGGGCGGCATGACGCGCGGCATCCTGGTCGCGGCGGCCACGATCGCGGCGCTTTCGCCGTTCGTTCGGATGCACGTCGTGGATTTGGGCGCGATCCTTTTCTTCGGCGGTGCCGGCGCCCTTCTGATGTCGCTGATCGGCATCGCGGCCGGCATCTGGTCCGAGAAGTTCGACCACCTGGCCGCCGTGACGAACTTTGTCGTTACGCCGCTGGCCTTCCTCTCGGGCACCTTCTATTCCGTCGACGCCTTGCCCCCCTTTTGGCATGACGTGGCCCACGCCAACCCGTTCTTCTACCTGATCGACGGGTTCCGTTCGGGCTTCACCGGCACGGCGGAGGCGCTGCATCTGGACGGCGCGCTGGTGATGCTGGCGGTCAACGCGGCATTGGGCCTCTTGTGCTACGCGATGTTCGCGCGCGGCTATAAGCTGAAGTTTTAAATTGCCCTGCCCAACACGGGCGCGGGTTCGGTAGAATGGCGCGAGGAACAGGGCCTATCAGCGCGCCGTTGAACCATGTATCGCATCGTCGAACTCCCCTTCACCGAATGGTCGCCCGCGATCGAAGCGGCGGAGTCGCGCCGGCTGGCGGGTGAGCTTGAGCTCGGCAAGGTGTTGTTCCTGCCGAAACTGGGGTTCGGTTTACAGGCCTCTGAAACACCGTTCCTCGATCCGCGCTGGCTCTCCGGCACCCATAAAAGCGTGAGTTACGAGCCGGTGCGCGCGGCCGCCACCGGGGGGGTGCGTGGCGCGCAAGGCAGTCCGGGCGAGTTGGCCCGGCTGGCCGCCATGATCGCGCGCTTTCAGACGGGCGCGCTTTCCCTGATCCACGCCTTGTTTCCAGGCTATGTGGCGCACTTGCGCAAGGCGCCCACCAGCTTTCGCCCCGGCAACGTCGAAAGCCACAAGCTGTCTTGGCGCAAGGACGATACCTTGTTGCACGTTGATTCCTTTCCGTCGCGGCCGAACCGCGGCGAGCGCATCTTGCGCGTGTTCACGAATGTCCATCCGGGCACGGTGGACCGGGTCTGGAAGGTGGGGGATCTGTTCGAGCAGACCGCGGCCGAATTCTTGCCCCGGGTGCGGCGCGTGGTGCCGGGCACCGCGACGGTGTTGAAGACCTTGGGCATCACCAAATCGCGCCGTAGCCGCTATGACCACGCCATGCTCCGCATCCATGACGCGATGAAGCAGGACAGTGGCTACCAGGCCCGCGCCTCACATCTGACTTTTGGCTTTCCGCCCAGTTCGACCTGGATTTGCTTCTCCGACCAGACGGCCCACGCCGCCTTGTCGGGCCAGTTTATGATGGAGCAGACACTCCACCTGCCCATCCCCGCGCTTTATTTCCCGGAGCGATCTCCGCTCAAGGTCTTGGAGCGTTTGGCCGGCCGTGCACTGGCTTAGCGATTGATAGGATAATAATCCTTAATTCCTTGCTTATGGGGGCTTGCGGGTCGGCGCGGCGTTTCCTTGACAGGCCCCCCCTTGGTGCAAATACTCGCCGCTTTTCCGCGCTTTAGCGCGGGTTTTTTCGTTTCTCTGACAGCATCGGCCACACGCGCAAACGGAGCCAAGCCCGTGATTCCTTCATCCATGCCGGTCTTCAAACGGTTGGATCTCGCCTTCGACCGGGGCGAGGGTGCCTATCTGTTCGGCACCGACGGGCGACGTTATCTGGACTTCGGCAGCGGCATCGCGGTCACCATGCTGGGGCATTGCCACCCGCATCTGGTGAAGGCGCTGGAGAGCCAGGCGCGCAAGCTCTGGCATGTCTCGAACCTGGTCCGCATCCCGGAGCAAGAGCGGCTGGCCGACAGGCTGGTCAAGAGCAGCTTCGCCGACACGGTGTTCTTCGCGAACTCGGGCGCCGAAGCCATCGAGGCCGGCATCAAGGTGGTTCGCAAATACCACGACGCCACCGGCCATCCGGAACGTTACCGCATCCTATGCACCAACGGCGCCTTCCACGGCCGCACCCTCGCCACCATCGCCGCGGGCGGGCAGGAGAAGCACACCAAGGGCTTCGGGCCGTTGGTGGACGGCTTCGATCATGTCAGCTTCAACAATTTGAACGAGCTGCGCGCCGCCATCACGGAGAAGACCGGCGCGATCCTGGTCGAGCCCGTGCACGGCGAAGGCGGCATCCGTCCCGCGACCAAGGAGTACATGGAAGGGCTGCGCAAAGTGGCGGACGAATACGGCCTGCTGCTGTTCTTCGACGAGGTGCAGACCGGCGCGGGGCGCACGGGCGCCCTGTTCGCGCATCAGAAGTACGGCGTGAAGCCCGATCTGGTCGCGACGGCCAAGGGCTTTGGCGGCGGTTTCCCGCTGGGTGCCTTGCTGGCGACCGAGAAGGCCGCCGTTGGCATGACCTACGGCAGTCACGGCTCGACCTTCGGCGGCAATCCTTTGGCCATGGCGGTCGGCAACGCCGTGCTCGACGTGCTGGAGTCCGACGGTTTCATGGCCAATGTCGATCGCATGGCCAAGATCACGCAGGACAAACTGAACGCGATCGTGCGCAAGCATCCGAGCGTGTTCGAGGAGCTGCGCGGCATGGGCCTGATGCTGGGTCTCAAGTGCAAGGTTCCGAACGATCAGATGAGCGAGAAGCTCTTGGCCAACGGTCTTGTCACCGTGGGCGCGGGCGACAACGTGGTGCGTTTGGCGCCCCCGCTCATCATCGACGAGAGCCATGTGGAGGAGGCGGCCGCGATCATCGACAAGACCGCGGCGTCTTGGAACGGTCATGGCTGATCCCCGGCACTTCCTCGATCTGGACCGGCTGGAGACGCCGGTCCTGCGCGGCATTCTGACCTCGGCGGCGGGCTTTAAGCGCGCCAACGCGGCTGGTGAGCGGCTGCAGCCGCTCAAGGGCAAGATGCTGGCCATGATCTTCGAGCGGCCGTCCACGCGCACGCGCGTGTCGTTCGAGGTCGGCATGCGCCAGCTGGGCGGCGAGGTGATCGTGCTGGAAAGCCACGGTACCCAGCTCGGCCGCGGTGAGACGATCGGCGACACGGCGCGCGTGCTTTCGCGCTATGTCGACGCGATCATGCTGCGCACCAGCGACCACGAAAAACTGACCGAATTGGCGTCCCACGCCACGGTGCCCGTCATCAACGGGCTGACCAGCCGTTCGCACCCATGCCAGCTCATGGCCGATATTCTCACCTACGAGGAGCGGCGCGGGCCCATCACGGGCAAGTCCGTGGCCTGGGCGGGCGACGTCAACAACATGACCTATACCTGGATCCAGGCCGCGGCGCGTTTCGGGTTCGACCTAAAGGTCGCGTGTCCCAATCCGTTGGAGCCGCCGAAGCCTCTGCTCGATTGGGCGCGGAAGAACGGCGGCAAGGTCGAGGTTCTGCACGAGCTCGACGCCGCCGTGCGCGGCGCGGATTGCGTCGTGACCGACACCTGGGTCTCCATGGGCCAGACGCCGGATGCGCACCGTCTCAAGAAGTTCCAGCCCTTCCGCGTCGACGCACGCGCCATGGCATTGGCCAAGCCGGACGCCGTGTTCATGCATTGCCTGCCCGCCCACCGCGACGACGAGGTGACGGGGGACGTGCTGGATGGGCCGCAGTCGGTGGTGTGGGACGAGGCCGAGAATCGTCTTCACGCGCAAAAGGGCATCCTCGACTGGTGCCTGCAGTAAGGGTTGCCGCGCGGCGGCGGACTTCCTAAATCAAAAACTCTCCATTTCGGATTAGGACACCGCGCGTGAGCGATCCATTGACGGCTTCCGGCGTGGCCGGAAGCGTGCCTCCGACCGATGATGTGATTCAGCCCTTCCGCATCGAAGGCAGCGAGGTGCGCGGCCAACTCGTGCGCCTGGGTGCCGTCGCCGACGAGGTGCTGCGCCGCCACGACTATCCGACGCCGGTGGCGACGTTGCTCGGCGAGACTCTTGCCTTGTCGGCCGTGTTGGCCGGCGCGCTCAAATACGACGGCATCTTCACCTTCCAGACCAAGGGTGACGGTCCGGTCGGTTTGGTGGTCGCCGACCTGATGAGCGGCGGCGCCATGCGCGGCTATGCCCAATTCGACCAGAAACGCCTGGCCGGGGCGGGACATGGGAACGCCGCCGGTCCGGTGCCGGGTCTGATCGGCAAGGGCTATCTGGCTTTCACCGTGGATCAGGGGCCGGAGACCGACCGTTACCAGGGTATCGTGGAGCTGGAAGGCGCCACCCTATCGGAATGCGCGCGCCGCTACTTCGAACGCTCCGAGCAGATCCAGACTTCGATCAAATCCGCGGCCGGCCGTGGCCCCGATGGCCGCTGGCGCGCGGCCGCACTGATGGTTCAGCGCATGCCGCCCGTGCCTGGCAGCCACGATACGGCCGAATCCGACGACGCCTGGCAGCGCGCATTGGCCCTGGCCGCGACATGCACGGACGGCGAGTTGCTCGATCCCGCGCTCGAGCCGAACGCACTTCTCTACCGCCTCTTCCACGAGGACGGCGTGCGCGCCTTCGCGCCCAAGGCTCTGCGGTTCGGCTGCCGGTGTTCGGAGGAGCGGGCGGTCCGGGTGCTGCGCAGCTTCCCGCGTGAGGAGCTGAAGGAATTGGAGGTCGACGGCCGCATCGTGATGACCTGCGAATTCTGCCGCGAAACCTATCATTTCGACCCTGACGCGCTGCCCGAAATCGCGCCTTAATTTTGCCCGATCAGGGGTTTAGACGAGGGATGGGTCCGCAACCTGCGGTTGCGGCCTTTCTTGTCCGCGCCTATACCGGATAACGCCCACCCGCGGAGGACTGCGCATGGTTCGCTTCATAAAGCCCGCCTTCGTCGCTGTGCTCCTGACCTTGGCCGGCTGCAACACGCCGCCGCCGGTCGCGAAGTTCCCCGATATCACCTACGCCCACATGACGCCGATCCAACTCGACGTGAAGCGCATCGAGGTGGTGTGGGCTTATGCGCCGCCCTACTCGGCGCCGAATGTCGACCATCTGTTTCCGACCCCGCCGGGCAAGGCCGCCGAGCGCTGGGCCACCGACCGCCTGAAGGCCGTGGGCAAGGAAGGCTATGCCCGCTTCATCATCCGCGACGCCTCGGTGATCGAGACGCGCCTGCGCAAGACGGGCGGCGTGGCCGGCGCCTTCACCACCGACCAGACCGCGCGCTATGACGGCGTGATCGACGTCGAGCTGCAGCTTCAGGACGATCTGGGGCAGCGCGACGGCAAGGTCTTCGCGCGCGCGACCATGACGCGGACCGCGCCGGAGGATGCCACCATCAACCAGACCGAACAGATCTGGTTCGACATGACCGAGGCGATGATGAAGCAGATCAACGCCCAGCTTGAAACCAACATCCAGGCCCATCTGCGGCCCTTCTTGCGCTGACGCCGCGCTTCCGCGCGTTGCGCGCCGCTGGCACACTGGCGCGCGCAAAAGGGGAGGCGCCGCCATGGCGGATTTGAAGGTCGGGCTGAAGCACGCGAAGACGATCAAGGTCGATCCCGGTCTGACGGTGCCGGAGGTTTCGCCCGCTTTCGGCGAATTCCGAGACATGCCGCCTGTCTTCGCCACCGCCTACATGGTGGGCTTCGTCGAAGCCACCTGCATCGAGGGGATGAAGCCCTACCTGGCGCCAGGGCAGGGCAGCGTGGGCGTCCATGTGGACATGAGCCATTCCGCCGCCACGCCCGTGGGCATGGCGGTCACGGCCGAAGTAGAGCTGGTTTCGGTCGAGGGGCGGCGCCTGCGCTTCAAGGTCGAATGCCGCGATGAGAAAGACGTCATCGGCGCGGGTTTCCACGAGCGTTTCGTGATCGACGTCCCCAAGTTCGTGGCCCGGGTCGCGGCCAAGGCGCGCGGATAAAAAAAGACCCGCTCCCTTTGGGGGAGCGGGTCAGTTCATGAAGAATGCCCGTTTCAAGGCATTTGTTTGGTACCACCCGCCCGGCGGGGTCTCAAATTAAGCCTTCGTAAACGCCGGACCGGCCGCCCCTAGAGGCCGATATCGTTCTTCCGCGTGTCGCGGAGGAATAGGATGCCGACGATCACCGACATGATCGCCACCACGATCGGGTACCAGAGCCCGTAGTAGATGTCGCCCGACGCGGCCACCATGGCCGTTGCCAAGAGCGGCAACATGCCGCCGAACCAGCCATTGCCGATATGGTACGGCAGCGACATCGACGTGTAGCGGATCTTGGTTGGGAACAACTCCACCAAGAATGCCGCGATCGGCCCGTATACCATCGTGACGTAGATCAACATGATGACGAGGATGACCATCGTCATGACGTAGTTGACCTGCGACAGATCCGCCTTGGCCGGATAGCCGGCGGAGGCAAGGGCGGCTTTGTAGGCGTCTGCGTTCCAGCCCTTGATCTCGGTGTCGCCGATCTTGGTGACGACGGCCTCGCCCGCCACGGCCGGTATCGATTCGAACGAAAGCCCGGACTTGGTCAGGAAGTCCTTCGCCTTGTCGCAATCGGTGAAGCGCGTGCCGGGGAAGATGAAGATATGGAAGCTGCAATCGTCCGCGGCCACCGTGATCTTCGTCGTCTGCTGGAACTTCTCGAGCGCCGGGTTGACGTAGTGCGTCAGGCCTTGGAACAGCGGGAAGTAGGTCAAGGCCGCGATCAAGCAGCCTGCCAGGATGATCTTGAGACGCCCGATCCTGTCCGACAGCCAGCCGAAGAAGATGAAGAACGGCGTACCGATGAGAAGCGCCAAGCCGATCAGCCCATAGGTCGTCAGGTAATCGAGCTTGAGCGTGATGGTCAGGAAGAACAGGGCATAGAACTGACCCGTGTACCAGACCACGCCCTGGCCGGCGGTGGCGCCGAGCAGGGCGAGAAGCACGTATTTGTTGTTGGGGTACTTGAAGAAGCTGTCCTTGAGCGGCGACTTGGAGCCGCGGCCCTCGGCCTGCATCTGCTTGAAGATCGGCGATTCCTGCAGACGCATCCGGATATAGACGGAAAAGACCAATAGGATCAGTGAAAGCAGGAACGGCACGCGCCAGCCCCACTCCTTGAACACATCGGCGTCGAGCTGGGTACGGCAGACGCCGATGACCAGGAGCGACAGGAAGAAGCCAAGCGTGGCCGTCGTCTGAATCCAACTCGTGGCATAGCCGCGCCTGTTGTTCGGGGCGTGTTCGGCCACATAGGTCGCGGCGCCGCCATACTCGCCGCCGAGCGCCAGGCCTTGAACCAGGCGCAGCGTGACGAGGAGGACAGGGGCCAGAACGCCGATCGAGCTATAGGTCGGCAAAAGGCCGACCGCGAAGGTCGAGGCGCCCATGAAGACGATGGTGATCAGGAAGGTGTATTTGCGTCCCACCAGATCGCCCAGGCGGCCGAAAACGATCGCGCCGAACGGCCGCACCAGGAAGCCCGCCGCATAGGTGGCGAAGGCCGCCAGAAGCGCCGCTGTATTGTTGCCGGGCGGAAAGAACAGGGATGCGAAAAACGGCGCCAGCGTGGCGTAGAGGTAGAAGTCATACCACTCGAAGACAGTGCCGAGAGACGACGCAAAGATAACTTTCCGCTCTTCGGCCTTGGTGACGTGCCGACCATGAGCGGCGGCCTGTGCAGTAGCAGCCATATATCCCCCCGTGGCTGGCGGGAGCCCCCTTTTTCCAGCAATTTTCGCCGGACCGGCGGCTCACGCCGCTTTGTTATTGCTATGCAAGCAGAGTGGGGGCAGCGCGCATAACCGATCCATTCGCGATTGGGGATCGCTACATAACTTCTACGTAACGAAGCCTCGAAAGGCGCTTTAGAATCCGCCGTCGATTTGATCCTGGGTCCGAAGGCGATAACCCACGCCCAGCTCGGTGGCCAGATAACGCGGCTGGCTCGGCTCCGGCTCGATCTTCATCCGCAGCTTGCGGACGAAAATGCGCAGATAGTGCACGTCATTCGCGTGCGCCGGTCCCCAGATCTCGGTCAAGAGCTGGTGATGGGTCACCACCTTGCCGGCGTGGGCGACGAGGATCTGCAGCAGCTTGTATTGTTTGGCGGACAACTTCACGGGCGCGCTGTCGACGGCCACCGTCCGCCGAATCAGATCGACCTCGAGGCCGCCGGTTTGGAAGACGGGCTCCGCCGCTTCTTCCCGGACGCGGCGGCGCAGCGCGGCGCGAATGCGAGCCAAAAGCTCGGCCATGCCGAACGGCTTGACCACGTAATCGTCCGCGCCAACGTCCAGCGCGCGGACCTTTTCGCCCTCATGTGAGCGCACGGACAGGATGATCACCGGAACCTTGGACCACTCCCGCAAACGTTGCAGGACGGCGAATCCGTCCATGTCGGGCAGGCCCAGATCGAGGACCACCAAATCCGGCCGGGCGGTCGCCGCCAAACGCAATCCGTCCGCGCCCGAGGCCGAGGTGGCCACGCTGTAATCGTGGGCACCCAGGCCCGTTGCCATGAACCGCAGGATCTGCGGTTCGTCGTCCACCACCAAAATCGTCTCTCGCGCTCTATTCATCGTTCTCGTCCGTTAGAAAATCCATGCGCTCCTTGGCCGTCGGCAGGGTCACCCGAAATGTGGCACCCAAACCGCGGCCCTGGCTCATGGCCTCCACCCGCCCGCCATTAGCTTCCACGAATGCGCGGCAAATAGCGAGGCCAAGCCCGCTGCCCGGCACGTCCTTGGCGCGCTGGGCGGCGCGATAGAATTGGTCGAAAATCCGCGTCAATTCGGCCGGGTCGATTCCGACGCCCCCATCGGTCACGTCCAGATAGACCTTGCCGCCGTCCGCGGCCGCGGAAATCCGGATGTCCGCCCCGGCGGTTGAGTACTTGGCGGCGTTTTCCAGAAGATTGACCAGGGCGCGGCGCATCAAGGACAGATCGACGGCCACCATGGGCAAATCATCCGGCATGTCGATCACGATATTGTGGCCGGCCAAGACCTGCTGCGTCTGACGCAGGGCGGCGGCCAAAACGTCCGTCAACTCGACCGTCTCTTGCCGCGGCCGGATGGCGCCCGCGCGGATGCGCGACAGATCCAGCACGTCGGCGATCACCGCGTTCAGGTGGTCGGCCTCTTCCCGGATCGTCGCGATCAAGTCGGTTTGCGCGCGGGTGTTCATTTGCGCGCCGCCCATCTGCAACGCGCTGGCGGAACCGATGATGGCGGATAACGGAGTCCGGAGGTCGTGTGAAATCGCGTTGATCAAGGCTTCGCGGAACTGCTCGGCTTCGCCTTCGACCGCGCTGCGCTTGGC
>CADEGL010000015.1:39342-47953 GCA_902826885.1 uncultured Alphaproteobacteria bacterium | reverse complement strand
TGGCCCGCCGGCGCGGCATGTCACGCGCCGATATGCGCGTGGGCGACGATTTCGACCACGATGCCCGGCACCACCAGCGCGGTCACGATGACGGTGGCGCGGTTGGGATAGGGGGCCTTGAAATAGCGCGGCCAAACTTCGTTCAGCGCGGGCCCATGCTTGGCGTCGGTCAGATAGACGACGCATTGCGTGACGTCGTCCATGCCGCCGCCCGCGGCTTCCATGGTTTGCTTGAGATTACGCAGCGTTTGGTCGACCTGTGCCACCGCGCCGCCCGTTTCGATACCGCCGTCGGGCTTGATGGGCACTTGCGCCGTATAGAGCACGCCGTCCGCGATGGTGGCCCATTCCAGGGGCGCCTTGAGTTGCGGCAGGCCGGTGGCGACGGGTTTGCGTTTCACTTTTTCATGCTCCTGGGCCAGGCGGGTGAAGGGCGCAGAATGCCACCGCCGCTTCCGTGAGAAAATCTAAACGTCTTCTTCAATATTACGAATTTGTCCCGGTCGCCCGCGTAACACACCTTCCGGCCGTGCGTACCGCATTGCGGCATGCCCTTTCGGAAAGGATTTGGACGATGGCGGGGAACGAATTCGACCCTGAGGCGAATGGCCGCCTGACGCGGCGCCACCTCTTGCTGGCGGCGGGCGCCTTGGGCGCCACGGCTGCGGCGGGGTCGCTCGGTGGCCGCGTGATGGCGGCCACGGCGGGTGCTGCGGGGACCACCAAGCTCAGCCTGGCCTGGAACGCCACTGCCATCTGCACGGCCTCGGCCCCGGTCGCCAAGGAGCGCGGCATCTTCGCCAAGAACAAGCTGGACGTGGAGTTCGTCAATTTCGGCGGCTCGACCGAGCAGCTTTTGGAAGCCATCGCCACGGGCAAGGCCGATGCCGGCATCGGCATGGCGCTGCGCTGGATCAAGCCGCTGGAGCAGGGCTTCGACGTGAAGATCACGGCGGGCGTCCATGGCGGCTGCTTGCGCTTGATCGGCTCCAAGGCGGCGGGCACCACTTCGATCCAGTCGCTGCGCGGCAAGACCATCGCGGTCGCCGACATGGGCAGCCCGGGCAAGAACTTCTTTTCCGTCGTGTTGGGCAAGAACGGCATCGATCCGGACAAGGACGTGCAGTGGCGCGTCTATCCGCCCGACCTTCTGCCGCTGGCCATCGAGAAGGGCGAGGCCCAAGCGCTGACCGACAACGACCCGCGCACCTGGCTGTTCCTGAGGGACGAGCGGCTGGTCGAGATCGCGACCAACCTGTCCGGCGAATACGCCCAACGCACCTGCTGCGTCTTGGCCGTGCGCGGCAGCCTGATCCGCGAGAACCGTGCCGCGGCGGCCGCGCTGACGCGCGCGGTGCTGGAGGCCGGTGAACTGGTCGCCAAGAATCCGAAGGACGCGGCGACGCTGTTCTCCGACTACGGCGGCAAGGGTTCGGTCGCGGATCTTACGACCATGCTGCAAAGCCACGCGCACCACGACCAGATCACCGGCGATGAGCTGAAGGGCCAGATCAAGGCCTATGCCGACGAGTTGAAAGTGGTGAACGTGATCAAGCCGAGCACGGACACGACCAAGTTCGCGGATCGCGTCTATGCCAACGTTCTCAGCTGACCTCCATGAGGCCGCGTTCGTGACCAGCGAGACCATCCGAGAGGAGCCGGCGGCGTATCTCGCCGGCTCCGCCGCCCGCGCCCCCTCGTTCGCGCGCGTGGCCGCGGCGGGGCTGGCTTGGCTCGGCGCGGGCGCTCTCACCTATCTTCTGCCGGAGCAGGGCGATTGGCCCTATACGGCCGCGTATGCCGCACTGCTGGCCGCGATCGGCCTTGCCTTGATTCTGGCTGGAATCTTGGGCCGGGTGTTGCCGCGCTTGGACGAGCGGTTGCGCGTTTCATCGCCGCGCCTCGTCGCCGTCGCGGTTCTTCTCACGGTCTGGCAGCTCGTCACGGCGAAGTACGAGATCCTGCCGATGCCGTTTTTCCCGCCGCCCCAGGCCATTCTCGAGGTCTTCCTCGACGATTGGCCGAAGCTCGGCGAAAGCATCTGGCATTCGGGCTGGCTTTTGGCCGGCGGCTACGTCATCGGCGCGGTCGCGGGTTTCCTCACGGGTGTTTCGATCGGCTGGTCGCGCGCGGCCGCTTATTGGGTGCATCCTGTGTTGCGGTTTGTCGGCCCCTTGCCGGCGACGGCGTGGTTACCCATCGCCTTCTTCGTCTTCCCATCGAGCTGGAGCGCCAGCACGTTCTTGGTCGCGTTGGCGACCGGCTTTCCGGTCGCGATCCTGACCTGGTCGGGTGTCGCCAGCGTGAACAGTGCCTATTACGACATCGCGCGCACGCTCGGCGCGCGTCCGCGCTTCCTCATTTTGCGCGTGGCCGTGCCCGCCGCCATGCCGCATGTCTTCGTCGGCCTGTTCATGGGCATGGGCGCATCCTTCGCCGTGCTGGTGGTGGCCGAGATGCTGGGCGTGAAAGCGGGCCTCGGCTGGTACCTGCAATGGGCGCAGGGCTGGGCCGCCTACGCCAACATGTACGCGGCGCTGATCGTCATGGCGCTGGCGGCGTCTGGGCTGATCACGCTCTTGTTCCGCCTGCGCGACCGGCTGTTGGCTTGGCAAAAGGGATTGGTGCGATGGTAGCCGTTGCCGCCTTGACGGAAGACACCGCGGCCGGCGCGCCGCTCGCGATCCGCGGCGTCAGCCATGAATTCGACATCGAGGGCACGCCGCTGCCCGTGCTCGATGACATCGATCTGGACGTGGCGCCCGGTGAGTTCGTGGCGCTTCTGGGCCCGAGCGGTTGCGGCAAGTCGACCCTTCTGCGCCTGGTCGCGGGATTGGAGCCGCCGCGCGCGGGCCGCATCCTGTTCGACGGCGCGCCGGTCTTGGGGCCGCACCCTTCGCGCGTGGTCGTGTTCCAGGACCCGACGCTCTATCCCTGGCGTACGGTCGAGGGCAACGTCTCCGTGGGTTTGGAGGCGCGCGGCCTCCTGCGCAGCCAGCGCCACCGCGTGGGCGACGCGCTGCGCCTGGTCGGGCTCGACGGATTCGCGCGCGTCTATCCGCACCAATTGTCCGGCGGCATGGCCCAGCGCGCGGCGCTGGCGCGCGCGCTCGTCAACGATCCGCAACTTCTCATCCTCGACGAGCCGCTCGGCAAGCTCGATTCGCTGACCCGCTTGACGATGCAGAGCGAGCTGGTCTCGTTGTGGCAGCGCAAGGGCTTCACCGCGCTTCTCGTCACCCACGACGTGGAGGAAGCGCTGCTTCTTGCCAGCCGCGTCGTCGTGTTGAGCGACCGTCCGGCCCGCATCAAGGCCGAGGTCGCGAACGATTTGCCCTATCCGCGCCACCGCGGCGATCCGCGGCTGGCCGAACTGCGTCACGAGGTCCTCTCGCTTCTCGGCCTCGACGCTACTTGGTGAGGAATCCGCCATGATCACCGCGATCGTCCAGTATAAGTTGCCGCCCGCGATCGACCGCGAAGCCTGCCGCGCCCATTTCGAGAAGATCGCGCCGGGGTTCCGCTCGGCCAAGGGCCTGATCAGCAAGCATTTCATCTGGAGCGCGCGCGGCGACGCGGGCGGCGTCTACCAATGGCGCACGCTGGAGGATGCCAAGGCCTTCTACGGCGGGCCATGGCTCAAGGGCATCGTCGACCGTTACGGCATGGAGCCGGAGATCCGCTACTTCACCGTCTTCGCCGTGACCGACAACGAGAAGGGCACGGTCGAATTCCTGGAGCAGGGCACGCGCGCCGCGGAATAGCGCGTCTCAGTGCCCCTCGGCTTGCTCGCGCAGCCAGTCGCGGAACACGCTCACCTTCCGCAGCTTCAGCTTGGCCTCCGGGCAGACGATGTAATAGGCGAAGTCGACCGGCAGCGAGCCCTTGAACGGCTTCACCAGGCGTCCCTCCGCTAGATCGGCCGCCGCCAGATGGGCCTTGGCCATGGCCACGCCGCGGCCAAGCACGGCGGCTTCGATCACGAGGCTCGACTGGTTGAAGCGCGGACCCCGCGCGCCGTCCACGTCGGTAATCCCCGCCGCCTTCAGCCACATGGGCCAAGTCGGGCAGGAGATATCGTCCTCCGGGCTGTCATCGTGCAACAGCGTGTGATGACGCAAGCCGTCGGGCGAGGACAGGGGCTCGTCGCTTTCCAACAGCTTGGGGCTGCAGACGGGAAACACCTCTTCCTTCAAGAGGCGCTCGACCTGAAGGTTGGGATAGCGGCCCGCGCCATAGCGGATGGCGAGGTCGACATTGTCGCGCTCGAAATCCATTAGATGCATCGAGGCCGAGACGCGTACGTCGATGTCGGGATGCTGGGCGGCGAAGCTGTCCAGGCGCGGCACCAGCCACTTGGCGGCGAAGGAGGGCGCCACGCTGACGCTCAGGATGCCGGCCTCGCCCAGATTGTCGATCTCCTGGATCGCCGCGGATAGGCGCTCGAAGCCTTCCCGGATGCCCGGAAGGCAGGCCTGGCCCGCGTCGGTCAGCAAGAGGTTGCGATTGACCCGGTGGAACAGCGGCACGCCCAGATGATCCTCCAGGGTTTTCACCTGGTGGCTCACGGCGGCGGGCGTCACGCTCAACTCGTCGGCCGCCTTGGTGATGCTCAGGTGGCGGGCGACGGCCTCGAAGACGCGCAGCGAGTTCAGCGGGGGCAGGCGGCGGGACATGGGCGGTCATCTAGGTTGCGGGCGGCCGCAATCTAGGGCCGTCCGTCCCTGAACCCCGCACAAGAAATATTGAGCGTTGGCTTAAGAAAAGCTGCGGTTGCGCGGCTATTTCGCGGTGTGGGTCCGCACCCACGCCGCATAGGTTTCCATGAAGGTCGTGAAGAACTTCTGAGTCTGCTCGCTGGCCAAATTCCCCTTATCGTCGAACAGCTTGGCCGCGCCGCCCACATAGGCCTCGGGCTGCTGCATGGCGGGCATGTTCAGGAAGACCAGCGATTGGCGCAGATGGTGGTTGGCGCCGAAACCGCCGATGGCGCCGGGCGAGACGCTCATGATCGCGGCCGGCTTGCCGTTCCATACGCTCTGCCCGTAGGGGCGCGAACCCACGTCGATCGCGTTCTTGAGCGCGGCGGGCACCGAGCGATTGTATTCCGGCGTCATGAACAGGACCGCGTCGGCGGTCTTCATCTTGGCGCGGAAGTCGTGCCAGGCCGCGGGCGCCGCATCGCCGTCGGTGTCCTCGTTATAGAAAGGAAGCTGTCCGATCTCGACGATCTCGCAGTCGAGATCGGCCGGCGCCAGCGCCATCAATGCCTTGGCGGCCAGGCGGTTGTAGGAGCCTTTGCGCAGGCTGCCGACGATGACGGCGATCTTTTTCTTGGCCATGGTGTGTCCTCGCAAAGACTGTGCGATCGGAAAGTTACGAAACGAAAATGACGATCAGGCTTCGGTGGCCCACTGGATCAGGCGGCGTTGGAAACCGATGCCCGCTTCGACTTGTTCCAGGGAAATATATTCGTTGGGCTTGTGCGCCACCTGGATGGAGCCGGGACCGCACACGACGGTCGGGATGCCCGCCTCTTGGAACTGGCCGCCTTCGGTGCCGAAGGCGATCACGGTGGTCGAATTCGCGCCGGTCAGGCGGAAGCACAATTGCTCGGCCGGCGAATTGGGCTCGGGGGCCAAGCCCGGCACGCCGAACAGTTTTTCCGTCGAGACGCTGGCATTGGGTTCGACCGCCCGCATCTTGGGCAGGATGTCCTTGGCGATGAATTCGCGCAGGCGTCCCTCGATCTCGTCCAGCGAGCCGCCCGGCATCAGCCGCACGTCCCAGTGAAACCGGCATTCGCGTGAGATGATGTTGATCGCGGTGCCGCCCTCGATGATGCCGACGCTCAAGGTCGTGTAGGGCGGCTCGAATTCGACGCCGGGCTTGGCGCGCAGCTTGAACTCGTCGGCCATGGCGTTGATGAAATGGATGATCTCCGCCGCATACTGGATCGCCGAGACGCCCTTATGGGTGGCGCTGGAATGGGCTTCCAGGCCGGTCACGGTTGTGCAGTAGGCGAACGAGCCCTTATGCGCGTTGACCACTTTCATCAACGTGGGCTCGCCGATCACGACCAGCGAAGGCTTGGGCAGGGTCTTGCCCAACTCCTTGATCATCAAGGGCGCGCCCAGACAGCCGACCTCCTCGTCGAAGGACAGCGCGAGGTGGATCGGCCGCTTCATGCGCGCGGCCTTCATCTCGGGCACCAGCGCCAATGCGATGGCCAGAAAGCTCTTCATGTCCGAGGAGCCGCGGCCGTAAAGCTTGCCGTCCTTCTCCACGATCTTGAACGGGTCGGTGTCCCACGGCTGGCCCGCCACGGGCACCACGTCCGTATGACCGGACAGGCAGGCGCCGCCGGGCGCGTCAGGGCCGATGGTCGCGAACAGGTTGGCCTTGGTATGCCCGGCGTCGTGGACGAGAGAGGCCTTGATGCCGAGCCCGTCCAGATGGTTCGCCGCGAACTCGATGAGGGCCAGGTTGGATTTCGACGAGACCGTGTCGAAGCCGACCAAACGCTCGATCATCGCGCGCGGAGCAAGGTCGGCCATGGTCTATCTCCGCGTTGTCGGTTTGGGAGCCGTTCGGCCCGGGTATGTCAGACGACGGGGCCCGTCGGGTTACCGATCATGTTGAGGAATTCGCGCCGCGTGGTCGGATCGCTGCGGAAGACGCCCAGCATGCGGCTGGTCACCAGCGCCGCGCCGGGCTTGGTCACGCCGCGCGTGGTCATGCATTGGTGCGAACCTTCCACCACCACGCCGACGCCTTGGGGCTCCAACACCTCTTGAATCGAATTGGCGATCTGGGTGGTCAGCTTTTCCTGGATCTGCAGGCGCCGGCCGAAGGCGTCGACCAGCCGCGCGATCTTGCTGATGCCGACGACGCGCTTGTTGGGCAGATAGCCGACATGCACGCGGCCGACGATGGGCACCATGTGGTGCTCGCAGTGCGAATTGAAGCGGATGTCGCGCAGGACGATCATCTCGTCGTAGCCGTTGGTCTCCTCGAACGTGGTGCGCAGAATCTGCACCGGGTCCGAATCGTAACCGGCAAAGAACTCCTCGTAGGCACGCACGACGCGCGCGGGCGTGTCCAAGAGACCCTCGCGGTCGGGATCGTCGCCGGCCCATTCGATCAGGGTGCGCACGGCCTTCTCGGCCTCGGCGCGGCTGGGTTTGGCGATGCGCTTGCCGCCGTTGCGGGCCTTGGCGTTGCGGGGAGATTTCATGTCCATCGCCGATCCGTCGCTTGTCAGTGCAGTTTCTTCGCCGTCGCGTCCGGCGTGTCGAGCGAGAAGGTGGGGATCGTGACCGCGAAGCGTTCGCCGCCCGGCCCTTCCATCTCGTAGGTGCCGCCCATGATGCCCGACGATGTCGGCAGCGGCGTGCCGCTGGTGTACTCGAACGATTCGCCCGGCTCGAGCACCGGCTGCTCGCCCACCACGCCCGCGCCGCGCACTTCCTGCACGCGGCCGAGGGAGTCGACGATGCGCCAATAGCGGTTCAGCAGCTGGACCTTTTCGCCGCCCTGGTTCTCGATCTTCACCTGATAGGCCCAGACGTAATGGCTCTCCTCGGGGGACGATTGGTCCTCCAAGTAGACGGGCTTCACCGTGATCTCGATGTTCCGGGTCTTCGCCTGATACATGGCCTATTTCCGCGCCCAAGGGCGCCTGGTGACGATCCTACGCGGGTCGAGGCCTAGTGGTTTAGTCCTCGCCTAAGCCCTTGTCCATATGGGTAAACCCGTGTTTTCGAAAGGGGCTTCAGACCGCTTTCAGCGCCGCCGCCAGGTCGTCCTCGACGTCGGCCGGGTCCTCGAGGCCGACCGACAGGCGCACCAGCCCCTCGGTGATGCCCAGCCGCTCGCGGTCCTCGATGGGCAGGCGCTGATGGGTCGTCGTCGCCGGATGGGTGACCAGGCTTTTGCCGTCGCCCAGATTGTTCGAGATGTCGATCAGCCGCAGGGCGTTCAGGAAGCGGAACGCAGCCGGCTTGCCGCCGTCCAGGTCGAAGGCGACGACCGTGCCGCCGCCCTTCATCTGCTTCTTGGCGAGCGCATGCTGCGGATGGGACGCCAGGTCCGGATGCAGCACGCGGCGCAGCTTGTTTTGCTTCGACAGGAAGTTCGCGATCGTGCGCGCGTTCTCCATTTGGCGCGTGACGCGCAGCTCCAGCGTCTCCAACCCCTTGAGCAGGAGCCAGGCGTTGAACGGGCTCATCGCCGGGCCCGTGTGGCGCAGGAAATCCTTCAGGTTCGTTTGCGCGAACTCGTTGGTGGACAGGATGACGCCGCCGAGGCTCCGCCCCTGGCCGTCGATATGCTTGGTGGCGGAATAGACCACCACGTCCGCGCCCAGCTCCAGCGGCTGCTGCAAGACCGGGCTGGCGAAGACGTTGTCGATCACGACGCAGGCGCCGGCTTCGTGCGCCAGCTTCGACACCGCGCGCACGTCGATGATCTCGAGCTGCGGGTTGGACGGCGTCTCGAAGAAGATGGCCTTGGTCTTCTTCTTCAGCGCCTTGCGCCACTGATCCAGATCCGTGCCGTCGACCAGCTCGGTCTCGACGCCATAGCGCGGCAGAAGCTCGGAGATGATGAA
>CADEGL010000015.1:10594-39242 GCA_902826885.1 uncultured Alphaproteobacteria bacterium | reverse complement strand
TAGCCCGAGGTCATGTAGAGCGCTTCGCTGGTTTCGTGGAAACCGCTGCGCTCCAGCCCGCCGCGCACCAGGCGCGTCTGCGCCCGCCATTTGGCGGGATCGGGCTTCTTTTTCGTGCCGGTCTTTTCGCTTCCGTCCATGCGAGCCTCCGCCGCCCGTCGCGCGGGCAACAAAAAACCCCGACCAAATGAAAGGTCAGGGCGTATCTCGCTCCGACCTCTTTAGCTGTTTGTTTAACGTGGCCGCAAGCCGGTCGGGCCAAATCACCACGTAGGCCTAGGATTAGTGCGGCAGGGCCGGGCCTGTCAAGCCGTGTACTTTACGCGCTGCAGGAGGCGCCGCCCAGGACGCAGAACCGCGCGCAATGGGGGTGATTGAGGGCGACGGGCCGCCGCAGAGCACCCGCCAAAGACGGGCCCAGGTCGAACGGCTTGTCATAGGGCAGGAGGGTGCAGGCCACGACGGACGGCCGTGCCGCGCCTTTGCGCTTCACCACCATGCGCGAGGTGGCGCACATCACCGAAGCCGGGTCGCGCTTCAAGATGCCCCAGCATTGCTCGGTGATCTCCGGCACGTCGAGCCGCGCATCCATTTCGGGAAACAGCACCAGCGTGCGCGGGTCGCGTGCATCGACAGGCGCGCCGATCTCGGCGAACAGACGTGCGAAATGCGCGCGCGCCTCGGCCTCGGATTCGTCCGGTGGTTGGCGCGAGGCGATGTGGAGCGTGAAACCGTTCGTCACCAACCAGCCGATGCCTTTCAGCGCCGGCGCCCAACTGCGCGGGCCGCGCATGGCTTCGTGTCCGCCCTTGGTGTGATGGTCCAGCGACACCCGCATGGTCAGGCGCGCGCCGTGCTCGCGTTGCAGGGCTGTCAGCGCGTCGGTCCGGCGCATCATGGGCCGCATGGCGTTCGTCAGCACCAGCACCCGGTAGCCGCGCTCCAGCGCCGCAGCCATCATCGCGGGCATCTCGGGATTCATGAAAGGCTCGCCGCCCGTGAAACCGATCTCGCGTGTGCCCAGGCGCTCGCGTTCAATCTCGTCGAGATAGAGCGCGACGTCGGCCGCAGTCAGATAGACCAGCCGGTCGTTGCGCGGACTCGATTCGATATAACAGTTCTCGCAGGTGACGTTGCACAGCGTGCCCGTGTTGAACCACAGCGTTTCGAGCGCCGTTGGCACGACATGCGCGCGCCGCTCGCCGCGCGCCGTCAGGACGGGATCGCGGAACTTGGACGGGTCGAGGAGAGCCGCGGCTGCCATGGCGTCATTAAATCGCCAGCCCTTCCGGGGCACAATCGCGGGGCGCTTCAATTTTCCGTGTTCGGGCGGCTGCGGGCGGATTCGGGTGCGGTTGCGGCCCGGCCCGGCGGCCTTATAATCCGGCCCCATGCGGGTGTAGCTCAATGGTAGAGCAGGAGCTTCCCAAGCTCACGACGAGGGTTCGATTCCCTTCACCCGCTCCAGCTTTTTATTCGCGGTGAAACACCTCGGAAAGCCCATGGACGGGCGTGGGGATCTGCTCCATGCGCGCCTTGAGCTGCAGCGCCAGGAATTGCGAGTAGAAGCGCGACTGCATCAGGTTGCCGCCATGAAACCAAAGCGCCTCTTGCCGCGTCGGCTTCCACATATTGCGCGGCTCGCCTTCCCACGGTCCCGGGTCGGCTCTGGTGTCCGAGCCGAGCCCCCAGCATTTGCCGACCTTGTCCGCGACCGACTGTGAAATCAGCTGGGCGGCCCAGCCGTTCATCGAACCATAGCCGGTCGCATAGACGATAAGATCGGCTTCGGCCTCGCTGCCGTCGCTGAAGACGACGGAGCGCGGCTTGATGGCCGAGACCTCGACGCCGCTTTTCAGCTTGATGCGGCCGTCGGCGACCAGTTCGGAGGCGCCGACATCGATGTAGTAGCCCGAGCCGCGCCGGAGATACATCGTGCCCAGGCCGGAATGGTCCGCGAACTCCAGCATGAAGCCCGCCGCGCGCAGGCGCTCGTAGAACGTCGCGTCCTGCTCCAGGATGCGTTCGAAAATCGGCCGTTGGAATTGCGGCGCCAGCCGGAAGGGTACCGAGGCGCCCAGGAAATCCGCCTTCTCCGTCGTGATGCCGGCCGCCAGGGCCTCTTCCGAATAAAGCCGGCCGATCGCCAGCTTCATCAACGTTTCGGAGCGCACCACGAGAGTCGGCGAGCGCTGCACCATGGTCACGTCGGCATCGTGCTCCCACAGATCGGCCGCGATATCGTGCGCCGAGTTGTTCGAGCCGATGACCACGCATTTCCGGCCGCGGAACATGGCGCCGCCGGGATGCGCGCTGGAATGGTGTTGTGCCCCTTGGAATGTCTTGGCGCCGGGGATCTCGGGCGTCTTGGGAACCCCCGACATGCCGGTGGCGAGCACGAGCTGCTTCGGCCGCAGGGTGACTTTCTTTCCGTCGCGCTGGACGACCACGGTCCATTCGCGCGCGGCCTCGTCATAAGCCGCGCTCTGGCATTCCGTCGAAGGCCAGTAGTTCAGCTCCATCGTTCGGCAATACATCTCGAGCCAGTCGCCCATCTTGTCCTTGGGCGTGAAGACCGGCCAATGATCCGGGAACGGCAAATACGGCATGTGGTCGTACCAGACCGGATCGTGCAGGCAGAGCGAGTGATAGCGCCGCCGCCACGCATCGCCGGGCCGCGCCAGCTTGTCGACGATCAAGGTCGGCACGCCAAGCCGCTTGAGCCGCGCACCCAAGCCCAGGCCGCCCTGTCCGCCACCGATGATCAGGCAGTAAGGCTGGCGCTCATAGCCGAGCGCCGCCTCCTCGTCGGACTTTCGCTCAAGCCAGTTCTTGCGGTTCTTGAACGCGCCGTGCTCCGTACCCTTCGCGCGCATCGGCCCGCGCGGCTCTTCGAACCCCTTGAGCTCCGTCATCGCGGTCAGAAGGGTCCAGCACCGCCCATTCTTGAGGCGAACCAAGCCTTTGCCGCGCCCGGTCGCGGTCTCGAAGGCGAGCCAAGCTTCGACGATCCCGCCCGACTTTGTCGCCGGCCCATCGACGCGCCAGGCGGTGGGCCGCACGCGGTCCAGGGTGGCGCCCAGCATGGACGCGATATCGGCGCGACCCTCCATCGTCTTGACGTTCCACGTGAACGCGATGAGGTCGCGCCAGTAACCGGTTTCTTCGAACAGCGCGGTTGTCGCGGAAACGTCGCGGCGTTCCAGCGCCTCGCCAAACTTCGCGAGCCAAGCCTTCGCTTGTCCGGTTTCGTCCATATCGCTCATGTCCAAGACGGTATCAGCGCGTGCGAGAGCGGGCAAACGCACGGCCCGCCGCATACGCACCAGCCGTCAAATTCCTGCGCGCGAACGCGTCGAATTCTTTGACCAAAGTCACGCAGGCTCTCATGGCGCGGCGCGTATACCGGTGTGATGGCCGCCTGGTGCAGGCATGGCCGACACCCAAGGAGATGATGAATGTCCGTCACGATTCGCCAGACCCTAAAATCCGCCGTCGTAGCCGGTGGAGTCGCCATGTTGCTTCTCGGCAGCGCGGGCTCCGTTCTTGCCGCGAACCAGGCTCCCCGCGAGCAGGGTGCCGCGCACGGCATGATGGACCCGCAGAAGGTCGACCAGAAGCTCGCAGCGCTCAAGGGCGAGTTGAAGATCACGGAGGCGCAGACGCCGGCGTGGAACGCCGTGGCCGACGCGATGCGCGCGAACGCCAATGCCACGCGGACGGCGGCCGACGCGAAGAAGGCCGGCGGCAAAGAGACCGACGCGCTCAAGCGCATGGAATCGCGCGACCAGTGGGCCAAGCTGCGGGCACAGAACTCGGAGCGTCTTCTGACCGCGTTCCGCCCGCTCTATTCCCAGCTCAACGATGAGCAGAAGCAGATCGCGTCGGAGAAGTTCATGGCGCCGCACCACAAGCGCGGCCAGGAGAAGAAGGCCGGCTGACCGGACCGAAAGACGGAGCGCGCGCCGCGGGAATCTCCCCGCGGCGCGTATCTTCTATTCCGCCGGCTTTGCCGCCGGCATCGCATAGGCATCCGGGTTTGGCAGCCGGCGCGGCAGAAGAAGCACCGCGCAGAGGATCAAGGCCGCGCAACCGGCCAGAACGATGAACAGCGTGTCGAAGCCCCAGCGCGCATGGATCGCGCCGATGAAGGGTAGGGCGATGGCCAGCGAGGTGAAGCTGACCACATAACGCACGCCATAGACGCGCGCGCGGAAATCGCCGCTGGCCATCTTGCCCACCATGTAGTCGTTGATCGGAATTTGGCCGAAGGCGCCGATCATGAAGCCGAGCGCGATCGCCAGCGCCACCAGGTCGAGCTGGCCGGGCATGAGCGCGAAGAACGCCACCTGGATGGCGGCCACGCCCAGGAACACCGTGCGTGGCCCATGCTTGTCCAGAAGTGCTCCGACCACGAGCTGGGCCAGCGAAGCGACCGCGAAGACCAAGAACGCCAGCACGCCGACCATGGTGGCCGAACTTGATGGAGAGCCCGCGCGAATGGCATCGACCCATGCGACGAAGTCGCCGGCGACGCCCTGCAGCTTCTCGTCGAAGATTTTCGGCAGGGCGTAGGTGGTGGCCTGGAAGATGATGCTGGAGACCGAGGTGGTCAGGAACACGATCATCGAGATGCGCACCAGGATCCGCCGGTAGTCGGGCGACAGTTTCGCCCCTTCCGGTTTTCTTCGCCGCACGGGCGGGTTGACGATCCGCGGCCACTGCGTCGCGGCATAGAAAATCCCCACCGCGATCGAGACCAGGCCCGGCAGGATGAAAGCAACGCGCCAGCCGCCATGGTCGATCATGTAGCCGGTCAGGAGCGCGGCACTGGCGACACCCAGGTTGCCCCACACGCCATTCACGGCCAGGCGCATGCCGGTGTTCTTCCACTTCTCGACCACGAGGGCCAAGCCGACCGGGTGATAGATCGCGGCGAACATGCCGATGGTGAAGAGGCCGATGCCGGCCTGGAGCGGCGTGCGGACGAAGCTGGTGGCGATCGAGGCCAGGCCGATGCCGACGAAGAAGACCGCTATCATGCCCTCGCGGCTCCAGCGGTCGGCCAGCCAGCCGGCGGGTAGCGAGAACAGGCCGAAGGCGAAGAAACCCGGCGCGGCATAGGCCAGAAGCTCCGCGTAGCTGAGCCCCCATTCGCGGATGAGCGCGAGCGCCGCCACGGTCGCGAAGATCAGCGTGAACATGTGGTCCAGGAAATGGCCCACGTTCAGCAGGAAGAAATGGAGACGTTCGGGGCGCTGCGTGGCGCTCTGGTCCGGGGCCATGTCGATATCCGCCTTGAAGAATCGAAGCCGGCGGCGAGATTAGCCTTGGCGCGATCACGTCGTCCTGCCATTTTTTATCGAATTCACGCCAGGGGCGGAATCCGCATGACCAGACGCCGCGCCGCTTCGGGCCGCAGCACCGATCCCACCGATTACCAGCGGGTGCCGCGTCCGGTCGCGGCCATGGCCAAGCATTTCCCCGACCGTCACGAAATCGCCGCGCACGAGCACGAGCGGGATCAGTTGGTCTTTGCCGTCGAAGGCGTCATGCGCGTCACGACGGATAGCCAGGCGTGGATCGTGCCGCCCGACCGCGCCGTG
This sequence comes from uncultured Alphaproteobacteria bacterium, assembly GCA_902826885.1. GTDB lineage: Bacteria > Pseudomonadota > Alphaproteobacteria > CADEGL01 > CADEGL01 > CADEGL01. Next base: position 33,636 of record CADEGL010000015.1, on the reverse strand, counting down.
TACATCCCGGGCGGCATCGTCCACCGCATCGGCATGCGCGGCGCGGTCGCCATGCGCACCCTTTATATCGCGAACGGCGTTGCGCGAGGCTTGCCCACGGCACCCACGGTCATGATCGTCTCGGGGCTTTTGCGCGAGCTGATCCTCGCGCTTCTGTCCGAGCCGGTCCGTTACGCGAAGAAAGGCCGGGGCGGCTTTCTGGCGGAATTGATCTTCGATGAGATCCGGCGCGCCGAGCGGCAAGCTTTGGTCATTCCGTTGCCGCGCGATTCACGCCTCAAAAAACTTTGCGCCGCGTTGCTTGAGAATCCGGCGTCGCGGAACACGCTGGAGGATTGGTCGGCATCGGTGGGCGCCTCGCCGCGCACGCTAGCCCGTGCCTTCGAGCGCGAATTGGGTATGGCCTTCTCGGCTTGGCGCCGGCGTTTGCGGTTCCACAACGCCATGGAAGCGATCGTGCGCGGCGATCCGGTCGGTGCCGTCGCGATGCGCAACGGTTACCGCAGCATCAGTGCGTTCTCCGCTTCGTTCCGAAAGACGATGGGCGTCTCGCCCATGGGCGTTCGAAGGCCTTCGGCCTGACCGAAGGCGGGAAAAATCCCGTTATTTACTCTCCCGGCCCGCCGCAATTTAGCCACACCGCAAGGTTACTCACCTCGCCGCCGGACTTGCCAGGCTGGCGCGTACATGATTCAAGGACGCCCCTTTTCGCTGTTGGTGGGTTTCGATGGGTTTCATTCGTTGGATTCTGGGCATCACGGCCGTGGTCGCGATCGTTGCCGCAATCGCGGGCACGCAATTGATGCCGCCCATTTCGATTCCGCCCATGCTGCAACCGGCGGTCAATACGCTGTTCGATCTGAGCAAGGTCGACTTCGTCCGCTACGACCTGACTCCCGACCGCGCCGACAAGCTGCGTCTGCGTGCCGTGGTCGCCAACGGCAATGCCGTGCCGGTGGAAGGAATCGAGGTGCGTTGCGCTCTTCTCGACAAGAAGGGTCGCGCGGTCGACGACGAGACGTTCCAGTTCGACCAGCGCATCGGCCCGGGCGCGCAGCGCGAGGTCAACGTCACGGTCGCTTCCCATCCGCGCGGCGAGTGGACGAACGCGCAATGCTTCGTCACGGCCGCGGCGCCCGTGCAGAAGCCGTTGCGTGCCGGTTAACGCACCGGCCTCGACGAAGTTTCAGCGTCCGGTCAGAAGCTCGCGATAGGCGCGGATGCGCCGCGCGTTCGTGCCCACATCGCTGCGCCCGACGCGCGACAGCGAACGCACGTCGACCACGCTGCCCGTGCCGTCCGCGCGCACGCGCACGGCGACGTCGTCCTTAAAGCCGAACCAAAGCGTCTGATCCGTGGCTTCGATCGTCCCGCGCGCGGGGTCCGCGGCTGCGATCGTCCAGCCCATGGCGCGCGCCGTGTCGCGCGCGCGGGCGAAGGCCTGGTCCGGCGCGAGGTCCAGGCGAATCGGGACAATGTCGGGATAGGCGGCGTGCTGTTGCGCGGCGACGTCGCTGCCGCCGTATTGGGCGCTATTGGCGGCGCCCGCGCGCAGAGGCAGCACGGCCTCGAAGGCCGGCGGATCGGCGGGGTCGGTCGTGATGTCGTGGATCGGCGGCACGCTCTTGGCGATGCGGAGCTGAAGCAGAGGCAGCGTCGCGGCCCCCGCGCCGGCTACGCCGATCGCGAGCGCCAGCGCGGCCAGGGCGCGCGCGCCGCGCCGCCAGCTCCAGGCCGCACCGATCAGCGCAACCAGAGCGCCGCCGGCCGCCACGAAGGTGCCCGCGCGCAGGATCGCGAACGCATCGGGCAGCGGCCACCAGCCCCAGCGATAGCCGAAACCGGCCACGGCCAGAGCGGCGATGCCCGCCAGGGCGACGATGGCACCGGCCGCGGCGGTGGCGCGGGCAGGCTTGGATGGGGGACCCACGGGGGCATCTCCTTCGTTGCCCGCCGATCTTGTCCCAGGGCGAGAGGCGCGGCTACGGTGCCAAGGCGTTTCCTTTCGAGCCAGGTCACGGATGGGCAGAATCGGCTGTATTGCCGTTTGCGTCGCTTTGGCGTTGGCGGCCTGCGTCCCCCAGGCGCCGCCCTGCACACCGCCCGCCGTGGCCGCGGCGGGTTTCGAGGTCTATTTCGGCCGCGACAAGCCGGGTGGAGAGGTGACGGAGGCGGAATGGCAAGGATTCATGGACGAGATCTTGAGCCCGCGCTTCCCGGACGGGCTGACGGTCCTGGACGCGAAAGGGCTGTGGCGCGATCCGCGCAGCGGGAAAACCCTCGGCGAACGCACGAAATTGGTGCTGATTACGGCTCCGGACCCGGCCGCCGCGCGGCGGGTGATCGAGGCCGCGGTGGCCGATTACCGGCAACGCTTCGACCAGCACACCGTATTGCGGGTCGAGCGGCCGGTTTGCGCCATATTTTGAGCGAATCTGCCCACAAAAATCGGCCTCCCAAACCGCAGGGTTTTTGTCTGGGCGCCGTATCTCTGAGGACGGCCCCCGGCCTCTGGAGAGGCTGGCTGAAAGGCCGGGAGAGACCCCATGCCCACCGCGCCGTGCCGGACGCCGAAACCGACCGTCCTCGCCGCCGGTGCGGCGCTGTTGTTTGCGGCGGGGCGATGCCCGCCGCCGCGTCGCGGCTGAGGCCAGGGAGTTCGCGATTGGCATGTCGATGCGGATTGAGCGCGCGCGGTACGCGACGATCGGAGCGGGGGCGGCCCGCGCATGGATAACGACGTTGCCGACGAGATGCTCATGGGGCGCATCGCGGAGGGCGACCGGGGCGCGTTCCACGCGCTTACGCGCCGCCACTTGCCGCGCTTTCTGCGTGTCGCCACACGCATCCTGGGAAACGCCAGCGAGGCCGAGGACGTGGCGCAAGAGGCGTTCCTGCGTGTCTGGTCCCATGCCGACCGGTGGGATGGAAGCAAGGCCAAGGTCACGACCTGGATGCACCGGATCGTGGTCAATCTTTGCATCGACCGGAAACGCAAGGCGCGCACCGTGCCGCTGGATGAAGCCGGTGATCCGGCGGACCCGGCGCCGAGTGCCAGCGACGATCTGTGGCGGACGCAGATGGCGGGCTTAGTGAGCCAGGCGATGGGTGAGTTGCCCGAGCGGCAAAGAGCCGCTTTGGCGCTGTGTTACTTCGAGGAGATGAGCAACGTGGAGGCCGCGCAGGCTTTGTCGGTATCGGTTTCGGCGCTCGAATCGCTTTTGGTGCGCGCGCGCCGAACCGTGCGCGACCGGCTGACGGCGATGGGCCTCAAGACGGCGGTGGAGGAATGAGCATGTCGATGGAACGTTTCAAACGGTTGCTGGACGCCTATGGCGCCGATGCGCGCCGCTGGCCGGAGGCCGACTGGACGCGGGCGCAAAGCCTTCTGAGCGCCTCGCCCGAGGCACGGACGGAATGGAGCCGCGCGGCCGCGCTCGACAGTCTGTTGGATCATCATCCGGCGAAGGCCGATGACGGCGCCGTCGAACGTTGCTTCGACCGCATCGTGGCCGAGCTGGATCGCCGCCAAGCCGCGCCGCAGGCGTCCGCGCCGTTCATGGCCCGGCTCGCGGCCTCGACCGCGCCGCGCGCGTCCTTCTTCGCGGTCATCGCCGTGCTGGGCTTCCTGTTCGGCCTGTCGGGCTGGGGCGAGCCGGTGTCGACCGCCGCGGCCGACACGATGTCGATCACCTACGGGGGGGATTTCGGACTATGACGACCACCGCCGTTGTCCGTCCGGGCGGCCGGACGCGGGTTTTCCTGGCCCTCTCGCTTGCCCTGAACCTGTTCCTCGCGGGCATGATGATCGCCTGGCACATGCGGCCGCCGCCGCCGCCGCCTCCAGGTCCCTGGTTTGAGCGCATGATTCAGCGCATGTCCGCCGGCCTGCCGCAGGCCGACCAGGATATCCTGCAGGCGTCCTATCAGGCGCGGAAGGGTGAGCTCGACCGGATGGACAAAGACGTCCAGGCCGCCCGCGAGCGCGTCGGCGCCGCCATGCGGGCCCAGCCTTACGACCCGGCTGCTTTGGAGCAGGCCATGGCGGAGGCCCGGGATGTTCGCGAGCCGGTGGTGGAAACCGTCGAACAGGCGGTTGCCGAGGCTGCCGCAAAAATGTCGCCGGAGGGCCGTATGAAACTGGCGGACTGGCGAAAGGGCCGTTAGGTGCCTTATAAGAAACGCGGGGAATTTCTTGGGCGCCGTGCTCTACCGGGGCGGCCGGCGTGACCAACCCCGCTCCGGCCGTTGGAGGCCAGGTCTTTATTAAGAAGTTGAAGTCCATGCGGAAGTTCATAGCCGCCGCGGTTGTCGTCGCGCTGGGCGCGGGCCTCTATTTCTATTTCACCGGCTCTTCGCCGGCGTCCAAGGCGGCCACCGGCCCCCAAGGCGCGCCTGTCGTCGCGGCCGATGCCGGCCGCCAGGACATGGCGGTCAACTTCCGCACCATCGGCAGCGTCCAGCCCTACACGACCGTTTCGGTGAAATCCCGCGTCGACGGCCAGATCGTGGCGGTGGCGTTCCAGGAAGGCCAGATGGTCAAGAAGGGCGACCTTCTGTTCACCGTCGATCCGCGCCCGTTCGAGGCCGATCTGAAGCAGGCCGAGGCGGCGTTGGCGCGCGACAAGGCGCTGCTGGAAAAGGCCAAGCTCGATCTGGGGCGCTACACCGAACTGGCGAAAAAGGATTACGCGCCGAAGCAACAGCTCGATCAGGCGGTCGCCAACGCGGCCAGCGCCGCCGCCACGGTGAAGTCCGACGAGGCCGCGGTCGAACATGCGCGGCTCCAGCTGGCCTACACCGCGATCCGTTCGCCCGTTCAGGGCCGCACCGGCAACATCCTCATCCAGATGGGCAACGTCGTGAAGGCCAACGACACGGTCTCGATGGTGGTGATCAACCAGACCCAGCCGATCTACGTCACCTTCGCCGTGCCCGAGCGCAACCTGCCCGACATCCAGCGCCGGATGTCGGAGGGAACCTTGATGGTCGAAGCGCTGCCGCAAGGCGATAAGGGCGCGCCCGTCCAAGGCGAGCTGACCTTCGTGAACAACACCGTCGACACCTCGACGGGCACGATCCAGATGAAGGCCACGTTCGCCAATCAGCCCGAGCGCTTGACGCCGGGCCAGTCGGTCAATGTCACCCTGACCTTGGCCAACAAGGCGCAGGTCGTGGTCGTCCCGTCCGAGGCGGTCCAGATCGGACCCGGCGGGCAATATGTCTACGTGGTGAAGCAGGACATGACGGTCGAGCAGCGCCCCGTCGTGACCAGCGTGAACGAAGGCGGCATGACCGTGATCGAAAGCGGCGTCGAGGCCGGCGAGAAAGTCGTCAAGGAAGGCCAGCTTCGGCTTTTCCCCGGCGCCAAGGTCCGGCTGCAGGGCTAAAACGGCCGCTTCCGCGCGGCGTCCGCTAACAGTGGAATGATCGTATGACGTTGCCTGAGCTTTGCATCCGCCGGCCCGTCATGACGACCCTGTTGATGGTTGGGCTCGTCATCTTTGGCGTCTTCGCCTACCGCAATCTTCCGGTCAGCGAGCTTCCCAAGGTCGATTTTCCGACCATCCAGGTCAGCGCCAGCTTGCCCGGCGCGAGTCCGGAGACCATGGCGTCGTCGATCGCCCAGCCGCTCGAGGCGCAGTTCTCGCGCATCCCCGGCGTCGATTCGATGAGCTCGTCCAGCGCGCTCGGACAGACGCAGATCACGCTTCAGTTCGCGCTGGATCGCAGCATCGACGCCGCGGCCCAGGACGTGCAGACGGCCATCTCGACGGCCTCACGCTATCTGCCGCCCGAGATGCCCGCCCCGCCGTCGTTCCGCAAGGTCAATCCTTCGGACTTCTCGATCTACATTCTGGCATTGCGGTCGGGCACCCTGCCGCTCACGGAGGTGAACACCTACGCGGAAACCATTCTGGCCCAGCGCCTGTCGAGCATCGCCGGCGTGGCGCAAGTGGTCGTGTGGGGTTCGCAGCAGAAGGCCGTCCGCGTTCAGGTCGACCCGGACAAGCTGGCGTCCTACGGGATCGGTTTCGACGAGGTGGTGGACGGGGTCAAACGCGCCAACCAGAACCAGGCGACCGGCACGCTCAACGGCGCCGATCAGACCGTGACCATCCGCTCGTCCGGCCAGCTGATGAACGCCGAGGAATACAACCGGCAGATCGTCATCTACCGCAACGGCGCGCCGGTGCGGGTGCAGGATATCGGCCAGGCGGTGGACGGCGTCGCGAACGACAAGGTCGCGAGCTGGTTCAACGCCGACCGCGGCATCGTCCTCGGCGTTTACCGCCAGCCGGGCGCCAACACCATCGAGGTCGTCGACGCGGTCAAGGCCGTTCTGCCGCAATTCGAACAGATCCTTCCGGCGTCGATCAAGATGGACCTGCTTTACGACCGGACGGAAACGATCCGCCATTCGATCCGCGACGTGCAGTTCACGCTGGTGCTGGCCGCGGCGCTCGTGATCATGGTGATCTTCCTCTTCCTCAGGAATCTCTCGGCGACCGTCATCCCCTCGCTGGCCTTGCCGATCTCGGTCGTCGGCACGTTCGCCGCCATGGCCATCCTGGGATACAGCCTGAACAATCTGACGCTCATGGCGCTGACGCTTTCGGTCGGCTTCGTCGTCGACGACGCCATCGTCATGCTGGAGAACATCGTCCGGCACATGGAGAAGGGCGAGAAGCCGTTCCAGGCGGCCATCAAGGGCTCCAAGGAAATCGCCTTCACCATCATCTCCATGACCATCTCGCTGGGCGTGGTGTTCATCCCCATCCTCTTCATGGGCGGGATGGTCGGACGCCTGTTGCACGAGTTCGCGGTCACCATCTGCGCCGCCATCATCGTGTCCGGCATCGTCTCGCTGACCCTGACGCCCATGCTGTGCAGCCGTTTCGTGCGCGCGCATGGGCACCACAGCCGGCACGGCCTGGTCTACCGTTGGTCCGAGTGGGTGTTGGAGGGCATGCGCCGGGCCTATGACCGTTCGCTGCAATGGTGCCTGCGCAACCACATCGTCACCTTCGGCGTGTTCCTGGCCACGCTGGTCCTCACGTATGTCTTGTTCTCGGTGGTGCCGAAGGATTTCCTGCCCAGCGAGGACAACAACCAGGTCGTCATCTTCACCGAAGGCGCGCAAGACACGTCCTTCGAAGCCATGGTGCGAAACCAGCAGAAGGTGGCCGACATCGTCCTCAAAGACCCGAACGTGGCGGCCTTCATGTCGTCCGTCGGCGCCGGCGGGTCGCGCGCGACGGCTAACAGCGGCAGCCTGTTCATCCGCTTGAAGCCGGCTTCGGAGCGCGATCTGAACGCCGATCAGGTGATCAACCAGTTGCGTCCGAAGATATCCGGCATTCCGGGTATCAAGGTGTTCCTGCAGAACCCGCCGCCCATCCGCATCGGCGGCATGCTGACCAAAGCCCAGTATCAATACACGCTCCAGGATCTGGATCTGAAGGAGCTGTACGACTCCGCCGCCAAGATGCAGGAGGCCATGTCGCACCTGAGCATCCTGCGCGATGTCACCAGCGACATGTATCTCACCAGCCCCAACATCGTGGTGAACATCGACCGCGATCGCGCCGCCGCGCTGGGCGTGTCGATCGAGCAGATTCAGGCTGCCCTGGGCGCGGCGTTTAGCTCGCAGCAGATTTCGACGATCTATACCCCATCGGAGCAGTACGACGTCATCGTCGAGGTGCAGGGCAAGTATCAGCGCGATACCTCCGCGCTCGATCGGATTTATGTGCGCGGTTCGCGCGGCGCCCTGGTGCCGCTGACCGCGGTGGCGTCCCTCAAGAACGATGTCGGCCCGCTGACGGTCAATCACATGGGCCAGATCCCTTCGGTGACCATCTCGTTCAATCTCGCGCCGGATGTCTCGCTCGGCCAGGCGGTCGACGCGGTCAAGCAGATCGAGCGCGAGCAAGGGATGTCCATCACCGTGTCGACCGGTTTCCAGGGCACGGCCAAGGCGTTCGAGGCCTCGCTCAAGGGCATGGGCCTTCTCGTCGTCATGGCGATCCTCGTGGTCTATATCGTCCTCGGCGTTCTCTACGAAAGCTTCATTCATCCGCTGACGATCCTGTCCGGCCTGCCTTCGGCTGGCGTGGGCGCGCTTCTCACCCTTCTTGTTTTCAATACGCCGCTCAGCCTCTATGCCTTCGTCGGCATGATCCTTTTGATCGGCATCGTGAAGAAGAACGCGATCATGATGATCGACTTCGCGCTCGAGGCCGAGCGCAAGGGCGGTCTGGCGCCGCGGCAAGCCATCTATGAGGCCTGCCTGGTTCGTTTCCGGCCGATCATGATGACGACCATGGCCGCGCTCATGGGCGCCATTCCAATCGCGGCCGGCATCGGCGGCGGCGCCGAATCGCGCAAGCCGCTGGGCTTGGCGGTCGTGGGCGGCCTGCTCCTCTCGCAGCTCCTCACCCTCTACATCACGCCGGTGCTTTATCTCTATCTGGACCGCTTGCGGCACTTGCCGTGGTTCAGCCGCGTCGCGGCCAACCCGGAAGGCGCGCCGGCCGACATCCTTTCGCATGGCGTCGAGGCCGACGAGGTCGCGGCCGATCAGCCCAGGCGCGCGGCGGGAGGCCGTCCGGCGGAATAAAGCCGGTTAGAGCGGTTTTTTCAGGAAGCGGCCCAATTCGCCGACGATGCCGCGGCGGAACGCCAGCACGCAGATCACGAACACGACGCCTTGCGCGATCGTGACCCAGGAGCCCAACTGGGCCAGGTAGTTCTGCATCGCGATGACGATGAAGGCGCCGACGACGGGACCGAACAGGGTGCCCATGCCGCCCAGAAGCGTCATCAACACGACCTCGCCCGACATCGTCCAGTGTACGTCGGTCAAGGATGCCAGCTGAAACACGATGGCCTTGGTGCCCCCCGCCAGGCCCGACAGCGCGGCCGACAGCACGAAGGCGATCAACTTGTACTGATGCACGTTGTAGCCGAGCGAGATCGCGCGCGGCTCGTTCTCGCGGATCGCCTTCAGTACTTGGCCGAAGGGCGAATGGATGACGCGGCAGATGAGCAGGAAGCCGGCCAGGAAGATGGCCAGGACGACGAAATACATCGTCATCATGTCCTGCAGGTTCAGGATGCCGAACATCACGCCGCGCGGCACACTCTGGATGCCGTCCTCGCCGCCGGTGAACTTGGCCTGAAGCGAGAAGAAGAAGATCATCTGCGCCAAGGCCAGCGTGATCATGGCGAAGTAGATGCCCTGGCGCCGGATGGCCAGAAGTCCCACGACCAGGCCCAGCGCTGCCGAGGCCGCCGTGCCCGCCAGGATCGCGAGTTCGGGCGGCAGGCCCCAGACCTTGGCCGCGTGCGCGCTGATGTAACCGGCGGCGCCCAGGAACATGGCATGGCCGAAGGAAACGAGGCCGGTATAGCCGATCAACAGGTTGAAGGCGCAGGCGAACAGCGCGAAGCACAAAGCCTGCATCAGGAAGACCGGGTAGATCACGTAAGGCAGCACCAGGAACAGCGCCACCATGAAGGCGAAGATGGCGTACTGGTGCCGGTATCCGTTCTTCGCGCGGGGTGCGGTGTCGCGCGCCATCAGTGGGCCCGCCCGAACAGGCCGGTCGGCCGGATCAGCAGCACGATCGCCATGATGATGAAGATCACGGTCGAGGACGCCTCGGGATAGAAGACCTTGGTCAGGCCCTCGACGACGCCGAGCGTGAAGCCGGTGACGATCGAGCCCAGGATCGAGCCCATGCCGCCGATCACCACCACGGCGAAGACCACGATGATCAGGTTGGAACCCATCAGCGGGCTGACCTGATAGATCGGCGCGGCCAGTACGCCCGCCAAGGCCGCCAGCGCCACGCCCAACCCGTAGGTCAGCGTGATCATGCGCGGCACGTTGATGCCGAAGGCTTGCACGAGCGTCGGGTTCTCGGTGGCGGCGCGCAAATAGGCGCCGAGCTTGGTGCGCTCGATGACGTACCAGGTCGCGAGACATACGCCGAGCGAGGCCACGATCACCCAGGCGCGGTAGTTGGGCAGGAACATGAAGCCCAGATTCTGCCCGCCCGACAGGGTGGGCGGGATTCCGTAAGGCAGGCCCGATGCGCCGAATTCGTTGCGGAAGACGCCCTCGATGACGAGCGCCAGGCCGAAGGTCAGGAGAAGGCCGTAGATGTGATCCAGCTTGTAGAGATGCCGCAGCATCGTGCGCTCCAGCATCATGCCGAACGCGCCGACCACGACGGGCGCCACGATCAGCGACGGCCAATAGCCGAGGCCGAGATGTTGCAACGCGAGGTAGGCCACGAACGCGCCCATCATGTAGAGCGCGCCATGGCAGAAATTGATGATGTTCAAGAGGCCGAAGATCACGGCGAGGCCGAGGCTGAGCATGGCGTAGAACGCGCCGTTGATCAGACCGATCAAAAGCTGGCCGAACAGCGCCTGGGGCGATATGCCGAGAAGCTCGAACATCGGATGGGTCCGGGGAAGGTGGCGCCGGAGGGGGTTCCCCCGCCGGCGCCGTCTTCCGTCAGCCTGCCCTCAGCTCTTGGTCAGCGGGCAGTTGCCCTTGTCGACGGGACGGAAGGCTTCCGCCGCGGGGATCGTGGCGCGAAGCTTGTAGTAGTCCCAGGGCTTCTTCGATTCGTCGGGCTTCTTCACCTCGAACAGATACATGTCGTGGATGTGCCGTCCATCCGCGCGGATGGTGCCCTTGCCGAACAGCTTGTCGTCGGTCGGCATGGACTTCATCTTGGCGACCACGGCCTTGCCGTCCGTGTCGTTCTTGGCCTGCTCGATCGCCTTCAAGTAATGGGTGACGGCCGAATAGACGCCGGCGTGAATCATGGTCGGGTGGATGCCCTTGTCCTGGGGCGCGAACTTGGCCGCGAAGGCGCGGTTCGCGTCGTTCATGTCCCAATACCAAGCCTCGGTGAAGATCAGGCCCTGGGCCACGGGCAATCCCAGCGAATGCACGTCGGTCAGAAAGACCAGAAGGCCGGCCAGGTTCTGGCCGCCTTTCACGATGCCGAACTCGGACGCCTGCTTGATCGAGTTGACCGTGTCGCCGCCGGCATTGGCCAGGCCGACGATCTTGGCCTTGGACGCCTGCGCTTGCAGCAGGAATGACGAGAAGTCCGGCGTGTTCAACGGCGCACGAACCGCGCCCAGCACCTTGCCGCCCATCTCCTTCACCACCGCCGAGGTGTCGGCTTCGAGTTGATGGCCGAAGGCGTAGTCCGCGGTGATGAAGAACCAGGTATCGCCGCCGGTCTTCACGATCGCGCGGCCCGTGCCGTTGGCCAGCGCCCAGGTGTCGTAGGTCCAATGGATGGTGTTGGGCGAGCACTTGTCGCCGGTCAGCGCCGAAGACGCCGCGCCGGAGACGAGGAAGACCTTGTTCTTCTCGCGCGTGACTTCGTTGACGGCCAACGCGACGCCCGAGTTGGGCACGTCGACGATCACGTCCACCTTGTCCGCGTCATACCATTGGCGCGCGATGGCCGAACCCACGTCCGGCTTGTTCTGGTGGTCGGCGCTGACGATCTCGACCTTCATGCCCTTGGCTGCCGCGCCGAAATCCTCGACCGCCATCTTGGCCGCGACGACCGAACCGGCGCCGGCCAGATCGGTGTAAAGGCTCGACATGTCGGTCAGGACGCCGATCTTGATGACGCCGTCGGAAACTTGGGCTTGCGCCGTGCCGGCGGCCAGGGCCACGGCGGCGGCGAGGCCCAGGGCTTTCACGCTCTTTACGCCACGCATTTGCTTCCTCCTCGGTTCGATTCTTTTTTCAATGCATCAAGGTGCAATGTCACACGCCTAGATAGTTACGAAGCTTGTCGACGCTTTTCTCGATCTCGGACGCTTGGAAATGGTCGACGACTTTTCCCCGCTCGACCACGTAGTGCCGGTCCGCCACCGTGGCGGCGAACCGGAAATTCTGTTCGACCAGAAGGATGGTGAATCCTTCGGCCTTGAGGCGCCGCAAGGTGGCGCCGATCTGTTGGATGATGACGGGGGCCAGGCCCTCGGTTGGCTCGTCGAGAAGCAAAAGCCGCGCGCCCGTGCGCAGGATGCGGCCAATGGCCAGCATCTGCTGCTCGCCGCCGGACAGCTTGGTGCCCTGGCTGGCCAGGCGCTCCTTTAGGTTGGGGAACAGCTCGAAGATGGTTTCGACCGACATGCCGCCCGGCCGCACCTGCGGCGGCAGCAGGAGGTTTTCCCGCACGTCGAGGCTCGCGAAGATGCCGCGCTCCTCGGGGCAGAAGGCCAGGCCCAGCCGCGCGATGCGGTTCGATGCCAAGCCGGCCGTCTCGGCGCCTTCGAAGAGGATCGAGCCCGTGCGCTTCGCGACGATGCCCATGATCGATTTCAACGTCGTGGTCTTGCCCGCGCCGTTGCGGCCCAGAAGCGTCACCACCTCGCCCGGCCGGATGTCGAAATTCATGCCGTGCAGGATGTGCGATTCGCCGTACCAGGCGTGCAGATCCTTGACCTCCAGCATCGGCGCCGCGGCGGGGGCCGCCGCGGGGCGCGCGTCGCGGGCCAAATTGTCACGCATGGCCGGAACCCATGTAGGCCTCGATCACCTGAGGGTTCTTCGACACCGCGGCATAGTCGCCTTCGACCAGCACCTCGCCGCGCGCCAAGACCGTGATCGTGTGCGACAGGTCCGCCACCACGGACAGATTGTGCTCGACCATCAGGACCGTGCGGTTGGCCGCCACGCGCTTGATCAAGGCGACGACGCGGCCCAGATCCTCGTGCCCCATGCCGGCGGTGGGCTCGTCCAGCAGCAGAAGCTCGGGTTCGAGCGCCAGGGTGGTCGCGATCTCGAGCGCGCGTTTGCGCCCATAAGGCAATTCGACCGCGGTCAAATGCGCGAACTCGGCCAAGCCTACTTCGGCCAGCAGTTCCGCGGCGCGGTCGTTGAGCGAATCGAGCGCCCGTTCGGAGCGCCAGAAATCGAACGATTTGCCGCGCTTTTTCTGCAGCGCGACGCGCACGTTCTCGAGCAGGGTCAGATGCGGGAAGACGGCCGAGATCTGGAACGAGCGCACCAGCCCCATTTGCGCCACGTCGGCGGGCGCTGCCCGGGTGATGTCGCGTCCGTTATAGAGGATGCGCCCGGCGCTGGGCGTCAGAAACTTGGTGAGCAGGTTGAAGCAGGTGGTCTTGCCCGCGCCGTTCGGACCGATCAGCGCATGGACCGAGCCGCGGCGCACGCGCAGGCCAACGCCGTTCACGGCGACGAAGCCGCGAAACTCCTTGGTCAGACGCTCGGTCTCGAGGATGTAGTCCCCAGCCATCCGGTCCGCCCAGCCAAAGCCTGCGCCGTCCGGGCCGGGTGGGGCCACTGCGGCGGAAGGCCTAGGTCCCTGTTTTGCCGTCGTTATCCGGCCCACCGGGCCGCTCGCGGCTTATTTCAATCGCACAACAATAGAGAGGCCCCACAGATTTTTGTAGGGGACAGGAGGTGGATTTCGGAGAAATTTTCTGTGGCCCGCTCCCAATTCTGCTAACGGACCATGGCGATGACTTCGATCTCGGTCTCCATCCCCTCATAGGCCAGGAATTTGAGTGGTACGCCGGTGGAAGCCGGGCCGGGTTCCTTGAAGCGGGCGGAGCGTACGCGCTGGTTGGCCACGATCGTGTCGGGTCCGGCGGAGCCTTTATAGAAGGCGTTGTTCTTCACCACGTCGTCGAGCGTCAAGCCGAAGCCGCCCAGCACCTTGGCGATGTTGTCCATGGTGATGTTGGTTTGCGGGATCAGCTCGCCCGGGTGCAGCACTTCGCCCTTGGGGCTCATGGCCACCTGGCCGCCGACGAAGACCATGTCGCCGCACTTCAGGCCGTGCTTGTAGGGCAGGTGAATCGTCCAGTCCCAATGCCCGTCGGGCCAGACATGCTCGCGCGGCAGACGCTTTCCGTCCTCGCCCAGCATGGCAACGATCTCCATGCGGATCGTCTCGCCCTTGGGCATCAGCGGCACGGGCAGGCCGGTGGCGACCGGACCTGGCTCCTTGAAATAGCGCGCGCGCACCTCGGCCGCCTTGCGCCAATCCGCCTCGGTGCCTTGGCCTTCGTAATAGATGTTGAACTTCACCGCATCGTCGAGCGTCGCGCCGTATTCCTTCAGCACGGCGGCCAGCTTTTCCATCACCACTTCGCTCTGGCGCACGATGTCGCCGGGATGCAGGACGTTGCCTTGCGCGTCGTGGGGCGTCTGCGCGCTGACATGGATCATCTTGTTGCAGCGCACGGCCTGGGCGAACGCCTTCGGAAGCGCTTGATGGTTCTTGGGCTCGGCATAGCTGCGCGGCAAATGCTTGCCGTCCTGGCCCAGCATCGCGACCGCCTCGATCTCGACCATCATGCCGGGATAGGCGAGCCACGGCAGGGGGATCAGGGTGATCGCGGGTTTGGCGCCCGCCGGCAGATGGCTGGCGATCTCGGCCAAATACTCCTGCTCGTTCACCGAACCGTCGTTGACGTAGAGGGCGACCAGCTTCACCACGTCCTTGAGGCCGGCGTTGAAGCCTTTCAGCACGGTGTTGATGTGGTTCATCACCACCTTGGTCTGGGTCTTCTGGTCGTAGAGGTTGAGGCAAAGCCCCTTGATGTCCTTATCGACCTGGCCGCCGACATAGATCATGTCGCCGCAGCGGATGCCGTGCTTGAAGGCCAAATGGATCAGCCAGTCCCAGTGACCCTCGGGCCAATGATGTTCGCGCTTCAGCATCGTCGCTCTCCCGCCTCTCGTGTGCGCCGAAACGGTAGCGGGAAATGCAGGCTTGATCCAGCCGTTCGGCCTAATCGGCGCGGAGGGCCAGCGATGCCACGACGGCCTCGTCCGGCGCGCCGCCGTCGAGGCGTGAGGCCATCAGCGTGACCATCGAAGTGGGGCCGATCACCGAGCGCGCCACCATGCGCGCGGTGCGCGGCTCGTTCATCGCGTCGCGGCCGTCCTTGCGCGCCGTGATGCGCAGCTCCGGCGGCGGGCCGTCGATGGCTTCGATACGCGCGACCTCCAGCTTGCCCGCGCGTGCCCACGTTTCGGCCCGCTCGCGCGCCAGCGCGAAAATCGTTTCCTGGTCGGTGCCCTCCGCCAGGGAAACGCACTCGACCCGATAGGCGCTGGCCGACGCGAAATCCGACAGGCTGGCGACCGTGACGTCGGCCGCGCGCCCCGGCGCCGTCGGCAACATCTGGCGGTTTTCCGCCGGCCGCGCCGGCAGACGCACCGTGAAGCCGCACCCGGCGGGTGCGTAAAGGTAGGTGCGCGGCCCGCCGAACGCGAGACCGCCGGGCGAGACGCGCAAGTCGGCCGCGCCGGCCAGCGCATAGGCACCCGCCCACAGCGCGGGCAATAGCGGCCATGCGGGCAAGGGCAGGATGGTCGCACGAAGCGCCGCGAAGGCGGCTAGCGCGGCGAAAAGGGCGAGGGCCGCGACGCCGGCTTCGTTCCAAAGCCTCTCGGGCTCGTTCGGCAAATACCAGGCGTGGGCGGCGGCGGCGAACAAGGCCGCCACCACGAGCAGGCCGCCGCCCGGGAGGAGCCAGCCGCCGCCGCGCGGCGGCCAGGCGAGAAGACCGGATTGGGGTGCGGCGCGTTCCATCGGCAGCTCCCGTTTCGCGCGCCATGCTACACTCGGTATGTCGCTTTCGTCCCTCGTCCCGCGAGCCCCTTTTTTCGATGATCCCGTTCGTAACCCGGACCGCGCGCATCCCGGCGCCAGCCCCGTTCCATGGCTGAGCACGTCGATTGCGTCGTCATCGGCGCGGGCGCGGTAGGGCTCGGCATCGCGCGGCGGTTGGCGCGCGCCGGGCGCGAGGTGTTGATCCTAGAGGCGGCGGAAGCCGCCGGCACCGAGGTCAGCTCGCGCAACTCCGAGGTCATTCACGCGGGCATCTATTATCCGAAGGACAGTCTGAAGGCGCGCTTCTGCGTCGCGGGCAAGAAGGCGCTCTATGATTTCTGCGCCGAGCGCGGCGTGCCGCACCGGCGCGCGACCAAGCTGATCGTGGCCACCGCCGAGGACCAGCATCCCGCGCTCGCGAAGCTGAAAGCCGCGGCGGAAGCCAATGGCGTCGACGATCTGGTGCCGCTCACGGCCGAACAGGCGCGTGCCATGGAGCCGCAGCTTCATTGCACGGCCGCGCTTCTCTCGCCCTCGACCGGCATCGTGGACAGTCATGAATTGACGCAGGCGCTGTTGGCGGATGCGGAAGCCCATGGCGCGATCCTGGCTTGTCACGCGCCGGTCGTGGGCGGGCGCGTCGGCGAGGACGGCATTGCCTTGCGCGCCGGCGGCGCCGAGCCGATGGAGCTCGTCGCGCGCAGCGTGGTCAATGCCGCCGCGCTCGGCGCGCAGGCCATCGCCGGTGCGATGGAGGGGCTGCCGCGCGCCGAAGTGCCGCCCATCCATTACGCCAAAGGCAACTACTTCACTCTGTCGGGTGTAAAAGCGCCCTTCACGCGGCTGATCTATCCGCTGCCGGTCGATTTCTGGCTGGGCGTCCATGTCACCATCGACATGGGCGGGCAGGTGCGCTTCGGCCCGGATGTGGAGTGGATCGACACGCCCGAATACGAGGTCGATCCGCGCCGCGCCGATTCTTTCTATCAGGCCGTGCGCAGCTATTGGCCGGCGCTACCCGACGGCGCCCTCCAGCCCGGCTATGCCGGCGTGCGGCCGAAGATCGTGCCCAAGGGGGTCGCGACACCGGACTTCCTGATCCGCGGCCCGCGCGACCATGGCGTGCCCGGCTTGATCAATCTGTTCGGAATCGAATCGCCCGGCCTGACCTCGTGCCTGGCCATCGGCGATCACGTGGCGGGGTTGCTGGCTTAGTCGCCTTTCGGCCTAAGCCAGGTGACATGGCCCATCTTGCGGCCCGCGCGCGCTTCGCGCTTGCCGTAGAGATGCAGCTTGGCGTCCTGGTCGCGCACCAGGGTTTTCCAACGCAGTACGTCGCGGCCGATCAGGTTCTTCATCAGCGCGTCATGGTGCCGTTCGGGCGAACCGAGAGGCAGGCCACAGACGGCGCGCACATGCTGCTCGAACTGGCTCGACTGGCAGGCATCGATGGTCCAGTGGCCGGAATTGTGCGGACGCGGCGCGATCTCATTGGCCAGCACGTTGCCCTGGCGCGTCACGAACATCTCGACGGCCAGGATGCCGACCAGGTCCAGCGCCTTGGCCGTGCGTTGGGCCATCGCGACCGCCTGTTTGGCGACGGACGGCAGGACGAGCGCGGGCGCGGTCGTCGTGTCCAGGATGCCGTGGCTGTGACGGTTCTCGACCGGCACGAAATGCGCCGACTTTCCGTCCAGCCCGCGCGCGATGACGACGGACAGCTCGCAGGCGAAATCGACACGCTTTTCGAGGATCGCGATCTTGGCGCCCAATTTGCGCCACGCGTCCCGCGGCTTCGCCGTGGGCGACATCCGCACCTGACCCTTGCCGTCATAGCCGAAGCGGGTGGTCTTCAGGATCGCGTTGCGGCCAAATGTTTCGAAGGCGTCGGCCAGCTCGGCCGCATTGCGGACCGCGCGGTAAGCGGCCGTGGGCACGCCGATGGAGCGCAGGAAATCCTTTTCGATCAGCCGGTCCTGGCTGATCTCGAGCGCTTTCACGCCCGGCCGCACGGGCACCCGCGCTTCCAGAAGCGTCAAACTCCCATGCGGAATGTTCTCGAACTCGAAGGTCACCACGTCGACCGCGTCGGCGAAGCGGGCCAGCGCCCGCTTGTCGTCGTACGCCGCGACCGTGGTCGCGTAGGCCACCTGCGACGCGGGTCCGTCGCGCTCGGGCGTGAAGATGTGGCAGCGATAGCCCAGCCGCGCGGCGGCGATGGCGGTCATGCGGCCCAACTGGCCGCCGCCCATGATGCCGATGACGGCGCCCGGCGCCAGGGCGCCTTTCTGCTTCGAAACTTTGGCCATGGATTTAGTGCTTGCGGCCGGCTGTGCCGGGTTCGGCCGCGACCGATTCGGTTTGGCGCTTGCGCCAGGCTTCGAGCCGCGCGCCCAGCTTGGCGTCCGACAGGGCCAGGATCGAAGCCGCCAGCAGCGCGGCGTTGATGGCGCCGGCCTTGCCGATGGCCAGCGTCCCCACGGGCACGCCGCCCGGCATCTGGACGATGGAGAGGAGACTGTCCATGCCCTTCAACGCCGCGCTCTCCACCGGCACGCCGAGAACGGGCAGGGTGGTCATGGAGGCGGCCATGCCGGGCAGATGCGCGGCGCCGCCGGCACCCGCGATGATGACCTTGAGGCCGCGCTTCTTCGCCGAAGTGGCATAGTCGTAAAGGCGCTTCGGCGTCCGGTGGGCGGACACGATGCGCCGCTCGCAGGCGACGCCCAACGCCTTCAGCGTCTCGGCCGCGTGCTGCATCGTCTCCCAGTCGGATTGGCTGCCCATGATCAGGCCAACGGATGCGGCCTTGGCTTTCGACGCCATGCGTTCCCCTGCGCGGCTTCCCGTGAAGGCGGGCATTCTCCAGGCTGCGCCCGGAGGTGACAAGAGAATCAAAGCGAGGCGGCCAGCAAAAGCGCGCCCAGAAGCGTGATGACCAGGGCGCCGCCGATCTCCAGCGCCAGGCCCAGCCGTCCGCCGCCGTCCTGATGGCGCGCGAACATCCTGGTCACGAACCGCCGCGCCACCACGGCCAAGAGGCCCAGCCCCGCCATGGTCGCCGCCATGCCCACCCCGATGGCCGCCACGAGGGCCGCGCCGGCCAGGACGATGCCGTTGGCCAGCGCATACAGCATCACCAGCACCGCGCCCGTGCAGGGAATCAGCCCGACGCCGAAGGCCAAGAGCCCCTGGTGCGCGCCATGCCCGCGGGCGCATCCGTCATGGTGGTGGTGGTGATGATGCCCATGGCCGCCGCTCATGGCGCGGCGCACGGCTTGCACCAGCATGATCAGGCCGATCAGGAGGATCGCGCCGTAGCTGGCGATGCGCACGGCGGGGATCTCGCCCGGCATGCCGCCGAAACTGCGGCGCAGCAGCAGATCGGCCAGCGACACGATGACGATGGCCGAGATCACGTGGAAAAAAGCGATCTGGGCGCCCATGCGCAAGCCCCGCCCGATCCGTGCCTCGCGCGCCAGGAAATAGGAGACGACGACGGCCTTGCCATGGCCGGGCCCGGCGGCGTGCAGCACGCCGTAGAGGAAGGCCAGGCCCAGCGCGACCCAGAAGGCGGCGGGCGAGGAATGGTCGCGGATCGCGCGCATACGCACGGCGATCTCGGCATTCGCTTTGCGCTGGAATTCCAGCATGGCCTGGCCCACCCGCGCGATGGGTCCGGGCGCGGCCATGGCCGTTCCTTCGTCCGCCGGGCGCGGCGCGCTCAAGCCCTGCGCTTGCGCGCCCGCCGCGCCGAACAGAAGCGCGATCAGGAGAAGAAGTAAGGAAGCCGCGCGCATCTCACTTGCACGTCAGGTCGATGCGTTGGGGAAAGAACATGCCGTAATAGAGCGGGTTGCCCTTGTCGGTCACGATCTTGGTTTTGCATGGCGTCGTGCCCTCGATACGGACCGGGTTCTCCTTGGCCAGCGCCACGTCGATATAGAAGGACTGGTCATAGAGGCTGAGCGTCACCGGCGTCGCGGCCGGATCGACGGGCGGGGAGACAGGCACGATGAAACGGTAGACCACGCGGTCGCCTTCGATGGCGGCGCTGAAATCCTTGCCCTCCGCGACCGTCAGTTTCTTGCCGCCGACGATCAGATGGGTGAACCAATTGAAGTCCTTTAGCCCGTTGGCGGCGTCGGCCTTCAGGTCGGCCAGGGCCTTGCCGTCGAACTTGCCCGTCTTGTTGGGGTCGAACTGGTCGCGCAGCGCGCTGCTGAACAGATCGTCGAAGGTCCACTGGATGCGCACCTCGGTCAGCTTGGACTCGGCGAACACCAAAGTCGCCACGGCATCGATCCAGATATGCGGATGCGACCGCGCGGGCGCGGGCGCCGCGCAGGTCAAGAGGATGAAGGAAAGGAGAAATCCGATACGGCGCATTTTCTCTCGCAAGGCGGATGATACCGCCGCGAAAGGGCGGCGTCAGCGGGAGAGGCAGGCCACGTGCGCGTCGGCCAAACGTTCCATGCCGGTGAAATACGCATCGGGACCGGGATTGGGGCCTTGTTCCAACGGGTCGAGCGTGGCCGTCTTGACGTCCAGCCCCTCCATCACCGCGGCCAGGACCGAGGGCTTGATCTGCGGCTCGCCGAAGACGCAACGGGCCTTGAGCGAAACGATCTTGGCACGGATGGCGCGCAGGCGGGCGGCGCTGGGCTGGCGCTCGGGCGAGACGGTGACCGAGCCGATGGCGTTCAGCCCATAGCGCGTGTCGAAATACTGGTAGGCATCGTGGAACACGACATAGGGCACGCCCGCCACGGGCTTCAGCTTGGCCGCCAGTGCCGCGTTCAACGCCGCAAGGCGCGCGGTCACTTTGGCGCCATTGGCCCGGTACGTGTCGGCGTTGGACGGGTCTTTCGCGGCCAGCGTCTCGGCGATCAATGCCACCATGGCTTGTGCGTTCACGGGATCGAGCCAGACATGCATGTCCGTCTCGTCGTCGTTGTGCTTGGCCTCCTTGCCGTGGCTGTGCCCGTGATCGTGCGCCTCCCACGTGCCGCCCTCGCGGTTCTCCTTCAGCGCGATGCCGGGCGCCTGCGCCAGCGCCACGACCGATGCGCCCTTCTTCACGGTCGCGAGCGGCTTCACCAGGAATGTTTCGAGCTGTGGGCCGATCCAGAATACGGCATCAGCGTTGGCCAGCGCCTTGGCGTCCGAGGGCTTCAGCGCATAGTCGTGGGGCGAGGCCACGCCGCGCACGAGCAAGAAGGGCTCGCCGACGCCCGCCATCACGCCCGCGACCAGGGAATGGATCGGATAGATCGAAACCACCACCTGGGGCGCGGCCTGGGCGGCGGGGCTAAGGAGCAGGAAAAGCGCGGCGAGAAGGGGGACGGAACGGCGCATGGCGCTACCTTGGCGAGCAATGGCGAGGATTGTTATAATATCACGTCATGTTATAGTGTAACAAAATGACCAAGTCCAGTCGCGCTGAACCCAAATCCGAGGCCGCCTTTCCGCGCCGCGGCCACGATCATCATCGCTGCGTGGCCGACGCGCTGTCGCAGGCCGAGAGGCTTTGCGCCCAACGCGGCGCGCGCCTGACCGAAATCCGCAAGCAGGTGCTGGAACTGGTGTGGGAAAGCCATGCGCCCATCGGCGCCTACCAGATCCTGGAGAAGCTGGCCGAGAGCGGAAAGCGCCCGGCGCCCATCGCGGTCTATCGCGCGCTCGATTTCCTGATGGAGCAGGGGCTGGTGCATCGGCTGGCCAGCCGCAACGCATTCCTCGGCTGCGGTCATCCGGATACGAACCATCAGGCCCAGTTCCTGATCTGCGATTCCTGCGGCTCGGTCGCCGAACTGGCGGACACGCGCATCGTCGACGCCATCGCCGACCGCGCGGGCCGTTCCGGCTTCGCGGTCGCGGGCCATGTGGTCGAGATCCAGGGAACCTGCCCGGACTGCCGCAAAGCCGCCCATGCCGGCTGAGCGCGCAAACGGCACCACGCTTGTGGAAGGGCGCGGCTTGCGCCTACGCCTCGGCGGTCACGATATCCTCCAAGGCGTGGACGTTTTGGTGCGCGCGGGCGAGATCGTCACCGTCATCGGCCCCAACGGCGCGGGCAAATCCATGATGGCGCGCGCGCTTCTGGGCTTGGTCGCGCTCGACGGCGGCACGGTCACGCGCAAGCCCGGCCTCACGGTCGGCTATCTGCCCCAGCGATTCGCCGTCGACGCGGTTCTGCCGCTGACCGTGCGGCGCCTGATGTCGCTGACCCAGCGCGCATCCGCGGTCGCGATCGTCGCGGCGCTCGACGAGGTGGGTGCGACGCATCTTCTGTCGCGCCAAGTGCAGGAACTATCCGGCGGCGAGCTGCAGCGTGTGCTGCTGGCGCGCGCGCTGCTCGGCGATCCCGATCTGCTCGTCCTCGATGAACCGATCCAAGGCGTGGACGTGACGGGGCAGACCGAATTGTATGGGCTGATCGCGCGCTTACGAGACCGGCACGGCTGCGGCATCCTCCTCATCTCGCACGACCTGCATCTGGTGATGGCGGCGACCGACCGCGTGCTGTGCATCAACCACCATCTCTGCTGCGAGGGAAAACCGGAGGCCGTCAGAAGCGATCCCGCTTATCTCGCGCTGTTCGGCGCCCAGGCCGCGCAGAACCTGGCCGTCTACACCCATGCCCACGACCATAGCCACGATTTGGCGGGCGAGGTGGTGGAGGACGGCCATCATCATCACGATCACGCCCACCATCACCATCGCGATCACTCCACCAAGAAGGCGTCGTGATGCTGGAGCCGTTCCTTCTCCACGGCCTGATCGCGGGGCTCGGCGTGGCGCTCGTGGCTGGTCCGTTGGGCTGTTTCGTGGTCTGGCGGCGCATGGCCTATTTCGGTGATGCGCTGGCGCACAGTGCGTTGCTCGGCGTGGCGCTGGGCTTCCTGCTGGGCGTCAACCTGACCGTCGGCGTCTTGGCCTCGTCGGTGGCGCTCGCCTTGTTCGTGCTGCTGATGCAAACCCAGCGGCGCCTGGCCAACGACACGCTGCTCGGTATCCTGGCCCACACCATGCTGGCCTTCGGCGTGATCGTGGTCAGCCTGATGGACCGCGTGCGGATCGATCTTCTGGGTTACCTGTTCGGCGATCTCTTGGCGGTGACGCGTGGCGACCTTTACTGGATTCTCGGCGGCGGCATTCTGGCGCTGGCCGCGCTCGCGTTCCTGTGGCGGCCGCTTCTGGCTTCCAGTGTTCATGAGGAGATGGCACGCGCCGAAGGCGTTCCTGTCATGCGCGTGCGTCTCGGCTTTATGGTGCTATTCGCGGTCGTGATCGCCATCGCCATGAAGATCGTGGGCGTGCTGCTGATCATTTCGTTGCTGATCATTCCGGCCGCCGCGGTGCGGCCCTTCGCGCGCACGCCCGAGGCCATGGCCG
>CADEGL010000015.1:0-10494 GCA_902826885.1 uncultured Alphaproteobacteria bacterium | reverse complement strand
AGATCGAGCCAGTGGGACAGGCGGCCCACGTAAAGAATGATCTCGTCCAAGAGGGCCGAAGTGTCGCTCGGCTCCTTTCCGACCGCGTCGGCCAGGATCGACAATCCCTTGGCCGTGTCATGCAGGCCGAGGAAGCCTTCCAGCATGTCGGCCGCACCGCGCAGCAGCAGCGCGGCCGCTTCGGACTTGAAGCGCATCTCGCGCTCGTCGCGCAGAAGCCACAGATTCTCGTGCAGCTTGCGCGTTTCCGATTCGGCGTAGAACAGAGGGCCCAGCGGAATCATTACGCCGCGGCGCGCGCGCAGCCTCTCGAACTCCGCCGGCACGGATTGCCACGCTTCGTTGCGCAACTTGCGCGCGGCCGAGCACGAAGCGCTGAGCTTCGTGCCGGCCGCCACCGGCAACCCCTTTTGCCAGTCGCCGGGCTTGGCGGACAATTCGCCCCAAACGATGCGCCAGCCGTGATCGGCTTGCACGGTCTCGCCCAAATTCTTCAGTGCGGAAAGATCGCCGCGCGCGCCGCCCAGGATGGTGACGCTCGCGCTTTCTTCCTGCAGCGGGCCGAACATGATTTCGAGGAACTGGCGCTTGGGGTAATAGATGAAGGCGCCGGGTGCTGCTCCCTGGATGTCCCGCGCGCTTTCCAGCGGTTGCAGCATGGGTACGGGCCACAGGATCTGGTCGCCCGCGATCTTGGCGCAATGCAGGTCGACCTTGAGCGGGAGCGCCGCCAGCAGCGCCGTGATGGTGCGCGGTGCGGCCGCCACGTCCAGCCCGATTTCGACCGAGACGCCCTCCGCCGACAGAATCAGCGCGGCATCGTCCGTATTCGCCATAGCGGCCCCCCAATATTACACTGCCGATAACATCGCGCCGGGCGACGCGGGTCAAGAAAAGGCCGCCGGGTGGCGTCCCGCGCGCGAATCGGGTAGTCCTTTGCGTACGATCACCTACGAGGAACCCATGCCGGATTCAGCGGTCGCCGCCCTCGATTGGCCGGCCCAGATCTACGACGTGTTGCGGGCCTTCGAGGTGCGACAGGTGGCCCATGTGCCGGATGCGGGCCATGCGCGGCTGATTCGCCTGTGCGAGGCCGATCGGGCCATGCGCACCGTCAGCCTGACGACGGAAGAGGAGGGCATCGCGCTTCTGACCGGCGCGCACCTGGGCGGCCAGCGCGGCGTTCTCTTGATGCAATCGAGCGGCGTGGGCAACACGATCAACATGCTCTCGCTGGTGAAGCATTGCCGCGTGCCGTTCCTCACCATCGTGACCATGCGCGGCGAGTGGGGCGAGTTCAATCCGTGGCAGGTGCCCATGGGCCAAGCCACGCGCGCCTCGCTACAGGCGCAAGACATCGTGGTCTACGACGTGACCGAAGCGGCCGCCGTGAAGGACACGGTCGAGGCGGCGGCGAAGCTCGCGTTCAACAGCGTGCAGCAGGTCGCGGTGACCATCAGTCAGCGCGTGCTGGGCAGCAAATCGTTCAAGGATTGATCGCCATGGCGAATACGCTCGACCGCCGTGCGGCGGTGAAATCCCTTCTCTCCAACCGCGGCGACATGCTGGTGCTGACGGGCCTCGGCGGCACCTGCTGGGATGCGGCGGCGGCCGGTGACGATCCGCTCACCTTCTATCTGTGGGGTGCGATGGGCGGCGCTTCCATGGTGGGGCTGGGCTTGGCGCTGGCGCAGCCGGAGCGGCGCGTCGTCGTGATCACGGGCGACGGCGAATTCCTCATGGGCCTTGGCGCGCTGGCCACCATCTCGGCGGAGAAGCCCAAAAATCTCGGCATTGTCGTGATCGACAACGAGCATTACGGCGAAACCGGCATGCAGCCGACCCACACCGGGCGCGGCATCGATTTGGCTAAGCTGGCTGCCGCCGCGGGTTTTCCCGCGACGGCGGTCGCGACCGACGAGGCGTCGCTGGCCAAGGCCATCACGGTCGCGCGCGAGGCGCCTGGGCCGGCGCTTGCCGTCTTCAAGGTCTCGGCGGACAAGCATCCCTTGGTCCTGCCGCCGCGCGACGGCGCGTATCTGAAGGACCGCTTCCGCAGCGCGCTGCTCGGCGCGCAGTCCATCCTCTAGAAGGCGAAGCGAGGCTGCATGCGGGCGCCGCAAGACAGCACCCTCGCCGAATTCCTCGAGGTCGAGCCGCGCGTCGCGGCCGCGGTGCGCAAGTCTGGCGCCGTGGTGGCGCTGGAATCCTCCGTCATCGCGGCGGGTTTACCCCATCCGCACAATCTGGAAGCCGCGCTTCGCTGCGAGGAGGCCGTGCGTGCCGAGGGCGCTATTCCCGCGACCGTCGGCATCGTCCATGGCCGCATCAAGGTCGGCATGTCCCAGGCGGAGATCCAGGCCTTTGCCACCCGCGGCGATGAGATCGAAAAAGCCAGCCGCCGCGACCTGCCGCATTTGATCGCCGGGCGGAAGAGCGGTGCCACCACGGTCGCTGGCACGCTTCTCTGCGCGGGCCTTGCGGGCCTGCGCTTCTTCGCCACGGGGGGTATCGGCGGCGTCCATCGCGGCTGGCAGGAGACGCTCGACATCTCGGCCGATTTGGAGGAACTGCCGCAATCTCCCATGGCGGTCGTTTGCGCGGGCGCCAAGGCCATCCTCGACTTGCCCGCGACGCTCGAATATCTCGAGACCCGCGGCGTTCCCGTGGTGGGTTTCGGCACGGACGAGTTTCCCGCCTTCTACACCCGCGAGAGCGGCCTTTCGCTCGGCCAGCGCGTCGACACGGCGGAAGAGGCCGCGCGCCTCCTTCGGGTCAAATGGCGTCTCGGCCTGCCAGGTGCCGTCGTGTTCGCCCAGCCGATTCCGACGCCTTTCGCGCTACCCCAAGCGGAATTGGAGGGCCATATCGCGCGCGCGCTCGAGGATGCCGAGGCGGCAAAGATCGCGGGCAAGGACGTAACGCCGTTCCTGCTCGCGCGCATTGCCGAATCGACCAGCGGCGCGAGCCTCAAAGCCAATCTGGCTCTTTTGGAGAACAACGCCCGCTTGGCAGGCCGGATCGCGCGGGCCTATACGCGTCTGTAGCCGTGGCGGGAATCTGCTTGTCTGATTCCGAATTTCCCTCTCTTGCCCTTTTCGCGTGAGGATAGCGGCGTGCTGCCTGTGACTGGCCACTGGGATACCGCGCTGACCGCGCTTTCGGTGGCGGTCAGCATCTTCACGGTGCTGGTCGCGCTGAGCGTTCTTGCGAACGCGTCTGACGCGTTCGACGCGGCGGCGCCGGTCCGCCGTCGTTGGCTCGTGGCCGCGGGCTTGGTCTTCGGCGGCGGCATTTGGGCCAAGTACGTCGTGGGTCTCCTGGCTTTTTCACCCGACATGCCCGCGCGTTACGCCCTGGCGCCGACGATGGGCGCCCTTATCCTGTCCGTGCTGTTTGCTGGTGGTGGCTTCGCCATGTTGGGCGTGGTGCGCGGGTTGGGCGCGCGGCTCGGTGCGGCCGCTCTCGTGGCCATCGGCATCCTGGCCGCGCTGCGGCTTGACATGGCGGCGATCCATCTGCGGACCGCGCCGGCCACGGAGATGGTTTCGTTTGGCTACGCATCCCTGGTTGCCGCCGCCATCGCTGTCTCCGTCATGTGGCTGACGGCGCGGCCGCAACCGGTCAGCGTTCTGGTGCTGGGCGCCGTCGCTGTGGGCGCGGGCGTGTGCGTCACCCATTGGTTCGGGATGCAGGCGGTGGGGCTGCAAGGTCCCTTGATGTTCCGCGATGACGGCGAGGTCGTGGCGTCGGGCATGGTCGCGCCGGATGTCCTGGCCACGGTGGTCGCGGTTCTTGTCCTGACCTTGCTGGCCGTCGTGTTCGTCTTCGCCGCCATAGACCGGCGCCGCACGCTCGGCCTGCGCGAAGCCAACGAAGCTCTGGAGGCGCGCGTCCGGGAACGCACCGCGGAGTTGGAGCGCAATGCGATCGCGCTGTCGCGCGCGCGGGACGAAGCGGTGCGCGCGTCCAAGTCCAAGGACCATATGCTGGCCAATATGAGCCACGAGCTGCGCACGCCGCTGAACGCGATCCTGGGGTTCTCCGAGATGATGCGCGGCGAGCTTCGAGGGCCGCTGGAGAATGCCCACTACAAACGCTATGCGGGTCTGATTCACGGCAGCGGAAAACATCTGTTGGGGCTGGTGAACCAATTGCTGGATCAGTCGAAGCTCGAAGCCGACCGGGTCGAGCTCGTGGCGGAGCAGGTGGATATCGGCGCGCTGGCGGATGAATGCGTGGCGCTTGTCTCGCCCGAGGCGGTCAAGAAGCAGATTTCGGTGTGGACCGACATGGAGCCGGCGCTGATCGCCGAACGGACGGATGCCGCGGCGATTCGCCAGGTCCTGCTTAACCTTCTGTCCAACGCGGTGAAGTTCACCGATTGGGGCGGGTCCATCGCGGTCGAAATCCGCCGGGCCGGCGACATGATCGAGATCGCGGTCTCCGATAACGGCATCGGCATTCCGGAGGAATCGCTCGCGCGTGTGCTCGAGCCGTTCCAGCAGGTCGATCCCTATCTCAGCCGGAAATACGGCGGGGCCGGGCTCGGCCTGTCGATCAGCAACCGCCTCATGCGCCTCTTGGGCGGCGCGCTCGAGTTGCGAAGCGAGATGGGCCGGGGCACGACGGCGACGATGCGCCTTCCGGTCTCGGCGCAAAGGCTGTCGCGCGCGTCATGACGTCTCCGTCCGGCGGGCGTGGTGCCGTGCTGCCTGCCCGCTTCCAAGCCTGGTTTCGGAATCGCGGTTGGACGCCCCACGCGTATCAGCTTGCCATGTTCGACGCGCCTGAGCGCGCGGCGCTCTTGATCGCGCCGACCGGCGGCGGCAAGACGTTGGCTGGCTTCCTGCCCAGCCTCGTGGCGCTGGCCGACACGCCGGAAGATTCAAAGCCCGCGCTCCACACGCTCTACATCTCGCCGTTGCGCGCGTTGGCCGTCGACGTGCGCCGTAACTTGGAGACGCCTGTCGCCGAGATGGGATTGCATATCCGC
The DNA here is from genome assembly GCA_902826885.1 of uncultured Alphaproteobacteria bacterium. GTDB lineage: Bacteria > Pseudomonadota > Alphaproteobacteria > CADEGL01 > CADEGL01 > CADEGL01. The sequence goes on along the minus strand of CADEGL010000015.1, from coordinate 5,498 downwards.
GTCGAGGCGCGCACGGGCGACACGCCGGCCTCGCGCCGCGCGCGCCAACGCGAGAAGCCGCCGCATATCTTGATGACGACGCCGGAGTCGCTCGCGCTGCTTCTGTCCTATGAAGACTCGGACCGGCTGTTCGGCTCGCTCTCGACCGTCATCGTGGACGAGGTCCATTCGCTCGCGGGCACCAAGCGCGGCGATCTCTTGTCGCTCGGCCTCGCCCGGCTGCGGGCGCTGGCGCCCAACGGCCGCCGCATCGGGCTGTCGGCGACCGTCGCGCGGCCGGCGGAGCTGGCCGCATGGCTCTCGCCCACGGCCGAGGCCAAGGATGTGCGCACGATCGAGGGGGGCAACCGGCGCCCGGCGGAAATCTCCATCCTGGTGCCCGAGGCCCGCATTCCCTGGGCCGGGCATATGGCGCTCTATGCGATGCCCGAGGTGTACCAGGCCATCAAGAAGGGCGGCACCACGCTCGTCTTCGTCAACACGCGCGCCCAGGCCGAGCTTGTGTTCCAGGAACTGTGGGACCTGAACGAGGACGGTCTCGCCATCGCGCTCCACCACGGCAGCCTCGCGGTCGAGCAGCGCCGCAAGGTCGAGGCCGCCATGGCCAAGGGCGTGCTGAAGGCCGTGGTCTGCACCTCCTCGCTCGATCTCGGCATCGACTGGGGCGCGGTCGATCTGGTCATCCAGGTCGGCGCGCCGAAGGGCGCCACGCGCCTGGTGCAGCGCATCGGCCGCTCCAACCACCGGCCCGATCTGCCCAGCCGCGCGATCCTGGTGCCCGGCAACCGCTTCGAGTTCCTGGAATGCCAGGCCGCCATCGAGGCCGTCGCGGCGAAGGAGCTGGACGGCACGCCGCCCCATCCCGGCGGCCTCGACATCCTGGCCCAGCATCTTCTGGGGCGCGCCTGCGCGGGGCCATTCGACGCCGACGATTTCTACCGCGAGGTGACGCGCGCGGGTCCCTACCGTGAATTGCCTCGCCGGGATTTCGACGAGGTGCTGAGCTTCGTCGAATCGGGCGGCTACGCGCTGCGTGCCTATGATCGCTTCAAGCGCCTCCGGCGGCTGGAGGACGGGCGCTATGCCGTCTCCTCGCCGGCCGAGCTGCGGCGCTATCGCATGAATGTCGGCACCATCGTCGATGCGCCCATGGTGCGGGTGAAGCTGAAGCGCGGCGCGACCTTGGGCGAGATCGAGGAGTATTTCGTCCAAGGCCTGACGGCGGGCGACACCTTCGTTTTTGCCGGCCGCATGCTGCAATACGAAGGCATGCGTGAGACGACCGCCATCGTCACGCCCGGCAAGGGCGAGGAGCCCAAGGTGCCCGCCTATATGGGCGGGCGGCTGCCGCTGACAACGGAGCTGGCCACGCGGGTACGCGGGCTTCTCGCGCGGCCCGATGCGTGGAAGCGCCTGTCGCCCGAGGTGGCCGAATGGCTGCGCATCCAGCGCTGGCGTTCGGTCATGCCGCCGCGCGACGGCTTGTTGGTCGAGACCTTTCCGCGCGGGCGCAAGCATTTCCTCGTGGCCTACTGTTTCGAAGGCCGCAACGCGCATCAGACGCTCGGCATGCTGCTGACCAAGCGGATGGAGCGCGCGGGCCTCAAGCCGCTTGGCTTCGTCGCCACCGACTATGTGCTGGCGGTCTGGAGTCTGCGTCCCGCGCGCGACATGCAGGCGTTGTTCGACCAGGACATGCTGGGCGACGATCTCGAGGACTGGCTGGCCGATTCCTCCATGCTGAAGCGCACCTTCCGCACCGTGGCCGTGATCGCGGGCTTGATCGAGCGCCGCCATCCGGGCGAGGAGAAAACGCGGCGCCAGGTCACCTTCGGCTCCGATCTGATCTACGACGTGCTGCGCAAGCACGAGCCCGACCACCTTCTTCTGCGCGCGACGCGCCAGGACGCGGCGCGCGGCTTGACGGACGTGCGCCGCCTGGCCGATATGCTCACGCGCGTGCAGGGACGCATCGTCCACCGCGATCTTGACCGCATCTCGCCCCTGGCCGTGCCGGTGCTGCTGGAGATCGGGCGGGAAAGCGTCCATGGCGCCGCGGTCGACGAATTGTTCGTCGAGGCCGCCGAAGAGCTGATCGAGGAAGCCATGGGCGAAGCCGCCATACAGGGAGCGCTGCTCTGACCGACACAAGCTTCGTGCTGGCGGGCGCGACCCTTGTGGCCGACCATTCCGGCGCTCTGTGGTGGCCTGGCGAGCGCGTCCTGGCCGTGGCCGATCTCCATTTCGAGAAAGGCTCGGCTTATGCGGCCAAGGGCACCGCGCTTCTGCCGCCCTACGACACGCGCGCGACCATCGACCGGCTGGAGGATGCGATCCGCCGCCGCGCGCCGCGCCACGTCATCTGCATGGGCGACAGTTTCCACGACGGCGCGGCGGCTTCTCGCCTGTCCAACGGCGACCGCGCGCGGCTCTCGACCCTTGCGCGTGGGCGCGACTGGCTCTGGCTCGCGGGCAACCACGATCCCGCGCCGCCTTCGGGCCTGGGCGGACGGGTGATGGCCGAGACCCGCATTGGTCCGTTGGTCTTCCGCCACCAGGCCAGCGCGGACACGCTGCCGGCGGGCGAGGTCAGCGGCCATTTCCACCCTAAGGCCGTGCTGTCGGTGCGTGGACGCAGCATCGGCGGTCGCTGTTTCGCGGCGGATGCGCGAAGGCTCGTGCTGCCGGCCTTCGGTTCTTACGCGGGCGGGCTCAACGTGCTCGACCCCGCGATCGCGCGCCTGTTCGCAGCCAAATTCCGCGTGCATGTGCTGGCGCGCGAGCGGGTGCACACCCTCGCCAGCAGCCGCTTGCTGCCGCCGTAAAAGCACATCTCGTCCGAATCACCTCGGACGTGATCCGGGGGGACGTCGGAACGGAGTCCCTACTCCAGGATCGTGTAGACGATGGTCGAGCCGTCGCGCGCATCGAAGCGTTGTTTCACCAGCACGTCGCGGCTGTCGTACCAAAGCTCGACATTATCGTCGCCGGTCATCTTCCACAGCTTGGCCTCGACCTTGCGTCCGTCGCCCAAATCGAGCGTTTGCGCCTCGCCGCCCGTGACCGCGATGGTCAGGATCTTGCCGGTCTCGTCGTGGAACAGCTTGGTCTGTTTCACCGTGGCCGCGTTCCAATAGCCGGTCGGCATGATGCCGAGCGGTTGCGTGGAATCGCCCGCCGAGCCCTTGATCACCAGCTTGTCGCCATCGGCCTTGGCGGTCAGCGTGCTTTTCGTGCCGTTGTCGTCGATGCGGGTTTCCAGCGCCGTCAGCTTGCCGCCCTGCCATGTCTCGCGGCGCGAATGGTCGAAGGTATAGGCCGTGATGAAGGCGATCTTCACCTTCACCGAGGTCTCGTCCGAAACGGTGATCTTGTCGCCGTCCTTGCCGACGATCAGGGCTTGGCGTCCGATCTCGGACCCGCTGCGTTCGATCTTGTAGCGGTAGGTGCCCGGCGGCGCTTCCGCCAGGACCTCGGCGCCGAACGCGCCGGTCAAGAAAACCGCGAGCAGCGCGCGGCATAAAAACGCCATAGAATCCGGCATGGTTTGGGTTTGGTGCATCGCTTTGTAACAATCCTGTCCGATCTTGCCCGCGCGGCTCGGTTTCGCACAGGGCGGAAATTCCACTAGGAGACCCAATCGTGACAAAAGCATGGCGGGATCGGGAGCCGGAATTCACCCGCATCCTGGAGGCCCGCCTGTCGCGCCGCCAGGCGTTGGGCCTGGGCGCGGCCGCGACGTCGCTTGCGGCGTTGGGTTCCATCGGCGGTGCGGTGGCGGAAGGGCGCGGCCCGTCCAGCTTCACCTTCGAGGAGCTGCGCCGCGGCGCCGACACCACGCACCATGTCGCGCGCGGCTACCGCGCCGACGTGCTGGTGCGCTGGGGCGATCCGCTTCTGCCCGAAGCACCCGCGTGGAACGCGCGCGATCTTTCGGCCGGGGCGCAAGAAAAACAGTTCGGCTACAATTGCGACTTCATCGCCTTCATGCCGCTGCCGCGCGGGTCCAATGCGTCGGACCACGGGCTTCTCTGCGTCAATCACGAATACACGATCTCCCAGCTGATGTGGCCGGGCCTCGTCGGCAAGGAGGCGCCGCTGACGCTCGATGCCGCGCAGGTCGCGGTCGAGATGGCGGCCCACGGCCATTCCGTCGTCGAGGTGAAGAAGGATGGCAACCGTTGGCATACGGTGGCGAACAGCCGCTATGCGCGCCGCATCACGACCAGCACGACCGAGATGCTGGCGACCGGCCCGGCGGCGGGTCACCCGCGTCTGCGCACCCATGCCGATCCCACCGGCACGCGCATCGTTGGCACGCTCAACAATTGCGCGGGGGGCGTGACCCCCTGGGGCACGGTGCTGATCGCGGAGGAGAACTATCCCTATTATTTCGGGGGCAAGAACGCCGACCCCGCCGAGACGCGCATGCACCGGCGCTACGGCTTCAAGGAGAAGCCGGGCTATGCCTGGTTCCGTTATGTCGACCGCTTCGACATGGGCAAGGAGCCGCACGAGCCGAACCGCTTCGGCTGGATGGTTGAATACGATCCCTACGATTCGGCTTCGCTGCCGAAGAAGCGCACGGCGCTCGGCCGCATGCGGCACGAGGGCGCGGGCGTGGCGCTCGCGCCGGACGGGCGCGTCGTCCTCTACATGGGCGACGACGAGGCGTTCGAATTCATCTACCGCTTCGTCACGAAGCACCCGTTCGATCCCAAAAATCCGGCCGCCAACGCCGGCCTGCTCGACGAGGGCACGCTGTACGCGGGCCGCTTCGAGGATGACGGGGGCTTGCGCTGGCTGCCGCTCGTCTTTGGCGAGGGGCCGCTCACGCCCGAAAACGATTTCCACAGCCAGGCCGACGTGGTGATCGAGGCGCGGCGCGCGGGCGACCTGGTCGGCGCCACCACGATGGACCGGCCCGAGGATGTCGAGGTCAATCCGGTCAATGGCCGCATCTACGCCGCGCTCACCAATAACACGCGCCGACGCGCCGACGCCGAGAAGGCGATCCATCGGCCAGACGCGGCCAATCCGCGCGGACCCAACCGCTTCGGCCATGTCATCGAGATGATGCCGCCGGGCGACGCGCAGGGACGGTGGGATCATACGGCGGAATTCTTCCGCTGGGACGTCTTCATCCTGGCCGGCGATCCGAACGATCCCGCGATCGGCGCGCGCTATAACCCGGCCACGTCCAGCAACGGCTGGTTCGCCGCGCCCGACAATCTGGCTTGCGACCCCAAGGGGCGCCTATGGATCTCGACCGACCAGGGCTGGCGCTGGCTCCTCACCAACACGATGGACGGGCTCTATGCCTGCGACGTGTCGGGGCCCGGCCGCGCGTTGCCGCGCCTCTTCTTCCGCGTGCCGGCGGGGGCGGAGATGACCGGCCCGTGCTTCACGCCCGACGGGCGCAGCCTGTTCGTCTCGGTCCAGCATCCGGGCGAAGCCGGCGACGAGGACGACAAGACCATGAGCTTCGACACGCCCGC
>CADEGL010000014.1:68429-73230 GCA_902826885.1 uncultured Alphaproteobacteria bacterium | reverse complement strand
ATCGGCGAGGGCGAGCGCGACGAGGCGCCGATGCTCTATATCGGCGAGAAGGTCGGCAAGGGCGGTTCCAAGGTCGATATCGCGCTGGACCCGTTGGAGGGCACCACGATCACGGCCAAAGGCGCGCCCAACGCGCTGGCTGTCATGGCGTTCGCCGAGGGCGGCAAGTTCCTCAACGCCCCGGACGTCTATATGGACAAGATCGCGGTCGGCGGCGGCCTGCCGGACGGTGTGGTTTCGTTATCGGAAAAACCTGGGGTGAATCTGAAGAATCTGGCCAAGGCCAAGAAGTGCGAGGTCTCCGACCTCATCGCCTGTATCCTCGACCGCCCGCGCCACGAAGAGATCATCGCCAAGACACGCGAGGCTGGGGCGCGTATCCAGCTCATCACCGACGGCGACGTCAGCGGCGTGATCGCGACGACCCGGCCGGAAACCAACATCGACATCTACATGGGTATCGGCGGCGCGCCCGAGGGCGTGCTGGCCGCGGCGGCGTTGCGTTGCGTCGGCGGCCAGTTCCAAGGCCGTCTGGTCTTCCGCAATGACGAGGAGCGGGGCCGCGCGAAGAAAATCGGCATCAAGGATTTCGACCGCATTTATTCCATGACCGAACTGGCCGCGGGCGACGTGGTCTTCTCGGCGACCGGCGTGACGGACGGCTGGATGGTGCGCGGCGTGCATCGAATTGGCGCGGTGATCGAAACGCAGACCATCGTCATGCGCTCGGCAACCGGTACGGTCCGCATCGTCGACGGCAAGCACGACACCGCGCGTAAGCCGGGACTGGCCAAGCTCGCGGGCTGACGGTGGCACCGGGCGACCCTCGCAGTTCCTCTTCGCCGCCCGGTTCCGACTGCGTCCTTGGCGTTTCCACCTCGCTCGGCGGCAAGGCGTGGCGTCAGCGCCTGGGCGACGCGCGACTCGGCCTGTCGCTGGCCCAGCGGTTGGACGTACCCGAGATCGTCGGCCGCGCCTTGGCAGCGCGCGGCATCGGTGAGGACACGGCCGAGCCGTTCTTCAATCCCACCTTGCGCGCCGCCATGCCGGACCCGAGCCATCTGCTCGATATGGACAAGGCCGCGGAGCGTCTGGCGCGCGCGGTCACGAGGGGTGAAAAGATCGCCGTCTTCGGCGATTACGACGTGGACGGCGCGACCTCGGGCGCGCTGCTCCACCGCTTCTTCGCGTCGGTCGGCGCGCCACCGCTTCTCTACATTCCCGACCGGCTCAAGGAAGGCTACGGCCCCAACGCGGCCGCGCTCCTGAAGCTCCAGCATGACGGGGCCGCGGTCGTCGTGACGGTCGATTGCGGTATCACCGCGTTCGAGCCGCTGGACGCGGCGGCGGAGGCGGGGCTCGACATTGTCGTCATCGATCATCATGCGGCCGAGCCGCGCCTGCCGCGCGCCCATGCCGTGGTCAACCCAAACCGGCTCGACGAGAACAGCCCGCTGAAGAACTTGGCGGCGGTCGGTCTCGCGTTCCTGCTGGCGGTCGCGGTTAATCGCGTGCTGCGCCGGATGGGCTGGTACGGCGGCGGCCGGCGGGAACCGGACCTGCTGCAATGGCTCGATCTGGTCGCGCTGGGCACCATCTGCGACGTGGTGCCGCTGACCGGCCTGAACCGCGCGCTGGTGACCCAGGGTCTCAAAGTGATGGGAAAGCGGGGCAACCCTGGTCTGGTTGCGCTATCCGACGTGGCACGTGTGACCGAGGCGCCGGGCACGTACCACGCGGGTTTCATCCTGGGGCCGCGCGTGAACGCCGGCGGACGGGTGGGGGAGGCCGCCATGGGTGTGCGCCTTCTGACCTGTGACGACGCCGAGACCGCACAGCTCCTGGCGCGCCAGCTCGACCAATTCAACCGCGACCGTCAAATGCTGGAAGCCCGCGTCTTGGAGGAGGCCATCGACCAGGCCGAAGCCGAGAAAGGCGCGCCCGTGGTGGTGGTGGCGTTGGACGGCTGGCACGCGGGCGTGATCGGCATTGTCGCGAGCCGCCTGGTGGAGCGATATAACCGGCCGGCCTGCGTCGTGGCTCTGTCCGGTTCGGAAGGAAAGGGCTCGGGGCGTTCGGTGCCGGGCGTGGGGCTTGGCGCGGCCGTTATCGCGGCGCGGCAGGCCGGCCTCTTGGTCAACGGCGGCGGCCACCCGATGGCGGCAGGCTTCACGATACAGCGGGACAAGCTGGCCGACCTGCGCGCTTTCCTGATTGAGCGGATCGGAGCCGAGATCACGGAGAAGGGCGTAATGCCGACGCTCCATCTCGATGGCGCGCTGTCGGTCATGGCCGCGAATGCCGAGCTGGTGTCGGTGCTGGAACGCCTGCAACCTTTCGGTGCGGGCAATGCCGAGCCTGTCTTCGCGCTGTCCGACGTCCGCGTGGGCAAGGCCGACATCGTTGGCGACGGGCATATCCGGTGTTTCCTGTCCGGGGCCGGCGGCGGGCGGCTGAAAGCCATCGCCTTCCGTGCCTTGGGTTCGCCCCTGGGGCACGCGCTGTTGGACCGCGCGGGGGCGCCGCTGCATCTGGCTGGGCGCCTGCGTGCCGACAATTGGCAGGGGCGCGAGGACATCCAGTTCATGATTTTGGATGGCGCACCGGCCCGGGGCACCACCTAGCGGGAAACGCGCTTGATTTTGTGGCGCTCCGCCGTTACTTGCAGGGGCTCGGGACTGACCCCATCGTCTAGCCCGGTCTAGGACGTCACCCTTTCAAGGTGAAGACACGGGTTCGAATCCCGTTGGGGTCGCCATTACCTTGCCGCCAACCCTCGATTCGCCTTCTGAACGCGGGAGCGGCCGACGAAAACCGCACGTCAGGACGCGTTTGTCCACCTGCTGCATGGCGAGCTGCGCGACCTTGCGGGTTCGGTCCAAGCGCGATGAGCGCATCCCAAAGGAACAACCACACGGCCTTCCTGGTCGACGGCTTGTTGCCGGCCGAAATCTGCCGCGAGAGATACGCGGTGTTTCGTGCGATGGCGAGGATTCGTTTCGGGAGCGTCAGTCCGTCCATTGACGTGGACGCGCTGCGCTGTTGTGTGCCGAACTACCATTTCTCGAAAATTTCATCCGACGCGAGTGAGTGTTTTCACGTCACGTTATTTCCAGGACGACCGGAAGAGCATCGGCATCGCCGACAACGCGGTAAGAAACCTTGAGGCGAAAACTCTCAAGGCCGGTGGGGTAAGAAGCTGATCAACAAATCGGGGTGCTAGATCGGGCCGATCTGGAGGGTGGCTTGCCTTCCGCTTGTTTCCAAGCTTCACTTGCCGTCGAGCAAGTCTTTCGGATTCTTCACGTGCGCACCGCGAAATTCGGCATCGGCCAGATCGTCAAACACCGGTTTTATCCGTTCCGGGGCGTCATCTATGACGTCGACCCGACGTTCAACAACACCGAGGAGTGGTACCAATCCATTCCCGCCGACGTACGCCCGACGAAAGACCAGCCATTTTATCATTTGTTTGCCGACAACGCGCAGGGCTCGTACGAGGCCTATGTCAGCGAGCAGAATCTCTTGCCGGACGGTGAGGGCGGACCGGTTCGCCATCCGAAGGTGCGGGAGATGTTCGGGACGATCGTCGATGGCCACTATCGTCCCAAGGCCGCCGCTGTCTCGCGGATGCGCAATTAAGCGTTTGCGTTCCGCGCACGCATCTGTCCAAAGCGTCCGAGCACCAGGACCACCGCGGCGCCCGCCAGGGGGGCGGCGATATGCGACCAATGGGCGTGGCTATCGAGCCAGGATGAGACAGCCGGATCGCCGATCGCCACTTCGCCGCCGATATACCCGATCAGTCCCGCGCCGAAATAGACGACGACCGGAAAACGTTCGATCACCCGAATCAGAAGCGTCGCGCCGTACACGACCATGGGCACGCTGATCACGAGACCCAGCACCAGAAGCAGGTGGTTGCCGTGGGCCGCCGCGGCGATGGCGATGACGTTGTCGAGACTCATCACCGCGTCGGCGATCAGGATCGTGCGAACCGCCCCAAAAATGTGATCGGCCGCGTTGACTTTGGCTTCGCCGTCGCCGGGCTGCAGGACCTGATAGCCGATCCAGAACAGAAGCGCCCCGCCGGCCAGCTTCAGGTAGGGCACCGTCATCAAGTAGACGACGAAAACCGTGAAGAAGATGCGCAATATGACGGCGGCCGCGCTTCCCAGTGCGATACCCCAGCGCTGCTGTCGCTTTGGCAGTGACCGGCACGCGAGCGCGATAACGACCGCGTTGTCGCCGGACAGGACGATGTTGACGCCGATGATCTCCAACAGGGAGACCAAAAAATCGGTGTTAAATGTGAAAGATTCCACGGTTCGCCGGCCATGAAACGACGGGGCCGGTCCAACAGGACCGGCCCCGGTTAAAGTCTACGTGGTGTATCGCCGGTGTCGAGGTCTCATTGCGCGCATTTCTTGACGGCGTCGGCGCATTTTTGGTCTTCCTTGAGGCAGCTCAGGAATTGCGTCGGATTGCCGATCGCTTTGCACTCGCCGTTGACACGGGCTTTGCAGTCAGTGTTGGCGGCCGCTTTGCAGGCGGCGGGAACAGTGGCTTTGGTGGATTGGGGGGTATCCAGGCAGCGTTTGCAGGTCTCTGCATCGCCGAACGCTTCGCACCGGATACAGGCGCCTGGATCGACGTCGGCCGCGGCCACCTTGTTGTTCAGCGAAAACCCTATGGCCAAAACGGCACACGCGAAACCGATGCCCGCCAATCTTGTGAAGAACGACATCAAGAAACTCCCCTGTTGCATGGGACGGCATAGTTTTTATATCGACCGGGTCAA
>CADEGL010000014.1:0-68329 GCA_902826885.1 uncultured Alphaproteobacteria bacterium | reverse complement strand
TCAAGAAACTCCCCTGTTGCATGGGACGGCATAGTTTTTATATCGACCGGGTCAACCGCCCGATTCTGCGGACAGTATAGGAGCGACCGCAAACGAAAGAGAAGCATCCTTCGCGTAACCCCGATGACGGGCGCGTATTTGGTCATCAGGAGGGGCGAGGTTTGAGCGGTATCGTTACGGTGCGCTCGATCACGCGACGCATCGCGGAGCTGCCCTATCGGAGATCCGTGGGAACTTCCCCAGCGGCCATCCGTACATGGTCCGCCGGTCGTCAACGGTTTGACGTCTTCAGTCCTTCGCGACGAGATTCTCGGCGGCTGTGCGGCCGTCTCGGCCTGGCGTCAAATCGTACTGAACGCGCTGTCCTTCCCGAAGAGTCTGTAGCCCCGCGCGCTGGACGGCGGAGATGTGCACGAACACGTCCTTTGAACCGTCTTCAGGGCTGACGAAACCGAACCCCTTCGTCGCATTGAACCACTTCACCGTACCAACAGGCATGACGCCGTCCTTCCCCAAGTGTTGAGGCCCACAACTTTATGGACCGGAAACGAACCCGAAAAGCCCCGGTGCGAAATACTCCCTTTCTCCCTGGCGTAAATCAACGTTAGGACTTCAGTCTTGGACGCTAAACGGGACGGTCACCCTCGATCGTGATGCGGTGCATCACGCGCAGGAAGCCGTGATAGTCGTTGTTCGCATAATGCTGGGCGACGCGGTTGTCCCAGAAGGCGACGGAGTTCTTGCGCCAGCGGAAACGGCAGGTGAATTCCGGCCGCGTAATGTGTTCGTAAAGGTAGTTCAGCAGCGGCTGGCTTTCCGCTTCCGTCATACCTTCGATCCGTTTCGTGTAAGCCGCGTTCACGAACAAGCATTTGCGGCCCGTTTCCGGATGAGTGCGCACGACGGGGTGGACCATCTCGGCTTGCGCCTCGTGTTCCCGGTCCTGACGGATCTTGATGGTGCGTTCTTCCGTGAACTTCCGCGCCTGGGCGGCCAGATCGTAGGCGCCGACCGCGGTATGCACGGCGCGTAAGCCGTCGATCATGGTTCGCATGCCGGCCGACAAGGTCTCGTAGGCCAGGTAGGTGTTCGAGAACAGCGTGTCACCGCCATAGGGCGGAACCTCGAGCGCATATAGGACGGATCCCAGCGGCGGCTTCTCGTAGAACGTCACGTCGGAATGCCAGGAATTGCCAAAGGCGAATTTTTCGCCTTCCTTTTTGATGACCACGATTAATTCGGGGTGCTCGGGGACCGCGGGCACGACGAAGCGGTCAACGTCGAGCGTGCCAAAGCGCAGGCAGAAGGCCTTGTGCTGGTCGACCGTCATAGTCTGGTCGCGGAAGAAGATCACCAAATGCTCACGGAAGGCCCTTTGGACTTCCGCGAAAGTTTGGTCGTCCAGCGCTTTCGAGAGATCGGCCCCATGGATCTCAGCGCCGATGGCGCCGGAGATTGGTCGCACCTGGATCCGCTCATAACCCATACTGCATCGCTCCGCCCATTAGTCCCATCGGCCAAAATGATCGGCACCGGAGCCGGGCGGGTCAAGCCTTGGGCGACTGGATCGCGGCGGCGCGCGGCGGCATAATTCACGGACGGAGGCTGCCATGGCGATCGAGATCAAACCGACGGATGCGGCGCTCGGCGCCGAAGTGACCGGAATCGACTTGTCGCGAGAGTTGGACGCGAGTTCCTGGGCGGGGATCCGCGATGCGTGGCATCGCCACCTGGTACTTCTTTTTCGCGGCCAGAGTCTGGTGCCGAGGAAGCTGGCGGCATTCAGCCAGCACTTCGGCGTGCTGGACGTGGTGCCGGCCTGGCGCGACTTCCATCCCGACGGTACGCCCGAAGTCCTCGTCATCTCCAACGTCAAGGAGAGCGGCAAGCCGATTGGTGTTCTGGGCTATGGCGAGGCCGAGTGGCACACCGACATGTCCTATATGGCCGAGCCGCCACGGGCGAGCGTGCTGCACGCGCTCGAGGTGCCGTTGGCCGGTGGCAACACCTCGTTCCTCAACATGTATCAGGCCTATGAAGACTTACCCGCGGATCTGCAGCGCGCGGTCGAGGGGCAGGAGGTCAATCACGATTCGTCATACGACAGCACGGGCTCGCTCCGGCCAGGCGCCCCCCAGGTGACGGACGTCCGCCAAGCGCCCGGCGCGCGCCATCCGCTGGTGCGCCGTCATCCCGACAGCGGGCGCGCCGCTCTCTATCTCGGACGCCGCCTCAACGCCTATGTGCTTGGCCTTCCCGTCGAGCAGAGCGAAACCTTGCTCGATCGCTTGTGGGCGCATGTGTTGCAGCCGAAATACGTTTGGGAGCATCGCTGGCGCGTCGGCGACGTCCTAATCTGGGATAACCGTTGCACCATGCACCGGCGCGAGCCGTTCGACGCCGCAACCCGGCGGGTGATGCACCGGACGCAAATCAAGGGCGAACGGCCGATCGCGGCGTGAGCTATTTTTTCCTGCGGCCTTTCTTGGCCGGGGCAGGCGCATCGAGCTCCGCGATGTGACGAGCCAGCCAGCGCGCCGTGCGCAGAAGGCGCGCATCGCCGCCCCGCCGGCCGACGAGCTGCACGCCGATGGGTAGACCGTTTTTTCCCCGAAGCAGCGGCAGGCTGACGGCGGGCAGGCCGCACAATGTCCACAGCGTGGCGAAGGCGGGATTGCCGGTTGATTCCAGCCCCTTTGGCGCCTCGCCCGGCGCGGCCGGTGTGATGATGGCGTCGCAATCGTTGAAAATCTTGTCGAGCGAGCGCTCCAGATAGGGCGCAAGCGCGCAAGCGCGCAGATACTCCTGCGCGCTTAGCCGGCGGCCGTGGGCGATGACATCGCGCAAGCGCGCGCTCATCTGCGTTGCGCCGGCGCGATACTCCTGGGCCAGGTTCGCGGCGACCTCGACGGCCATGACCGCTTTGTGCGCATCGAGCGCGCCGTCGAACACGGGGGGAAGATCAACCTCGATGACGCGGCCGGCCAATGCGCCGCATAGCTCGCTGAAAGCCTCGATCATGTCCGGCTCGGCCAAAGTCCAAGCCGGAGTCTTCACGAAGGCGAAGTAGGGCGGGACCGGCGGCTCTTCCATCGCCGTGCTTTGAAGATTTGCCCGCGCCGCAGGTCGCATGTCTTCGTCGGCCGCGTCATAGGCGCCGAGAATATCGGCCACCAGCGCCACGTCCTCGACCGTGCGGCCGAAGACGCCGATGTGATCCAGGCGGCGCGACAGCGTAAGAACGCCCGTGCGGGATATGGTGCCGTGGCTCGGCTTGTAACCGACCACGCCGCAGAACGAGGCGGGGCGGATCACCGAGCCATTGGTCTGACTGCCCAGGGCCACGGGCACCATCCCGGCCGCCACCGCCGCCGCGGAGCCACTGGAGGAGCCGCCGGGCGTATGCGCGGGATTGTGCGGATTGCGGGTCTTGCCTGGACTGTAGAGCGCGAACTCGGTGGTCACGGTCTTGCCTAGAATCACCGCGCCCGCCTGACGCAGCAGCGCGACGGCCGTCGCATCTCGCCGTGGCCTTCGTTCGGCATGCAGCACCGACCCGTTGCACGCGGGCATGTCGGCGGTGTCGAAAATATCCTTGATGCCGATGGGTACGCCGTGCAGCGCGCCAAGCGGTGCGCGATGGTTGCGCGCGTCGTCCGCGACCGCGGCTTGCCGGCGCGCATGGGCGGGATCGAGGAACGTCCAGGCACCGATGCCGGGCTCGGCCGCATCGACGCGGCGAAGGCAGGTATCGACGGCCTCGCGCGCGGAGAGGTCGCCGCGCCTCAATGCCTCTGCCAGCGTAGTCGCGGTGTAATCGGCATCATGTTGGACAGTCATCGGGACCACTCATGACATTTGGACTTTGTTTGGGACTTTACGCCCATTTGAGAATGGGCCCGAACTCTTCCGAAGCCCGAATAAATTGCGGCTAAAACGACTCCAGCGGCAGAATTTTCCATGTTAGGCTTTAAGTTAACAGACATAAAACCATGTTCTGACTTCAAAAATAACAGGCTGGGGGAGAAATCATGAAAACTAAGCGACAGTTGAAGAAAGCGAATACTGTGGCCAGGACCGGTGCGGTGCCTTCGCGCCGGAAATTCATGTTCGGCGCGGCGGCCGCGGTGGCTGGTGCCGCCACGCTGTCGTTGCCGAAGACCCCGCGCGCGGCGGACCCCATCACCTTCCGGTTCCAGAGCACATGGCCCGCGAAGGATATCTTCCACGAATACGCGCTCGATTTCGCCAAGACCGTCAACGACATGACCGGTGGCGAGCTCAAGATCGAGGTGCTGCCCGCCGGTGCGGTTGTGCCCGCGTTCGGTCTGCTCGACGCGGTGTCCTCCGGCACGCTCGATGGCGGTCATGGCGTGCTCGTTTATCACTATGGCAAGCAAAACGCCTTGGCGCTCTGGGGCTCGGGGCCGGCGTTCGGGATGGATGCCAACATGCTGCTGGCTTGGCACAAATACGGCGGCGGCAAGGAGCTGTTGGAGAAGCTCTACAAGTCAATCAACGCCAACGTCGTGTCGTTCCCCTATGGGCCGATGCCGACCCAGCCGCTCGGCTGGTTCAAGAAACCGATCCAGAAGGTCGACGATCTGAAGGGCCTCAAGTTCCGGACCGTCGGAATCTCCATCGATGTGTTCACGGGCATGGGCTGCGCGGTGAACGCCTTGCCGGGCGGCGAGATCGTTCCCGCCATGGATCGCGGCCTTCTCGACGCGGCCGAGTTCAACAACGCGACGTCCGACCGCATCCTTGGTTTCCCCGATGTGTCCAAGGTCTACATGCTTCAGAGCTATCACCAGAATGCCGAGCAGTTCGAGATTTTGTTCAATAAGACGAAGTTCGATGCGCTGCCGCCGCAGATCAAAGCCATCGTTGCGTCCGCCGTCGATGCCTGTTCGGCCGAGATGAGTTGGAAGGCGATCCAACGTTATTCGCAGGACTATCTGGATCTGCAGACGAAGGACAAGGTCAAGGTTTACAAAACGCCGGACGCTGTCCTTCAGAAGCAACTCGAGATCTATGACCAAGTCGTAGAGAAGAAATCGGGGGACAACGCCTTGTTCAAGGAAATCGTCGAATCGCAATACAAGTTCGCGGTGCGGACGGTGGCTTGGGACATGGACACCAACGTCAACCGCCGCATGGCCTACAACCATTACTTCAATAAGAAGAAGGGTTGATGCGTGACCTGACGTGGGGCGCCGTGTCATTTGGTACGGTGCCCCGCGCCGCCTTTCACCACCATGCTGACGAATGACAGTTTCCGCTGACCATTCGCGTTCCATGAACGTCCGCCGCGTCTTGCTTGGCATCGACCGTCTCAGTTCGTGGTCGGGCAAGCTCTTCGCGTGGCTGATCGTCATCCTCGCCTTCGTGGTCGGGGGCGAGGTGTTCAAGCGCTATATCCTCAACGCGCCGACGTCATGGATCTTCGACGCCAACAACATGCTCTATGGTACGCTGTTCATGATGTGCGGCGCTTATGCGCTGGCCCAGAACGCTCATGTGCGCGGCGACTTCCTCTACGGATCGATGCGGCCCCGTGTCCAGGCAGGTCTGGACCTCGCGCTCTACATCCTCTTTTTCATCCCGGGCGTGCTGGCGCTTATGTATGCCGGCTATCACTTCGCTAGTCTTTCGTTCCAGATCAACGAACATTCCAACGTCACCTCCGACGGCCCGCCGGTCTATCAGTTCAAGGCGGTCATTCCGCTTGCGGGCCTGCTGGTCATGGTCCAGGGCGTGGCGGAGATCGCGCGCTGTGTCGTCTGTCTGCGTACCGGCCAGTGGCCCGCACGTCTTAAGGACGTCGAGGAGATCGACGTGGTGGGCGAGCAGCTTTCGCAGAGCGAGTTCGTGGATGACGATGCGCGCAAGGCCGCGATCGATCAGGCGCGCGAGATTCATGAAGCCGCCGTTCAGCGCGGCATGGGCGACGCCGGCAAGGTCGAGAACGTGTCCCTTCCCGGAGACCGCAAGTGAGCGATCCCGCCATCGGCCTCGCCATGCTGGGCCTCATCGTCATCGCCATCATGATGGGGTTTCCGACCGCGTTCACGCTCATGGGAATGGGCATGATCTTCGGGTTTATCGCGTTCTGGGACCCGGCCGCGCCCTGGTACGACAGCCACGTCTTCGACCTCATGGTCCAGCGGACCTATGGGGCCATGAACAACGACACGCTGATCTCGATCCCGCTATTCGTGTACATGGGCTACGTCATCGAGCGCGCGGCCCTTGTCGACAAAATGTTTCTCAGCGTGCAGTTGGCTTTTCGAAAGCTGCCCGCGTCCTTGGCCGTCACCACGCTTTTGGTATGCGCGTTCTGGGGAATCGCGTCCGGCATCGTGGGCGCGGTGGTCGTGCTGATGGGCGTGATCGCCCTGCGGCCGATGTTGAAAGCGGGTTACGATATTCGCTTGGCTTCGGGCGCCATTACGGCCGGCGGCACGCTCGGAATCCTTATTCCACCTTCGGTCATGCTGATCGTCTATGCGGCCGTCGCAGGCCAGTCGATCGTGAAGCTGTATGCCGCGGCGATGCTGCCGGGCTTTTTCCTTACGTTCTTGTACCTCGTTTACATCATCGGCTGGGCGCTGATTAATCCCAAGATTGCGCCAAAATTGCCGGAAGATCAGCTGCGCCTGCCGCTGCCGGATTGGATCCATCGGTTGCAGCGCGGTCCCCGTAAAAGAGTTTTCGGGGCGCTGGTCATGGCCACGCTCCGCCCCGGTCTCGCGAAGGGAACGTTACTGGACGGCAGCCACGTCACGTATGGCACGGTTTTCAAGAACTTTCTGGCGGCGCTCGTTCCGTTCTTCTCGACGGTCGCCATGTTCGGAACCGTGTGGTGGTACATCGTCATCTATACCGCGGATGACGTCGTCGCGCCGCCGCCCACTTCCGTTGAATCGTCCGAAATCGAGGGCGCCGAGCGAGTCGGCATTGCCTCGGCGGACGAGGCCTCAAGCGAGGAAGGCAAGACCGAGGATGCTGAATCGGTGTCGGTGCCCGGAAGCTTGCCGGCATCGACACAGGAAGAATCAAGTCCGGGCCTCGTTTCGGCCGCCGCCGCTGAGCCGAAGGGGCCGCCGGAAGGCTTCTACGAATGGTTTACGGCGCTGGCGGGGCTCTCGGCCCTGGGGCTTGCGATCTATTACCGCCGCATGAACGGCGATCAGCTCGAAGTCCTGAAGATGCTCACGGCCTCGGTCATGCCGTTGGGAGTCCTGACCTTCATCGTCCTGGCGGTCATTCTTTTCGGCGTCACGACGGCTACGGAATCGGCGGGCATCGGCGCCATCGGCGCCATGTATCTGGCGGCGTTCGAGAAGTTCCGCCGGCTAACCCTGTGGTCTAGCTTGGTGGGCGCGGTGATCGGCGCATTGCTCGGCATGATGCACCCCGATCCCATGACCGTGACGATTTCGGGTGCGCTGGGCGGGCTGTTCCTGGGAACAGCCGTGCCTTGGGTCCTGGACTATCTGCGCGAGAAGAAACTGGTCGGTACGATTGTCCAGTCCACCTACCTGACCGCGAAGACGACCGCGATGGTCTGCTGGCTGTTCGTCGGCTCGGCGCTGTTCTCGGCGGTCTTTGCGCTACACGGTGGGCAACAGCTTATCGAGCATTGGGTCATGGGCCTCGATCTATCGCCGATCGAGTTCATGATCCTGGCCCAGCTCATCATCTTCCTGCTGGGTTGGCCTCTGGAGTGGACCGAGATCATCGTGATCTTCATCCCGATCTTCATTCCGCTCCTGGCGCACTTCAACGTTGATCCCGTGCTGTTCGGCACGATGGTCGCGGTCAATCTGCAGGCGGCGTTCCTTTCGCCACCGGTCGCCATGTCGGCGTTCTATCTGAAGGGTGTCGCGCCTAAACACGTGACCATCAACCAGATATTCGCCGGCATGATGCCGTATATGCTGATCGTCCTTCTATGCTTGGCCATCATGTATGTCTGGCCAGGCATGACGCTCTGGCTGCCGAACTTCCTCTACGGCAACTGAGATAGACGCGACATAGGGATGCAGTCTTGGGGGCAAGCGCTTGGGTCTGCTACAGTCCGGCAGGGATTGGCAGAGGCTAGGGCACGATGACGCTTGCCGCGGTGACGCTCGACGATAAATACGAACTAGAATCCGGCCGAATCTACCTGACCGGTGCCCAAGCGCTGGTGCGTTTGCCGATGCTTCAGCGCATGCGCGACCTGAACGCTGGGCTCAATACGGCCTGTTTCATTTCCGGCTATCGCGGCTCGCCTGTCCATAACGTCGACCGCGAGCTATGGCGCGCGCGCAAGTTTCTGTCCAAGAACCACATCCAGTTTCAACCCGCGGTGAACGAAGATTTGGCCGTCAGCTCCATCTGGGGAAGTCAGCAGGCGGGCGTGCAGCCGGATGCCAAGTTCGATGGCGTGTATGGCATGTGGTACGGCAAGGGGCCGGGCCTGGACCGCTCAATCGACGCGCTGCGCCACGCCAACCTGATCGGCACCTCTCAACACGGCGGCGTTCTCGCGGTCGTGGGCGACGATCATGGCATGAAGTCGTCCGACGTGCCGGCGACGTGCGAGCCGACCTTCATCGACCTGCAGATGCCGATCCTCTATCCGGCCAACGTGCAGGAAGTCTTGGACCTAGGGCTTTACGGCTGGGCCATGTCGCGTTTCTGCGGCGCGTGGGTCGGTTTCAAGATCGTGGCCGACGCCGTCGATGCTTCGGCCTCCGTCCATATCGATCCACACCGGATCGACATCGTCATTCCGGAGGATTTCCGCTTTCCCCCGGACGGCGTCAATCTGCGCATTCCCGATCTTTGGACCGATCAGGAGCCACGCCTCGTGCAGCATAAGATCCGCGCGGCGCTGGCTTTCGGGCAGGCCAACCGGCTTAACCGCGTGATGCTGGAAAGCCCGCGGCCGCGTCTCGGCATCGTGGCCAGCGGCAAGGCGTATCTCGACTTGCGCCAAGCGCTCCACGAATTCGGCCTGGATGAGAAGCGCGCGGCCGAAGCCGGCATCACGATCTACAAGGTCTCGATGCCATTCCCGATGGGCGCGGAGGATATCCGCCGTTTCGCCACGGGCTTGGAAGAGGTGCTGGTCGTCGAGGAGAAGCGCCGCATTATCGAAACGCAGGTGAAAGACGCGCTCTACGCGCTGCCCGACGGCAAGCGCCCGCGTGTGGTGGGGCGCTTTGACGAATCTGGCGCCCTTTTGGTGCCGGAGATCGGCGAGCTAACGCCGGACGACGTGACGCGAGCCTTGGGGCGCCGTTTGCAGCTGTTCCATGCCAGCGAGCGCGTGACCGCGCGTATGGCGTTCCTGGAGGCGAAGATTAAGTCTGCCCAGGCGCGCGAGAAGCTGAAGTTGGCTCGCCTGCCGTATTTCTGTTCCGGCTGCCCGCACAACACCTCGACCAAAGTGCCGGAGGGAAGCCGGGGCTTGGGCGGTGTCGGCTGCCACTTCATGTCGACCTACATGGACCGCAACGTTTCCACCCACACGCATATGGGCGGCGAGGGGGCGACGTGGATCGGTCAATCACCCTTCGTCGAGACCAAGCACGTCTTCCAGAATCTGGGCGACGGGACCTATTACCATTCGGGTTTGTTGGCCATCCGCGCCTGCGTCGCGGCGAACGTCAACATTACTTACAAAATTCTGTTCAACGATGCCGTGGCCATGACGGGTGGCCAGCCCGTGGACGGGCCGCTGACCGTGCCCATGATCTCGCATCAAGTCCATGCCGAAGGCGTCAAGCGCATCGCCGTCGTCAGCGACGAGCCCGATAAGTATCCGCTGGGCACCAATTTCGCGCCCGGCACGACCGTGCATCATCGCGGCGAGTTGGACGCCGTCCAGCGCGACCTGCGTGAATGGCCGGGTGTATCCGTCCTGATCTACGATCAGGTCTGCGCCGCCGAGAAGCGCCGCCGGCGTAAGCGCGGCCTGATGGACGATCCCGCGCGCCGCATCTTCATTAACGAAAGCGTTTGCGAAGGCTGCGGCGACTGCAGCGTGAAGTCGAACTGTCTGTCCGTGGTGCCGATCGAAACGGAGTTCGGCCGCAAGCGCGCCATCGATCAGTCGAACTGCAACAAGGACTATTCCTGCGTCGAAGGTTTCTGCCCCAGCTTCGTGTCGGTCATGGGCGGGCGCCCGCGTCGCGCCGGGGCGCGCGTGAAGGCGCCAGCCGGGCTCGAGACGTTGCCCGCGCCGAAAGCCCCGCAAATCGCGGCGGGCGACAGCTACGGCATCATGGTCACGGGCGTAGGCGGCACGGGCGTTGTTACGATCGGCGCGTTGCTCGGAATGGCCGCGCATCTGGAGGGAAAGGGTTGCGCCGTTGTCGACCAGTTGGGCATGGCCCAGAAGGGCGGCGCCGTGGTCAGCCACATCCGCATCGCCAACCGCCCCGAGGATATCTATGCGGCTCGTCTGGATCGCGGTTCGGCCGATCTTCTGCTGGGCTGCGACATGCTGGTGGCGGGCGGCGACCAAGCGCTCGACACGGTTGATCCGTCGCGGACGCGGGCGGTCATTAACACCCAGGAATCCATCACCGGACACTTCACCCGCAATCCGGATCTCCAATTCCCGACTCAGGATGTGCTCCAGCGCATCGTCTCGACCGTCGCGTCGGGCAAGCTGG
Source organism: uncultured Alphaproteobacteria bacterium (assembly GCA_902826885.1). Lineage (GTDB taxonomy): Bacteria > Pseudomonadota > Alphaproteobacteria > CADEGL01 > CADEGL01 > CADEGL01. Next base: position 57,656 of record CADEGL010000014.1, on the reverse strand, counting down.
ACCTGATCGAAGCCACGCGCGTCGCCTCGGGCTTGATGGGCGATTCGATCGCGACCAACCTGTTCGTCCTGGGCTATGCCTATCAGAAGGGGCTTCTGCCGCTATCGGCGGAATCGATCCTTAAGGCGGTCGAACTTAATGCCGTGGCGGTCGAATCCAGCAAGGAGACCTTTGCCTGGGGCCGCCGCGCCGCGGTCGATATGGCTTCGGTCGCCGCCTTGGCCCGTCCGCCGGCCGTGGTGCGCCCGCGCGCCATCGCCAAGACGTTGGACGAAGCGGTCGCGAAGCGCGTCGAGATGCTGACGGCCTATCAGAACAGCGCCTATGCCGAGCGATATCGCGCGCTGGTCGATCGGGTGCGCAAGGCCGAGACGGAGAAGGCTAAAGGCCGCACGGGTCTGGCCGATGCGGTTGCCCGCTATGCCTACAAGCTGATGGCCTACAAGGACGAGTACGAGGTCGCGCGCCTCTATACGGACGGTCAGTTCGAGACGCTGTTGCGCGAGCAGTTCGAGGGCGATTTCAAGCTCGTCTTCCATCTGGCGCCGCCTTTGCTGGCGTCGCGCGATCCCAAGACGGGCGAGCTGCAGAAGCGCAAATTCGGGCCTTGGATGTTCAAGGCGTTCCGCCTGATGGCCTCCCTCAAGGGGTTGCGCGGCACGCCGTTCGATATCTTCGGCTATACCGAGGAGCGCAAGACGGAGCGGCGGCTGATCGTGGAGTACGAGCGGGTGGTGGACGAGCTGGTCTCTAAGCTGGACCAGAATAACCACGCCATCGCGGTCGAGATCGCGCGCATCCCGGAGCAGATCCGCGGCTTCGGCCATATCAAGGAGAAGAACCTGAAGACGGCGAAGGCGCGCGAGGCCGAGCTTCTGACGTCGTTCCGTTCGCCCCAGTCCGCGCCGCGCGCAGCCGAATAGGCCATCTTCGGAAACGGATCGCAGATCCCTCCATGTCCACGGAAACGGGCGGCTGGCGCATCGGTGTGGACGTGGGCGGCACCTTTACCGATCTCGTGGCATGCGACCCGTGTGGTGCGATCCATGCGGTGAAAGTTCCGTCGGTGCCCGACGACCCCGCCGTGGGCGTCCTCGACGCGGTCGAGCGGATGGCTGGCGCCGCCGGCATGGATCTCGGCGCATTGTTGAGAAAATGCAGCGTTTTCGTGCATGGCTCCACGGTCGCGACCAACGCGGTGCTGGAAGGCAAGGGGGCCAAGGTCGGCCTGGTGGTGACGGACGGTTTCCGGGACAGCCTGGAGATTCGCCGGGGCATCCGCGACAATCCTTGGGACCATCGCACGCCGTATCCGTCCGTCATGGTGCCGCGCTATCTGCGCCGGCCCGTCAAGGAACGTATCGACCGTCGCGGCCGCGCGGTGACACCGCTCGACCACGCGGATGTCGAAGCCGCCGCGGACTTCTTTTCGCGCGAAGGCGTCGAATCGATCGCGGTCTGCCTGTTCAACAGCTTCGCGGAAGGCGCACATGAGCGCGCGGTTGCCGACCTCCTGCGCGCCAAGGGGCTCGACCGCTGGATCACGCTGTCGAGCGAGGTGGCGCCCGTCGCGGGCGAGTATGAGCGCGGCTCCACCGCCGTCGTGAACGCCTATGTTGCCCCGCGCGCCATCCCCTATCTGGCCGTTCTCGCGCGCCGCCTGCGCGAACTGGGACTTCGTTCGCCCTTGCTGCTGGTGCAAAGCAATGGCGGCGTTCTGGGCATCGACCAGATCCGCGACCGTCCGGCCGTTCTGGTCCTGTCGGGGCCCGCGGCCGGCGTGGGCGCGCTCGATCTTTATCGCCCTGCGATCGGCGCCGACGACCTGGTCCTGATGGAGATCGGGGGCACGAGCTGTGATGTGACCCTGATGGCCGGCGGCGAGGTCGCGCTGACGGATTCCCTCGAGATCGGCGGGTACCACTTGTCGATTCCTTCGGTCGAAATTCATACGGTTGGCGCGGGCGGCGGCACGGTCTCGGGCGTCGATCCGGGCGGACTGCTGTTTGCCGGCCCACGCGGTGCCGGCGCGCGTCCAGGTCCCGCTTGCTATGGGCTTGGCGGCGAGGAGCCGACGGTGACCGACGCCCAACTCGTGTTGGGCCGCTTGGCGCCGGGGCTACAGGCAGGTGGCACGGTCAAGCTGGACCTCGAACGCGCGCGCGACGCCGTCCGCCGGAGGGTGGCGGAACCGCTGGGTCTGGATCTGGATTCGGCCGCCGCCGGCATCGTGCGTTTGGTCGAGCAGCATCTGCTTCATGCCGTTGAACGCGTTAGCCTCCAGCGTGGTTATGATCCGCGGCGCTTTGTGCTGGTGGCGGCGGGCGGCGCGGGGCCGATACATGGCGTATCCGTGGGCCGGCTGCTGGGTTGCCGGCGCGTTTACATTCCCCGTTTGGCGGGCGCCTTCTGCGCGCTCGGCATGCTGCACGCGGATGTCCGGCACGACGTGGGAAAGGCCGTCCGCACGCCGTTGGCCGAGGATGCCGTCGCGGCTCTGGATGATTCCTTTCGGGAGTTGGAGCGAACCGTGACGCGGCGCTTGGCTGAAACGGGGTTCTCGGGTGAGCGGACGCGGCTCGACCGCATTCTCGATTTGCGCTACGCGGGACAGCAGACGTCCATCCCGGTTCCCTGCGTCGGCGGCGTGGACGCAATTCGAAGCGCGTTCGAGGCGCGCCATGCACGCCAATACGGACACATCCAGCCGGATGGCGGTATCGAGGCAACAGCCATGCGCGTCTTCGGTGTGGGAAAGATGGAACCGCTGAATCTAGCCCGTGTTCCCGCGGCGGAATCGTTGCCTCAGCCGCGAATCGTCCGGCAGGTCTATCTCGAAGAGATTCGCGGCCGGGCGGACACGCCGATCTTCGATGCGCGGAATTTGGGCGGCGGGCACCGGATCGCCGGACCCGCGATCGTCGAGGCCGAGACAACGACGCTGTTCATCGGACCGGGCGATGTTCTGTCCGTCGATGGGGCTGGGAATTTCAGCGTGGAGCTGGGGGAGGCCAAGCGTGTCGGTTGATCCAGTCACGATCGCATTGGTTCAGAATAGGCTCGACCATATCGCCCGGCAGATGGGTTGGGTGATGCTGCGGACCTCCAAGAGCCCGATCTTCAGCCAGTCGCACGATTTTTCTTGCTTCATCGCGGACGGGAAGGGGCAACTTCTGTCGCAAGCCGACGGCATTTTGATCCATACGGGCGGAGGCGGGTTCGCCGTTCGTGCCCTGCTGAAAGCTTTCGACGGCCGCATTCGCGAGGGCGACGTTTTCCTCTCTAGCGATCCTTACGCGGCTGGCGGCAACCATCTGCCCGATTGGGTAATTTTTCGTCCAGTGTTCGTCCGGGGCGCGTGCGTCGCGTTTGTGTGCAACCGCGCGCATCAGTCGGATATCGGCGGCGGCGCGGCGGGCACCTACAACGCCGCCGCGACCGACATATTCCAGGAAGGCATTCGCCTGCCGCCGTTGAAGCTCGTGGACGGCGGCGAGGTCCGGGACGATCTGTGGCAACTTCTGCTGCTCAATTCGCGCACCCCGCATCTGTTGGATGGCGACCTGCGCGCCATGGTCGGTTCGACGAAGATCGGCGCCCAGCGTGTTGCGGCTCTGGTCGAGGAGATCGGGGCCGAGGCCGCGAACACGGCGTTTGATGCGGTGCTGGATCACGCCGAACGGCGGATGCGCCAGGCGCTGCGCGGTTTGCCGCCCGGCACTTACCGGGGCGCCGAGCGGACGGACAATGATTGTTTCGAAAGTAAGGATATCTGGATTCGGGTTGCGATCACGATCGGGGATGGCGAGGCCACGGTCGACTTCACCGGCAGCGATCCGCAGATGAAGGGTTTCAAGAACAGTACGTTCGTGAACACCCATGCTGCCGTTTATGTCGCTTTCGGCAGTTTCTTCGAGCCCTCTATTCCCAAGAACGAGGGCACCTACCGGTGTCTGCGGTTCGTGTTGCCGGAGGGGTCCATCGTCAATCCGCGGCCGCCGGCGCCGCAGACGATGTCGACCGTCCTGCCTTCGCACGAAATCATCCATGCCTGCTGGGTGGCCCTAGGGCAGGCGGATGCCGCGCGAAGCTGCGCGGGCTGGGGGAAAATCACGCATGCCAGCATCGCGGGGAAGGACGAGCAGGATCGTACCTTCGTCATGTATCACTGGGGCGCTTTGCCTGCCGCGGGCGCGGTCGCTGGCCGGGATGGATTCAACCAGACGGGGCACCTCAATACCCTCGGCCATCTGATGATCCCCAACGCGGAAGCCTACGAGCAGCTTTATCCGGTCCGCTTCGTGAGGCAGGAGTTCCGCCGCGACGGAGGCGGCGCGGGCGAGTTCAGAGGCGGCACGGGCATCGACTACGAAGTGGAAGTGGAGGCATCCGCCGAATATTCGTTCCGCGGCGAAGGCGCGCGCAATCCGACCGGCTATGGGATTGGCGGCGGCAAGGAAGGCGCTGTCGGCATCATGACCGTGGCCGAGCAAGGAGAGAATTCATTCGAGCCGCCGCAATTCGGTATCGCCCATTTGGGTCCCGCGCGATTCGCCGTGGCTTCGCCCGGTGGAGGCGGCTGGGGTGATCCGTTGACGCGCGATCCGTCGCGCGTGTTGCGCGACGTGCGTGACGATGTGGTCAGTGTCGATGCGGCGCGCGCGCTTTACGGCGTGGTGTTGAACGCGGACGGGCTGGCGGTCGATGCCGCGGCCACGGCGGCCGAACGGGCGGCCCGCGGCCGAACGGCCTAGCGGTGCTTGGCCAGGGCCGTGAGAGCGCCCAGGCCGACATAGACGCCGGCCGTGCCGTATTTCTGCGCCAGCATCATGCGGCGGTTGCCCACGATCCAATGGCGCGCCGAGCCGGCCAGAAGCGCATACATCCCGTCGCTGAGCACGCCCAGGCTGACGAACACCAGCCCCAGCACCAGAATCTGCCCCGCCACCATGCCGCGCGCGGGATCGACGAACTGGGGCAGGAAGGCCAGGAAGAACAGGGCGGTCTTGGGATTCAGCACGTTGACCACCACGCCCTGCCAGAAGATGCGCGACAGGCGCTCGCGCGGCATCGCGCCGGGCGCATTGAAGTTCTGCCGCTCCATCAGCTTGCGCACGCCGAGATACACCAGATAGCCCGCGCCGAGATACTTCACGGCCGTGAAGACCTCGGCCGAGGACATCAGGATCGCCGATAGGCCCAGCGCCGCGGCGGCCACATGGACCAGCGAGCCGACCTGCACGCCAAGCGCCGAGGCGATGCCAGCCGCGCGGCCCTGGTCCACGCTGCGCGCCACGATGTAAAGCACCGCCGGTCCGGGCACGACGAGAAGCACCCAGGTGGCGAAGGCGAAGACGGCGAGCGTGGACCAATCGGGCAGCATGGCTGGCTCCAGGTTCAGGGTTTGGGCGGGCGGACGTGCTTCAGCGATTCTTCGAACGCGCCGCGCTCTTCCTCGTGCATGGTGGTGTCGGCAAGGGCGAAGAACACCTTGCAGCGGCCGATCGATTCATAGCGGAACTCGGTCCCGGCCCTGATGTAGAACATGTCGCCGGGCAGTCCGATATGCACCGTATCGCCCATGCGCAGGCGGAACTCGCCCTCCAATACATAGAAGACCTCGTTGTAGAGAAGCTTCCACGGAATCGAGATGTCCTCGAACACGGCCACGCCCGCGCCCAGGTCGTTCGCGATCTCGGCGCCCGCCAGCCGCGCGACTTCCAGCGCGCCCGGGGGCCCCGCGATCTTCTTGAACTCGCGTCCGCGGGCCTTGAACAGCATGATGGGCGACGACGACATGGAGAACTCCGTGTTGACGGCAAACGTGGCGTGGCTTTGATCCAGCGTCGGGCGAGGATATAAACCGCCTTCCAGCCGGTCAAACCGGCGCGCGGGCCGGAGCCATGAAGCGCAACGCGAAAACAGGCAAAGCGGCCGTTCCGTCCCCCGTCCCGGTGTCGAAAGGGCGCGGGAAACGCATCGCACGGCTGGAGCTGTTGAGCGCCGCTGCCGCGCTGTTCGCGCGCAAGGGCTACCGGGCCAGCACGTTGGACGACCTAGCCGATGTGCTGGGCGTGGCCAAGCCCACCATCTACCAATACGTCAGAGGCAAGGAAGCGTTGTTGCTCGAAGTGTTCGAGACGCTGCTCGACATCGTCGAGGCGCGCCTTGGCCCTATCGCGCGCGCGCGCCAGGCGCCGGACGAAAAGCTGCGCCGGATGGTCTACGCCTATATCCAGATCATGGCCGAGCAGCCCGATATGGCCACCATGTGGATGCGCGAGGAGGCCAGTTTCTCGGAGAAGAACCTGCTTCACATCCTGCGCCGCAACCGCAAGCTGGAGCGCATTTTCGAAGCCGTGGTGGAGGAGGGGCAGGCGGCCGGCCTGTTTCGCCCCATCATGCCGCGCCTGATCGTGCTGGGCCTGTTCGGCATGTGCAGTTTCGTCGCCTACTGGGCGCGCCTGGCAAAGATCGATGTGGACGAGATCGCGGGTGCCTTCCTCCTGATGCTGGAATCGGGCTGGCTGGACGACGGCAAGGCGGCCCGGGGCGCCTGGCCGCGCGCGGGCACGGTGGGCGAGGCGCTGGCCGGGCCGCGGGCCCAGTTGGCGCGGCTGGAGGCCCTGACCGGCGAACTGGCGGCCGGCCTCTCTAAGGCCCAGGCGCGGCTAGAGACGGGGCTGGCGGCGCGCCCGCGCCGCAAGACCAAGCGCCGCTAGTAGCTGCGCGGCAGGCCCAGATCGTGCTGGGCGATGAAGTTCAGGATCATCTCTTCCGACACGGGCGCGAACTTGAACAGGCGCGCGTCCCGGTACAGCCGCTCCAGGTGGGATTCGCGGGCGAAGCCCATGCCGCCCATGGTCTGCATGGCGCGCTCGATCAGGGTCGAGGCCGCCTGGGCCGCGATGAGCTTGGCCGTATTGGCTTCGGAACCGAACGGTTTGCCCTGGTCGTGCAGTGTGGCGGCCTTGTAGTTCATGAGACGCGCGCATTCGAGCTCGGCATGGGCCTGGGCCAAGGGGAACTGGATGCCCTGATAGGCACCGATCGGTGTGCCTCGGAACACCTTGCGTTCCTTGGCGTATTCCACGGCCAGGCGGGTGGCCAGACGGCCCGAGGCGACGCAGCCCGCGGTGGTGACGATGCGCTCGGTGTTCAGCACGTCCAAAAGCTCGTTCCAGCCGCCGTGCAACGTGCCGATCAGCTCCGAACCCTCGATCCGCACGTTGTCGAAGTACACGTTGGAGGAGGCCAGCGTGTTGGTCCCGAGCTTCTCGATCGCCGCGTGGGTCAGACCTTCGCGTTTCACATCGATCATGAACATCGTCAGGCCGTCGGTCTTGCGCTGGACTTCCTCGATCTTCTTCGTGCGCGCGACGACCAGCATCTTGTCGGCCTCGGGTACGCCCGTGATCCAGATCTTGCGGCCGTTGAGGCGCCAGCCGTTACCGTCCGGCGCGGCGAAGCTGCGCACTTCCAGCGTGTTGGTGCCGGCGTCGGGCTCGGTCAGGCCCATGCAGAAATACATTTGTCCGGCGCACAGCTTGGGCAGCCATTCCCGCTTCATGGCCGCGTTGCCGTAGCGCGCGATGGCAACGCCGCCGAAGATGGGGTTGAGCATGAAGACCTGGGCGAAAGTGCCACCCGCGCCTTCGGCCGCCACGTTCTCGATGATCAGCGCCAGCTCCAGCATTCCGAGTCCGCCGCCGCCGTGTTCCTCGGGCAGGGAGGCGCCGGCCAAGCCGGCCTCGCACAAGGCCTGCCAGATCTCCTTGGGATAGGCTTTCCGGCGATCGTGATCGAGCCAGTAGTCCAAGCCAAAGCGCGCGCCGATCTTGCGGGCCGTATCCGCGATCTGGGCCTGCTCGGCGGTCAATTCGAAATCCATCGGAGCCTCGCTCGTTCACCGTCGCGCCATTCTCGCGCGGGGGCCGCGCGCCGCGCCACGAAAGACTTTCGCATGGAAGCGATATTTACTATATGGTTCAAAAATTGACTATACAGTAGAATTAACTTTGATGCCTTGACGGAACCCGCTCCACGCGCGACTTAGAGCGGATAAGAGGACGCCGTTTCGAAGAGTGAGCGCGATGCAGCAAAGTCGGGACCAATTGCTGAAGGCCTACCGGGTGATGAGCCGCATCCGGGAGTTCGACGAGCGGTTGCATGTCGAATTCGCGACCGGCGAGATTCCGGGCTTCGTCCACCTCTATGCGGGCGAGGAGGCTGTCGCGGCTGGTATCTGCGCCCATCTGAGCGACCGCGACTACATCGCCAGCACCCATCGCGGCCACGGTCACTGCATCGCCAAGGACTGCGACGTCACCGGCATGATGGCCGAAATCTACGGCAAGGCGGCCGGCCTGTGCGGCGGCAAAGGCGGCTCCATGCACATCGCCGACTTGGACAAGGGCATGATGGGCGCCAACGGTATCGTGGGCGCGGGCACGGCGTTGGTTTGCGGTGCGGCCTTGTCGGCCAAGACGCTGGGCACGGGCGGGGTGGCGGTCGCCTTCACAGGCGACGGCGGCTCCAACCAGGGCACGGTGTTCGAGGCCATGAACCTGGCTTCGGTCTGGTCGTTGCCGGCCATCTTCGTGTTCGAGAATAACGGCTACGGCGAGGCCACGGCGTCCGAATGGGCGCTGGCTGGCGGCGATATCGTGCGCCGCGCCCAAGCCTTTGCCATGCCGGGCCATCAGGTCGACGGCAACGACTACTTCGCCGTGTGGGATGCCATGCGCCAAGCCACGGAACGCGCCCGCGCGGGCCAGGGCCCGTCGCTCATCGAATGCAAGATGAAGCGGTACTACGGCCATTTCGAGGGCGACACGCAGAACTACCGCGCCAAGGAAGAGATAGAGACGCTGCGCGCGGAAAAGGACTGCATGAAGCGCTTCCGTGCGCAGGTGGGCGAGGCGGGGCTGATCGATGTCGCGGCGCTGGACGCGATCGACGCCGAGGCCAAGGCCGAGATCGACGCGGCGGTGAAGGCAGCCAAGGCGGCCCCCACGCCGCCCGCCTCGGCGCTGATGACCGACGTCTACGCGTCTTATTGAGGAGGCGCGCCAATGGCATCCAAATCCTTCCGCGCGGCCATCAACGAAGCGCTCAAGCTTGAGATGCGCCGCGACAACCGCGTCATCGTCCTGGGCGAGGACGTGGCGGGCGGCCGGGGCGGCTCGGCCAATGTCGAGGAAGCCTGGGGCGGACCCTTCGGCATGACGCGCGGTCTCTACAAGGAATTCGGCGCGACCCGCGTGCTGGACACGCCGATCACGGAATCCGCCTTCGTCGGCGCCACGGCAGGCGCGGCCATGACCGGCCTGCGTCCCGTGGCCGAGGTGATGTTCGTCGACTTCACCGGTGTTTGCTTCGACCAGATCATGAATCAGATCGCCAAGATCCGTTACATGTTCGGCGGCAAGGCCAAGCTGCCGCTGGTGATCCGCATGCTCTACGGCGCGGGCTACCGGGCGGGCGCGCAGCATTCCCAGTGTCTCTACCCGATCTACACGCATCTTCCGGGCTTGAAAGTCGCGGTGCCGTCCAACCCGCACGACGCCAAGGGTCTCTTGATCTCCGCTATCCGCGACGACGATCCGGTGCTGTTCTTCGAGCACAAGGCGATCCTGGGCATGAAGGGCGAGGTGCCTGACGAGGCTTACGAGGTGCCGTTGGGCAAGGCCAACATCGTGCGCGCAGGCAAGGACGTGACGGTGGTCGCCATCGGCCGCATGGTCCATATGGCCGAGAAGGCCGCCGCCGCGCTGGCCAAGGAAGGCATCGACTGCGAGGTGATCGACCCGCGCACGACCTCGCCCTTGGACACGGCGGCGATCCTGGCCAGCGTGCGCAAGACCGGCCGGCTGGTCGCGGTGGACGAGGCCTATCCCCGCTGCAACATGGCGACGGATATCGCCGCGCTCGCGGCGCAGGAGGCCTTTGGCTCCTTGCGCGCGCCCGTGCGTATGGTTTCGCCGCCCCACGTGCCGGTGCCGTTCGCGGCACCGCTGGAAGATCTCTATATCCCCAACGCCGACAAGGTGGCCGAGGCGGTGCGCGCGACCGTCAAACACACCTCCTCGTCCTGAGGGCGTCGAAGGGCGAGGCCCTCATGCTTCGGCAGGTTCAGCATGAGGCGGTTGTTTCAATGTTGCTCAAAGGATTGATCCGATGACCATCCATCCGCTCACCATGCCCAAGATCGGCCTGACCATGGAGGAGGGCACGGTTTCCAAGTGGCAGATCGGCGAAGGCCAGGCGGTAGCCGCCGGCCAGCATGTGGCGGACATCGAAATCGAGAAGAGCACGAACGAGCTGGAAAGCCAGAACGCGGGCACGTTGCGCCAGGTGGTGGCCGAAGGCACCGTCGCGCCCGTGGGGGCTTTGATCGGCGTGATCGTTGACGGCGGCGAGGGCGATACCGAGGTGCAGTCCTACGTCGCGGGCTTCGTGCCGGCCGAGCAGGCCTAGCCCTTCGCGTCCACCATGTCGCGGATCTTGCGGATATGCTCTGGCCCGATGCCGCAACAGCCGCCCAGCACGTCGATGCCGTCGTTGATCCAGCGTTGGGCGAAGGCGCCGTACATCTCGGCGTCGACATCGCCGCGCAGCTTGTTGAGCCCGCCCTCGTTCAGGAGCCATTTCTTTGGCACCGGCAGGAAGCCGTTGGCATAGGCGCCGATCTTGCGCCTGGTCTGGGGCCGCAGTTCGGGCAGGCCCACGTCGATGGCTTCGGGTGGGGAGCAGTTGAACAGCACGGTTTCCACATCCAGCCCGTCGAGCGCGGCCAGCGCCTGGGCGATGGTCTCATTGCTGCGCAGGCGGCCGGTATAGATCTCGTCTTCCAGCGTCCACGAAACCCAGACGGGTTTGCCCGCGGCCAGGCCCGCTTCGGCCGCGGTGCGCGCCTCGACGGCGCTCGACATGGTCTCGCAGATGAAGAGATCGACGCCCGGCGCCAGGATGCCGGCGATCTCGTCATAGATCGGACGCATCTCCTCGGGCTTTTTGACCAGGTCCGGGCGGTAGCTAGAGACCAAGGGCGGTAGGGAGCCCGCGATACGGGCGCCCTTGCGGCCGGATTTTTCCTTGGCGTCCATAGCCAAATCGCGCGCGATGCCGGTCAGTTCGGCCACGCGGTGCGAGAGCCCGATACGGCCCAGGATGTCGGGCGTGGTCGTGTAGTTGTTGGTCGTGATGACGTCCGCGCCGGCTTTGTAGAAGTCCAGATGGACGTCGCGCACGGCGCCTGGCGCATGCATGAGCGCATGGGCAGACCAGATGTTGGGCGGTACCTCGATGCCCCGCCGGCTCAACTCGCGGCCCGTGCCGCCGTCCAGAACGATTGTCCGCGCCATCCACCCCTCCCAATTACGATGTAAATTCTAGCAGTAAATCCGTTGCGCGTGCGACGCGGGGTGGGCCTATAATCCCAGCTTCGCCGCCAGGAGGACTGGTATGCCGCTCGATATTTTCGACCCGCAGCATTATGCGCGCGTGCGCCTGCCCGCCAATGCGCCGGGCGCCTTGTCGCTGCCGCCTTGGTGCTACACCACGCCGGAGTATTTCCAGCGCGAGGTCGAGCGCATTTTCATGAAGACCTGGAACTTCATCGGCCGGGTCGAGCGCGTCGAGAAGCCGGGCGACTACATCGCCTTCGATTTCGTCGGCGTGCCGGTGATCGTGGTGCGCGACAAGGACAACAAGGTCCGTGCCTTCGCGAACACCTGCCGCCATCGCGGCGCGCGGCTGCTCAATGACGGCGCGGGCAATTGCCGCGCCATCAAGTGCCCGTATCATTCCTGGGTCTACGGCCTGGACGGCTCGCTGATTGGCGTGCAGGACATGGAGGACGCCAAATCCTTCGAGAAGAAGGATTACGGCCTCATCCCCATCCGCCTCGAGACCTGGGGCGGCTACATGTTCATCTGCTTCGATCCGGACGCGAAGCCGCTGTCGGCCCATCTGGGCGACCTGCCGCAGAAGATCGACGGCTATCGCCTCGAAAGCATGCGTCCGCGCTTCCGGCGCGAACACGACATCGCCTGCAACTGGAAATTCATGGTCGAGAATTTCCTGGAGTACTACCACACGCCCTATCTGCACCTGCGCTCGGTCTATCAGAAGCCGGTGAATTTCCTGGGCCAGGCGGGCGCGCCGATGGTCGTCCTGCCGGCGGAGCAGGGGACGGGCGATTACGTCTTCTTCTTCATGCCGCACGAAGGCACGCGCGCCCTTCTCGCGGGCGACACGGGCTTTCCACTGATGGAAAACCTGCCGGGGCGCATCGCCAACGGCACCACGTCCGGCTGTATCCTGCCGTCGGCCATGATGAGCTTCCATCAGGACTGCACATGGTTCCTCGAAATCTACCCGATCGCCCATAACCGCACGAAGGTAGTGCAGGTGGGCTGTTTCCCGGACGATGCCGTCAACCGGCCGGATTTCGAGGAGGTCTCCCAGCGCTACTTCAAGCGTTGGGACCTGGTGATGGGCGAGGATGTCGACATGCTGCCCAAGCAGCAGAAGGGCGCCGAGAACAGCCTGGCCGTGGCGGGCCCCGTCTGCCACGTCGAAGACAAGATCCACGCCATCCGTCATCGGTGGCTCAACCAGGTCATCGGCAACAGCCCTTAAATCCTTCGCGAGAAAGACGTCATGGAAATCGGCACGATCAAGCGGCCGCCGAAGGCGGTTATCGCCGCGCTCAAGGGCATCGGCACCAGCACCATCGGCAATGCGCTCGATGACCTCGGTATCTATGGAGTCATGCCGAACCTACGCCCCGTGTGGCCCGGTTCGAAATACGTCGGCCCTGCCTTCACGGCCAAGGAAGTGACCGGCATCCACGGCAGCTATACCGGCGCCGACTTCAAGCTGGGTGCCATCATCGACAATGCCGGCAAGGGCGACGTCGTGGTGATCGACAATGCCGGCCACCAGGTTTCGACCTGGGGCGGCATCGCCTCTTACGCCGCGAAGTACAAGGGCGTGGCCGGCCTTTTGGTCGACGGCGGCGTGCGCGACGCGGACGAAATGGTGCAGTTTAAATTCCCGGTCTTCTCGCGCCACATCACGCCCACCTCGGCCAAGGGGCGGGTGAAGGTCTTGGCGGTCAACGTGCCGGTGAAGATGGACGGCGTGCTGGTGCGGCCGGGCGACATCATCTGCGCCGATGCCACCGGCGTCGTCTGCGTGCCCATCGAGGTGGCGGAGAAGGTGGCCAAGATGGCCAAGTCCTTCGATGCCCAGGACAAGCAGGCCATCCGCGAGATCAAAAAGGGCCTGACCTTTGCCCAGGCCCTGAACAAGTTCAAAAAGCTTTAGGGCGCGGCCTCGGTTCCGCCGTCCACGGCCAGCACCTCGCCGGTCACGAAACCGCACGTCATCAGGAACAGCGCGGCATTGGCGCATTCCGATGGCTCGCCGATGCGTCCCAGCGGGACACGCTTGGAGTGTTCCTGCATGCGCTTGTCGAACTCGGCTTGCGTGCGGCCCTTGCGGATCAAATCCGTCAGGATCACGCCTGGCGAGATGCAGTTCACGCGCAACCCCTCCGAGCCCAGTTCCCACGCAAGCGAGCGCGTGGCCGCGTCGATCGCGCCGTCGATGGCCGCGCCGACGACATAGCCGCGCAACGGCCGGCGCGAGGCCGCGCCCGAATAGAAAATAATGCTGCCACCCTTGTTCATGTGATGGCGGCCGTCATAGGCGGCCCAGAACGGTCCCCAGAATTTGCTGTCGAAGGATTCGTAAGATTCCTTTTCCGGCAGCGCGTCGAAAACGAGGCGATGCACGGTCGAGCCGCTCAAGATCAGGTGATCGAACTTGCCGTGGCTCTTGAGGAACGCAGCGGTCGCGGCACGGTCGCCGACTTCCGCCACGCCCGGCGTGATGCGGCCCGACTTGCCCGCGATCTTCGCGGCCGCCGCTTCAGCGCGGCTTTTATCGCGCGAGGTCAGCACGACATGGGCGCCTTCCTTGTGCGCCATTTCGGCGGTGGCGTAGCCGATGCCGCCCGAGCCGCCGATCACGACGACCTTCTTTCCGTCCAGCGCGCCCATGTCGCCACCCGCATTGTGATTGCCCGTCAATCGGGATAGCGGTTTGGCGAGGGCGCCGCCATCGGAAAATATCTCGGCCAATTGCTATCCAAAACGTTGTGCTTGGGGGGCGTCGCGGCGGTCGCTAGGTTGAGTAAAGGAAAACGGAGGACGTAATGCCCAAGGCATTGGCCCAAAATCAGGTCGATTCGTTCAAGCGGGACGGGTTCGTCTTCCCCGTGCGCGGTATCTCGGAAGTCGAGGCCGCCGATTGCGTCCGCAAGATCGACGCGTTCGAGAAGACCACGGGCGAGAAAGCCAGCGTGCGGCTGCGCACCAAGGCTCATCTCCTGATGCCCTGGCTCGCCGAGCTCGTGCGCCGGAAGGAAATCGTCGATGCAGTCGAGGACGTTTTGGGGCCCGATATCATGTGCTGGGGCGGCGGCGTCTTCGTGAAGCGCGCCAAGGACCCGGCTTTCGTCTCCTGGCACCAGGACACGTGGTACTGGAGCTGGCAACCCAAGGATGCGGTGACCGTGTGGCTCGCCTTCACCGATGCGGCGACCGACAACGGCAGCGTCCGTTACATCCCCGGCTCGCATAACGAGAACATCACGTCGCACGAGTGGACAAACAAGGCCAACAACCTGCTGACCACCAGTTTGGAGGTGCAGGGCGGCGTGGACGAAGCGCGCGCGGTGGACACCAGGCTGAAACCCGGCGAGATGATCCTGCATCACGAGCGCATCGTGCACGGCTCCAACCCGAACACATCGGGCCGCCCGCGCATCGGCTTCTCGATCCAGTATGTCGGCGCGAATTTCAGGGAGACGTCCATTCCGCGCACGAGCGCGACGCTGGTGCGGGGCAGGGACCATGGCAATTTCGAGTCCGAGCCCGTGCCGACCAAGGAGTTCGATCCCGAAGGACTTGCGGCCTTCGATCACGCCCTCGGGCTCTACCGGGAAGCCGCCAAAAGCCTGCGCCGGGGCGCCTGATGGGCGCGCTTGCGGGCAAGAAGGTCATCGTCATCGGCGCTTCGGCCGGAATAGGCCTGGCGACCGCGGCCCACGCCTTGCGCGCGGGCGCCGAAGTGGCGATCTCTGCCCGCGGCATGGAACGGCTGCAGCGCGCGGCCGAGACATTGGCCAAGGAAGGCGGTTCGCTATCTTACGAAGCGCTCGACATGCGCGACCGTGCGGCGGTGGCGGCCTATTTGAAGTGGCAGGCCCCGTTCGACCACCTGATCCTGCCGGGTGCGACGGTCTACCGCACACCCTTCGCCGACATGGAAGAGGACAAGGCCAAGGGTTCGGTTCACGCCAAGTTCTGGGGGCCGTTCTGGACCGCCTATGACGCGCGCGATCACATCCGCCGGGGCGGCAGCATGGTATTCTACTCCGGTCTCGCAAACCGGCGCCCGGTGCCGGGCTATGTCATCGGCGCGGTGATTGACGGCGCTCTGGATGCGGCTACCCGCTCTCTGGCGCACGAGTTGGCGCCGCGCGGCATCCGCGTGAACTGCATTTCGCCCGGTATCATCGAGACTGCTTACGTCGAGCGCATCCCGCCCGAGGTGAAGGAACAGCTATTCGGCGCCTATGCCAGCAAGGTTCCGGTGAAGCGGGTAGGGCAGGCGGACGATTGCGCCCAGGCGGGCATGTATCTTATGACGAATGGGTATGTGACGGGCGAGGTCATTGCCGTGGACGGCGGCATCGAGTCTGCGCCTTAAGACGAGGGACCGGAAATGCTTCAGGCCGATATTTTTCAGAACGTACGCAAGCCCGCCCTCGAGGCGGAGACGATGCCGCCGGAATGCTACACCAGCCGCGAGTTCTTCGACCGTGAGGTGAAGCACATCTTCATGAAGCGCTGGAACTTCATCGGCCATGATGGCCAGGTGGCGAAGCCCGGCGACTACATGGCGTTCGACCTGGTGGGCGTGCCCGTCATCGTGGTGCGCGACCGTGTGGGCGAAATCCATGCCTTCGCCAACACCTGCCGCCATCGCGGCTGCCGCGTCATCAGCGGCACGGGTAACGTGCGCGCGTTCAAATGCGGTTATCACGGCTGGGTCTACAATTTGGATGGCCGCCTGACCGGCGCGCCGCAGATGGAGCACTCCAAGGGCTTCGACAAGGCGGATTACGGTCTCTTTCCGATCCGTCTGGAGAAGTGGGGCCGCTTCATGTTCATCAACTTCGACAAGAGTGCGCCGCCGCTCAAGGCGCAGCTCGGCGACTTGGTCGACAAGCTGGAGTCGTACAATTTCGACGACATGGAATTGGTGCGACGCCGCGAATTGGAAGTCGGCTGCAACTGGAAAATCTACTACGAGAATGTCCAGGAGCCCTATCACACGCCGCACGTTCACACGACGACGCTGGCCACCAAGAATGAGGACGAGGGCGCGACCGTGATGTCGGGTAACTCTGGCCTTCTATTTGGTGAGGGCGGCGACAACGCGCCGGTGAAGCTGGAGTTTGGTAAGAATTATTCGTCCCTGGTCGGCCGCCATATCGGCAGCCGCGGCCTCCTGCCGGGGCGCGAGCCGTTTCCGCCCATCAAGTCGCTGGAAGGCCGTACCCGCGACGGCTCGATCTGGTCCTATCCGTTTCCGGCGACGACCATTTCCTGCCAGCGCGAGGGCATGTGGTATGTCGAGATCCAGCCGCTGGGGCCGGACCGCAGCAAGCTGGTGCTGGGGACCTGTTTCCCCAAAGAGACGACCCAGCGCCCGGATTTCGCGGAGAAGGTCCAGGGTTACTACGAGCGGCTGGATGTGACCACGGCCGAGGACGTGGTGATCACCGAGCAGCAGCAGGCCGGCGTGAGCTCGCCTTTCGCCACGGCGGGACGCGTTTGCCACTTGGAGGCGGTGGCGCACAGCTTCCGCCGGTGGGTCGTCGATCAGGTTTCGCAGGCGGCGTAAGCGGCTTTCGCGGCGCAGCGAAAAACTGATATAACAGTTGGGATTTCAGGAAACGGGCGGACTGGACGCCGCCCAAGGGCAGGAGGGTTTCCAATGAATGTTATGTCGCCGGGTAAGAACACGCGGGCGGAAAGTTACCGCCGGATGGAAGACGGCACGAAGGAGGAATATCTCCTTCTGAAGGAGCTGGCGAAGCCCTTCAAGGCCCAGACCGCGGACCGCATTTTGGCCTACCTGCCCAACCTGGCGGAAAGCTTCCCCGGCATGGCCGTGGACCGCTATGTCCACTCGCTCCAGACCGCGACCCAGGCGCACCGCGCCGGCGAGAGCGAGGAGTTCGTGGTGGCCGCGCTGATCCACGATATCGGCGACCTGCTTTGCCCGGACAATCACGCCCTCATGGCGGCCGAGATGTTGAAGCCGTACGTCTCGCCCGAGGTGTATTGGATGATCGTCCATCACAACCTGTTCCAGGGCTATTACTTCTTCCATCACTACGGCAAGGACCGGAACATGCGCGACCGGTTCCGCGGCCACCCTTGCTACCAGATGACGGCCGACTTCTGCGCCAAGTACGACCAGACCGCGTTTGATCCGAACATGGACACCATGCCGCTCTCGGCGTTCGAGCCGATGGTGCGGCGCGTGTTCGGCCGCGAGCCCTGGGGGCCGCAGACCAAGACCGAACAGTTCCCCTCGGGGTACTGAATTATTGACCGGCCGCCTCGCAAGGGCGGCCGGTTTGCTTTTGGGGTTTGGTTATCCGTACGGGCGGGCCACGCCTCGCGTCCAGGGGGCGTTCGGGCGTATCATTTCCGGCGAGGACGAGGGAGGACATCATGATCATTAAGAACGATCCCAGCCATGTGGTGATCGCCAAATACAACACCATGGATGAGGGGACGCGCGAGGAATACCACGCCTGCGTCGAGCTCTCGAAACCGTTCAAGTCCAAGCTGGCCGACCGGCTGCTGGATGCCGTCAGCGCGCTGAAGAAGAGCTATCCGGGCGAGCAGGTCGACCGCTACGTCCATTCGCTCCAGAGCGCGACGCGCGCCCACCGCGACGGCCAGGACGAAGAGATGGTGGTCGCCGCGCTGCTCCACGACATCGGCGACATGCACTGCCCCGAAAACCATGCCGAGTTCGCGGCTTCAGTGCTGCGTCCCTATGTCTCGCCCTCGACGCACTGGGTCATCCTGCGCCACGGCCTGTTCCAGGGTTACTACTACTTCCACCATTTCGACCTGGACCGGAACGCGCGCGATAAGTTCCGCGGCCATCCGGACTACGAGCGCTGCGCCGATTTCTGCGGCAAGTACGACCAGATGTCGTTCGATCCCAACTATGACACGATGCCGCTGGAGGCGTTCGAGCCCATGGTCCGGCGCATCTTCGCGCGCGAACCGTGGGGCGGGCAAACCAAGATGGACGACGCGCTGTCACGCGCCTACGCCTGAAATCGTTTCGCCGCGCCGTGATCGAATGCCGAGAATCCTGAGCGAATCGCAGGTCACCCAGTTTCACGAATTGGGCTACGTCGCGGGCATCCCCGTCCTCTCCGAGGGCGAGGCGTCCCAAGCGTTGGCCATGCTGCGTGCGTGGGAGAAATCGTCTGGCAAGACCGTCAAGGAGGTCATGCGCGGCAAGGCGCATCTCCTGCTCAAATGCCTATCCGACCTGATCCATCATCCACGCATCGTCGCGGCCTTGCAGGACGTGCTGGGCCCCAACGTGCTGTGCCTGGAATCCGGTTTCTTCTGGAAGAACGCACGCGACTCCTCCTATGTCTCCTGGCATCAGGACAATACCTATCTCCAGCTTCAGCCGCCGGCTGCCCTGGCCGCATGGTTGGCGCTCACCGACAGCAAGCCAGACAACGGCGCGCTCAAAGTGATCCCCGGCACCCAGAAGCAGGGTGATCTCGCTTACGACCTAATCCCGGGCGAGAACAACATGCTGAAGTTTTCCCGCCAGGTGCGCGACATCGACACGAAAAAGGCCGTGCATATCGAATTGGAGCCGGGCCAGCTTTCCATGCATGCCAATCATGTTGTGCATGGCTCGGAGGCCAACGGGTCCGACCGGCCGCGGATCGGCTGGAGCTGTATCTTTGCCGCACCCCATGCCCGCACGACCGCGCGGGGCGCGATGGGTGCAACACTGGTCGCGGGCGAGGACACGCACGGCTACTATGAACTGGAGCCGATCCCGCGTTTCGATTTTGATCCCATCGCGGTGGCGGCGTATGAACGTTCGATGTCCGGCCCGTTGGCCATTTACAAACCGAAGTGACATGAAGCACATCGCTTTTCGTCTGCTTTCGATCGGCGTGATTGTTGGCGGCCTCTCGGCGCCCGCTTGGGCCGATTACGAATCCGGCATGGCCGCGCTGGCGGCCGGCGATTACGGTGCCGCGATGATCGAGTTCCGGCGCTCGGCCGCCCAGGGCGATGCCATGTCGCAGCGGGCGCTCGGTATTATGTATTTCAAAGGGCAAGGGGTTAACGTCGATCCTGTCGAGGCCGCGCAGTGGTTCTCGCTAGCCGCAGGCCGGGGTGATGCGCCGGCGCAGGCTTATTTGGGGGCGCTCTTTGCCACCGGCACAGGCGTGCAGAGGGATCAGGCCAAGGCCGCCGAATGGTTCCGTAAATCAGCCGAGCAGGGCTATGCCGAGGGCGAGGTCCGCCTTGGTGTCATGTATTTCCAAGGTTGGGGCGTCGCCAAAGACCCTCAAAAGGCCGTCGAATGGTTCAAGCGGGCGGCCGAGAAGGGCAACGGCCATGCCCAGTACCGCCTGGGCTTTGCCTACAAGCACGGTCAGGGCGTGGCCAAGGACAGGGTCGAGGCGCTTAAATGGTATACGATCGCGGCGTCGGAGGGTTATCCGCGCGCCGACGAGCGGGCGCAGGCTTTGACGAAGGACATGACGAAGGCCGAGGTCGCGGAAAGTCAGAAGCGCGCCGCCGATTGGCAGGCCGCGACGATCAAGCGCCTGGAAGGCAAGGGCTGAGGCTTATTCGTAAGGTTTGAACGTATCGCGCAGATGGGCGAGGGCGGCGTTGAGGCCTTCCGTGGTGCGAAGCTTGTTGAACGCCTTGTATTCGGGTGTGTCGGTCGCATCCATGATGACGCAGGCTTCGAACCCGTACTGAAGCGCCGAGCGGAAGCCCATCGCCTCGAACGTGTTGTTGATGGCGCGCTTGTTCCAGCGCAGGCAGGCATCCGCCACGCGCGACATGCGCTTGGCGATCTTCATCGTTTCCTGCTCCAGATCGGCCTTCGGAAACACGCGATTCACCAGGCCGAGGCGCTTGGCTTCTTCCGCGTCGAACGTGTCGCCCGTATAGATCAACTCGCGGGATAGCTGGCCGATCACCCAGGGCATGGCCAACATCAAAATGCCGTTCGAGAAGCGGGTCTCGACCACGCCGAACTTCGAATCGTCCGAGGCGTAGCGGATGTCACACATCTGGGCGAATTCAAGACCGCCCGCCAGGCAATGGCCCTCGATCTGGGCGATGACGGGTTTCGAACACTGCCAGGGCGACAGGCAAAACTGAAATTCCTCGCCCAGGAGCGCGCGCCACTCGTCCATGGTGCGCTCTTTGCCGTCTGCGGTCTCCTTGATGTCGTAGCCTGCGGAAAATGCCTTACCGCCGGCCCCCTTGATCACCACGACGCGCACCTCGGGATCGGCCTCGGCAGCCTTCAGCGCGGCAACCAGCTCCTGCCGCAGCTTCAGGCTGAAGGAGTTCATGCGATCCGGACGGTTGAAGGTCACGACGGCAACGCGGTCGTCCACGTTGTAGAGAAGGGTTTCGTAGGTCACGGGCTGCCTCCCTGGCTGGCGTCGGATGCGATTATGTCGATGGGAACCGTCGCGCGCCATGTCGCGCTGTGATACCGAATGGCAGAGGGGCATGAGCTAGCTTATCGCATTCCAATGAAGCACGACGTTGAAGTCGCGTTGATCGAGCGCATTCTGGGGAATCTCGCGGCCGGCCGCCGCGAGACGGCCAACGGCGAACGGCTGAGCGCGGTCGATGCCTATATCTCGCCGCAGCGTCACGCGGCGGAGCTCTCCAACCTGTTCCGCCGTCACCCGGTGATCGTCGGCCCGTCTTCGGCTCTGCCGGAGCCGGGCACGTTTCTGACTCATGACCTTACTGGCGTACCGATCCTGGCGGTGCGCGGGACGGACGGGCAGGTGCGGGCGTTCCTGAACGTATGCCGCCATCGCGGTGCTCGCATCGTGACCGAACCATCCGGCAAGGCGGGGCGCGTCTTCGTGTGCCCGTACCATGCCTGGAGCTACGATCTGACCGGCACGCTCGCCGGCATCAGCGACGCCACGGCCTTCGCGGGCCTGGATCGCGCGGCGCATAGGCTGGTTTCGCTGCCGGCGACCGAGCGGCATGGCCTGATTTGGGTTCGTCCCAGCAAAGCCGAAGCGGGCGAAGCACCCCTGGATATCGATGCGTTCCTGGGGCCGCTGGCCTCCGACTTCGCCCATTTCGGTTTGAATGGCGCTTCTCTCTACGCGCCGGTTGAACTGCCGCGTGCCATGAACTGGAAAGTGATGGTCGACACGTTCCTCGAGGACTATCACTTCCGCTGGGTGCACGGGCAAAGTGTGCACAAATACTATCTGGACAACGCATCTGTGTATGATCGCCTTGGGCGGCATATCCGCTATGTGATCCCGAAGCGTACGCTGCAGGATCTGGCGGGCACCGATCCGGCCTCGTGGCGTCTGCGCGATCACTCCAACATCCTCTATTACATCTTTCCCAACACCGTGATGGTGTTCGTGGCCGATCATGCCGCCATCTTCGCGATGTTTCCGAACGGCGATGCGAACCATTCGGTCATGCATCTGTCTTTCTGCCTGCCGGAGAAGCCCGAGACGGAAAAAGCCAAGGCCTATTGGGATAAGAACGCCAGCCTGATCCGAACCGCCCTCGACGAGGATTTCGTGGTGGGCGAGGGCATTCAGGCGGGCTTCGCATCCGGCGCGAATTCGCACCTGACGTTCGGTCGCTATGAGAAGGGGTTGGCCCATTTCCACGATATCGTGGAAGAGGCCATGACCGGCGCTTAGCGCGCGGCGCGTCCGGGGCGCAACTTGCGCCAGGCTTCGGCAAGCTCGGCGCGTGCGAACGGAGCGGCGATGGCGATCAGCGCCTCGGCCCGTTCATCCACCGATTTATCGCGCAGTTCCGCTACGCCGTTTTCGGTGACGACGTAGTCGGCTTCGGCGCGCGGCACCGTGACGACGGTGCCGGCTGCCAGGGCCGGCACGATGCGCGAGGTTTTGCCGTCGGATGCCGCGGCCTGCAAGGCCAGGATCGAGCGCCCGTGCGGCGCGCGCCGTGCGGCCTCGACGAAGTCCAACAGGCCGCCGGTTCCGCTGACCTGCCGCCCACCAATCATCTCGGCGTTCGCCTGTCCGAATAAATCGACTTCAATCACCGAGTTGATCGCCACGAAGCGGTCCAGCCGGGCAATGGTGGCGCGGTCGTGGGTGTAGGAAACGGGGCGGAAGTCGACCGGCGCGCCCGCGCCCAGCGCGTCGTAGAGACGGCGCGTGCCGATGGCCAGGCCGGTCACGGACTTTCCCGTGTCGATGGGCTTGCGCGCATTCGTCACCACCCCGGCCTCGATCAGGTCGATCAGGCTGTCGGTCGCCAGGCCCGTGTGCACGCCGATGTCCCGCTTGCCGCGCAGGGCTGCCAGCACGGCGTTGGGCGTCCCGCCCAGGCCGAATTCGATCGTATCGCCGTCGGACACCAGCGCGGCCACGTTCCTGCCCAGCGCGGCCAGTGTGTCGTCCACGGGCGGATTACCCGATTCGAGTAGCGAATGGTCGGCTTCGACCACATGGCCGATCCGGTCATAGGCGAGCCATGGTGCGCCAGGCGAGAAGGGTACGCGCGGGTTGATCTCGGCCACGATGGACGCGGCGCGCGCCAGTACGTCCGGCACCATGTCGCCCGCCACGCCGAAGCTGCAACGCCCGTGCGCGTCGGGCGGAGAAACCTGGACGATGGCCAGGTCGAACCGGGCGCGGCCCGATAGATAGCCGTGCAGGTCGGAATAGTGGAACGGCAGAAGGCGCACCTTGCCCGCGTGCAGCGAAACGTCGATGTCGCGGGTGGCGAACATGGCCACGACGCGCGCATCGGGGTGCAGCGCAGCCAGATCGCGCCGGTTTACGCCGGGGACATTGGGCTGGGTGAACGTAACACCGGACGCTGATTCGGGTGCCGCGGCGATGGCATCGAGAATGGAAGAGGGCTCGGTCGCGCCGCCCTGGACGAAGACGGACATGCCGGACTTTAGCAGGGCCGGAATGGCCTCGGCGCGGTTGATCATGGCCGGATAATCAGCGCGGCCGGTCGCCTTCGAGCGTCACGCGGTGCATGACGCGGCGGAAGCCGTGATAGTCGTTGACGGGATTGTGCTGGGCGCAACGGTTATCCCAGAAGGCGATGGAACCGGGCTGCCAGGAAAAGCGGCAGGTGAATTCTGGGCGCACCTGGTGGTGATACAGGTAGTCGAGAAGAGGCTTGCTCTCCTCCTCGGTCATGTTCTGGAAGCGCAACGTGTGGGCCGTGTTGATGTAGAGGCTCTTGCGGCCCGTTTCCGGATGGGTGCGCACCACCGGGTGCTCGACCGCATATTCCTTGCGGGAATGCTCTGTCGGGCTCGACTTGATCCGGTCCTCGCGGGTGCGAGAAACCTCGGCCTTGGACGAGCTGCTGATGGCCTTCAGACCATCCAGCAGCTTCTTCATGCCGTCCGACAGCATCTCGTAGGCCAGATACTGGTTGGCGAACAGCGTGTCGCCGCCATAGGGCGGCACTTCGCGTGCGACCAACATCGTCCCCATGGGCGGGTTTTCCAGGTAGGTCGTGTCGGAGTGCCAGACGCCGCCGAAATTAACCTTCTCGTGCTCCAGCTTCACGACCGGAATGATGAGCGGCTCCTCGTTCAGGCCCTGGACGAAAGGATACTCGATCACCGTGCCGAAGCGTCGGGCGAAGGCCAGGAACTGCTTGGAGTTGATATCCTGGTCGCGGAAGAAAATGACGAGGTGATCGAGGAAGGCGCGGCGGATGTCCGCGATCGTGTGATCAGGCAGATCCTGAGACACGTCCACGCCATGGATCTCGGCGCCGAGCGCGCCGGCGATGGGCCGGATTTCGATGGAATTGCTGTCCATGTTGCCGCGGACCATAGCCAGCGTCTGCTGGCCGATCAACCTGCTCCAGGATTGGCGAAGATAGGCCGGTTTGGCTAGTGTCGCCTAGGCTCGCGGCCAAGGGGGAGAGACCATGAAATCCATTGTCATGGGCGGCGGTGTTATTGGGATCACCACTGCCTGGTATCTGGCTCAAGAGGGCCACCAGGTCACGGTACTCGAGCGCCGCGAAGAGACGGGCCTTGAAACCAGTTTTCAGAACGGCGCGCTTCTGGCGCCCGGCCACTCCCAAGCTTGGGCTTCGCCGGCGGCGCCCAAGACGCTCATCAAATCCCTGTTTCAGGACGATCCGGTGCTGCGTTTCCGCATCCGCACGGAGCCCGAGTTCTGGCGTTGGGGCATCGAGTTCCTGCGCAACTGCACGGCCGAGAAATATCGCGAGAACACGTTGCGCATCATGCGTGTGATGAAATACGGCATCGAACAGCTGCGCGTGCTGCGCGACAAGACGGGAATCGAATACGACGGCAACGACAAGGGCATTCTTTACCTGTTCCGCACCCAGCGGACGCTGGAACACGGCGTGGCGGCGTGGAACCTGCTGAAGGAACACGGGCTACCGCTCGAAGAAGTGACGCGCGAGCAGTGCGTGGGGATCGAGCCCGCGCTGGGTGTGTCGAAAGAGAAGATCGCAGGCGGGATGTACGCGCCCATGGACGGCGCGGGCGATGCGCTGATCTTCACCCGCAACCTGGCCAAGCTGTGCCGCGGCAAGGGCGTGGATATCCGCCTGAACACGGCCGTCACGGGGCTGAAGCGGGAAGGGGACCGCATCACGGGTGTCCGCACCGACAAGGGGGATCTGGATGCCGACTGCTTCGTGCTGGCGCTCGGTTTGGAAAGCCCGGAGCTGGCGCGTTCCGTGGGGGTCCGCCTGCCGATTTATCCCATCAAGGGCTACACGATGAATGTCTCGACCCGCGGCTATAACGGCGCGCCCACGGTCGGCATTATCGAAGAAGATAATTTGGTCGCCTTCGCGCGTCTGGGCGACAAGCTGCGCGTGGGCGGCAAGGCCGAGTTTGCGGGGTACGACAAAAGCTATTCGCCCGATCAATACAAAGGCGTCTTTAAGGTGGCGCGTGATCTATTCCCGCAGGGCGCCGACTATGCCAATCCGACCTATTACGCCTGTCTGCGCCCTGTCACGCCGGGCGGCCCGCCGATCCTAGGCCCGACCCGCTATCGCAATCTCCACGTCAACGCGGGCCACGGCGCGGCGGGTTGGACCATGGCATGCGGCGCCTCGCGCGCCGTCGTCGATGTGATCGCCGGGCGCAAACCGGAAATCGACATGGAAGGCCTGACTCTGGCGCGTAACTAGAGCGGATTCGCAGATGGCCGAGAAACGCGAAAATCTTCAGCCCGGCGGCGTCCCCAAGATGTATGGCGACGTTCCGCCCTTCATGGCGGTGCCTTATGCGCCTGCGCTCACGGGCTTGAAAGCTGATGCCGTGCTCGTTGGCATGCCGTACGACGGCATCGCCACATACAGGGGTGGTGCCACACGCCGCGCGCCGCAAGAAATCCGGAAATTCTCGTTGCTGTTCGGCGGCTATAACTACGACTGGGACATGAACGCCTTCGATCATGTTCGCATGGTCGATTGTGGCGACGTGGATGTGGTGCCTGGCGACACGCCGGAAAGCTATGCACGGCTGGAGCGCCGTTTCGCGGCGATTCATGCCGCGGGCGCAGTGCCATTCATGCTGGGCGGCGATCATGGCGTGACCTATCCCGCAGTCAGGGCGGTGGCGGAGAAGGTGGGCGGACCGCTGGGCGTCATCGTCTTCGACACCCATCTGGATTTGTCGGAAGCGCTCAACGGCGATCGCCTAACCAGGGCCTCGCCGGTCAAGCGGATCTGCGAAATCCCCCAGGTCGATTCCCGCCGCGTCGCGATCATCGGCGCGAAGGGACCGCGCAACCTGCCGGAATGGACGCCGCTAGCGCGCGAGCTTGGCATCCGCGTGTTTCCCATCGCCGAAGTCGAGGCGCGGGGCATGGACGCGGTGGCGGCCGAGGCCTTGGCGATCGCATCGCCGGATGGGCGCGCACCCTATATCAGCGTCGATATCGATTCCGTTGATCCGGCCTATGCGCCCGGCACAAACAGCCCCGAGCCCGGCGGTTTGACCAGCAGGGAGATCATCACGGGCGTCCGCGTGGTCGCCCGCAACGGGTTTTGCGGTTTCGACGTAGTCGAGGTTTCGCCGGATTTCGACACTAGAAGCGGAACGACTAGCCTTCTGGCGGCACGCTTGGTGGAGGAGGCGCTCTGTTGCCTTGCCGCGACGCGCGCGGGTAAACAAGATGCGTGGCGGTTCACGGGCGCCCATCGGCGCTGAGCGATTTATGACCGATAACGAGGGCCTTTAGAATGCGAACGATTGTGATGGGCGGTGGCGTGGTGGGCACAACCACGGCCTATTATTTGGCCAAGGACGGGCACGATGTGACCGTCATCGATCGCCAGCCCGAATTGGCGATGGAGACCAGTTTCCAGAACGCGGGCCTGCTGGCCGTGGCCCATGCCTTCGCCTGGGCTTCGCCCCGTGCGCCGAAGATCCTGCTGCGTTCGCTCTGGGACAAGGACGCGGCGCTGATCTTTCGTCTCGGGCTCGACCCGCGCCTTTATTTGTGGAGCCTGAAGTTCCTCAAGAACTGCACGGCCGAGCGCTATCGCGTGAATACGTTGCGGAAGCTGCGCATCTGCAAATACAGCGAACAGCTCATGGCCCAGCTCAAGAGTGATCTGAAGCTGGAATACGACGACCTACAGAAGGGCTTGCTCTACATGTTTCGCGACCAGGCCCATATGGATCAGGCCGCGGCGGCGTCCAAGTTCCTGACCGATAATGGCATCCAGCTGGAATTGAAGAGTCGCGACGAGGCGGCGCGCATCGAGCCCGCCTTCGAGCCGGTGAAGCAACTCTATGTCGGCGCTCTCTATTGTCCGACCGACGCCAGCGGCGACGCGCGCGTGTTCACCCGCAGGATCGGCGCCGAAGCCGCCAAGCTGGGCGTCAAGTTCCACTACAACACGAACGTGAAGGGCATGAAGGCCGGTAACGGCAAGATCGAGGCCGTAGTGACGGACAAGGGCGAGTTCTCCGCCGACCATTACGTCCTCTCCCTTGGCAGCTTCAGCCCGCAGATCTCGCGGTCGGTGGGTGTCGACCTGCCCGTTTATCCGATCAAGGGCTATACCGTCTCCTTCCCCTGCAACGGCAGCAACCTGACGCCCTCGGTCGGCGGCATCGACGAGGATTTGCTGGTCGCTTGGGGCAAATACGGCGACACGTTCCGCTGCGGCGGCAAGGCCGAGTTCGCCGGCTACAAGACCGACTTCCAGCCCTCGGATTTCTCGGCGATTCTCAAGACAGCGCGCGAGATGTTCCCGAACGCGTGCGACTGGTCGAAGCCCAGTTACTGGGCGTGCTTGCGCCCGATGACGCCGGATGGTCCGCCGCTGTTCGGCACGGCGAAGTACGCGAACCTGCACCTCAACACGGGGCACGGCCATATCGGCTGGACCATGGCCTGCGGGTCCGCGCGCATGGCAGCCGACATGATCCAAGGCCGAAAGCCCGCGATCGATATGGAAGGGCTGACATTGGATTCCGGCCGCTTCTAGCCGGGGCAGGGCCTCAGGCGCTCAAACGGGCCTTTCGCAACGCCTCATCGGCGCGCGTGGCCGCGGCTCGCAGGGGCGAAACGAGGTCGGCGGCCTCGCCGAGGTTGCCAGAACGCGCCAGATCCTCGATGGCCTGAGCTAAGCGCTCGACCGCACGGGCGCCGAAGGTCGCGGCCATGCTCTTTAAGCTATGAGCGCCATGAGCGACCGCCGTGACGTCGCGGTTGGCGCAGCCGGCCTCAATCGCGTCGAGGCGCTTGTTCATCTCGGGCAACATGGTTTCCACCAGGCCGCGCAAGGTATCGGGGTTGGTATCCGCCGTCAGGGCTTCCAACGTCCGTTCGTCGATGACGCGGTCGGCTTCTGGACCGCCCGCCACCGATTCCGGGTTTCGCCCGTTGGAGACAAAGTGTTCGACCTTGGCCAAGAGATCGGCGCGGGAGACGGGTTTTGGCAAATAGTCGTCCATTCCCGACGCCAGGCAGCGCTCGCGGTCGCCAACCATGGCATGGGCCGTCATCGCTACGATCGGGACGCGGCTCATTGGACCGTCCATGGCCCGGATCGCGCGCGTGGCCTCGAAGCCGTCCATGTTGGGCATGGAGACATCCATCAAGACCAGGTCGTAATGAACGTCCTTGAGGGCATCGAGCGCTTCTAAGCCGCTGGCGGCGGAATCGACCGTATAGTTGCCGGTTCCGAGCATGGCCAAGGTGACCAGCCGGTTTAGCTCGGTATCCTCGACCAGAAGAATGCGTCGCTTGCGGCTGGCTGTGGCGGTCTGCGCGATGGGAGACGGTGTCTGCATCACCGGCGGGGTTGCAGACACCACGCGTGAATCCCGGAAGGGAAGGGCGGTCGGTTCCTCGAAGGACGTGGGACGGCGTCCCAACGGATTGTTTTGGATGTTGGTGTCGGAATCCAAGAGATTCCCCATTAGGGAAATGAGCCGGGCCGCCGTGCGGTTCAGTTCGGGGTCCGCTTCGCGCGCGACCATGGAGGTTTCGCGTCCGGCCGGCATCGGTCGATAAGTATCGCGAGTATCGCCCGCAGCGGCAGGACCTGGCGGCATCATGCCCGTCCGGTCGACATCCGCTTGCTGAACGAGCAACTCGCGCGCCTTCACGCGCGCGGCCTCAAGCGACAATTGGGGGTAGGTGCCAAGAGTGACGCGAACCTTGCGCTTTTCCCGGCGCAGCATCACCACCCATGACTTCGTGCCACCCTGTGAGAGGCGAATCCCGAAACCGGGGAGAGCGCCGTCCCAATAATCGATCTGTCCCTTGGCTGGAGAAGCCAGGGTCTCGACGATCGCGGGCGTGAGGGGGATGTGCGACATAGCGGCCAACCCAAAAGTTTGCCTAAACCTAAGAGGCACCTAAGAAGGCGAGCTTGTCAATTGTTTTATATCGATAACTTATAGGCGTTTAGGTGAATTTTTTAAGGTACTATATTTAGGTTCCACGGCTAGGTAACACACAATTGATCTTGATAGGCGTGTACGGCGATTTCGGTTTTTCGCTGGGTTTGTTATGCCTTATCGGAAGAGCCAACGCCTGAGGAGAAAGACCATGCGTCTTGCCATTGTCCGCATCGCCGCCGTCGCGCTGCTGGCCGGCTGGGGCACCGTCGCTTTGGCGATGGGCAGCAGCACCCCGGAAACGCCCAAGGCCGATTCGGATTACACGAAGGCCGAAAAGGCGATCAAGGCGCAGGACTATAAGGGCGCGATCCCATTGCTGGAGCAGGTGGTCGCGAAGCAGCCCAAGAACGCGGATGCGTTCAACTATCTGGGTTATGCACACCGAAAGCTGGGCGAAAAGGAGAAGGCGCAGACCTATTACGAGACGGCGCTCGATATCGACCCGAACCACCTGGGCGCCAACGAATACATGGGGGAGCTTTATTTGGAGATGGACAATCTCCAAGGCGCCGAGACGCGCATGGCGGTGCTCGACAAGGCTTGCCGCAACTGCATTGAAAAGCGCGAGCTGCGTGATGCCATCGATAAGTTCAAAAATAAGGGCAAGGCGTCTTAGGCCGGCTCAACGGTCGGGCAGGTCGGCGGCCCGTACGACGACGCGAATCTCCAGCGGTTCGCGCCGGCCCCTGATGTCGACATGGTGTTTATCGAATTGATCGAGCGAAATGCCCGAGCGGCGCGCGATCTCCTCGGACACCACGAGTTGGGCGCCGTATTCCTTCGTGAGGGCCTCTAGCCGGCTGGCCGTGTTCACGGCGTCGCCGATGGCTGTGATCGAGGTCGCGCGGGCATAGCCCATCTCGCCCACGATGGCCGGTCCCACATGAATACCGATACCGATCCTCAGCGGTTCTTCCAGTTCATGCGCCAGGCTCTCGTTCAGACCGGTCAAACGATGGGCCATGGCTTGCGCCGCCGCCAATGCGTTCCGGCATGCGGTTTCGGTGTCCTGATCGACGCCGAACAGTGCCATGACGCCGTCGCCGATGAACTTGTCCACCAGGCCGCCCGAACGTTCGACGGCCTGGCCCATGGCTTCGAAATAGCGATTCAGGACAAAGACGAGGTCATAGGGTAAGCGACCCTCTGACAGACGCGTGAAGCCGCGCAGATCGGCGAACAGGATGGCGACTTCGCGCTCTTCGCCACGCAGGTGTTTCTGGCGGGCCACGGTCTCCGCCGCCGTGGCTGAGGGCGGCAGCAACGGCACCACGGCCAAGTCGGTGGTGGGCCGAAGCTGGCAGGCCAGGCGCACGTTAGGCGCGGCGCCCACGCGCGTCAGCACGCGCTTCTCCTCGTCGTTCGCGGCGGGCAGGGTATCGACGCCGACGCTGATCCGCACGCGGCAGGTCGAGCATCGCCCACGGCCTCCGCAGACCGAGGCGTGGGGAATCCGCGCGCCGCGGCTGGCCTCCAGCACGCTGGTCCCCGGGTGAATCGTGACGATCTGGTTCGCGGGATAGGTGATGCGCACGAGGCCGTGCCGGCGCATCCACCAGGCGCGCAGCCAGCGCGCCAGAAGCGTGAAGAGCAGTAATCCCACGAAGATGCCGAGCGCGATATTGCTAGCGTCCCCCGCCTGCTGAAGCAGCTCTTGGTCGCCTAGTCTGTAATCGGCGACGGCTTGCTTGCGCCATGAAGAGCTTTGCGCCAGGTCGGCCACCTCTCGGCCCATGGCGACAAAGCCGGCCACGCCCAGGGTTGGAAGCAGAAGCGCCGTGGCGTAGGCGAAGGGTACGGCTCGGCGGTACCAGGGCTTCAATCGCAACCAGAAATGGAGGCCGATGCAGCCATGCAGCCAGGCGACCGTGATGACGGCCATCTGCTCGACGCCCTTCCATGGCGCCAGTGTCCACAGCACGTAGGTGACGTAGGTGTAGCCGTCGTCGATGCCGCCTTCCTGGTGCAGGCCGCGCGTACCGATGATGTGGTCGATCAGGAGGGGCGGGATCGACAGACCGAGCAGAAGCTGCGCGGCTTCCCACGGGGGCATGCGCAGACTGCGGCGGCGGTAGATGGCCCAGAGGGCGAGGCCGATATGGGTCAGAAGCGAGCCGTAGAGCAGAGTCGTGCCTACGGCGTTGCGCCACAGCCAAAGAAACCAGACTCGCGCAATCTCCGCCGCATCGAGTGAAACGATGCCGGCGGCGTGGTTCATCAAATGGGTGGCGACATAGGCGAAAAGCACGAGACCCGTAACGAGTCTCGTCTGCCGCACCACGACCCAGCCCTCGCGCGCGTCCATGGCGGCGACGATAAACGAACCGTCGCGGCGCGTCTGCCGCGGTTATTCGGCGGCGGCCAAGGCCTTGGTCAAGGCTTCGAATGGCAGAAGGACGCAGCTATGACGGCTGCGATGGGCGCGGACAGGGGTGAAGGCATCTAGCTCCGGCCATCGTGCCGCGGCGGGGCCGGCGCCCTTCAGCATCGCCTTGGCGGCATCGGACGCGGCGGCCAGTTCGGCGCGTGTCGCGCCGGTGGCGTGTGCGCCGATCACGGATGCGGCGGCCTCGCACAAGAGGCAGCCGCGCACCTGATGACCCAGCGCCGCTACGCGTTCGCCGTCCATCCGCACGTCGATCGTGATGCGATCTCCGCATAAAGGATTGTCGACCGTGGCGCTGCCATCGGGCGATTCGAGGCGGCCCTTGCCGTTGGCGGCGCGGGCAAGGCCAACGATCGCGGCCTGGTAAAGCTGCTCGGCCACGGGCTAGGCCGTCTTGGCCGCGGCCAGGGCCGCCAAGGCCTCGGGCGAATCGACATCGAGCAAGACGCCGGAATCGCCCATCTCGATCTCTGCCACCTGGTCATCATGCTCGCCGATCAGGTGCCGAGCGCCGACATCTCCCGACACCGACGCCATCTCCGAGAAGAAACGTCGGCCGAACAGTACGGGATTGCCACGCTTGCCCTGATAGGTCGGCACGCAGATGGCGCGACCCTCGACGGGATTGAACGCATCGATCAGCTTGTCCAGGTGGGCGGCACGAACGCGGGGCATGTCGCCCAGGCAGATCAGCGCGCCATCGCACTCGGCCGGCACGGCGGCCAAGCCCCGCGCCAGGCTGGTGCTCAGCCCTTGCGCATAGTCGGGATTGTGGATGACGGTGATTTTCCGCTTGCGGCCGAGCGTTTCCTTGACGCGCTCGGCTTCATGGCCGGTCACGACGATCACGGGATTCGCCTTCGAGGAAAGGGACGCATCGACCGCGCGGACCACCATGGGCGCGCCCTCGACCGGGGTCAGCAATTTGTTGGTCGGGCCCATGCGCCGGGACATACCGGCGGCCAGCACCACGGCCGCGATACGTGGCTCCCTCTGGATGCTTTCGTCCTTGACCTGTGTCGTGGATTCCCGGGGCATGGGACGGGACGGAATTTCGTTCAGCAATCCTCCGGCGCCCATCAGCATCACGTCCTTACCAGTCACGGGAATGTCGGCCAGAAGCCGCTGCAACACCCAGTCGAAGCCGTTGAACTTGGGTGAGCGCACGCAGCCGGGCAGGCCCAGAACCGGTGTTTCGCCGCGATGGGTCAGCAGCAGAAGATTGCCCGGATCCACCGGCATGCCGAAATGGTCGACGCTGCCGCCCGATGCCACGATGGCCGCGGGGACAACGTCGCGCCGGTCGGTGATCGCCGATGCGCCCGCGATCAGGATCATGTCGACGTTCTTTTGGGCGGCCCTATCGATAGCCTGGCGCAATTCCACGACCTCGTGGGCGCAGCGCGTTTCGTCCACGAGCTGGCTGCCGAACATCTCCAAGCGCGCGCGCAGAACGCCGACCGTCTTGTCCAGGACCGAAGCCTTGAGGCCCGGCAGGCGGGTCTGGATTAACGCCACGTTGCGGCCGCGGAACGGCGCGACGCGAATCAGCGGGCCACCCTCGCGGGCAATCGCGACCGCGCGCTCGACCGTGGCGCGGGGTGCGGCGAAAGGGATGATCTTGACGGTGGCGACCATCTGCTTCGGGTCCACGATCGCGTAGGGCGGCAAGGTCGCGACGGTGATGGCTTCGTCCAGCAGGTTGATCTGGTCCAAGCGCGCGCGGTCCATGACCGCGATGCCGCGCGCCGCCGCGAACAGATTGGCGCGGCCGGTGAAGGCCTTGCCTTGATCGAGGTGCGCGCCGGCCACGGCGGCGGCCAGGATGGCGGCGGCTTCGTCTTCGTGGATGTCGTCCGGCCCCAGCCGGGCCGCCGTGACCGAGGTATAACCGGCGGCGGCAAGGGCCCGCACGTCGTCGGCGGACAGGCGCCGGCCTTTCTTGAATACGGGGCCACGCGTTTCGCCGTTGGCGCCCGGCAACGTCTGGCTATGGGCCAGGATCGCGCCTTCGGCCTCGGCCAGCGGAAGCTCGCCGAATTTCATCCGGCGCCCTGGCCGTGGAGGATTTGGGTCGCCTGACCCATGATCGACAAGGCGATTTCAGCAGGCGATTTGGCTCCGATGGATAGGCCCGCCGGCCCATGGATGCGGCCCACCGCGGCGTCGTCGAAGCCGGCCTCTTTCAGGCGCGACAGGCGCGCGGCATGGGTCTTCTTGCTGCCCAATGCCGCGACATAGAAGGCATCGGACTTGAGCGCGGCCTGTAGGGCCGGGTCGTCGATCTTAGGATCATGGGTCAAGGTGACGATGGCCGTACGGCGATTGGGCTTCAGGCGCGCGAGCGCGTCATCCGGCCATTCCGTCGTGACCTCGGTGTTGGGAAACCGCGCGTCGGTCGCGAAGGCGCGGCGCGGATCGACGATCACGACCTCATAGCCCGTGAGCGCGGCCATGGGCGCCAACGCCTGGGCAATATGGACGGCGCCGACCACGACCATGCGCAGCGGTGGGTTGAAGACTTGGACGAACACGGTGCCGCCCTCGGCCTCGGCCATACCGCTCTTGTCGTCGGCCAGGGCCTTCTTCACCGCCGCAAGTGCCGCGGATGAAAGAGCGAGGTCGCCCGAAACATCCTTGCCGTCGAGAAGCGCTTGAGCGCCTGTCTTCACATCGGTAGCCAACGCTACGGGACGTTTCGCCGCGCGCGCGGCCTGAAGCCGGTCGAGGACGCCGCGTTTCATCCGACGCGCTCCACATAGACCTGTACCTTGCCGCCGCATGCCAAGCCGACTTCCCAGGCCTGTTCGTTGCTGATGCCGAAATCCAGGAGGCGCGGTTTGCCGTCCTTGATGGCGGCCAGGGCCTCTTGCACGACGGCGCCTTCGATGCAGCCGCCGGAGACCGAACCGATCATGGCGCCCGTCTGGTCCACCGCCAGTTGGCTGCCCACCGGACGGGGCGAGGAGCCCCAAGTGGTGACGACCGTGGCGAGCGCCACGTCCTTGCCGCTTTTCAACCAGGCGTCGACTGCGCCCAGGATGTCCTCGTGGCTCAATGCATCGTTGCCAGCCATCGCGTCACTCCTTCTTGCCGGCGCGGGCCCTCGCGGCTGAGCGCGGAGGCCAGGGCGCCGAGACTTTCCAGATTGTGGACCGGGCGGAACTCGTCCACGTGAGGCAGGATCGCCCGCATGCCCAGTGATTTGGGTTCGAATCCATCATAACGCAACAGGGGGTTCAGCCAGATCAGGCGGCGGCAGGATTTGTGCAGCCGTTCGATTTCGTGCGCCAACCCTTCGCCCGCGTCCCGGTCCAGCCCATCGGAAATAAAGATCACGACGGCACCTTGGCCCAGGACGCGCCGGGACCAGAACCGGTTGAAGTCGGACAAGCAGACGCCGATGCGCGTGCCGCCGGCCCAGTCGCCCACGGCCTCGCCCACGCGCTCCAGCGCCACGTCCACGTCGCGGTGGCGTAGATGCCGCGTCACGTTGGTGAGGCGCGTGCCGAATAAAAACGTATGCACGCGGTCTCGGTCGTTTGTCACCGCATGCATGAAGTGCAGCAGCATCCGCGAATAGCGGCTCATGGAGCCCGAGATGTCGCACAAGATGACGAGTGGTGGACGGCGGGTACGATACTCGCGCCGTTTCAACTCGATGCCGTGCGGCCCCGAGCGCAGCGAGGCGCGCAAGGTGGCGCGCATGTCCAGGCGCGCGCCGGAGGAGCGGGGACGGAAGCGCCGCGTCGGCACGTCCATGATCGGCAGCCGCATCTTCTTGATGGCGGCCTTGGCGTCGGAAATCTCCGCCAGGGACATTTTCTCGAAGTCCTGCTTTTGCAACATCTCGCGGTCGGAATAGGTCATCACCGCGTCGACTTCGATCTCGGGCTCCTTCTCCCGCTCTTCCTCGCTCTTACCTTCGGCGCCGATACGCAGGGCGTCGGCGATCCGGCGGCTCAATTCCTCACCCTGAACGGCTTCGGGGATGTCTAGGGTGGGCAGGATCAGCGACATCATCCGTTCGAGAATGCGCGGATTGCGCCAGAAGACGTGGAAGGCTTGGTCGAACATCTCGCGCTGGTCGCGCCGGTTCACGAAGACGGCGTGAAGCGCCCAATAGAAGTCGTTGCGGTTGGAGATGCCGACGGTTTCGACGGCGCGCAGCGCCTCGAGCACTTTGCCCGGGCCGATGGGCAACCCCGCCGCGCGTAGCGCACGGGCAAAATGCATGATGTTTTCGACCAGCTTGCCGCCGGTCGGAATGTCGGGCATCTCCGGCCCGGCCATCTCAGGCCGCTCCGGCCGCCGCGATTTCGGCCTTCACCTGCTCCAGGATTTCCGCGGCCTTGCTGCCGCGGATCTTGGCGATGTCGTCCTGGTATTTGAGCAAGGCGCCGACCGTGTCGTTGATCGTCTCGGGGTCCAATGCTAGGACGTCGAGCTGGGTCAGGGCCTGGGTCCAGTCGATGGTCTCGGCGATGCCGGGCAGTTTGAACAGGTCCATCTTCCGCAAATGCTGGATGAAATGGACGACCTGCCGCGATAGCGCTTCCGCGGCATGGGGCACCTTGATTCGTAGGATGCGCAACTCGCGCGCGGCGT
Organism: uncultured Alphaproteobacteria bacterium; assembly: GCA_902826885.1. Classification (GTDB taxonomy): domain Bacteria; phylum Pseudomonadota; class Alphaproteobacteria; order CADEGL01; family CADEGL01; genus CADEGL01. The sequence goes on along the minus strand of CADEGL010000014.1, from coordinate 21,349 downwards.
CCGGATAATCGACCCAGTGATAGAAGCAGCGCCGTTTGAGCGCGTCGTGAATTTCGCGCGTGCGGTTCGAGGTGATGACGACGATGGGTGGCTTGTCGGCCTTGATCGTGCCGAGTTCGGGGATGGTGATCTGGTAATCGGACAGAACCTCGAGCAGATAGGCCTCGAACGGCTCGTCGGCGCGATCCAGCTCGTCGATCAGGAGAACGGGCGCGCCGCCCGGCGTCGGCTCCAGAGCCTGGAGCAGGGGGCGTTCGATCAGGAATCGCTTGTCGAAGATGTCGGTGCCCAACTGTTCGCGGTCGACCGCGCCGCCGGCCTCGGCCATGCGAATCTCGATCATCTGGCGCGAATAGTTCCATTCATAGACGGCCGAGGCCACGTCCAGGCCTTCGTAGCATTGCAGGCGCAGCAGTTTGCGCCCCAACGTCTTGGCCAGCACCTTGGCGATCTCGGTTTTGCCGACGCCGGCCTCGCCTTCGAGGAACAGGGGGCGGTTGAGCTTGAGCGACAAGAAGGCCGCCGTGGCTAGGCTGCGGTCGGCCACATAGTCGGCCTTGGTCAGAAGCGAAAGCGTGTCGTCGACGGACTCGGGAACGCGGACGGCCATGGGCTGGAATTCTCTCGCGGAATAGGGAGGAGGGAAGAATACCCAAAAACGAAGAAGGCAGGGGAATTTCCCCTGCCTTTTCCGTGATTCAAAGCAGTTTTTCCGCCCGTGGGCGGAGGCTTATTTGGCCGCGGCGACGGCCCGCTTGGCCATCACGGTGATCAAGTGCGCGCGGTACTCGGCGCTGCCGTGAATGTCCGAGTTGAGGTCATCGGCGGGAACCGTGATCCCCTCCAAGGCCTCGGGCGCGAACTTGGCGCTGAGCGCCTTCTCCATGGCCGGCACGCGGAAGGCACAAGGCCCCGCGCCGGTGACGGCCACGCGGACGCCGCCCTTGAACTTGGCGACAAAGACGCCGACCAGCGCGAAGCGCGACGCCGGTTGGTCGAAGCGCATGTAACCGGCCTTCTCGGGTACCGGGAAGCTGATCTTGGTCAGGATCTCGCCATCCTTCAGCGCGGTCTCGAAGACGCCCTTGAAGAATTTGTCGGCTTCGATCTTGCGCGCGTTGGTCTCGATCGTGGCACCGAGGCCCAGCACGGCCGCGGGGTAATCGGCCGCGGGATCGCTGTTCGCGACCGAGCCACCCATCGTGCCGCGGTGTCGGACCTGGGGATCACCGATCTCCTCGGCCAGACCGGCGAGGGCGGGGATCGCTTTCTTCACGGCGGAAGAGGTCGCGACTTCCACGTGCGGAGTCAGCGCGCCGATGGTGACCGCGGTCTTGCTGACCTTGACGCCCTTCAGCGTGGCGATGCCGCTGATGTCGATCAGGTCGGAGGGGCGGGCCAGGCGCTGCTTCAGCGTCGGGATCAGCGTGTGTCCGCCGGCCAGGAACTTCGGATCATCGGCTTTCTTATAGAGCTTCAGCGCGTCGGCGACGGTCTTCGCGCGGTGATAATTGAAAGCGTACATGGTTGTCCCCTCCTGTCTATTCGGCGGCGCGGCGGGCGCCGTGGATGGCCCGCCAGACCCGTTCCGGCGTCGCCGGCATCTGGATTTCCCGAACGCCCAACGGCGCCAGGGCGTTGTGGACGGCATTCATGATAGCGGCCGGCGAGCCGATCGCGCCGACTTCGCCGACGCCTTTCACGCCCAACGGATTGTGCGTGCATAGCGTGTTGTGGGTGCTGACCTTGAGCGTCGGCAGATGGTCGGCGCGCGGCATGGTGTAGTCCATGTACGAACCGGTGATGAGCTGGCCATCCGCGTCGTAGACGCAGCCTTCCAGCAGCGCCTGGCCGAGGCCTTGCGCGACGCCGCCGTGGACCTGACCTTCGACGATCATCGGATTGATGACCCGGCCGACGTCGTCGACCGCCACGAAGTTCACCAGCTGGACGACACCTGTGTCGCGGTCGATTTCGATCTCGGCCACGTGGCAGCCGCCGGGAAAGGTGAAGTTCGATGGATCGTAAAACGCCTGTTCCTCGAGGCCCGGCTCCAACTCGTTGATCGGATAGTTGTGAGGCACATAGGCCGCCCCAGCGATCTCGGCCAACGCCTTCTTCTTGTCGGTACCTGCGACGGAAAAAGTGCCGTCCTTGAACTCGATATCCGCCTCGGCGGCTTCGAGCAGGTGAGCGGCGATCTTCTTGCCCTTGGCGATGATCTTGTCCATCGCCTTGACCATGGCAGAGCCGCCGACGGCCAGGGAGCGTGAACCGTACGTGCCCATGCCGAATGGGATCTTGTCGGTATCGCCGTGGACAACCTCGATATTCTTGAGTTCGACCCCCATGCGCTCCGACACAAGCTGGGCAAAGGTCGTTTCGTGACCCTGGCCGTGGCTGTGCGAACCTGTCAGCACGGTCACCGAGCCGGTCGGATGGACACGGATCAGTGCGGATTCGTAGAGGCCCGCGCGTGCGCCCACGGAGCCCACGACCGCGCTGGGGGCGATGCCGCAAGCCTCGATGTAGGTCGACAGGCCGATGCCGCGCAGCTTGCCCTTCTTGGCCGATTCGGCCCGGCGTTTCTCGAAACCGGCGTAGTCGGACTGCTTCAACGCCATGTCGAGGGTGCTTTGGTAGTCGCCGCTGTCGTACTGGACGACGACCGGAGTTTGGTAGGGGAAGGCATCACGCGGGATGAAGTTGCGGCGGCGGATTTCAGCCGCGTCGATCCCGGTGACCTTGGCCGCTTCGTCGACGATCCGTTCGACGACATAGGTGGCCTCAGGCCGGCCCGCACCGCGATAGGCGTCGACCGGCACCGTGTTCGTGAACACGGCCTTCACCTCGCAGAAGATCGTGGGCGTGGTGTAGGTGCCCGCGAGCAGCAGCGCATAGAGATAGGTCGGAACGCACGGCGCGAACGTAGACAGATAGGCGCCCATGTTCGCGATCGTGTAGACCTTCATGGCCAGGAACTTGCCGTTCGCGTCGATGGCCAGTTCCGCATGGGTCACGTGATCGCGGCCATGCGCGTCCGACATGAAGGATTCGCTGCGTTCGGCGGTCCACCGGACCGGTCGGCGGACCTTTTTCGCCGCCCAGGTGACGATGGCCTCCTCGGCGTAATGGAAAATCTTGGAACCGAAGGCGCCGCCCACATCGGGGGCATTCACGCGCACTTTATGCTCGGGCAGCTTGAGCACGTAGGCCGCCATCAACAGCCGGATGACGTGCGGGTTCTGGCTGGTGGTGTGCAGTGTGTAGTGATCCTTGGCCGCGTCGTAAACGCCGACGGCGGCGCGCGGCTCCATCGCGTTCGGGATCAGGCGGTTGTTGACGATATCGACCTTGGCCACGTGTTTGGCCTTGGCGAAAGCCGCGTTGGCGGCCTGCTCGTCACCCAGAATCCAGTCGTAGCAAAGGTTGTTGGGCGCCTGGTCCCACACAAGGGCCGCGCCCTTTTTCGCCGCCGCCGCCGTCGAGGTGGCGGAGGGCAGAACCTGATAATCGACCTCGATCAGTTCAGCCGCATCGCGCGCCTGCTGATGGGTTTCCGCGATCACCACGGCGACTTGGTCGCCGACATGGCGCGCTATATCCGACACCAGGATCGGATGCGGGGGCTCGACCATCGGCTTGCCGTGCCGGTCGGTCACCTGCCAGCCGCAGGGAAGGCCGCCCAGATCGTCCTTCACGACATCCGCGCCGGTCAGAACGGCGATGACGCCTTTGGCCTTGGCGGCCTTGGCCGTCTTGATGCCCTTGATCCGCGCGTGCGGGTGCGGCGAGCGCAGGATATAGGCGTGGGCTTGGTTCGGTTGGTTGAGGTCGTCCGTGTAGGTGCCGCGTCCCGTCAGAAATCGATAATCCTCGATCCGACGGACCGGGGCGCCGATGCCTGTGGCGGACATGGCCTCAACCCCGCATCGTCTGAGCGGCCGCCGCGATCGCCTTCACGATGTTGTGGTATCCGGTGCAGCGGCAGAGGTTTCCCGAAAGCCACTCGCGAATTTCTTTCTCGCTCGGGTTCTTGTTTTTTTTCACCAGGTCGATCGCGCTCATCACCATGCCGGGGGTGCAGAAGCCGCACTGCAGCGCGTGATGCTCGCGGAAGGCCTCCTGCATCGGGTGCAGCTTGTCGCCGTCGGCCAGGCCCTCGATCGTCGTAACCTTGGCGCCTTCGGCTTGCGCGGCCAGGACCGTGCAACTCTTCACCGATTCGCCGTTGATGTGGACGACGCAGGCGCCGCACTGGCTCGTGTCGCAGCCCACATGGGTGCCCGTCAGGCCAAGATGCTCGCGCAGGTAATGGACGAGAAGGGTGCGCGGCTCGACGTCGGCAGACACCTTCTTCCCGTTCACCGTCATGGAAACGGCGGGCATGGAATCCTCCCTGGTTTTTACGGCGCCGAGCCCGTGAGGTCCGCGCCTTCGAATGATTGCGAGTGACGGCCTTGTGGCCTGCAATCTGTCCCGCGCGCAGTCTTATCCTCGGCGCGCGCGCGGTCAAGCTGGACTTGGCACAAGCCCAGGAAATCGGCCCCTATTTTCGAACTGACACCACGCTTGCGGCCGCCTGTCCGGCGGCCGTCCCAAGGGCGGGCAGGGCGCCGCGTCAGGCGCCCTTTTCGACCAGCTTGGAGAAGCGTGTGAAAAAATCGTCAGCCATCTTTTTGGCCGTGGCACCAATCAACCGCGAGCCGATCTGGGCCAGCTTGCCGCCAACGGCGGCTTTAACGTCGTAGTGCAGAATCGTCGCATCGCCATCGGCCGTCAGCTTCACCTCGGCTGACCCCTTGGCGAACCCGGCGACGCCACCTTGGCCTTCGCCCACGATTCTATAGCCGTTGGGCGGGTCCAGATCGTTGAGCGTCACCTTGCCGCCGAACTTCGCCTTCACCGGACCGACCTTGGCCGTAACCTTGGCGGTGAATTCCGTGTCGGAGGTTTTATCGAGTTCATCGCAGCCGGGAATTGACTGCTTCAGAACCTTGGGGTCGTTCAACGCGCGCCAAACGGCGTCGCGGGACGCCTCGATGCGGTATTCGCCGCTCATATCCATGGACGGAAATCTCCGGTTGCCCTGAAATCGAAATTACTGTCGGCCTTGTCGCGGAACAAGCTTTACCAGCCGTCTCCGGCTTCGTGACGCAAAATGTCCCCGACGGCAGGGGCAAGCCCCGTGATCCAACCGGAGACTTGGTCGACTAGAGAATCGCGTCGCGCACCGACCAGAGCGGCCAGATTGCGGGGGCGGCTGACATCCGGCCAGTTGGGTACGCGCGCCCACTGCACCCACCAGGCCGAAGGGTCGGCGCGTTTGGCATCGGCGAAGGCGCTTTGGGTTCGTTCGAAGATATCGGTCTTGATGCGGTCGTGCGCGCGCGGCGTGGTGGAGACGCCGACCCATGGCTCGGCGAACGGTAGTCCGGGAGATGTCGCGAAGGCGAACACCAGCGCAAAATCCTCCGTAAAACGGCCGATTTGTCCGGTGGGGTGCAAGCCTAGGGTCGTTTCGACCCGCGCGCTTTCGATGAATTGCCAATGCTCGGGGTCGCGCTCGGCGGCCTGCACCAGGCGCGCGCGCAATTGTTCTAGGAACTGCTGACCCAGACGAAGCTTAAAGGCCTGCATCATCCCGTCCAGGCGTTCCACCTGTTCCAGGACGGCGGGATCGGACAGGACGGCGATAGCCTCGCTGTCGAGTGAGCCGTCGTTCCTGGTGCCGCGTAAGAGGTCGGCTAAATCTCGCATATTGCTCAGTCGCTCATGACGTGCCGCGCATCCTTGGCGCCCAACAGTTACTACGGGTGGCCTTCAGGGCCAAGAGCCAGGCGATTGCCGCCCGCCGTGGCTTCGGCTAGGAAGGCGCCTGCCAGCAATGGATTGCATATCATGGTTAAACGCATGATCGAACGCATGGGGCGCCTCGCGGGCGCCATCGGGCTGTCGCTGCTGGTTGCAACCACCTCCGCCTGCGCGGCGAACGATTGCGACGTTCCTACCTCCGTCACGTTCCAACGCGCGCAAGCCACGATCCAGACCGCGAAGGGGCCGCAGCAGTTCGACGTCGAGATGGCCGTTTACCAAGACCAGCGTGGCCGCGGCCTGATGTGTCGCAAGTCGCTCGCGCCCAACGCGGGCATGTTGTTCGATTTCGGCTTCGATCAAGACGTGTATATGTGGATGAAGAACACGCTCATCCCGCTCGACATGCTGTTCATCAAGACAGATGGCACCATTGTGAAGATCGCTTCGCGTGCGGTTCCGATGTCCGAAACGACGATTGCGTCGGGGCAGTATGTCCGTGCGGTGCTGGAGCTTCCGGGTGGCACGGCCGAACGGCTGGGCATCAAAGCGGGTGACAAGTTGACCAAGCCCGTATTCGCACCGGCGAAATAGCGCACTCGCTCCGCCAACCGCCGTTTCCGGCTGGTGTGTGCCCATTCGTTATGTCTTGATGGATATAGCCCGGGGTGACCCGGGCGTGTTTGTCGGTTGGGTGCGATGTTCGAACTGGGGCCATTGGAACTCGAAGCGATCCGTCTGAGCCTGCGCGTTGCCGTCTGGGCCGTGCTCGGAAGCCTGCCGTTCGGAATTTTCACGGCATGGCTTTTGGCGCGGCGGGATTTTCCGGGCAAAAGCATCCTGGACGGCGTGATTCATCTGCCGCTGGTGCTGCCGCCGGTGGTTACCGGCTATGCGTTGCTATTGTTGCTGGGACGGCGGGGGCCGTTGGGAGAATGGCTGGAGCAGACACTCGGCATCGTCGTCGCCTTCCGCTGGACCGGTGCGGCGATCGCATCCGCCGTCATGGGTTTCCCATTGATGGTCCGTGCCATTCGTCTGTCGATCGAGGCCGTCGACCGCAGGCTTGAAGCGGCCGCACACACGCTGGGTGCCAACCGCGTCTGGGTGTTCGCGACAATCACGTTGCCGCTTACTCTGCCGGGCATCCTGGCGGGCGCGATTTTGGCCTATGCGAAGAGCCTGGGTGAATTCGGGGCCACCATCACGTTTGTCTCCAATATCCCGGGCGAAACGCGCACAATTCCGAACGCGATCTATACGCTCACCCAGGTTCCGGGCGGAGAGGATGCCGCGCTGCGCCTGTGCGTGATCGCCGTTGTTCTGTCGATGATGGCGCTCCTGGTGTCGGAGTTGCTTGCGCGGGCCGTTGGGCGACGGGTCCAGCCTCATGTCGCTTGAGGTTTCCGTCGAGAAGTCATTGGGGGCTTTCGCGCTGAACGCAACGTTCTCTTGCGGGGCAGGCATCACTGCCCTGTTCGGCCAATCGGGTTCGGGCAAGACCTCGGTGATCAACATGATCGCGGGGCTGTTGCGTCCCGAGCGTGGCCGGATCGCGGTCGACGGCCGCACCCTCTTTGATTCCGCGACGAACACCGACGTTCCGCCGCATCGGAGGCGGATTGGCTACGTCTTTCAGGATGCCAGGCTGTTCCCGCATCTCACGGTGCGCCGGAATCTGCTTTACGGACGCTATTTTTCGCCCACCGCTGGCCGCTATGCATCCTTCGATCAGGTTATCGAGTTGCTGGGCATCGCGGCGCTGCTCGAACGGCGGCCGGGTGGATTGTCGGGCGGCGAGAAACAGCGTGTGGCCATCGGCAGGGCGCTTCTGGCCAATCCGCGCATTCTCCTCATGGATGAGCCGCTGGCGTCGCTGGACGACGCCCGCAAAGGGGAAATTCTTCCGTACATCGAACGGCTGCGCGACCAGATGGGTTTGCCGATTCTTTTCGTCAGCCACGCGATGGACGAAGTGGCGCGCCTCGCGGACACGATGGTGCTGATGACCGGCGGCTCGGTCGCGGCCGTTGGCAACGTCGAGGACCTGTCCGCGAGGGCGGACCTGCCGCTGCTCGCGCGGCGGCAAGAGGCTGGCGCGGTTGTCCATGCGCGCGTGGCGTCTCATGACGCGCGCTATGATCTGTCCGAGCTTCGTTTCGATGGCGGCACGTTGCGGGTACCGCGCGTGGCACAGCCGGTTGGCGGCGTCATTCGGTTGCGGATTCTTGCGCGCGACGTATCGCTCAGCGTTCGAAAACCGGTCGGCACCAGTGTCCTAAACGTCCTGCCAGGACGCGTTTCTACCTTGGCGGTCGATGAAGGGCCGTATGCGGAGGTACGTGTCGCTGTCGGCTCGGCCGCGCTTTTGGCGCGCGTCACCCGGCTGTCGGCTGAAGAGCTTGGCTTGCGTGAGGGGCTAGAGGTTTACGCCTTGGTCAAGAGCGTGGCGCTCGACCGCCGCGGCCCTTAACGGCGGACGCGCGCTCGAACGCTTTGATGTGCGTCGAGATGCTTTTTTCCGCCATGGCCTCCATGGCCCGGTAGCGCTCGATGACTTCGAGGCCGAAACGGGTGAGGGTGGCGCCGCCGCCGTGCAGGCCGCCCGTGCTGGCATCGATCACCGGCCTGTCGAACGACTCGTTGAGATTTTCGATCAGGAGCCACGCGCGGCGATAAGACATTTTCATCGCGCGGGCGGCGGCCGAGATGGAGCCCAGGTCGCGCACCTTCTCCAGCAGTCCGACCTTACCGGGGCCGAGCGCGTGGCCAGGAGCGAGGTCGAGGCGAAGGAATAGCTTCGGCATCTATCGTTTCCGCGCGAGAGTCAGTCCGTCTCCGATCGGAACGAGGCTGACGCTGACACGCTCGTCCTTGGCGATCTTGGCGTTCAGTGCGCGGATCGCGCTTGTGTCTTCATCGTGCGCTGACGGGTCGATGACCTTGCCGTTCCACAGCACATTGTCGATGGCTAGAAGGCCGCCGATGCGAACGAGCTGGAGGCAGCGCTCGTAATAGGCATCGTAGTTCTTCTTGTCGGCATCGATGAAGGCGAAGTCGTAGCGCCCTTGCTCGCCGGCCGCGATCATTGCATCGAGCGTCTCGCGCGCCGGCGCCAGGCGCAAGTCGATCTTGCCGGCGACGCCGGCTTCCGCCCAATAGCGCCGGGCGATATCGGTCCATTCCCGGTTCACGTCGCATGCTACGATCTGGCCGTCCGCCGGCAGGGACAGCGCGACCGCCAGGCTGCTGTAGCCCGTAAAGGTTCCGACCTCGATCGTGCGCTTCGCGCCAATCAGCTCGACCAGAAGGCGCATGAACTGCCCCTGCTCGGGCGAAATTTGCATCCCGGCCATTTCCAGCGGCTCGGTTTCGGCGCGCAGGCGGGTCAACAAGGCGGGTTCCCGGACGGAATTCGCGACCAGGTATTCGTGAAGCAGGTCGGTCAGATTGATGCTTCGGCGTGCCATACGGATATCCTCGAAACCGATTGCCAATTTAGCCGCAATCTGGTCGCGGCAGGAAGTATGCTTGCTGCGTGCATGGGCTTCGTGTATGTCAGCCGCGGCGCGCCTCGGGGTGTAGCTCAGCCTGGTAGAGCACCGGCTTTGGGAGCCGGGGGTCGGAGGTTCGAATCCTCTCGCCCCGACCAGCACGGCGCCAAGGTCTTGAGGAATGGACATGACGGCACGGATCTACCGGCCAGCGAAAACGGCGATGCAGTCCGGCCGGGCCAAGACAAAGCAGTGGGTTCTCGAATTCGAGCCCGCGTCGCCAAAGAGCAACGACCCGTTGATGGGCTGGACCAGTTCCGGCGATACCAAGCAGCAGTTGAGACTGCAGTTCCCGACGCGGGAAGAGGCTGTGGCTTATGCCGAGGCGCGGGGTATCGCCTATGTCGTCAACGAGCCGCACACCGATCCTTTGAAGTCCAAGAGCTACGCGGCCAATTTCGCGTGGAACAAGACCACCTGACGGATCGCCCCGGCGGATTCGCGCCGGCCGTGTTAGACTTCCCCATGCATGGCCCCGTAGCTCAACGGATAGAGCACGCGCCTTCTAAGCGCGGGGTTGCAGGTTCAAGTCCTGCCGGGGTCGCCACCTGCTGATCTGCCATACGGGGGCGCGATGAGACGCGATCGCAGAGGATTGTCGGTTTCCGTGACGTCCGAGGCGGCGGTCGCCGCCGTCGATCGCTTTTCACGCCGTCTGCTGAACTACGAACCCGATCTGGATCAGGTGATCGTGGATGCCGATGCCCATCCGGGCTGTGCGTTGCTGCAGGTCTACGCGGCGCTCTTGTTCATCTTCTCGCAGAACGAGGCGATCATCACCGAGAAGGCGCGGCCATTCCTGGCGCGTGCGCGTTCGTGTCCGGCGGACGAGCGGGAACGGGGCTTAGTCGAGGTCGCCCGTGCTTGGGCCGACGCGTCCTTCGCGCGCGCGAAAACGCTTCTCGACGACCTGACGTCATCCTATCCGGCCGATCTGGTTGCGCTTAAGGTCGCGGAGTTCCTTTACTTCCAGGAACCAGACGCGCGGCGGCACCGCGCGTTCATGGATTGTGTCGAATCGGTCAACGCCGATGTGCCGGAATTCCTTGCCATGCAGTCTTTCGCGACCGAGCTGACGGGTGACCGGCAGCGCGCCAAAGACATCGCGGAAGAGGCCATTTCGCGACAGGAGAGCACGCCCTGGGCGCACCATGCTCTGGCTCACGCGCTTATCAACGAGGGCGACATCGAACAGGGCGCGACAATCGTGGCGCGCCATGCGGCAAGTTGGTCCGGACACGATGTCGGGATGCAGACTCATCTCTGGTGGCACGCGGCGCTGTTTCATTTGGCGGCACTCGACTGCGTCCGCGTCCGCTCGCTTTACGACGCGCGCGTCTGGGCGCATCGGCCGGATGACGTATTCACACACACCGATGCGGTCTCGTTGCTGTGGCGGATGGAACTGATCGGCAAATGCTGGGACGGTGCGTGGGCGCCGATGATGCCCCATCTGGATGGCGGCGCCCGCGGCTTCCTGTTTCCGTTTCTGGCCAGTCATTACGCTTATGCCCTGGCGCGCGGTGGACAGGAGGAGGAGGCGCGGGACGTCATCGTACGCCAACGCCGCCTAGCGGAGCAGCGGCAGAGTGAGGAGGGGCGCGTCTGGCAGCAGATCGGCACGCCGCTGGTAGAAGGTTGCCTCGCGGCGGCCATGGACGATCATGCGGTGGCCGCGCGCGTGATGGAGCCGGCGATCCGGGAAGCGCAGCGCATCGGCGGCAGCGACGCGCAGAACGACGTCATCCTGCAAACCTGGATCGTGGCCTTGGCGAAAAGTGGGCGGCGGGATGAAGCGGCGGCGGAAGTGGTGCGCCGCGCGGGCAGGCGGCGCCTAATGCCCCAGGAAGAGGCGTGGTTGGCCTAGCCGCCGGGTTCGGGTGCTGGACGCGCCAGCACTAGGACCCAATAGGAGCGATAGGCGACGCGCCAGTCGGGCACGGGTACTTCGATATACCCCACGCCGGCTTGCCGTATGGCGGCGGAGAGAAGATTGCCCCGGTGGCCCGGACTGCCCAGCCAGCGTTCCAGCGTGTCGTCTGCATCCAGCGTGCCCGATGCAAGATTCTCCACGGCTAGCACGTAAGGATAACCGACCCGGTCCAATCGTTCGCCGATACGCGCGCCGTCCTCGCCGATATGGCTCAGCTCGCCGCGCGCGGCTATCTCCTCGGCGTGGCGCTGCGCGGCACGGGTGAGTTCCGCATCGGATGAGACGAGCGGCAGGCCTTGGGCTAAGCGGATCGCGTTGACCTTCATCAAAAGCGCGGCTGGCGGGTCTTCGCCGGCCAGCGCGGTACCGCAGGCGGCGCAGAAGAAAAGCGCGGCGAATGCGGCGCGGATCATGATCGGTATAACGTCTTAGGGTCGACCAGCACTTCGGCGATGGTCTCGACCTTGCCGCCGCGAACGGCGCGGAAGAAACAGGTCCGCCGGCCGGTGTGGCAGGCCACGCCCTTCTGATCGACCATGAGCAAAACCGCGTCGTTGTCGCAGTCGTAGCGGAACTCCACCAAACGCTGGACCTGTCCGGACGACTCGCCTTTCCGCCATAATTTCTTTCGGCTGCGGGACCAGTAGCAGGTCTGGCCAGTCTTCAGCGTTTCCGCGATGGCGTCACGATTCATCCAGGCGAGCGTCAGCACCTCGCCCGTGTCGTGCTGTTGGGCGATGGCGGGGACCAGCCCTTGCGCGTCGAACGTCAGTTCGCCGAGAACAACGCCGACCGTCTCGTCGGAGATTTCTTTACCCATTTACTTCTTGAGCTTCGCGAAGCCGCGCTCCAGGTCCTTGATCAAATCGTCGGGGTCTTCGAGGCCGGCATGAATCCGCAGCATCGGGCCGGGCTCCTTGTCGCTAGTCGCCGTTCGCTGACCGTTCAATGCGAACGGGATGATCAGGCTTTCAAAGCCGCCCCAACTGAAGCCCATACCGAACAACTCGAGCGAATCCAGGAACGCATCGACCGATGCCTTCGCATAGGGCTGCAGAACGACGCCGAACAAGCCCGACGCACCGGTGAAGTCGCGTTTCCAGATCGTGTGACCGGCATCGTTCGGCAGGGCGGGATGACGAACCGCCGCGACTTCTGGCCGGCCTTGCAGCCAGCGGGCGAGCACCAAACCGTTCTCCTGGTGCTGGCGCATGCGCACGCCGATGGTGCGCAGGCCACGCAGCCCTAAGTAGCAGTCGTCGGGCCCCGCGCTGTTACCCAGGGTCGAAGCGCTGCTCTTGATCGCTTTGAAATCATCCACCGAGCCCATGGTGATCATACCGAGCATCGCATCGGAGTGGCCGACGATGTACTTGGTCGCGGCGTAGATTGCGACGTCCGCACCGTGCTGGAACGGCTTGAAATAGAGACCTGACGCCCATGTGTTGTCGAGTAGCACCTTGGCGCCATGCTTGCGCGCGACGGCCGCAATGGCGGGCACATCCTGCACCTCGAAGGTGAGAGAGCCGGGCGATTCGAGATAGACGACCTTCGTGTTTGGGCGGATCAGCTTGGCGATGCCCGTGCCGATGGTTGGATCGTAATAGGTAGTTTCCACCCCAAACCGCGACAAGAAATGGTCACAGAAGCGGCGAGTTGGCTGGTAGGCCGTGTCGGTCATCAGCAGATGGTCGCCGCCCTTGAGAAAGGCTAGCAATCCGACCGTGATGGCGGCCTGTCCGGAGGAGACCTGTATCCCGCGCGCGCCGCCATCCAAGGCGGCCACAGCCTCTTCGAACGCGAAGGTTGTGGGTGTGCCATACCGGCCGTAGCGGACGCCAGAATAAGGGTCCTTATTGGATTCCTCGATCGCGGCCACATTCGGAAATAAGACCGTCGAAGCGTGATAGACGGGCGGGTTGATGATGCCGAAATTCGCCGCTGGATCTCGTCCCACATGGGCGAGGAGAGTGGCTTCTTTAATATCGCTGCGTTTCCGCTTCATGGGTGACCCGATCCGATTGAAGAGGCGTTGGAAAAGATAACGTCGCCGCCGTTCGCAGCCGCGAGATATATGGGACTTTCGCGACCGCGAAGCGAGGGTTTGTTGCCCTAAGGCCTTAAGCCCGGTAGGATTTCTACAATAAGGGTTCGGCACGCGTCGAGCGATGCCAGATCCACGATAACGGGGACAATTTAGGGGAGTATAAAAACCATGAAGTTTCGACATCTCGTTGGCGCGGCGGCCGCGGCTTTGTTCGCCGTCGTCAGTGTGTCCGGAGCGGCGCAGGCAGGCGCCACGCTCGATGCGATCAAGAAAAAGGGCTTTATCCAGTGCGGCGTGAACACCGGTTTGGCCGGGTTTTCGGTCGCTGACAGCCAGGGTGTGTGGACCGGCCTGGACGTCGACATCTGCAAGGCGGTTGCCGCCGCGGTGTTCGGCGATGCGAATGCCGTCAAGTATACGCCGACCAACGCTCAGCAGCGCTTTACCGCATTGACCTCGGGCGAGGTCGACATCCTGTCGCGCAACACGACCTGGACGCTCACCCGCGATGCGTCTCTCGGCATGATGTTCACCGGTGTCACGTATTATGACGGCCAGGGCTTCATGGTTCCGAAGTCGGCCAAGATCAAAAGCGCCAAGGAACTGAAAGGCGCCACGGTCTGCGTGCAGACGGGTACGACGACCGAATTGAACCTTGCGGATTTTGCCCGCGCCAACAAGTTGAACATCAAACCCGTCGTCTTCGAATCGCTCGAAGAGTCGAAGGTTGCGTTTTTCGGTGGTCGCTGTAAGGCCTATACGACGGATGCTTCCGGCCTGGCGTCGATCCGCGCCAAGGACGCGCCGAACCCGGATGATTACATCATCCTGCCCGAACTGATCTCGAAGGAGCCGTTGGGCCCGGCTGTGCGCCGCGACGACGTGGAATGGTTCACGCTGGTGAAGTGGGTGCTCTACGCTCTCGGCGAGGCGGAGGAGTCCGGTATCACCTCGGCCAATGTCAACGAGATGAAGTCCAGCGCCGATCCGAACATCCAGCGTCTGTTGGGCGTCTCGGGCGACATGGGACAGAAGCTCGGCATCGACAATGCCTGGGCCTTCAATGCCATCAAGCAGGTCGGCAACTACGGCGAGATCTTCGAGCGTAACGTTGGTCAGAAGACGCCGCTTCGTCTTGCCCGTGGGCTGAACGCCACGTGGAAAAACGGCGGGCTCATGTACGCCATGCCGGTTCGCTGATAGAAAGTTTGAACCGCCGTCCGGAACCCCCGGGCGGCGGTTCTGCTTTCAGCCTGTCTGCCTGAGGGAGGCGCGACATGGCCGACCAGGACCGGGCCATCCACGTTCCGCCGCGGCCTTCGCCGTGGAACGATCCCAAAATCCGGGCGATCATCTATCAGATCGTGCTGATCGCGGGCGTCGTGGCGCTTGGCGTGTTTCTCGTCTCGAATACGCTCACCAATCTCGAACAGCGGCAAATTCGCACGGGATACGGCTTCCTCGACCAGGAGGCTGGGTTCTTCATTGGCGAGACACTGATCTCCTATGACGCAGCCAGCAGCTACGGCCGCGCGTTCTTGGTCGGCCTTCTCAATACGTTGAAAGTGTCGGTCATCGGTGTCGTTCTGGCGACGATCCTGGGCACGATCATCGGCATCGCGCGCTTGTCTCAGAACTGGATCGTGGCGCGCCTAGCATCTGCCTATGTCGAAACGCTGCGCAACATCCCGCTGCTGCTACAACTTTTCTTCTGGTATGCGGCGCTGACCAATCTTTTGCCAGCCTCGGATCACGCGGCGGAGTTTGGACTTAACATTTTCCTGAGCAAGGAAGGGTTGCGTTATCCGTGGCCGGTGGTTGAGGACGCCCATATCTGGGCCCTAATTGCGCTTCCGTTCGGTATCGCGGGAGCCGTGGCGTTCTCCAGGTGGGCACGGGCGCGGCAGATGAAAACCGGCAGGCAGATGCCGCTCTTGTGGCCGTCGCTCGTGATCATCGTGGGTGTGCCGCTGATCGTCTGGCTCATGGGCGGCGCGCCATCGCAGTTTGAAATCCCGGAAAAAACGAAATTCGGCCATGACGGCGGCGCCGCTGTGACACCGGAATTTCTCGCGCTGGTCTTGGGCCTGGTGACGTATACCGCAAGCTTCATCGCCGAGATCGTGCGCGCGGGTATCCTCGCCGTGTCATGGGGGCAAAGCGAGGCCGCGGCGGCGCTCGGCTTGCGGCGCGGTCCCACGCTTCGCCTGGTCGTGTTGCCTCAGGCGCTGCGTGTCATCGTGCCGCCCATGACCAGCCAGTTCTTGAACCTGACAAAAAACAGTTCACTGGCAGTCGCCATCGGTTATCCGGACTTGGTGTCCGTCGCCAACACGACGTTGAACCAAACTGGCCAAGCCATCGAATGTATTTCCCTCATCATGGCGGTCTACCTAACGGTCAGCCTGTCCATCGCGGGGGCGATGAACTGGTACAACCGGCGCATCGCGCTGGTGGAGCGATGACATGACGATGGAAGAAGCGACCACGCCCCAGGTCGAGCGTCCGCCGGCATCCGTCACCGGCCCTTGGGGATGGGCGCGCGCCAATCTGTTTAGCACGCCGTGGAACACGTTCCTGACGCTCGTCTCCGCTGCGGTGTTGGTCTGGGCGGTGCCGCCGGCTCTCGATTGGCTGATCTTCAACGCCGTCTGGGGCCACGTGAAACCCGAGGTCTGTAAGCAAGCCGATGGTGCCTGCTGGGCCTTCATCGCCGAGAAGTATCGGCTGATCTTGTTCGGGCGCTATCCGTTTAAGGAGCAATGGCGTCCCGTTCTCGCCGTATGCCTCCTGATCGCGATGATCGTTTTTTCGTGCAACCGGCGCTTTTGGCGCGTTTGGCTTGGCGCGGTGTGGATGGCCGGTTTGGCGGTCTTCGGCACGCTGATGTGGGGCGGCGTTCTCGGATTGTCGCCGGTCGAGACGAATCTATGGGGCGGCCTGCCTCTCACGCTGATCCTCGCGGTTGTAGGCGTCGTGGTGGCATTCCCGCTGTCGATCGCGCTGGCGTTGGGCCGACGCTCTCGAATGCCGATCGTGCGTTCCTTCTCGGTTGCCTACATCGAGCTGATTCGCGGCGTACCGTTGATCAGTCTTTTGTTCATGGCGTCGTTCATGTTGCCGCTCTTTCTGCCGACAGGCATGAAGATCAACGCGCTGCTGCGCGCGCAGGTCGCCATCATCATGTTCACGGCGGCCTATCTGGCCGAGGTGGTGCGCGGTGGCCTACAGGCCATTCCCAAGGGGCAGTACGAGGCCGCCCAGGCGCTCGGCCTCGGCTACATGCAGATGATGTGGAAGATCATTCTGCCCCAGGCGATCCGCGCGGTCATACCGCCGATCGTCAACACGTTCATCGGCATGTTCAAGGATACGTCGTTGGTCGCGATCGTGAGCCTTACCGATCTTTTGCTCGCGACCAAGCAAGCCATTTCCGATCCGAATTGGCGTGCCTTCTTTGTCGAAGGTTATGTCTTCATCGCGTTCATCTACTTCATCTTCTGTTTCAGCATGTCCAAGTACAGTCAGCACCTGGAGAAGACTCTCCGGGCCGGCGCGAGACGTTAGGGAGAGACGCCATGGCGACCGCCGCTCAACAGGCAGCCGCGCGAGGTCCCGTCATCGAGTTGGCGGGCGTGCACAAATGGTACGGACAATTCCATGTTCTGCGGGACATCAATCTGTCCGTAGCCACGGGCGAGCGTATCGTCATCTGCGGCCCGTCGGGTTCGGGCAAGTCGACCATGATCCGCTGCATAAACCGCCTCGAAGAACATCAGAAGGGACGGATCACCGTCCAAGGCATCGAGTTGACCAACGACCTCAAGCAGATCGACGCGATCCGCCGGGAGGTCGGCATGGTTTTTCAGCAATTCAATCTGTTCCCGCACCTGACGGTAATGGAGAATCTGACACTGGCGCCGATCTGGGTCCGCAAGATGCCGAAGAAGGACGCCGAAGCGATTGCGATGAAGTACCTGCAGCGCGTTCGCATCCCGGAGCAGGCGAACAAGTATCCCGGCCAGTTGTCTGGCGGTCAGCAGCAGCGCGTGGCGATCGCGCGCGCCTTGTGCATGAACCCCAAGGTTATGTTGTTCGACGAGCCGACTTCGGCGTTGGACCCGGAGATGATCAAGGAAGTGCTCGATGTCATGATCGAGCTGGCCAAGGACGGCATGACAATGCTGTGCGTCACTCACGAAATGGGTTTCGCCCGCACGGTCGCCAACCGGGTCATCTTCATGGACAAAGGCGAAATCGTCGAACAGAACGTACCGGAGGAATTCTTCAACCATCCGAAGTCGGAGCGGACGAAGCTGTTCCTCTCGCAGATCCTGCACAACTGAGCAGGCGGCGGCGCCTAGGATTTGACTCCGATGTGCGTCGGAATCAGGCCGGACAGGCGCGGATCGTCGATCAGGATTGTTTCCTGATCGAACGGCGCGAAACCGGCACGCTGGTAAGCTCGCAAGGCTTCCGGATGGTCGAAGTTGCAGCTATGGACCCATAGGCGCTTGGGCTCATGGCTCCATGCCGCGTCCACGATCCAGGTGAGGAAATAACGGCCAAGCCCCT
The DNA here is from genome assembly GCA_902826885.1 of uncultured Alphaproteobacteria bacterium. Classification (GTDB taxonomy): domain Bacteria; phylum Pseudomonadota; class Alphaproteobacteria; order CADEGL01; family CADEGL01; genus CADEGL01. The sequence continues at coordinate 3,426 of CADEGL010000014.1, read as the reverse complement.
TGCCGATGAACTCCGGCATCAGGCCGAAATAGGCCAGCTCGATCTCACCGTCCTTACGGCGGTCCAATTCGCCATAGCCGGCGGGAACGCCGCTGACGTAAAGCACGTAAATCTCGACCTTTGGGTCCTGAATGATGGCCGCCAAGGCCGCGTTGTCGAATTCGCGACGCTCGTACCAAAGCCAAGGTTCACCGATTGTATTGTAGAGATAGCGATAGAACGAAACCGTGGGACTTTCGGCGCGCAGAAGGGCTGCTTTGATTCCAGCCGGAAGATGAGCTGGCCCGTGCGATGGCCGGGCGTGCATCTCGAGCGAGGTGATCACCATTCGCAGCTTGCCGGGGGGAACCTCGGCGTCTGCGGTCACGTTTCGACCGGTGTGTCGGTGCGTGTGCCCCATTCGCTCCAAGAGCCGTCGTAGACGGCGGCGTCCGTCCGGTCGACGAGATAAAGGCCGAGGGCCAGGGCGGAGGCCGTGACGCCGGAGCCGCAGCTTGTCACCACGGGCTTCGAGAGATCGATTCCTTCCGCCACAAAGCGCGCGATCAGTTGATCCTTCGGCAGAATGGTTCCCGTCTTAGGATCGAGCAGTTCGTTGTATGGCAGATTGGCCGAGCCGGGGATGTGGCCGCTGCGCACGCCGGGCCGCGGTTCGGGCTCGGTGCCCTTGAAGCGCGCGCGAGCGCGCGCGTCGAGCACCTGATCGCGGTGCGTGTTCAAGTTGTCCCGCACCTGCTCGATGCTGCGAATCAGACGCTTGTCGGGGCGAGGCGTAAAGCGACGCGGCTGGGGCTGGGCGCGGCCGGCTTCGACGAGCCGCTTCTCAGCCAGCCATTTCGGAAAGCCGCCGTCCAGAACGGCGACATTGGTATGGCCCATGACGCGCAGCATCCACCAGGCCCGCGCGGCGCTGAACAGGCCTGCGCCGTCGTAGCAGACCACGCGGTCGCCATCGCCGATGCCCAGCTCGCTGATTTGGCGTGCGAACTGCTCCGTTGAAGGCAGCATGTGGGGTAGGGGGATCGACGAGTCTGAGATCAGATCGATGTCGAAATAGACCGCGCCGGGGATGTGATGTGCGGCATATTCGGTTTTGGCGTCGCGCTTCTGCTGAGGCAGATACCAAGATGCGTCTACCACGCGCAGATCAGGTGCGCCCAACTCCTTCGAGAGCCAATCGGTCGAAACGATACCGTCGATGGGGGCGCTGGCCATGGTGTTCTCCTAGGCGATCAGGGGCGCGGCCATAATGGGGCGTGGATTGGCCAGCCACTTGGGTACGGGCAGGTTTTTGGAGCGCAGGAATTCCGGATTGAAGAGCTTGCTTTGATAGCGGGTGCCGTAATCGCACAGAATGGTGACGATCGTATGTCCCGGCCCCATCTGTTTGGCCAAGCGGATGGCGCCGGCCACGTTGATGCCGCTCGAGCCGCCCAGGCACAGGCCTTCGTTGCGCAGCAGGTCGAAGATGATGGGCAGGGCTTCCGCGTCGGGAATCTGGAACGGGTCGTCGACCGGCGCGCCTTCCAGGTTCTTCGTGATGCGCCCCTGGCCGATGCCCTCGGTGATCGAGGAGCCTTCGGACTTCAACTCACCATGTTTGTAGTAGCTGTAGAGCGCGGCGCCCATGGGGTCGGCCAGCGCGATGCGAATTTTGGGGTTGCGCTCCTTCAGGAAGATGCCGATGCCAGCCAAGGTGCCGCCGGTGCCCACGGCGCTGACAAAGCCGTCGACCTTGCCGTTGGTCTGCTCCCAAATCTCGGGGCCCGTCGTGCGGATATGGGCGTTGCGGTTGGCCACGTTGTCGAACTGCTGGGCCCAGATTGCACCGTTCTTTTCCGTCTTGGCCAACTCCTTCGCGATTCGCTCGGAGACATGGACATAGTTGTTGGGATTTTTATAGGGGACCGCCGGTACCTCGATCAGCTCCGCACCGCACAGGCGCAGCATGTCTTTCTTCTCCTGGGACTGGGTCTCCGGGATGACAATGACGGTGCGATAGCCGCGTGCGTTGCCGACCAGTGCCAGGCCAATACCCGTGTTGCCGGCCGTGCCTTCCACCACCACGCCGCCGGGCCGTAGTAAGCCGCGCTCCTCGGCATCCTTGATGATGAACAAGGCGGCGCGGTCTTTGACCGATGAGCCGGGATTCAGGAACTCGGCCTTGCCGAGGATCTCGCAGCCGGTCGCTTCGGACGGCCCGCGCAGGCGGATGAGAGGCGTGTTGCCGATCGTGCGGGGAAAGTCGGGCCTGACATCCATGGGGCTGCTTTCTGTTGGCGGGAGTGTCGGGAAGGCTAGTTTCGCTTGGTCCCCGGTTCAAGACGTCCAGGCGTCGCGAACGGCGGCGCGATTCAGGGCGAGCCATTGGAGCGCGAGGAGCGAACAGGCATCCGCGATCCTTCCGTCCTGCTGCAAGGCGGGCCAGTCGGCGAACGGCACCACCAAGACGCGAATATCCTCGTGCTCGTCGGTCAACCCATGGATGCCCTGGGCTTTGCTCGAATCGACCCAGCCCAGATAGAGCTTCACGCTGTGGGTCGTGCCACCGGGGCTGGCGATATAATCAAAGATGGGGCGCAGGGCGCGCAGTTCGCAGCCTGCTTCCTCCCGCGTCTCGCGTTGGGCGACTTCGTCGGGCGCTTCGTCCGGTTCGATAATGCCGGCCACGATCTCGACCAGCCACGGGCGGAAGCCTGGCGCGGCGTAGGCGCCAGGCCGGAACTGCTCGATCAGCACCAGCTCGTCCCGCACCGGATCGTAGGGCAGGAGGCCGACCGCATGACCGCGCTCGAAGATCTCGCGGGTCATTTCGCCGCTCCAACCGCCGGCGAACAGCCGGTGGCGCAAGCGGTAGCGGTCGACGCGGAAATACCCCTGGAAAGGGGTCGTTTTTTCGATGATCTCGACGTCCGAGCGGTCCATGCTGCCTCGCGAATCGGCGCAGAATTCCGCCCAGTTCTCACGTTCGCGCCGGGCTGGCAACCAATTTTCGTTGACTTCCAAAGGGATCGTCCCTACATACCCGTCAGCCGCGATGAGCGGCCAGCGGCGCTCGGCCGCGTGAGCGAGGCCCCAAGAATTAAGACCAACGGGCCGACGCCCTGCCGAGCGCGATAAAGCTCTCCATAGACAGCCCAGGCCACGCGGGGCGTCCCCAGAAACCGCCCGCGATGCGTCTTCGCGACACCGGCCTCAGAAAGGCCGTGCCTGCGCGCGCGGGTTAAAAGAAAGAAACATCCTCTTGAATAATTTCAATGAACTTCGTCTCAGCGCTCCGATCCTCGAGGCGCTCAGTGCCGAAGGCTACACGACGCCGACGCCGATCCAGGCGCAGGCCATTCCCCATCTGCTCGAAGGCAAGGATCTGCTCGGCATCGCCCAGACCGGCACCGGCAAGACGGCCGCCTTCGCGCTGCCGATCCT
>CADEGL010000013.1:17868-77887 GCA_902826885.1 uncultured Alphaproteobacteria bacterium | reverse complement strand
TCCGCGTCGGCGGCGACAAGATGGACGAGGCCATCATCGCCTATATCCGCCGCAATCATAATCTCCTGGTCGGCGAGGGCAGCGCCGAACGCATCAAGAAGCAGATCGGCAGCGCTTCGCCGCCCGACAACGGCGATGGCCGCGTCATCGAGATCAAGGGTCGCGACCTGATGAACGGCGTGCCCAAGGAACTGGTCATCAGCGAGCGCGAGATCGCCGAAAGCCTCAACGAGCCCGTGGGCGCCATCGTGGAGGCCGTCAAGGTCGCGCTGGAGAACACCGCGCCCGAGCTTGCGGCCGACATCGTCGACAAGGGCATCGTGCTGACCGGCGGCGGCGCGCTTCTGGGCAATCTCGATTTCGTCCTGCGCCGCGCGACCGGCCTGCCGGTCTCGATCGCGGACGACCCCTTGTCCTGCGTCGCGCTGGGCACGGGGCGGTGCCTCGAGGAAATGCGCGTCCTCAAGAACGTCCTGATCAACCCGTACTGACGAACGCTGAACGCCGCCGGAGGGCGGCGCCGCGAGGGAGGTGCCAAGCGTGAGATACCGGGCCGGATCGATTATCCGATTCGCGACTCCCGTGCGCGCCGCGGCCCAGCGGTTCGCCTTCTTGGCGCTGCTGTTCTTGTCCGCGGGCATGATCATCCTCGGGCGCGCCGATGCTCAGTTCGCCGAACGCGTCCGCACCACGATCACCGACGGTTTCGCGCCCGTGCTCGACGCCTTGTCGCGTCCGGCGGCGACCGTGCGCGACATGATCGATTATGTCCACCAGCTGGCGGCGCTTCGCGTCGAGAACGACCGGCTGCGGGAGGAGAACGAGCGTCTGCGCGGCTGGCAGCAGATCGCGCGGGATTTGGAAGCCGAATCCAATTCCCTGCGCAGCATGTTGAACTATGTGCCGCCGTCGTCCCGCCAGTTTGTCTCGGCGCGGGTGATCTCGGATTCCAGCACGGCCTATGTCCGCAGCGTGATCGTGAACGTCGGCGACGACCAAGGCGTCCGCAAGGGCCAGGCCGCCGTCGATGGGAGCGGTCTGGCCGGTCGCGTGACCGAGGTCGGTCACCGATCGGCGCGCGTCCTCCTATTGACCGACATCAATTCGCGCATTCCGATCATCATCGAATCGACGCGCTATCCCGCCATTCTGATGGGCGACAACTCCGAGCGCCCGAAGTTGCGCTTCTTGCCTGTCGAGGCGTCTCCCCAGCCGGGCGACCGCATCGTCACCTCGGGCCATGGCGGTATCTTCCCGCCGGGCTTGCCCGTGGGCGTGGTCGCCACGGTCGCGACGGGTGAGGTGCGGATCTTGCCCTACGTCAATTTCGACCGCCTGGAGTATTTGCGCCTCGTCGATTTTGGCACCGACGCGCCGCTGCCCTCGGTGACGGCTCGCACCCCCGCACGACCATGAACAATGCGTTCTGGCACCGGCTCGACCGTGCCACCCGGCACGTGGCGCCGTTTGTCATCACCGTGATGCTGGTCGTCTTGAATGCGATTCCGCTGCCCGTGCCCGATTATCGTAGCATCGTGCCGCTGGTTCCGTTGATGGCGATCTACTATTGGGCGCTTTACCGGCCCGATCTGATGCCGATCGGCGCGGTGTTCCTCGTAGGGGTCCTGGAAGACGTGCTGACAGGGGCGCCGCTCGGCCTCAACGCGCTCTTGTTTCTGCTGGTGCATAGCCTGGTTCGTTCACGCCGCCGCATGATCGCGGGCAAGGGCTTCGCCGTCGCCTGGGTCGTCTTCATGCTGGTCATCCTGGGCGCGGGCATCGTGAGCTGGCTGGTGGCGTCGCTGCTCTATGACGCGCCCATCCGCATGGAGCCCGCGGTGATCCAGCTCACGCTGACCCTCGTGCTTTATCCGTGCCTCGCGTGGCTTCTGATCCGCGTGCAGCGCGCGTTCTTGGCGAACGCCTGAGATGCGCGGCGACGCCGACCGCTACAAGACCTTTACGCGCCGCGCGACGATCCTCTTGGGCGGTCAGGTCGCGCTGATGGTGGTCATTGCCGGCCGGCTCTATCAGCTCCAGGTCATGGATGCCGATCGCTACGCCACATTGGCCGACGACAATCGCATCAATCTCCAGCTCCTGGCGCCGCAGCGTGGCCGCCTGGTCGACCGTTTCGGCGAACCCCTGGCCATCACGCGGCAGAACTACCGCGTCATGCTGGTGGCCGAGAAAGCCGGTAAGGCGCGCGCGAGCGTCGAGGCCTTGTCCATCGTGCTGCAGCTGAGCGATACCGAACGGACGCGGTTGTTGCGTGAGATCGAACGCAGCCGGCGCTTCATGCCGCTCTTGGTGCGCGAGAACCTGTCCTGGGAGGACGTGGCACGGGTGGAGGTAAACGCCCCCGACCTGCCGGGCGTTTCCATCGAAGTGGGGCGCAGTCGCTTCTATCCCTATGGTCCCATGCTGTCCCACACGCTCGGTTATGTCGGTGCCGCGTCGGAGGCCGATCAGGACGGCGATCCGTTGCTGACCCTGCCCAACTTTCCCGTCGGCAAGGACGGCATCGAGAAGAGGCACGATCTGGCGCTGCGTGGAGAGGCTGGCGCCTTGGAAGTCGAGGTCAATGCGGTCGGACGGGTCGTGCGCGAGCTGTCGCGCGAGGATGGCGAGCCGGGGCGCGAGGTGGCGCTGGCGATCGATCTGGAGGTCCAACGCTTCGCCTATGAGCGCTTGGGCGAGGAAAGCGGTTCGGTGGTCGTGCTGGATGTGAAAACCGGCGAGGTTCTCGTGATGACCTCCAAACCGGGTTTCGATCCCAACCATTTCACCGAAGGCATCAAGGGCGAGCAGTGGCGTGCGCTGATGCGCGATCCCAAGGCTCCGCTGATCAACAAGAGCATCGCGGGTACCTACGCCCCGGGCTCCACCTTCAAGATGATGGTGGCCTTGGCCGCGTTGGAGGCGGGCACGGCGAACGCGTCCAACACCGTCTTCTGCGACGGCAGCTACCAATTCGGCGACGGCACCTTCCATTGCTGGAAGAAAGAAGGTCACGGCTCGCTCAACATGGAAGGAGCGATCCGCCATTCCTGCGACGTCTATTTCTACGAGACGGCGCGGCGCGTCGGCATCGACCGGATCGCGGCCATGGCCAAGCGTTTCGGCCTGGGCCAGTTGACCGGCATTGACCTGCCGGGCGAACGCCGCGGCCTGGTGCCGACCCAGGAATGGAAGCGCGCCACGTTCGGCGCGCCTTGGCACCAGGGCGAATCGTTGATCGCCGGTATTGGGCAGGGTTTCCTCTTGGCCACGCCGCTACAGTTGGCCGTGATGGCGGCGCGTATCGCCAATGGTGGCTTCTCCGTGAAGCCGCGCTTGACGCGCGGAATCAAGGGCATCGATCCGGACGAAGTGGCGCCGGTTCCAGCCGCCGAGCCGCTCGGCATCTCCACGCCCTCGCTCGAACTGGTGTTCCGCGGCATGGACGGCGTGGTGAACGTGCCGGGCGGTACGGCCTATGGCGCGCGTATCGTCGAGCCCCAATGGGCCATGGCCGGCAAGACCGGCACGTCCCAAGTGCGCCGCATCACCCAACGCGAACGCGACACGGGCGTGCTCAAGAATGAGGAGTTGCCGTGGAACCAGCGCGACCACGCGTTGTTCGTCTGTTTCGCGCCGGTCGACGCGCCGCGCTATGCCTGCGCCGTGATCGTCGAGCATGGCGGCGGCGGCTCGCGCGTGGCCGCGCCCATTGCGCGCGACGTCATGCGCCTGGTCCAGGAGCGCGAATCGGCCAAGCCGCGCACGCCGGTGGCGGGAGGCTCGGGCGATGCAACGTGAGACGTTCCTGGGTTCGGGGGATTTGGGCAGCGCATCGTTAAGCTGGCCGGAAAAGATCTGGCATTTCCGGTGGCTTCTGGTGTTGTTGCTCTGCGCGGTCGCCACCATCGGCTTCACCACCCTGTATTCGGCGGCGGGTGGTTCCTTCGAGCCCTGGGCCGTGCGTCAGATGACCCGCTTCGCCGTCGGCCTCACGATCATGACAGTCGTGGGCGTGATCGATATCCGTTTCTGGTTCAAGGCGGCCTATGTGCTTTACGGCTTCGCGATGCTCCTTCTGGCCGCGGTCGAGGTGGTCGGCATGGGGGCCATGGGCGCGCAGCGCTGGCTGTCTCTCGGCTTTTTTCAGATTCAGCCGTCCGAGGTCATGAAGGTGGCGTTGGTGATGGCGCTGGCGCGCTATTTCCACGGCCTGGGAACGGAAGACGTAAACCGGCCGGTCAACCTCCTGGCGCCCATCGGCATGGTGCTGGTCCCGGTGGCCCTCGTGATGCGCCAACCCGATTTGGGCACGGCCATGATGTTGATGATGGCGGCGGCGGCCATGGCGTTTCTGGCTGGTTTGCGCGTTTGGGTCTTCGGCGCCGCGGTCGCCGCGGTCGGTGCCCTCGCACCCGTGGCGTGGGAGTTCATGCATGATTACCAGCGCCGGCGCATCCTTACGTTCCTCGATCCCGAGCGCGATCCCTTGGGTTCGGGCTATCACATCCTCCAATCCAAGATCGCGCTGGGTTCGGGCGGCATCTTCGGCAAGGGCTACATGGAAGGGACGCAGAGCTATCTGAACTTCCTGCCCGAGAAGCAAACCGATTTCATCTTCACGATGTATGCCGAGGAATTCGGCATGATCGGCGGGCTCGTCCTGGTGACGCTCTATCTTCTGATCGTGGTGCAGGGCATCAGCGTCTCGCTCAAAAGCCGCAGCCAGTTCGGCCGCCTTTTGGCCGCCGGGCTGATGGCGCTGTTCTTCCTCTACGTCTTCATCAATGTGGCCATGGTCATGGGCGTGGTGCCGGTGGTGGGTGTGCCGTTGCCGCTTCTGTCCTATGGCGGCACGGCCATGCTGACGCTCATGTTCAGCTTCGGCTTGGTGCTCAGCGTGAGCGTCCACCGCGACGTCCGCATCGGCCGCCGCGCCATCATGGATGGCCTCTGAGGCGCTGGATTTCCGCCTTGTTTCCAAGCCTATCGCGAGGGTTCACAAACCGGAGGGCGGGTGCTATATGCCTGCCTCCCTGCCACCCGAGCGGCATGGAATTCACGGGCTCGGGCGCATAGCTCAGTTGGTAGAGCAGCTGACTCTTAATCAGCGGGTCCGAGGTTCGAGTCCTCGTGCGCCCACCACCCTGTCCAAGCAGACACGCGGCGAACTCCGGTTCTAGAAACCGGAGCATTCGCGCGTCTACATCGCCGCGGCGAACGCCAGGGACAGCAACATGATGGAGAGGGAGGCCCAAAGGGCCGCGGTCCGGCTCGGGCTCGGGTCGGAAGCATGGCGTTTCATCGCCGTCTCCTCCTGAACAGTTCCCCCGGAGATCAATAAGGTAGGGCGCGGCCAGGCTGTCCGGACCTGCCATTAAGCATAGGTATAAGATCCGGCCGGGCTTGCGTCGCGCGGCCGCGAGGGCTATCAAACCTCCGTCTTTGGGGAGTAGCCGCCCGGCGTCGACCGGGCCATGCGTCAACAGACTTGGCGGCCGTCGGCCGTCATGGCGCATGGGAGCCTTCGGGCCTTGGCGAGACCATGGGCGTGGCCTCTCTGCGATGAACGTCGAGCGGAGGGGAGGCCATGCCGTGGTCCATCCGCCGCTCGGCTCAAAAGGCCTGCCACCATGGACGCTTTCCTTGTTTCCACCGCCGGTGTGGCGGTCGCCGAGATCGGTGACCGCACCCAGCTTTTGGCTTTGATGCTGGCGGCCAGATACCCCGCTCGACCCTGGTCGCTGCTCGCAGGCATCTTGATCGCTACTCTGGCCAACCATGCGCTGGCCGGCTTAGCCGGCGCCTCGATCGGCGATCTGTTTGCTGGCCCTTGGCTCGATGCCGCGCTTGGCGCGGGCTTTCTGATCATGGCGGCCTGGTTGTTGCGCCCCGATTCAGCGGATGATGCGGCCAAGGGGGCCGATGGGCGCGGCCCGTTCCTTGCGGCCCTTTTGACGTTCTTCGTGGCTGAGATCGGCGACAAGACGCAGTTCGCCACCGTGGCGCTGGCCGCGCAGTATCCGAATGTGGTGGCGGTGGTGCTCGGCACGACCGCGGGCATGATGATCGCCAACGTGCCGGCCGTGCTGGTGGGCCGGAAATTCGCCGACCGCTTGCCGGTCAAGATCATCCATCGCGTCGCGGCGGCGCTTTTTGCCGTGCTGGGTATCCTCGCCCTGTGGCGCGCGTTTGGCGCCTAGGATCAGGACCGGCGATAGCGCCGGTGCTCGACCATCGTGCCGACCAGGCGTCCCGGTTGGCGCCGGTCGATCTGGCGCGTGGGCCATGCGGCGTTGAGCGGCACCAGTTCCGCGATTTCGCCATCGTGGCGTTCGAGCGCGCGATAGAGCCGTAGGGCGGGCGCATCATCGTCGGCGGAACGTGCCACGACGAAGTCGCCGGCCTGAGGAATGACGTCGGGGTCTACAATGACATGGTCCCCCGGCGTGAACTCCGGCGACATGCTTTCGTCCTCGATCGCCAGGGCAAAGACACGGGCGCCTGTCTCCGCCTGCGTGACGAGAGGCGGAGGCGCGCCACCTAGCGGATTCGCGCGGCTCGGCCAGACCGCCGACGCCTCCCAAGACAGGAGCGGCGCCGTACGTTGGTTCTCGGAAAAGGAAGCGGTATCGCCCGTCCGCTTGGCGCCCTTGCCGGTAGCCAGCCACTCCAGTCGTACGTCGAGCACTTGCGCGAGGCCTTCCAGCTTCGTCATGCCGGGATGGGTATCGCCGCTTTCCCACTGCGCCACCGCCGCGCGGGAGATGGCGAAACGGTCCGCTACAGCCTGTTGGCTGAGAGCGGCTTCCTTACGGGCGTGCGCGATACGCCGGCCGATGCTCATGAGCGGGTCCCGACAGTTAAGGTCGTCTTACGACTATAGCGGCGAACAACGTAGGCGAGAATAGAGTGGAGATTTCATCCCTAAGCGCTGAACGCGTACGCACGTTCGCACCCGCGCTGCGTAACGCGTGACGGGAATGCGGACGGCATCGCGCGTGGAGGCCGCTGTGATGCCGGAGGATGTTGCTCGGGAGAGATAGAGAACCGGAGGAGGACGCTCGAACTCCGATTCCATTTACAAGCATCGCCCGCCTTCTTCCGAAGGCGGGCGATGCAAGGAACTAAGTGTTAGATCTTCTTCTTCGCGGTCTTCTTCTTCGCGGCCTTACGCTTCGCGGGCTTCTTAGCCTTTTTCTTGGCTGCCATTTTAGGCTCCATCAAGGTCTAGTCGGCGGCCCCTGTGCCGACGAACAAGATATGGGGTTAAAATGAAAATTAACTAAAATAAGATAAATTTCAACATGAATGTTGCATGTTTCGAAAATTTCTTGAACAGCGTGACAGACGCCACACACGACGTGAAAACAAAAAACGCGCCGCGCAAACGCGCGCGTTGCGTCGCGCGATGATGATTCACGCGTATCACGACGCGCACATGCACACGCGAACAAAGGGAAGCGCAGGATGAACATCATCTTCGTCGCGCTCATTCTGATCGCGTTCGCGACCGCAGCGATCCGGCAGATTCTTTGGAGCGGCGAAGGGAAGGCGCCGATGGAGGCGCTAGCTGGCGGCATGATCTCCGCGGCGGGCGACGCGGTGACGCTGTCGATCGGATTGATCGGCGTGATGGCGCTGTTTCTCGGCCTGATGAAGGTCATCGAAGCGGGCGGTGCGCTGCGGCTTTTATCGCGTCTCTTGCGTCCGTTGATGGTGCGCTTGTTCCCCGGCGTGCCCGCCGATCATCCGGCCATGGGCGCCATGATCCTCAATCTTTCCGCCAATTTATTGGGCCTTGGCAATGCGGCGACGCCCTTCGGTATCCGCGCGATGCAGGAGCTGGACACGCTCAACCCGCGCAAGGGCACGGCGACCGACGCGCAAGTGCTGTTCCTGGCCATCAATACGTCCAGCATCACCATCCTGCCGACGACCGTGATCGCATTGCGCGCGGCGGCCGGCTCCGCCGATCCCGCCGGCATCGTCGCCACCACGATCTTCGCCACCGTCTGCGCGACCATCATCGCCATTGCCGCTTCCATCCTGCTGGCACGCCTGTTCCCGGTCGTGCCCGGCGCCGCGGACGCGAACGTGACCGCGACCGTGGAGAAACCGGCGGCGGCGTCATTCGACGCCACCCTCACCGACACGCGCGCGGCGCCCATCTGGGCTTCGATTCTGACCTTTGGCGTGCTGCTGGCGCTGGTGCCGGCCATGCTGGTGTTCGGCAAGGCCATGACGGTGTGGATCGTACCCGTGGTGGCGGCCGCTTTCGTCCTGTTCGGCCTGGTGCGCGGCGTTCCGGTCTACGAGGCCTTCATCGAAGGCGCCAAGGACGCCTTCGACGTCGCGGTTCGCATCATTCCCTATCTGGTCGCCATCCTGGTCGCGATCGGCATGTTCCGTACCAGCGGCGCCATGGACCTGTTCATCCAGCCGCTCGGCCGCCTCACCGAGGCCTTCGGCCTGCCGCCAGAAGCCTTGTCCATGGCCATCCTGCGCTCCCTCTCGGGTTCGGGCGCATACGGATACCTGGCATCCCTGCTGCAAGACCCGGCCATCGGACCGGATAGCTATCTGGGCTACTTGGTCAGCACGATCCAGGGCTCCAGCGAGACCACTTTTTATGTCCTGGCGGTCTATTTCGGCGCGGTCGGCATCCGGCGGATGCGGCATGCCCTGGCTGTCGGCCTGATCGGCGACGCGGCGGGCGCGATCATGTCGGTCGTCGCTTGTGCCGTGCTGTTTGCGCTCTAGTCCTCGCGAATTGCCGCCCCGGAAGAAGCCGGGCTAACATGCCCGCCGTTCAGGGGAGACCGACATGAAGCTCAAGGACAAGGTGGCCATCGTCACGGGCAGCTCGCGCGGTATCGGCCGCGAGATCGCGCTGCGCTTCGCGCGCGAGGGCGCGCATATCGTGGTCAATTGCCGCAACACGCTGCCCAAGGCGAAGGCCGTGGCCAAGGAGATCGAGGCGCTGGGCCGCAAGGCCGTGGTGGTGCAAGCGGACGTGGGCACCGCGGCGGGCGCGAAGAAGCTGATTTCGGCCACGCTCAAGTCCTTCAAGCATGTGGATATCCTGATCAACAACGCCGGCATCATCATCGAGCGTAATTTCGTCGATTCGACCGACGATGACTGGAAGCGCGCGATCCACAGCAATCTCGATCCGTTCTTCTATGTTACCCGCGCGGCTTTGCCGCACATGATGAAGCGGAAGAAGGGGCGGGTGATTTCAGCCAGTTCGATCATCGCCGACCGTTATGATTTCGGCGGTAGCAACAAGATGTCGGCTTGCACGGCGGCCAAGGCGGCGGTCATGGCCATGCTGCGCGCGGTCGCGGTCGAGGCGGCGCCATCTGGCGTCACAATCAACGCCGTATCACCGGGCTATATCGCGACCGAGATGTTCGCGACGTTGGATCAGAAGGGGCTCAAGAAGGCGCTGCAGATGATTCCGCTCGGGCGCTACGGCACGCCCGACGACATCGCATCCGCCATGGTCTTCCTGGCCTCCGACGAGGCCTCCTACATCACAGGTCACACGCTGCGCGTGAACGGCGGCATGGCGATGACCTGACGCCGGCCTTCGGCGTTTCCTCCAATCTAGCGAGACGAATCCATGGCAAAGGCGGCGAAGAAGCACCGCATCGCACTCATCCCTGGCGACGGCATCGGACAGGAGGTCGTGCCCGAGGGCGTGCGCGTGCTCGAGGCCGCGGGCGCGCGGTTCGGCGTCGAGTTCGAGTGGAAGACGCTCGATTGGAGCTGTGCCTATTTCAAGAAGCACGGTCGCATGATGCCGGTGGACGGGCTGGACCAGCTGAGCGGCTTCGACGGCATTTTCCTCGGCGCCGTCGGCCTGCCGGGCGTGCCCGACCATGTCTCGCTCTGGGGCCTTTTGATCCCGATCCGCCGGGCCATGCGCCAATACGTCAATCTGCGCCCCGTGCGCCTGTTCAAGGGCGTGAAGTCGCCCTTGGCCGATCGCAAGCCAGGCGACATCGACTTCGTCGTCGTGCGCGAGAATGTCGAGGGCGAGTATTCCGAGATCGGCGGCCGCCTGTACGCCGGCACGGACGAGGAGATGGTCGTCCAGGAATCGATCTTCACCAGGAAGGGCGTCGATCGCATCCTGCGCTATGCCTTCGATCTGGCGGCCAAGCGGACCAAGAAGCACGTCACCTCGGCCACCAAGTCCAACGGCATCATCCACACCATGCCTTACTGGGACGAGCGCTTCGCGCTGGTGGCCAAGGATTACCCCGGCATCAAGACCAGCCAGTACCACATCGACATCCTGACCGCGCATTTCGTGCAGCATCCGGACTGGTTCGACGTGGTGGTCGGCTCCAACCTGTTCGGCGACATCCTGTCCGACCTGGGACCGGCGGTGGTCGGCGGCATCGGCATCGCCCCGTCCGGTAACATCAATCCCGACGGCACCACCCCGTCCATGTTCGAGCCCGTGCACGGCTCGGCCCCAGACATCGCGGGCAAGGGCATCGCCAATCCCATCGGCCAGATCTGGTCCGGTGCCATGATGCTGGAACATCTCGGCCATCCCGATGCGGCGCAGGCGGTCGAACGCGCGATCGAGCAAGCCCTGGCGGACGGGCCGGTCACGCGCGACCTGGGCGGCCAGGCCACGACGGTTGAAGCGGGCAAGGCCATCGCCGAAGCGGTGCGCACCGCTTGAAGAAGTCCGCGCTGCCCCATCTGGTCGCGCACGCGGATTGGAGCGTCGATGCGCGCAAGCGCTGGATGGTCGTGGCCCGCCTAGGTTCGGACGGGCGTTATGTCGCCGATGCGCCGCGTCTGGTCGGTGAACCGGGCGATCTGATCGAGCGACTTCTGGCCGAGGCCGGGCCGAAAGGCCGCGTCTTCTTCGGCTTCGACTTCCCGGTCGGTCTGCCCCGGGCCTATGCCGCCAAGGCCGGGATCACCAACATGATCGACGCCCTGGCCGGGTTCGGCCGGGGGGCTTGGCGCGACTTCTATAGTGTCGCGGCCAAGCCGGAGGAGATCGGCCTCCACCGGCCCTTCTATCCGGATCGGACGCCGTCCGGGCAGCACTTCTCCTATGGGCAGCTTCTGGCTGGGCTCGGGCTGGCGAGCCGGGACGAGCTGATGCGCCATTGCGACCGCGGACCGCCGGCGGCTGCCCCCATCTTTTGGACAGTGGGCGGCAACCAGGTGGGCAAGGCGGCCCTGGCGGGCTGGCGCGATCTGGTCGCCCCGGCCTTGCGCGACCGGCGTCGCGAAATCGGGCTATGGCCGTTCGACGGGCCGCTTCAGGATTTGCTGGCCGCGAAGCGCGTGGTGCTGGCCGAGACCTATCCAGGCGAGATTTATAGCCATCTCGGCCTGCGCTTCGGCCGCCGTGCGGGGGCGGGAAACTCCGGCAAGCGCGTCCAGGCGGACAGGGTCGCCAATGCCGCGATCCTGCTGGCCTGGGCCAGAAAAGCGGGCGTGCGCATTTCGCCTGCGCTTCGGCGCCAGATCGTGGACGGGTTTGGCAAAGCGCCCGCGGGGGAAGATCCGTTCGATGCCACGGTCGGTGTCTTCGGTATGCTGAACATCGTGCTCGGCCGCCGCGAGACAGGCGAGCCCGAAGCGCCCGCCATTCGCAGCGTCGAAGGATGGATTCTCGGGCGTTCGGCGCGACGCACGTTGGGCGCCGGTCGCGCGGTTTCGAACAGCACGGGCTTCGAACTTCACCCGCAGCTTGCCGCCGACACGGTCGAAATCTGCCGCCTCGGCCTGTGCCGTGTTCTGTTGTCGCGGGATTCATCGTTCCCGTGGCTCGTGATGGTGCCCCAACGCGCGGGTGTCCGGGAGATTCACGAATTATCGGCGCGCGACCGCGCATGTCTGTCGGACGAGATCGACTTGGCGTCGCGCGTGATGGCGGCCTTGTTCGCGCCCGACAAGATGAACACGGCGGCGCTCGGCAACATGGTCTCGCAGCTTCACGTCCACGTCGTGGCGCGCTACCGCACCGACCGGGCCTGGCCAAAGCCCATCTGGGGCAGCGGTCCGGCGGAACCCTATGCGGCGGCCCGCTTGGAAGCACTGCGAAAGCGGCTGCGCACGGCGTTCGCGGACAGCCTGGCGGATTGAGCGATCCGCCTTATATTTCGGAATGGATTTGACGCATCGGCGGCCCATGCGATCATCGGGCCGGACATCGGAGACGGAGTGACGCCATGAAGGTCGGTTACAAGAAACTGCTGGAAGACGCGAACAAGGAGATCACCACCATCTCCGCCAAGGATGCCGTCGCCAAGCATGGCGATCCCAACACCGTGTTCGTGGACTTGCGCGATCCGCGCGAGTTGCAGCGCGAGGGCGTGGTGCCGGACTCGTTCCATGCGCCGCGCGGCATGCTGGAGTTCTGGATCGACCCGGAGAGCCCCTATCACAAGGAGATCTTCGCTTCGGGCAAGAGCTTCGTCTTCTATTGCGCCAGTGGCTGGCGCTCGGCATTGGCGACCCAGGTGGCCCAGCGCATGGGGCTTTCGCCCGTCAGTCATATCTCGGGCGGTTTCAACGCCTGGCGCGAAGCCGGCGGCCCCGTCGCCCAGAAGGAAGAGAAGCCGAAGAAGGCTTGACCGCCTCGGCGGCCAGCGCGGCGAGCGCTGGCTCCGACAAGGCATGGGCCACGACCGGCTCGTCCTCCGCGCCCAGATCGGCGTAGAAGGCACGAGCCGTGTCGTTCCAGCCGTTCGAAATCCACCACAGGAAATCGCGTTTGCGGCGCTTCGCCTCGTGTGCCAGCGCCGCCATCAGCGCGCGCCCGACCTTGCGCCGCCGGGCTCGCGCCTCGACATGCAGGTCGGCCATGTAGAAACCGCGCTCGGCCTCGGTCGGGTCATAGGCATCGTGGAAGAGGAGATAACCAGCCGGTTTCCCGCCGATCTCGGCGATCAGGACCTCGTAGCAGCGCTTTGCACCGAACCCGTCGCGGCGCACGGCGGCCCCGGTGGCCCGGCCGCGCGGATTGCCGTGATGGGCGCGCAGGCGGTTCATCATCCGCGCCAAAGCGGCCGAATCCGCCTTTCGCGCGGGTCGGATCGTAACGGGAGGTAGAGGCTTTTGCGCCACTAGACGGTTGCCACCGGGGTCGCGGGCGAACCGACCGCGCCCGGCAGGCGCAACGGCGGCGCGGTCAACAGGAACTTGTGGCGTTTATGGGCGCGCAGCCAGTCGGCCAGGTCGCTCAGATACCAAATCTCGCCCAAGGGTAGCCCTAGCTTGAACAAACAGTGTTCGTGCAGCGGATAGGCCGCGCAGGGTCCATGAACATGGGCCGTGGTGAAGTCGCGGTGGTAATGCTCGACGGCGTAGTTGTCGGTCACCAGCACCGAGATGCCGCTGTCGGTGATCCAGCGCAGCAGTTTGGCGTCCGAGCCGTCCAGCACCGCGCAGGAACCGTGCAGCGTTTCCGCGTCGGGCTTGCGGTTCTGCTCCAACACCACACGGCCAAAGCCCGTGTGCAGGCACAGCATGTCGCCTTTTTCGACCGTGACGCCGTCGGCCTCCATGGCGCGCATCATGCCATCGTAGCCGACCGCCTTGCGCGCCTGGCCGACCGAGGGAAACAGGTCCACCATCACCGCGCGGCCCTGAACGCAGGTCTCCGCCATGGTCTCGATGCCCAGTGCCCTGGCGCCCATGCCGTGACCCGGCGTCTCCTGGCCGTTCTCGTATGACACCGGCCCATGGACATGCTCGTCCGCGCGGAAACCATTGTAGTAGACCCGCTCGGCCTTGCCGTCGCCGTCGGCGTCGAACAGGGCGCCCATATGCGCCAATGCATCCCACTGGGTCGAATACTGGAGATGGATCAGGACGGCATCGTCGCACATCACGTCGGTGAAGGCCGCGTTGTCGCGCGCCAACGGATAGTTCATGCGCGGCCGGCCGTTCTTGAAATAGGTCGGGCGCAGCTCTGGCGGAAATCGCGCCGCGCTCAGAACATTGCCGCCGGGATAGTCGAGCGGCAGGCTCAAGCAGAATGTTTTACCCTCGCGCACTTCGGCCACGCCCTGGCGCACCTTTTCGGGGGTCAAAAAGTTCAGGCGTCCCAACTGATCATCGTCGCCGAACTCGCCCCAGTTCGATCCCTCGGGACGATGCTTCCACCGCTTGGCCATAGTGCTCTCCCCTTTGTCCACGACTTTAACAGGTCGCGGCGCGACAGGGCGTGCGGCTTTCGTTAGGATCGGGGCGTCTGCAAAGCGAGGGCTGCGATGACCACCCAGGCACCAGAACGCTGCGACATCCTAATCCGCAACGGCGCCGTCGTGGACGGCACCGGTGGCCCCATCCGGCACGCCGGCGTGGCGGTGACGGACGACCGCATCGTGGCCGTGGGAGACCTCAAGCGCACCAAGGGCGGGCGCGAGATCGACGCCGCGGGTCTTGTTGTCGCGCCGGGCTTTATCGACGTTCACACCCATGACGATTACGTCCTTCTGTCCAAGCCCGAGATGACGCCCAAGCTGAGCCAGGGTGTCACCACCGTGGTGGTCGGCAATTGTGGCGTTTCGGTCGCGCCGCTGAAGACGCCGGGCCGCCCGCCGCCGCCGCTCGACCTGTTGGCGGGCGAGGGGCATTGGCGCTTCGACAGTTTCGCGAAATATCTGGATGCGCTGGACCAGGACGCGCCCGCGATCAACGGCGTGGCCATGGTGGGCCATTCCACCTTGCGCGCCGGTGTGATGGATCGTTTCGACCGGCCGGCTTCAGCCAGCGAGATTCGTGGCATGCGCGCCGGGCTGGAAGAGGCTCTGGACGCCGGAGCCATCGGCCTGTCCACGGGGCTCGCCTACAAGATCGCGATCAATGCTCCGACCGATGAAGTGATCGAACTGTCGAAGGGGCTTTTGGCCGCGCATGGCGCGCTCTACGCCACCCATATGCGCAACGAGGCGGAGAAGGTCTTGGACGCGATGGACGAATCCTTCGCGATTGGCCGTGCCGTCCAGGCGCCGGTCGTGATCTCGCACCACAAAGTGGCGGGCGCGCCGAATTTCGGCCGCTCGCGCGAGACGCTGCCCCATCTCGACGCCGCGCGCGCGAAGCAGCCGGTGGGTGCCGACGTCTATCCCTATCCCGCGTCTTCCACCGTCTTGTCGGCGGACATGATCCCGCGCTCCAAGAAGATCCTGGTCGCCTGGTCCAAGGCCATGCCCGAAGTGTCGGGCCGCGACCTGAAGGATGTGGCCGCGGAAATGGGGTGCAGCCAGGAAGAGGCCGTCCAAAGGCTGCAGCCGGCGGGCGGCATCTACTTCGCCATGGACGAGGACGATGTGCGCCGCATCATGGCGCATAAGGACATCATGATCGGCTCGGACGGCTTGCCCAACGACGAGCATCCCCATCCGCGCCTGTGGGGCACATTTCCGCGGGTGCTTGGCCATTATTCGCGCGAGTTGGGCCTGTTCCCGCTGGAGGAGGCCGTGCGGCGCATGACCTCGCTGTCGGCCAACCGCTTCGGCCTTAAGGACCGCGGTGTGGTCCGGACGGGCGCCTTCGCCGATCTGGTGCTGTTCAATCCGAAGACGGTCATCGACCGCGCAACGTTCGACAAGCCCATGCAGCCAGCGGCCGGAATCTTCGCGGTAATGGTCAATGGCCGCGTCGCATGGGAGCAGGGCAAGGCCACCGGCGCGCGTGCCGGCCGCGCCTTGCGCCGCAAATCGCTCGACCAGCCGATGGCGGGTTAAGCGGTTTCGCTCTCGATCATCGTCTTCAGACGCATCAGCGCCTGGCCCCACTGGCGCGAGACATGCTCCAGGTAAAGCCGGACGTCTTCGATCGGCTTCGGCTCGAGCGCGAACTGGCTTTCTCGGCCGACACGGATGGAGCGGACGACTCCGGCGTCTTCCAAGACGCGAAGGTGCTTTGTCACGCCCTGCCGCGTCAGCCTGGTGCCCGAAGTCAGCCGCGCGATCGATTGCGGCTCGCCCTCGGTCAGCTTGGCCAGCAGAGACAGGCGCGTCGCATCGCCCAGCGCGGCGAAGACAACGGCGTTGGTCTTCAGGACGGTCGCGGCGTTAAGCATGTTCGACGTGCCGTGCGATGTTGCCCATCTGCTCCTTCCAGCCGCCTTCGTTCATGCGGAACGCCTCGTCACGGCGGTGGCTCGGGATCTTGTCGAAACCGGATTCGACGACGCGGAGTTGCGTGCCCTCCGCCGTCTTTTCCAGGGTGAACTCGACGAGCGTGGGCGGCTCGCCGCTATAGTCCACCTTCGGGTCGATGGCGTAGGGATGCCAGGTGAACGAGAAGTAACGCTCAGGCTCGATCTCCCGGATGATCGCTTCGAAGCGGATATGTTCGTAGCCGGGATAGGTGATGTGCCCGCGCGCGGCTTGCCCCGCCACGAATGGCCCCTCGAGTCGCACGCGGAACCACGTGCCGAATTCTTGGTAATCGGTCAGCGCCTTCCACACCCGCGAGACGGGCGCCTTGATGGTGATGCTCTGTTCGATACGGTCGGACATACGCAACCTCCTGGTTGCGTATGTCTTAGTCCAATCGGCGGATATACGCAACTAATTGGTTGCATACTTTAGAAAGCCCGAAAATCAGCCCTTTTTCTCGGGTTTTTCCGGCGGCGGGACGAGACGGATGAAGAGTTCCTTCAACCGTGCTTCGGGGACGACGTTGGGCGCCTGCATCATCAGGTCTTCGGCCTGCTGGTTGAGCGGAAAGGCGATAATTTCTCGGATGTTGGGCTGATCGGCCAGGAGCATGACAATTCGGTCGACGCCGGGCGCCGAACCGCCGTGCGGCGGCGCACCGAACTTCATGGCGCTCAGCATGCCGCCGAAGCGTTCCTCGACATCCTGCTTGGTGTAACCCGCGATCTCGAATGCCTTGTACATAATCTCGGGCTTGTGATTGCGGATCGCACCCGACGACAGCTCGATACCGTTGCAGACGATGTCGTATTGGAATGCCTTGATCTCTAGCGGGTCCTTGTTCAACAGCGCGTCCATCTCGCCCTGGGGCATGGAGAAGGGGTTGTGGGAGAAATCGATCCCGCCCGTATCCTCGTTACGCTCGAACATAGGGAAATCGACCACCCAGCAGAACTCGAAGCGGTCTTTGGCGACCAAGTTCAGTTCTTGGCCCAAGCGCGTGCGTGCGAAGCCGGCGAACTTGGCCGCATCGGCGGGCTTGCCACAGACAAAGAAGACCGCGTCACCGTCCTTGGCGCCCGAGAGCGATTTGATCGTCTCGACGCGATCGGCTTCCAGGTTCTTGGCGATCGGGCCCTTGGCGCCGTCCTTTTCGTAGACGATATAGCCGAGACCGCCCATGCCCTGCTCGCGCGCCCAGGCGTTCAGTTTGTCGAAGAAGCTGCGCGGTTGCGTGCCGGCGCCGGGCGCGGGGATCGCACGCACGACCGCGCCCTGGTCCACGAGCTTCGCGAACAGGCCGAAGCCGCCGCCGCGATAGGGCTCGGTCACGTCGCTAATCAGGATCGGATTGCGCAGGTCGGGCTTGTCCGAGCCGTATTTCAGCAGCGCATCGGCATAGGTGATGCGCGGGAAGGGTGCGGGCGAGACGTGGCGCTTCGTGCCGTCATAACGCGTCGAGAACTCCTCGAACACACCGTGCAGCACGGGCTCAATGGCCGCGAAGACATCTTCCTGCGTCACGAAGCTCATCTCGAAGTCGAGCTGGTAGAACTCACCCGGTGAGCGATCGGCGCGGCTGTCCTCGTCGCGGAAACAGGGCGCGATCTGAAAATATCGGTCGAACCCCGCCATCATCAAAAGCTGTTTGAACTGCTGCGGCGCCTGCGGCAGGGCGTAGAACTTGCCGGGATGCAGGCGCGAGGGGACCAGGAAGTCGCGCGCGCCTTCGGGCGAGCTCGAGGTCAGGATCGGCGTCTGGTACTCGAGGAAGCCCTGGTCCGTCATGCGGCGGCGGATGCTGCTGATCACCTTGGAGCGCAGGACAATGTTCCAGTGCAGCGATTCGCGGCGCAGGTCGAGGAAACGGTATTTGAGCCGCATCTCCTCCGGATAGTCGTGTTCGGCGTTGACGGGGAAGGGCAGGGGTTCGGCGTCGGACAAAAGCTCCAGCGCCTCGATCTTCAACTCGATCTCGCCGGTCGCGAGCTCCTTGTTAACCGTCTCCGGGCTGCGCGCGACGACTGTGCCGTCGATCTTGATGACGCTTTCGGGCCGGAGAGCGCTGGCCTTCTCGAACAGAGGGTTTTCGACCGAGATCACGCACTGGGTGATGCCGTAATGGTCGCGCAGATCGATGAAAAGAAGCTGCCCGTGGTCGCGCTTGCGGTGGACCCAGCCCGACAGGCGCGCCGCCTTATCGACGTCAGACGCCTTCAATTGGTTGCAGGTATGGCTGCGATAGGTGTGCACGCGCGACCTCGGAAATCTTGGGAAAACGAGGCGCCGTGCCCGCACCGGCGCGAAGCCGGTCGTCCTGATCCGGCGGCGCCGGCGCGGCCCAGGGATTAGCCTATGGCCCGGCTCCCCGCAACAGGGGTTATGCGGGCAATGGCAGCGTCATCAGGCGGCCCAGGCCGGCGCGCGGCTCGGCATAGCCGGCAAGGCGCAAGGCATGCCAGGCCAGGGCCTGGTTGCTGGTGACCACGGGCTTGCCCAGGCGCTGTTCGATCCGGTCGATCACCGGGCTCGTGCGCAAGGCCGTGCAGGAAACGAAGACGGCGTCCGCATCGGGCCGGTCGATGGTGATGGCGGCCTGATAGATGGCTTCGGGCGCCACTTTCTGCATGTCCGAATTCAGGCTGATGTTGAAGTTGCTGGCCGAGAGAACCTCAATGCCGCGCCCCTCGATATAGTCGCGCATGCCCGCCGTCACCTCGGAGATATAGGGCGTCAGCATGACGACCTTGCGTGCGCCCAGGGCACGGAAGGCGGCCAGCGCGCCCGTGATCGGCGTCGTGACCGGCACGCCCGGCCGCACGGACTGGATGCGCTCGAACACCTTGTCCTCGCCCAAGGCCGTCGTGCCCGAGGTGCAGCTATAGACCATCACGTCGAGCGTGTCGGCCGGCAGGATCATGCCTGCCGCGCGCATCATGTCGCTCTCGATGGCTTTCAGGTTGGTAAGGTTGATGACGTTGTCGCTGGCGACGCGGCTGATATAGAGCACCACCTCGCCCTTGGGCAGCATGGCTTCCACTTCGTGTTCGCTGGTGTAGCCGTTGGCCAGCGCGATAAAGCCGATGTGGCCCTTGGGGCCGATGCCCGCATCGTAGGTCGCCGGCAGGATCGCGATGTCCTTGGAGCGTTCGAGCGTCGTCGTGGCCATGGCTGCCTCCTTGTTCCGATCTGCCGATACGATAAGGCAGTGCGGCGGGCGAGGTCGAGGCCGCCCTTCTTGGCACTTGCCGGGGCCTGGGATAGGCTCCGCCGCCGCCTGAAAAAGGGCCGCGTGATCGGGAAAAAGCCTGAATGGCCAAGCGTTTCATCGTCGGGATCAGCGGCGCCTCCGGCGTTATTTACGGTGTGCGCCTCTTGGAGCTTCTGCGCCGCGCCAAGGTGGAAAGCCACCTGGTGATGACGCACTCCGCCGAGGTGACCCTGGCGCACGAAACGGACCTTAAGGTGGCCGCTGTGCGTGCCATGGCCGACGCGGCTTACAGCGTCGATAACATCGCTGCGGCGATCTCCTCGGGCTCGTTCAAGACCGAGGGGATGATTGTGGCGCCCTGCTCTGTACGCAGCATGTCGGAGATTGCGACCGGCGTGACGTCGAACCTTCTGACCCGCTCGGCTGACGTAACGCTCAAGGAACGCCGCCGTCTTGTCCTCTTGGTGCGCGAGACGCCGTTGCACACGGGACATTTGCGCACCATGACGCAGTTGTCGGAAATGGGCGCGATCGTCTTTCCGCCGGTCCCCGCGTTCTATGCACGGCCCAAGAGCGTGCCCGACATCGTCGATCAGACGCTAGGCCGCGCGCTCGATCTGTTCGGGATTGAGACGGGAGCGGTTCGGCGCTGGGGCGAAACGATCGGCCCCGGGCGCAAGCGCGACAAGCCAGTTCGCTAACGGATCAGTTCGGCGTGGGACGCCGCGCGGCGGCTTGCTTCGGCCCGCCGATGCGGACGGCCAAGGCTTTCGATGCTTCCACCGCCATGAGTTGGATCGGCTTCGCCAGTTCCAGCGCCTTGGTCGCGTCGCCCGCGCGGCAGGCCATCTCCAGCGCGCGCGCCTGCTCCTGTAGCTTGGCGGCGCCGAAGGTGCCCGAACTGCTCTTAAGCGCGTGGGCTTCGCGGCCGAGCGTCGTGATGTCGCCCTGGGCGGCGGCGGCGGCCATGCGCTTCAGCCGTTCGGCCGATTCGGCGATATAGGTGCGGATCAGGTCTTGCATGATCTCGAGATTGGTGTCCGCCTGGAGCTGTTGCAGCACGGTCTCGTCCAGCACATTGCCGGATGGTGATGCGGCCTTCGACAGAGGCGCGGGTTTGATGGCAGGCGGACGTTCGGTCGGTTTGGTGTGTTTGGGCGGTTCGGATGGGCGCGGCACGGGTTTGGCCGACGCACGGATGGGTTTGGAGTCCGAGTGTTCGCCCAGCCATCGCGCGACCGTGTCCAAGAGCTTCTGCCGGTTCACCGGCTTCGGCACATAGTCGTTCATTCCCGACTGCAGGCACTTCTCCCGGTCGCTTTCCATGGCGTGCGCCGTCATGGCGATGATCGGAACGCGGCTCACGTCGCCCGGCAGGGCGCGGATGGCGCGTGTCGCGTCCAGCCCGTCCATCTCCGGCATCGAAACGTCCATCAGCACGAGGTCGTAGGCGCGTGCCTGGACGGCTTCCAGTGCCTCGCGGCCGTTCTCCACCGCGTCGATCTGGTAGCCCAGCTTTGACAGCATGGCGATGGCGACGACCTGGTTGATCTTGCTGTCCTCTGCCAACAGCAGGCGCGCGCGCACGGGCTCGGCCACTTGGACGGATGGAGAGGTAACGGGCGCTTCCGGGGTTGGCTTGTCGGGCAAGGACGGCAACTCGGGTTGGCGGACGATGGGACCATGGCCCGTGATGGCCAGGAACGTGTCGATCAGGGTGCGCTGGCGAATCGGCTTGTGGATATGAACGTCAACGCCTGCTGTCAGGATTCGTTCGGTCGATTCGCGATGTGACACAGGTGTGGTCAGGACCAGCTTGGGCCGGCCCACGTCACCCGACGCGCGGATGTTGCGGCATAGCGCTTCTCCCCCCATGCCGGGCAGCGTCTTATCCACGATGGCCACGTCGAAAGGCTCGCCCTTGGACGCCGCGTTGCGCAGGGAAGTCAGCGCGATATCCTCGTCCTGAACCCAATCGACCATCAAGCCGCGCACAGCCAAGCGTCGGGCCAGGACACGCCCCGCGGTCTCGTTGTCGTCGACGACAAGAACGCGCAGGTGTCCGATGCGGGCGTCCCAGCCTTCCTGCTCGGGCTGCTCGACGCCGGGCTGGCGGTCGAACTCGGCGGTGAACCAGAAGATGCTGCCCTTGTTGGCCACGCTGGAGAAGCCGATATCGCCGTGCATCAACTCGGCTAGTTTCTTGGAGATGGCAAGGCCCAGCCCCGTGCCGCCGTATTTGCGGGTCGTCGAAGGATCGGCCTGGGTAAACTCGCTGAACATCTCGGTTTGACGTTCGACCGGGATGCCGACACCCGTGTCCGCGATCTCGAAGCGGACAGAGGCTCGGCCTGCGATACCCGCCTTCGAAGTGACCGTTAGGCCAACGCCACCGCGGTCGGTGAACTTGATGGCATTACCGACCAGGTTGAGAATGATCTGGCGCAGGCGGCCCGGGTCGCCGCGCAACCGCTTGGGCACGGCGGGGTCGATGAACGCGGACAACTCGATGCCCTTGGCTTGGGCGCGCAGAGCAAGAAGGTCTAGGACGTTTTCCGTCACGTCGCGCAGGTCGAAGCTGACATTCTCCAGCGCGAGTTTGCCGGCCTCCATCTTCGAGAAGTCGAGAATGTCGTCGATGATGACCAGGAGCCCTTCGCCCGACTTCCGCGCCGTGTCGATATAATTGCGTTGCTCATCGGCCAGCTTGGTGTCGAGCAGCAATTCGAGCATGCCGAGCACGCCGTTCATGGGCGTGCGGATTTCATGGCTCATGGTGGCGAGGAAGCGCGACTTGGCGATGTTGGCGGACTCGGCTTGCTCCTTGGCAGTGCGCAGTGCTTCTTCCGAACGCTTGCGCTCGGTCACGTCCTGGTTAACCCAGATGGCGGCGATCGGCTGGCTGGCCTCGTTGCGCAGCGGCACCACGACGGTTTGAGAAATGCCTTCCGAGCCGTTCTTGCGGACAAAGCGCATCTCGCCGTTCCAGCGGCCCGCATGGCCCACGCCCTCGAGGATCTCGATGCTGAGCCCTTGGGCGCTGTCCTTCGAGCTTAGGAAGTCGGGGGTGCGGCCCAGCATCTCGTCCGAGGTGTAGCCAAACATGGCTTGGGCGGCCGGGTTCCAATTCGTGATCGTGCCCATCAGGTCGGTGATCATCACGCCGTCGTACATCTGCTCCCAGATCAAAGCCTCGCGGCGGAATGCCTCTTCGCGGACCTTGATTTCGGTGATGTCGACGCGGGTGCCGACCCGCCATCCGTTGCTGAGAACCTGGTCGTTGACTTGAATCCACACGCCACCCGCCAGTTGCTGTTCCAGCGAGCCCTTCGGATTGTGGTGTTGTTCGAGGCGTGCCCGAATGTAGGCCTCGGCATCCATGCCGGCCGGCACCGCGACGGCGCCGGAGCCGACCGCGCCACGTATGATGTTCTCGTACGTCGTGCCCGGCTCAAACAGATGGGCGATATCCGAGAACATGTTGCGGCAGCGCGTGTTGGTGAGGACCAGGCGGTCGTCGGGGTCGAACAGGATGAAGCCTTCGGCCAGCGATTCGACCGCGTCGCCCAAGAGCGCGCGAACTCGATTGGCCTCGCGCTCGGCATCGACCTGTTCGGTGATGTCGGTGCCCGTGCCGCGGTAGCTGACCAGGTTGCCATCCTTGTCGAAGATCGGCACGCCGCTAACCTTGATGTGGCGCGGCGCGGAACCGGTGGTGCGAAGCTGCAAACGGAACTCGCGGAATGGTTGATGCCGCGCCAACAGGCTGCGGAACTCCATCCAGCGCTGGTCGTCCGGCTCGACGACCGCGATTTCCTCGAACGTCTTGCCCAGGATCGAAACGGCGTTGACGCCGACACGTTCCAGATAGCCTTTCGAGAAATACGTGAAACGCAAGCGGTCGTCCGTGTCCCACAACCAGTCGGAGGCGGACGATGCGAAGTCGCGGAAGCGCTGTTCGCTTTCGCGCAGGCGTTCCTCGGTGCGCTCGCGTTCCTCGAGCAGCCGTTGGGCGCGCCGGACGCCGCGGAACAGCAGGATCACAAGGATGCTGCCGCTGGCCAGGATGCCAATGAAATAGCCGACCAACTCGACATAGACTTCCTTGATGCGCGCCCGCCGATCGGCGCCGGCCGCGTCATCGACCTGGCGCGCCTGGTTCGAAAGCTGGTGCATGGGCTTGGTCAGCGTCTCAACCTGTGCCTGGATCTTGGCGATGGCCGGCTTGTCGCCCCGGCGCAGGAAATTCATCGCAGGCTCGATCTTCTCCAACGCTTCCCACACCGGACCGACCAGCGCGTCCGCGCCCTCGACCGCCCGTAGGTTCTGGGCGAAAGCGCCTTCGCGCAGGGTATTGATCTTGCCGAGCAGGATCTCGTAACGCCGCACGGTTTCTTCTGGTGTCGCACCCGGCTCCTCGTGGGCCAAATTGGTCAGCGCGCCGAGGAAACGGTAGAATTCGATCTCGGCCTGTGTCGTGGCCCAGATGATGTTCTCGCGTTCGCCTTTGCTGACCTCGACCTGCTCTTTCAGCATCTTGTCGACGCTGAAGAACACGCTGATCGAGAAAATGATGCCGGCGGCAATCAGGATGCCATAGCCGCGAAAGCGGGCCAGGCGGTTCATCGGACAGTGATCTCGCGCAGCATTCCCACCGACTTGCGCGTCAGCGTAGGCGTGGCCAGTTCCGTGTAATCGTCGCGGGGATAGACAATCAGCACCGGGCCCTGGTTGCGCAGTTGCAGGTACTTGCCGTCCATCTGGAGTGCCAGCAGGACCGGATAGCGCATGAAGTCGGAAGCAGGGATGTCGACCGAGTAGTCATCCTGCCCGGTGGCCGTAACCACCTGTCCCTGGGCGCCCACGGCCAACAGCACGTCGCGGGCTAAAACACCGTGGAATTTCCGGCGTCCGTCGCTCCATGGCGAGGTGGCTTCGATACTGGAAATACCCAGTGCTTCCAGCATGGCACGATCGAAGTCGGCGCGGCCCGGCGCGTTGGTGTTGGAAATCTGGCCTTTGACCGACAGCACGATCGTGCCGGTCGGGCGCGGAAGGTTTTGCGGGGCCGACGCACTGGCGTTTGTGGCGCGCGCCACGGATATGCCGCCGAAGAAACACGCCGCGATGCCCGCGGACAAAACGAGCAGGCTGTCCCGCCGGCTCAAAGAGCCGCAGGGCGCCGATAGGAATCGGTTCGCACGATGGCGCGACATCCTGCTTACGCTGGCCCCGTTGGCTGCACGATCCGACCTCATCATGGCCAAAACCTAGTAAATTTCGAGCAATATTTATGCCAAATCAGATAGTTAGCTCGGGACGCCGGTGCAGATTGCGCCGGGCTGCGCCGATCCAAACCGGTTAGTCGGTTTGAGAGCGAAATTCGCGCTTTATGGCGGGGGTCGGACCCTAACGGCGGCGTCTGCGGCGGCGTGGGGGCTTCTCAAAGTCTCGATTGCCGTCTCGCACGCACCGGCCAACCTTGCATTTTGTAATGCAGAGGGAGAACCAGCAGGGGAAAACCTAACCGTTCATGCGAAAATTGGAGGTGGCCAGCATGGCCCGATGGGCCATCAACTGTCGTAGCTGACCAGCGCGGTGGTCGGGACGTCCAGTTTCTTCCGGCCGTTGAGGAAGGCCAGTTCGATGATGAAGGCGGCGCCCTTCACCGTGGCGCCGACCTTGCGGCACAGCTCGACCGCGGCGGCGGCCGTGCCCCCGGTGGCCAGCAGATCGTCGAGCACCACGACGGTCTGGCCCGGCTTTACCAGATCGGCCTGCACTTCGATCGTGTCGGTACCGTATTCCAGCGCGTAGCTGAAGGAGATTGTCTTGCCCGGCAGCTTGCCCTTCTTGCGCACCATGCCGAACCCGCAGCCCAGCTCCAACGCCAGAGGGGCCGCGACCAGAAAACCGCGCGACTCGATGCCGACCAGCATGTCCGGCTTCAGCGGCATGATGGCGGCCTCCATCTGATCCACCGTCGCGCGCCATGCCTTGGCGTTCGAGAGCAGCGTCGAGATGTCATAGAAAAGGATGCCCGGCTTCGGAAAATCCGGGATGCCGCGGATATGGTCCTTGAGGTTCATGGCGTGCTCGGCTGGATCGAGTGGCAGGGACGCCGGACCGGTGTTTCCCGCGGCGTGGCGCATCATATCGGCGGCGCCGGAGCCCGGCAATTCGCGGGATTTGTGCCGCCCAATTTAGGCCGATAGTATGAGCGCCCCGCCAACATGAGCCGCCGAGGCGCCACTATGAGCCACGTTTTTCATCGCAATCTGCGCAACGAATATCCCGTCGCCGTGCGCGGCGAAGGGCCGTTCATCTATGACAAGAACGGCAAGCGCTATATCGACGGTTCGGGCGGGGCAGCGGTTTCCTGCCTCGGCCACAACCATCCGGCGGTGATCGCCGCCATCACTGAACAGCTCGGCAAGCTGCCCTATGTCTCCAACTCGTTCTTCTCGACCGACCCGATGGAGAAGCTGGCCGATACGCTGATCGCGGACGCGCCCGACGGGCTCGAGAAGGTCTGGTTCGTCTCCAGCGGCTCCGAGGCGACCGAAGCCGCGATCAAAATGGCGCGGCAGTATTTCCTGGAGAAGGGCGAGCCCAAGCGCCATCACGTCATCGCGCGGCGCCAGAGCTATCACGGCAACACGCTGGGCGCCCTCTCCGTCAGCGGCAATTTCGCGCGCCGCGCGCCGTACGAGCCGTACATGCTGGACGTCGCGCACCATATCGCGCCTTGCTATGCCTATCGCGACAAGCGTGATGATGAGTCCGAGGAGGTTTATGGCCGCCGCGTCGCGGACGAGCTGGAAACGGCGATCAAGAAGCTGGGCCCCGAGACGGTGGCGGCGTTCATCGCCGAGCCCGTCGTCGGCGCCACCGCGGGCGCCTTGCCCGCCGTGCCTGGCTATTTTAAGCGTATCCGCGAGATCTGCGACCGCTACGGCGTTCTGCTGATCCTCGACGAGGTCATGTGCGGCATGGGCCGCACGGGCACGCTCTATGCCTGCGAGCAGGAAGGCATCTCGCCCGACCTTCTCACCATGGCCAAGGGTCTCGGCGGCGGCTACCAGGCCATCGGCGCGGTGCTGGTCGGCGAGAAAGTGGTCGAGCCTTTCGCGAAGGGCAGCGGCTCCTTCCAGCACGGCCATACCTATATGGGCCATACGGCGGCTTGCGCTGGCGCCTTGGCGGTGCAGAAAGTCATCAAGGAAGAAGGGCTCCTGGCCAATGTGCGGCGTTTGGGCGGCATGCTGGAGACGAAGCTCCAGGAGCGCTTCGGCAATCACCACCATGTCGGCGACATCCGCGGCCGGGGCCTGTTTCAGTGCATCGAACTGGTCAAGGACCGGGCGACGAAGGAGACCTTCGACCCGAAGCACAAGCTGAACCAGGAGATCAACCGCGAGATGATGGCGCGCGGCCTGATCCTCTATCCCATGGGCGGCACGATCGACGGCAAGCACGGCGACCACATCATCCTGGCGCCGCCGTACAATCTGAAGGACGAGCTGCTAGACGAGATTGTCGACAAGCTAGGCCAATCGGTCGACGCGGCGATCGGGCGTCTGCCAGCCTGACGGGGTGCCCTGAAACGGAAGCGGCGCCGGAAGCGATCCCGGCGCCGCTTCATTTTCATGGGCGTGACAGTTACTTCAGCGACTTCAAGTAGGCGATGATGTCTTCGCGCTCCTTGGGGTTCTTCAAGCTGAACTGCATCTTGTTCATTGCCTTGGTGTCGCCCGTATACTCAGCCAGAAACTTCTTCGGATCTTCGACATAGGCGTTGAGATTCTTTTCGTCCCAAATCAAGCCTTTGGCCGCAGCCTTCTGGATCGCATCGGAATACTTGTAATCCGCGCTGCCCGCCTTGCGGCCGACCACGCCCAGAAGATTCGGGCCGGTGGGCTTGGTCTTGCCTGCGGCCACGGTGTGGCAGACCGCGCACTTCTTGAAGGCTTTCTCGCCGGCGGTCACGTCGCCTGCGGCGAGAGAGGGCGGCGCGGCCCAGATGGCAAGCGCGGCGGCGGAAAAAAAGATGGCGGCGAATCGCATCATTGAAGAATGCTCCATGGTGGGCACGAAACCTCGCCGGGCTTTAACGGAAAGGGCAGCCCTGTACAACTCCTTCGGTTGACAGATTTGCCGTGCTTCCGGACAGTCGATCGAAACGGAGGGAAAAATGGCGACCTACCTCGTCACGGGCGGCTGCGGGTTTATCGGTTCGCACTTGGCGGATGCGCTTGTGGCACGGGGCGACCAGGTGCGTATTCTCGACGATCTGTCCACCGGACATCGCAAGAACGCGCCGAAGGCAGCCGAGATCGTGATCGGCGACGTGGCGGACGCGGACACCGTGCGCGCGGCGATGACAGGGATGGACGGCTGTTTCCACTTGGCCGCCATCGCATCGGTCGAGCGCGGCAACCAGGATTGGGTGGGGACGCACCGTGTAAATTTGGGTGGCGCGATCCACGTCTTCGATTCCGCCCGCAAAGGCCCGGCCGGCGCGCCCGTGCCGGTGGTTTACGCCTCGTCCGCGGCGGTGTTCGGCGACAATCCCGAAATGCCCCTGACAGAATCCTCCTCCGTGCGGCCGATCTCGGCCTACGGCGCGGATAAGCTGGGCTGTGAGTTGCATGCGCGGGTCGCATGGCTGGTTCACAAGGTGCCCGCCATTGGCCTGCGCTTCTTCAACGTCTACGGGCCACGGCAGGATCCCCGCTCGCCCTATTCCGGCGTGATCTCGATCTTCGCCGACCGCGTCATTCGCGGCCAGGAACTGACCATTTTCGGCGACGGGGGCCAGACGCGCGACTTCATCTATGTCGGTGACGTCGTGCGGATACTCTTGGCCGCCATGGCGAACGCCGGTAAGCATCCGGCCCAAGCCTACAATGTCTGCACCGGCAAGCAGACGTCGGTGAAGCAATTGGCGGAACTGGTGTTCGAGCTGCGCGGCAAGGAGCCGCGGATCAAGTTCGGCGAGGCTCGTTTGGGAGATATCCGTATTTCGCTCGGTAATGGCGCCAAGGCTGCGGCGGAACTGGGCGTCCGTGCGGAGACGCTCCTGCGCGACGGGCTCAAGGTCACCCTCGATTCCTTGGCACCGGCGGGGTGAAGCCAATTTCGATCATACGCAGCATTCTGGCCATCGTAATTCTCGCGTGGGCCACCCTTGTTTCGGTGCCAGCGCGCGCCGCCGAAGCGACCGTTCCGCGCGTGATCCTCGCGCTCTATGACGGCGCCGCCACCAAGGTTCGCCTTAGCTCCATCCATCAGTTCGCCGAGATGCCGCTCAACCATCTCGGGCTCACCGTGCGCTATCATGATATCCACCGGCCTCTGCCGCCCTTGTCGGAAATGGGCGATGTGCGCGGCGTTCTCACGTTCTTCCGCGGCCTACAGGTGCCGGACCCGGACGCCTACATCAGCTGGGCGGAGAGCGTGCTTCGTTCGGGCAAGAAATTCGTGGTCGTCGGTTCGTTCGGTATCGAGGTGAATCGCTATGGCCAACCGTTTTCGCGCGAACGCCTCAACCGCTTTCTCGGTCTCATGGGTCTGCGCTCGACGGGTGAATTCGTCTATCTGACCTACGATTATCGGGTTTCCGTCTACGACAAGGAATTGTGCGGTTTCGAATATCCGATGCCCGGCGTCCTGCCCGAATTCGACCGTATTCAAGTCGCGGGCAACAGCGCCAAGATTCACCTTTCCGTCAGCCGCAACGGCGATCCGTCGACCGAGGCGGATCTGATCGTCACCTCGCCGACCGGCGGCTATGCGGCGTCCGAATACGCGCGCTATCTCAACAATGACCGGCAGAAGCGATCCTGGTTCATCAACCCGTTCGAATTCTTTCGCATCACTTTCGGGACCGACGACCTGCCTAAGCCAGACACCACCACCTTGTCTGGCCGCCGCATGTATTACAGCCATATCGACGGCGACGGCTGGCGCAATTACACGCTGATCGAGCGCTATCCCCAGGACCCGCCCACGCTTTCGATGGACGTCCTGATCAAGGAGATCATCGAGGGTTACCCGGAGCTACCGGTCTCGGTCGCGCCCATCGCGGCCGATCTCGACCCTGCTTGGTACGGCGATGAGGCCATGCAGGGCGTGGCGCGTCGTGTCTTCGTGCTGCCGAATGTCGAGATGGCGAACCACAGCTATAGCCATCCCTTCGATTGGGGCTTTTTCGTCGATTGGACGGCGGAGAAGGAAAGGCCGTTCCTGAAATACTATCCGCCGCGTCCATCTCAGTCCTTGGGCGGGTTGCTGGGATCGTTGCGCGCGCGCGACAAGCGGCAAATGTCGAGTTGGAATGCGGGCGAGGGCGTCAACAATGACGATGACGATCCGGCACTCAAGAGCGAATCCTTGAAGGGATACCGCGTGCCGCGTGCCTATGCGGTCAAGCCGTACGACGTGCAGAACGAAACCAAGGGTGCCAAGGATTACATCGAGCGGTTCTCCGAAGGCGGCAAGTCAGTCATGCTCTACCAATGGTCGGGCAACACCTCGCCCGCGGAAGAGGTGATTGCCGCCACGCGCGCCGCGGGTATGCGCAATATCAACGGCGGCGACACACGTTTCGATCCCGAGTTTCCGTCTTATGCCTGGGTCGCGCCTATCGGCGTGCCGGTGGGCAAGCAACGCCAGATCTATGCGTCAACCAGCAACGAGAACACTTATACCGAACTGTGGTCCAACCGATTTTTCGGTTTCCGCCATCTAGAGAAGACGCTGCGGAACACCGAGATGCCGATCCGGGTGAAACCAATCAACGTCTACTACCACCCCTATGCGGCCGACCGGACGGCCAGCCTCGAGGCGTTGAAACATATTCTGAACTATGTGCGCGAGCAGGAGGTTACCCCCGTTCACGCCAGCCGCTTTGCCGCTATCGCCGACAGTTTCTACGATACGCGTCTCGTCGCGTTGGATGGCGGACGCTGGCGTGTCGAGAACCGGGGCGAGCTGCAGACGATCCGTTTTGACCACGCCACGGCGAAAACGGTCGATTACACGCGCTCGGAAGGCGTGATCGGCGAACGCATCCATCAAGGTAGTCTTTACGTGGCGTTGGACGCCGCGCATCCCGCGCCCGTCATCGCCCTCAGGACGGCCGAGCGGCTCGACATGCTGTCCGAGGCGCCGCGGCCTTACCTGATCCAAGCACGTTGGCGCATCTGGGGCCTGAAGCTCGGCACCGACCGCTTCGAGTTCGCCGCGCAAGGTTTTGGCGACGGCGAGATGGCATGGAAGGTGCCAAAGCCCGGCCGCTATCGCGTTGTGTTGTGGCAGGGCGACCGTCAGGTGGAAACGGTCGAGGCGGTCGCGACGCCAGTGGAGCGCGTGCTGCGCGCCAACCTAGGTGCCCACGGGATCGAGAATGTCCGGGTCGAGGTGGTCTTCGTTCCGCGCGCTTGAACGGCGTCAGCGGGGATAACGCGCCGATAGGGCCTTGCAGGCTGCTAGGGCGATCTTCGGCAGCGCGCGCACAACTTCCAGAGCGCGTCCTTGGTCGCCCGCGAGGCAAGCCAGTTCAAGCTGCTCCGCGCTGCGCTGGAGCCGAGTCGCGCCGAAGGTGCCCGCGCCGGTCTTGAGCGCTAGCGCCTCGCGCTCCAAGGCCGCGAAGTCTTGTTTTTCCACCGCTTGTCTCAATTGTTCCAGTCGCTCCGCCGTTTCCATCACGAAGGCGTGAGCGATTTCGACCGCGGTGTCGTGGCCGGTGTCTTCCTCCAGCGTATCGAGTACCGCCGGGTTCAGGATTTCTTCCTGAGCTTCGTGACGTTCGCCGCGGCCGACTTGCCCGGTCTCAAGCAGCCAGCGTCCAACGGTCTGCAGCAGTTCCTGCTTGTGGATTGGCTTGGAAACATAGTCGTTCATGCCGGCGGCCAGGCAACTCTCGCGGTCGCTTTCGACCGCATAGGCTGTCATGGCGATGATCGGAATCTTGCCACGCTCATCGGACATGGCGCGCACCGCGGCCGTGGCCTGCAGTCCATCCATCTCGGGCATGAAGATGTCCATCAGCACGAGATCGAACGGCTCGGCGCGCAAAGCGTTGAGAAGTTCACGCCCATTCGCCGCCGCCGTGACGTGATAGCCGGCCCCTTTCAGGATGGCCGTGGCCAGCATGCGGTTGGTTGTGCTGTCCTCAGCCAGGAGAATGCGTGCGCCTTTCGTCTTGGCCAGGTCTTCAGGGGGCGTCGGGCTCATGCAAATCCATATCTCGGTCATGCCGGGCGGGCGCGAAGGCCTCACATACATAAACCCTCGGTCCTGACCCTTCAATGCGGCGAAAGCGCCGCTTCTCGCTCCTCCTGCGCGTCTATATGCTCACGCAAGAGAGAGGGGAGGGCCGGTTTCAGCGATGACCATCAACGACCAAGGCACCGCGACGGATGCGCCTCCCGAACTCTCGGCTGCCGCGCGGCCGGCTAACCCCACTCTCTTCGGCTTTCGCCGCTCGGCGATCATCGAGATCGTGCTGTTCCTGGCTATCGCGCTGGCGCTCGATATCTTCGTGTTGGACGGGACCCGTTTCCGCGACGCGCATCCCCATCCATTCTGGCTGCTGATCCTCCTGGTTTCCGTGCAGTACGGCACGGCCGAGGGAATGGTGGCCGCGGCCGGCTGTACCCTGGCATTTCTTATGGGAGCGATCCCACCGCAGAGCGTCGGCGAGGATTTCTACGATCATCTTTTCGACGTGGTGAAGCTGCCCGTCCTGTGGTTCGCGGCCGCCGTGACGCTGGGCGAAATCCGTGCCCGCCATCGCCGCGCTCATGAAGAGCTGTCGGTCCGCTACGAGGAGTTGAGGGCGCGCTCGGCCCAACTCTCCAACGCTTACCGCCGGCTGGTGCGCGTGAAGGAGAATCTGGAAGTGCGTGTCGTCGGCCAATTGCGCACCTTCCTGACCACCTATGAGACGGCGCGCCTGATCGAGCGCAGCGATCCCGGTGAGGTGCTGTTGGCCATTGTCGATGTGGTCCGCTCCATCGTGACGCCGGAAAAATTCTCGCTCTTCTTGCTGAACGACGAGGTGCTGGAGGCCGCCATTCAGGATGGCTGGGGGCCGAAGGATCGCTACGCGCGAACCTTCAATGCCCATTCGCCCCTCTATCAGGAGGTTGTCGATCAGAAACGCGTCATTTGCATCACGAACGAAGCCGACGAGGCCGCACTGAGTAGGGAAGGCGTCCTGGCCGGGCCTCTGCTCAACGGCGAGACCGGCGGCGTCATCGGTATGCTCAAGATCGAAAAGCTGGAGCTGCTCGACCTCAACGTCAGCACGGTCGAGAATTTTCGCGCGCTTTCGGTTTGGATCGGCACGGCCTATGCCAAGGCCGTAGCCCAGGCGGCGCAAGCGTCGGAAGCCGCGCTGAGCGTGGGCCGCGACGTGATGCCGTGGCAGTATTTCGAACCGCAGCAGTATTTTCTGGTCTCCCTGGCCCGGCGGGCGGGGTTCGACCTGTCGGCGATCCGTTTGCAGTTCACCAACTTGGCGGAGTTGTCCGACGACGAGCGCGCCGCCATCCACGGTGCGGTCAGCGCCGCGGTGCGCTTGGCGCTTGGCGCCTCGGCGATGCCGTTCTCACAAGAAATGGCCGGCGCATACGTGGTTCTGCTGCCCAACATGGCTGCCGCCGCGGCGACGGCAGCCGCGGAGCGGTTGGGCACCTCCCTGCGGACGCAGTTGCGCGAGGCAGCACCCGAAGCGCGCTTTGAAAGCACGACCCAGTCCCTCTATCAAAGCGAGCGGCGGGAGGCGAAGCGTGAACGCGACGCAAGCTGAAGTCGCACCGCGGTCCCGGATCGAGCTGGCCGCGGGAGCGGCCGCTTTCCTTTCGTTCGCGGTTGAAGGTTTGCTCGCGATCTTGGTGCTGGAGCGCATGGCGCCTGTCGCTCTGGTGTTCGCGGGCCATTTGGTCGTCGTCGCGCTATTGGCTATCGCAGCCTTCGCGCATCGGCGCGCGGGCGGGCGGTCGACGCCTCTGTTCGCGCTGCTGGCCATCACCACGGCCGTGTTCGGTCCGTTGGGGGCCGCCGGTAGTCTGTTGGTTTTCATCTTGCGGGCGGTATTCCCCGATGACGCGCAGGGCTTCGAGGCCTGGTACCGCGCTTTGTTTCCAGAGGACGAGGTCGAGGAAGAGCGCCGCTTGGCCTCGCTGCTCGACCGCGTCGCGGGACAGGAGGGCGAGGTCAGCATCGGCCCCTTGTTCGACATCCTGTCGCACGGTACGCGCGCGCAGAAGCAGATCGCCATCGCGGTGATGACGCGCGGCTTCAACCCGGTTTTCGCGCCGGCTCTGCGCATGGCCTTGCGCGACACGGACAACGCGATCCGCGTCCAGGCGGCCACGTCGATGACGACGATCGAGAACAACTTCATGAAGCGCGCGACTGCCCTGGACAAGGCAGCCCGGGCCGCGCCGGATTCACCCGAGGCGCTGAAGGCCGTGGCCCAGTTCAACGACGACTATGCGGCGACCGGCTTGCTCGACCCCTTGCGCGAACGGCGCAGCCGCCGGACGGCGCTCGACACCTACCTCAAATATCTCAAGCTTGTGCCGGACGACGGGCCGGTCCGCCTGGCCGTGGCGCGCCTTCTCATTCGCCGCAAGCGTTACAATGTCGCGGCTGCCGTGCTGGAACGCTGCCGGCGCGACGGGTTGTTCACTTCCAACATGGCGCCTTGGTATATGGAATGTCTGTTTCATCTTCGACGTTATTCCGACCTTCGCCGCTTCGCCGATTCGCATCTCGGCGATGTCGCGCAACTCGACCAATTCCCCATCCGCGTAGTCGAAATGGTGCGGCTGTGGGCCGGCGAGGGGCTGGCGGAGAAAGCTGCATGATTTGCCGTTTTATAATTCTTACGCTCATGATTCTTTCGGCACCCCTTCACACGGCCTCGGCGGCAGAAAGCTGGGGCCAGCGTGTGGGCGATAAGCCTTGGGTCGTCTACTATGCCGATAAGGAGCCGCCGGAAGCGTTCGACCCGTACACGCTTCTGGTGCTCGACAGCGAAAATCACCCGCCGCTCCGTCCGTTGGCGGAGCGCGGCAAGGTGCTGCTCGGTTATATCAGCGTGGGCGAGGTGGAATCGCACCGGTCGTGGTTCGCCAAGGTGAAGCGCTGGGGCATTCTTGGTGAGGAGAATCCGAACTGGAAGGGCAGCTTCTACGTCGACCTTCGCGATCCGCGCTGGACCGCGCTCGTGGTCGAGGAACTGGTGCCGATGCTCCTGCGCCGCGGTTTCGATGGCGTCTTTCTCGACACACTGGATAATCCCGTCTACCTGGAGCAGACGCAGCCAAAAAAATACAAAGGCATCACCGACGCGGCCGCCCAGCTTGTCCGCGCTATCCGGCGCAACTATCCGGCTATTCCAATCATGATGAACCGCGCCTATCCGCTGTTGCCCAAGGTCGAACGCGATATCGATTTCGAGCTGGGAGAATCGGTCTATGCCGATTACGACTTCAAGACCAAGACCTACAAGCTGGTCGATCGCACGACCTACCTTGACCAGGTGAAGTTCCTGAAGGACGCCCAGAAGCGGCGGCCCGAGCTTCGCGTGATGACCTTGGACTATTGGTCGCCGACCGATCCAGCCGGCATTCAGCGCATTTACAAGGAGCAGCGCGCCAACGGATTCAATCCCTACGTGGCGACCATTGACCTGGACCGCCTAATCAAAGAGCCAACTCCCTAGGCAAACACCCATGGGCAGCCCCTAGATCGGATTTTCCATATATATTGTGTAACGAATTAGTCTAAACCCAAGGAATGGGGCCTTGGCAGAACAAGGACAGTCGCTGGCGCGGGTGACGGCGTGACGGATTCTGGATCCGCCACGTCCGTTCGGCCGCGCCCGCGCATCGCCCGCCGCAAAGCCCGCAACCGCCTGGCGCGGCCCTTCTACGCCGTGGTGGCCGGCCTCGTGCTCATCGGAGGCGTAGTGGCTTATTTGCTCATCCCGCGCGAGCGGGAACTGGCCGAGATCTACCATCGGGGACGCGAGTTCGCCGCCGCGCGCGATGCCTATGAGGCGCAGCTTGAGGGCGGATCGCTGCCGCTTTCGATCGTCGTGCCGCTGGCCGACGTTTACATCTATTTCGGGCAAATCAAGCACGCCATCGGCTTGCTCCAGCGCTACGAAGCCGCCTATCCCGACAACGCGGAGATCTTGCGCCGGCTGGCCGACGCGTATTCGCAGGATCAAGAGATCTCCCGGCGCATGGAGACACTGCAGAAGATCGACAAGCTGAAGGACGATAGCGAAAGTCTGCGCGAGGTGCTGGACGAGCAGCGCGACCGTGCCGACAGCGACGGCCAGATGGCGACCCTCGCGCGGCTGATCCAACGCCCCGACGCCACGCCGTTCGAAGTGGCGGAATACGGCAAGCTCCTGGCCGGACGCGGCGAATACCGCAACGCGGTGGTTGTGCTCGAGAAACGCGCGGCCCAAGGCCCCAAGGCGCTCGATTACGACGGCATCGAACTGCTTTGTTCGCTCCTGTTGGACCTGAATCGGGCGGACGATGCGCAGAAATACGCGGCGGCCTTCTTGGAAGGGAACACCGACCCTTCCGCCATCGGCGCCATCACCAGCCTGTTCGTGGTCCGCGGGCGGCCCGACATCGCCCTGCATCTCATCGAGCCGTTCGAGGCGCGCGCCTCGGACGATCCAAAACTGCTCGGCGACGTCATCGAGGTCGAGCGCGCGGCCGGGCGCTCGACCCAAGCGCTTGCGCGCCTGGTGAAGCTGGATGACGAAGGCCACCTGCCGCAGTCGATGTATGTGCCGTATGTCGAACTGGCTGTGGAATCCGGCGACCGTGACCGCGCTTTTAAAGGCCTCGAACGGGTGAATCCCAACGCATTGCAGCCCGCCACCATCACCGGCCTGATCGAACTGGCGCTGATGGGCGGCGACGTGACGCGCGCCGCCGCGCTGGCGCGCGCCGTGGGCGACGACATCTTCATCGATGCGCCGATGGTGGCGGCCGAGCTGGCGTTGGCGCAAGGTGACGCGGCGAAGGCCGAGATGTGGGTGCGTCGCGCCCAGGCCATGCCGTCGCTATCGCCGCGCGAAGCCATTGCCTTGGCGCGCTACGAGATTACCCACGGCCAGAAAGCCGCCGCGCGCCGGCGGGCGGCGGCTTTGGCGGAAGATGCGCGAATGCCGGACGGAGATCTTCCATCGCTGGCCTCGTTGTTCATCCAGCTTGGCGCTTCGGCCGCTGATGCAGCTCTATTCGACAAACTGCGTCTACAGCGCAGATCGCCACGCGCCGACGCGGCCTGGGCTTTGGTCGCGACGGCCGCGGGCCAGACCGTCGCGGTGCGCGATTGGCTTCATGAGGCGCGAGGGCTGGATGAGCAGACCTTGTACGACCTATTTTACGCCGCGCGCGACGCCAAGCAGACCCAGCTGGCCTTCACGGCGGCGGAGCGGCTCTACAAGGCGTCCGCGTCGCCTCGCAACACGGCTATCTACGCGCAAGCGCTGACCGATATCGGACGTGCGGCGGAGGCTTTGCCGCTTTTGCGTCCGCTGTTGCCGGGCGACCGCGAGATCGCGGCAACTTACCTGACCGCGCTGGCCAAGGCGTATGCGGCTGGCGCGCCCGTGCGCGATGAGCTGGTGGCCTACGCCACCAAGCGCATCAACGATCCCTCTCTCACGGCAACCGAGCGCGGCGATGTGGCGGCGGCGCTCGTCACCGCGGGCGCCTATGACGTGGCGCTGCCGCTGTTGGCCAACCTCGCGCGGACCCAGCGGGGCAATTGGTTTTGGACCTATGTCGACGCGGCCAAGAAGGCCAAGCGCAACGACGAGTTGGCCGCTTTCCTCAAGGCCGAATTGGCGCGTCCCGATCTATCGCGCAAGGAGCGCGAGGATCGCATCTACGCGCTGATTGACCTCGGCGGTGCGGCGGCTGCGCTGCCCTATCTTCAGGCACAGGCCGAGGCCTATGGCGGCGAATGGATCTATGCGTATGAGGAAGCGGCGAAGAAGGCTGGGCAGGAGGGGCAATACCTCGATTTCCTGACCAAGCGTCTCGACCGGGCGGACTTGCCGCGAGCGGAGCGTCGCGACGGTGCCTTCCGCTTGCTGGCCGCGAACCGCAAGCCGCAGGCGGAAAAGATTTTCTTTTCGCTCGCCCAGGACCAGCCGCCTGACAGCCCGGAGGTTCAACAGCTTCTCTATCTATGGGGGCCTCGCCCGGCGCCGGCTCAGCTCGACTGGCTCGAGAAGCGCGCGCGCGAGGCACGCGGCGCGGAGAAAGGGGCCTGGCTCGAGGTGCTGGCCAATGACGGCGCCTCGGCGCGCGCGGTCCAGATCGCCGAGGATTCGGGGCCGGTGGCGTCCATGGATGCCGCCGTCTTCGCGGCTTACATCCAGGCGCTTGCCTCCCTGAAGCGTAACGACAAGCTGACCCAGGTGCTTGACCAGCGCCTGTCCAAAGAGACCAGCCCCATCGTTCTGCGCAAACTGGCGCGCGCGGCGTCCGAGGCTGGGCTAGCCCTGCCCGCGCTGGATGCCTATCGGCGCATCCTGTCGCAGGCGCCGGACGACCGCGACGCGCTGCGGGGCGCCGGTATCGCCGCGGCGTCGGCCCAGCGCTATCAGGACTCGCGGCTTTATCTCACGCGCTACTTCGCGCACGGGCCGGCCGACGATTACGAGGCCGCATTCGTGCTCGGGGAAACGCTTTCCTCGCTCGGCCAGCAGGGCGCCGCGGTGGCCAGCTATACCCGCGCGCTGAAGGCCATCGATGCGGTCGCCAAGCCCAGCTTCCAGATGCGTCTGGTGCGTGCCAACATTCTGCAGCGGCTGGGCCACACGCAGGAGGCGCTGAAGGCCTTCGAGGCGCTGCGCGCCGAACGCCCGAACGATAAAGATTTACGCGCGGACATGGTGACCGCGCTGATGCAGAATAAGTCCTACGATTATGCCCGACGCGTCCTCAAGAGCCAGTAGCGCGCTCCTGCGCGCCCTGATGTTCTCGGCGGCGCTGGGCGCCGCCGGGTGCGCCGGAGGCGTGGCTTTGGCCGCCGATTCGCCCACGTTCGCTCCGTCGATGGGGCTGGCCCAGGCGGCTGGCGACTTGCACATCACCACCAAGACCGAGGCTAACCGGGTCATCATCACGATCGATCTGCCGGAATCGGCCAACGTCGACTATTCGACCGATGGGCGCGAGATCGTGCTGCGCTTTCCGCACGAGGTAAGCGCGCCGACGCTGGTCGATCTGGCCGACAACACGGACGGCTGGCTGGAAAACGCGACACAGGGCTATGACACGATCCTCCTGCGCGCGTCGCGCGATGTGACTCACGATATCGAGATCAAGGATCGGCAGATCCGTATCGTCATGACGGGCGCGGGCCAAGAGGAGATCATTGCGCCCGAGACGGATAAGCGCTTGGCGTTGCTGGAGGTCGAGCTCAAGGCGCAGAGCCAGGGACCGCTGGCGGCACGGCCGGATGCTGAAAAGCTGGCCGCCGAAAATCCGAAGGATGTGCAGCCGACGCTCCTTTTTGCCGATATTGAGCAGCGGCTGGGCAATTGGCAGAGCGCCTTGGAGCAATATGACCGCGCATTGGCGCTGTTGCCTGGCCAAGCGGACGTGATCCAGGCCCAAGCCCAGACGCGGCACGACCGGGGCCCACAATACCGGGTCGATTTCGCGAAGCAGGTGATTTCCACGGCGGATACCCAATACATCACGCGCCAGCAGGGCTGGTTCGAGCCCACTTCGCGCACCGTGGCGGGGTTCGATTACGAAATTCGCGAGGTCTGGTCGCCGGACGTGCAGAAGCTCGACGGCTACGCGGGTCCGTTCCAGGGCTGGCGCCAGCGCGCGGAGGTGTATGTTGGCCAGAACTTCGATGAAGAGGGGTTGTTCGTGCGCGGCGGCATCCTGGCCGGCGCCGGCACCGCGGGTCCAAGCGCGCGCATCGAGAAGCGGCAGGACAGCGAGCGTATGGCCCTTATCGGTGAATACCACCGCGCCTATTGGGAATATGTTGAAGGCATGGCTAACGATGGCCGGCGCGACCGGCTGGAGGCCCAGTACTCGCGCGCCCTCGACCAGGAGGAGCGGCTGGTGGGCTCGCTGTTCCTGGCCGCCAATCGGTATGGCGTGAAGGGCATTTCCGACGTGACCAATTCGGTCGCACCCATTGCTGATCTGACCTATGCGCTGATCCAGGCGCGGCCGCTGGTCAACCTGACCTACAACATCGACGCGGAGTATCTGTTCGGCACCAAGAGCTTCTTCAACTCCGAGGGCCAGGCGTATTCGCCGCTGCCGATCACCAGCCGCGAGATCCATTCAGCGCTGGCGACGATCTCGGGCTTCGTGACCGACTACATGCGCTACACGGTATCCGGCGGCTACCAGTTCGACCGCTTGGACCTACAGTCCAAGGGTCCGCGCTTCACCGGCGAATTGTCTTACGAGCCCACGGCGGACTTCGAATTCGGCGCGAACTACCTGTATTCCAAGGCCACGAGCCGCGGTTCTGGAGACATCGTGAACCGGTACGGACTCTATCTTCTGACGCGATTCTGAGACGAGGCGGCCGCCGATCCGCCGCGCTAGATTGGATATGATTGAAAGGGAGGCCACGGCGTGAAGGGTGAAACGAGACGAACGGGCGGCTGGCGTGAGGGCGCCGCCGCTCTGCTGCTTCTTCTCCTGGGCGCCTGCGCTGGCGTGCCCAGTCCCTTCTATATCAATGCGGCGGCGCCCCCTCAGCGGGGCATGACCATGGCCATCCTGCCGTTCGAAAATCTCTCCACCGATCCCAACGCCGGCATCATCATGGCCCAGATGACGGCCAGCGAACTTTATGCTCGCAACCTGTTCAAGCTGATGGAGGAAACC
The DNA here is from genome assembly GCA_902826885.1 of uncultured Alphaproteobacteria bacterium. Classification (GTDB taxonomy): domain Bacteria; phylum Pseudomonadota; class Alphaproteobacteria; order CADEGL01; family CADEGL01; genus CADEGL01. The sequence continues at coordinate 37,586 of CADEGL010000013.1, read as the reverse complement.
GAGGCCCGCCGCCGCGCCTCGGAAGCGCGCATCGACCTGTCCCAATTGGGAGAGGCCACCGCCGCGGGCGCCGCGGCCAAGGCGCTGGGCGTCGATGCGGTGCTGATCGGCAGCGTGTCGGAATACCGCTATCAGCATGGGCTGAAAGAGGAGCCGACGGTCAGTGTCACGGCGCGGCTGGTGCGGGCCGACGGCACGGTGATGTGGGCAACCACGCGCTCCAGCATCGGCGGTGGTTTTCTCCAGCGCGGCAGTCTGAGCGAGACGGCGCAGAGCGTCGCGGCGCTGATGGTGCAATACCTGGCCGCTGGAACCCAATAAGAGAACGCCGATGGCCGCGGACGGGGAAACGCCTGACATCTGTCTGATCCTGGAAGGCACCTACCCGTATGTCGCGGGGGGCGTGTCGTCCTGGGCGCACGACCTGATCCAGTCCTATCCCCACCTGCGGTTCCATCTGGTCTCGCTGCTGCCTAAGCAGGAAGAGCGCAAGCTGCGCTATCAGCTTCCCGCCAATGTCAGCGGGCTGACCCACATCTATATCCAGGAAATGCCGCTGGGCGCGCCGCGCATGCGAGGCGCCACGCATCTGTTCGACAGGCTGGAAGCGCCGCTGGAGCGGTTGCAGTCGCCCAAGGGCGGGCTCGACGACGTGGCCGCCGTCATGGCGCTGCTGGCGCCCCATCGCGGCACGATCGGCCGGGACCTCCTGCTCAACTCGCCGCTGGCGTGGGACATGCTGGTCCGCATGTACGAGGCGAGCCATCCGGAAAGTTCGTTCCTCGATTATTTCTGGTCCTGGCGCGCACTCGTCAGCGGCCTGTTCTCGGTCATCCTGGCCGAGATGCCGCCCGCCCGCGTTTATCACACGGTATCGACCGGCTATGCCGGTCTGTTCGCCGCGCGCGCTCATGTCGAGACCGGACGGCCTTCGATCGTGACCGAGCACGGTATCTACACCAATGAGCGCCGTATCGAGATCGCCATGGCGGATTGGTTGTCGGAGGCGTCAACCGAAGGTCTCCAGATCAACATCTGGAAGCGCAGCCTGAAGGACATGTGGATCGATACCTTCGCCAGCTATTCACGCGCCTGCTATGGCGCCTGCCGGAAGATTGTCACGCTCTACGAAGGCAATCAGCAGTTTCAGCTCGACGACGGCGCGCCGCGCGAAAAGCTGTCCATCATCCCCAACGGCATAGACCTCGCGCGTTACGAAAAGGTGCGGGCGCCGGGCGCGGCGCCCCGAGACGGCGGCGCGCCGCCGCACGTGGCGCTGATCGGCCGCGTTGTCCCCATCAAGGATATCAAGACCTTCATTCGCGCCTGCGGGATGATGCGCGACAGCGTGCCCGACCTGCGCGCGAGCATTATTGGGCCCGACGACGAGGACGAGGAGTATGCGCGAGAATGCCGCGAGATGGTCGCGCAGATGAATCTCGGCTCGACCATCACCTTCACCGGCCGCGTGAAGCTGGACGACATCCTGGGCCAAATCGACGTGCAGGTGCTGACCAGTATTTCCGAGGGCATGCCGCTCGTGATCCTCGAGGCCGGCGCCGGCGGCATCCCTAGCGTGGCGACCGACGTAGGCGCCTGCCGCGAACTGATCATGGGGCGCAGCAGCGAGACACCTAGGTTGGGCGCGGCCGGCGCCGTGACCGCCTTGTCCAACCCCAAGGCCACGGCGGACGCGTGTGTGCCGCTTTTGAACGACCGCGAATGGTATCTCTCATGCAGCGCGGCCATGCGCGAGCGCGTGCGTAGCTATTACGATAAGGTCGATCAGGTGCGTGTCTACGGCGCGCTGTACGACGAGCTGCGCGCCATGCCCGATGCGGCGCCGGCCGCGAAAGCGGCGGAGTAGGGCGATGGCGGGCATCGGCTTCGCACTGCGTAAGCTGGCGCGCCGGGACGATCTTCTCGGCATTCTTCAAGGTTACGCCCACTCCGCGCTGGTTTCGGCCGGCCCTTGGGTGTTCACCGTTCTGTCGCTGGCGGGTATTTCGCTCGTGGCCGAGCCCTCGATGGCGATCGAGGAGTTGAACACGTTCCGGCTGGTTGTGATCTACAACTTCGCTTTCTCTTTGGTCGGTACCGGACCCGTGCTGATGGTCGCGACGCGGTATCTCGCGGACCAAATATTCCTGAAGAAGGTCGACGGCGTGGTCGGCATGTTTCTGGGCGCGCTCGGCATCCTGTGCGTGGCGCAGTTCCCGGTCGTGGCCGGTTTCTACTTCCTCTACATCGACACCGAACCGTCGATGCAGCTTCTGGCCGTCGCCAATTACATGGTGGTGACGGGGGTCTGGTTGGTTGGCATCTTTTTGACCGCGCTCAAGGATTATGCCGCCATTACCTTTGCCTTCTTCATCGGCATGGCGACGGCGGGCGTGGCGGCGCTCCTGCTCGCGCCAGCCTGGGGCGCCGCGGGTTTGTTGCTAGGCTTCACGATCGGTTTGGCCGTCATCCTGTTCGCGCTCGCCGCCCGGCTCTTGTCCGAATACCCGTACCGGGTCGAGCGGCCCTTCGCCTTCTTGTCTTACTTCCGGCGCTTTTGGGAGCTGTCGGCCGCGGGGCTGGTGCTGAACCTGGCCATCTGGGCCGACAAGTGGGTCATGTGGTTCGCTCCCGAACGTGATCTGCGCGTCAGCGGTTTCATCTCGTATCCCGATTACGACACGGCCATGTTCCTGGCCTACCTGACCGTGGTCCCTGCCATCGCGGGCTTCATCGTCTCAGTGGAAACCAGTTTCTTCGAGCGCTATCTGCGTTTCTATCGCGATATTCAGCGCCATGCGACTTTCGCCCAGATCGAGGAAAACCAGCGCGGCCTCGTGTCGATCGTGTTGAGGGGCCTGCGCAACCTCGTGGTGCTGCAGGGCAGCGTAACCTTCCTGGCCATCGTCCTGGCGCCGCGTTTCATCGCCTCGTTCGGCCTGCCGGCGTCGCAGCTCGGCATGCTGCGCATCGGCATGCTGGGCTCGTTCTTCCACGCCCTGACTATCAGCCTGGCGGTTTTCCTGGCTTATTTCGATCTGCGGAAACCGATGCTCCTGGTCTATGCAGTTTTACTCGGCACCAACGTGGGCTTCACGTTGATGACGCTCCATCTGGGCTTCCCGTATTACGGTTACGGTTACTTCTTGTCGGCGCTCACGTCTTTTGCCGCTGCGGTCTTGGTTCTGGCCTATTACCTGGACCGGCTGCCTTACCTGACGTTTGTGCGCAGCAACACGTCCGTTCAATAAATTCACGCCGAGCTCCTTGCCCGTGGTTGATGGTTTTTACCGCCATGGCTAGGCTGCGGCCGGTTACTGCCTTCACGCACGAGGTCGCCATGTTTCGCCTGCTCGCCGCTACGCTTCTGGCCCTTGCCGCCATTCCCTTCGCGGCCACGGGGGCCGCGGCCCAAGCGCAGGGCGACACGATCGTCGTGGGCGCCGCGGTCTCGCTGACCGGTAAGTTCTCGACCGACGGCCAGCACACGAAAAACGGTTACGAGTTGGCCGTGAAGCGCGTCAACGACGCGGGCGGCATCAAGGTGGGCGGCAAAACCTACAAGCTGGAGATCAAGCTTTACGACGACGAATCCAGCAACGAGCGCGTGGCCAGCCTGGTCGAGCGATTGATCGTGCAGGACAACGTGAAGTTCATCCTCGGGCCCTACAGCTCGCCGCTGACCGCCGCGATCATCCCGGTGACCGAGAAGTTCAAGATCCCGATGATCCAGGCCAACGCGGCCTCGCGTTCGCTGTTCACCAAAGGCTACCGCTACGCTTTCGCCGTGCTGTCGACGTCCGACCAGTATCTGTCCAGCGCCGTGGACCTGCTGGCCGAGAAGGGGAAGGAAACAGGCAAGCAGCCCTCGTCGATGAAGGTCGCGATGGCCATGGGTGACGATGCGTTCTCGCTCGACGTCCGCGCGGGCATCCTGGAGGCGGCGAAGAAGAACGGCATGCAGGTCGTGATCGACGACAAGGTGCCCGACAACTTCACCGACATTTCGGCCACGCTGGCGCGCGTGAAGGCCGTGAAGCCCGATATCTTCCTGGCCAGCGGCCATGCCACGGGCGCCGCCACGGCCACCAAGCAGGTCGCCGACGCCAAGATCGACGTGCCCATGTTCGCCATGACGCATTGCGACTCGGCGCAAATCGCCGAGAAGTTCAAGGGCATCTCGGAAGGCATCCTGTGTGCCTCCCAATGGGCGCCGACCCTGTCCTACAAGGACAAATGGTTCGGCTCGGCCGGCGATTACAATAGTCTGTTCAAGAAGACCTACGGCTACGAGGCACCCTACCAGGCAGCGGAGTCCTCGGCCGCCGTGCTTGTCTTCGCCGATGCTTTCGCGCGCGCGGGCTCGTTCGACACCGAGAAGGTGCGCGACGCCATCGCGGCGACCGACATGGAAACGTTCTACGGCCATATCAAGTTCGACGACACGGGCAAGAACATCGCTAAGCCGATGATGCTTTATCAGGTGCAGAACGGCGATTACGTCGTGGTCGCGCCAACGAAGTTCGCGACGGCCAAGCTGATCTATCCGCGTAAGACGCCGTGATCGGGCACGCCGCCTGAGCTCGGTGCGCCGCCACCCATGACGAATTTGCTTCTGCTGTTCGACGCGCCTTCGCTAATCGTGCAGGTGCTGCTCGATGGCATCCTGGTCGGCTCCATCTTTGCGCTGGCTGCCTATGGCATGGCGCTGGTCTGGGGCGTGATGAACATCATCAACATCACCCAGGGCGAGTTCGTCGTGCTGGGCGGCTATGTCGCGTTCACCGCGGCGTCGTGGGGCCTGAACCCATTTCTTTGCATCCCCGTCGCCGCGGCGGCCTTGCTGGTCGTCGGCTGGGCGATCTACCGCGGCGTGATCTACCGCATCGTCGACAAGGACCTGTTCATCTCCGTCCTGGCCACCTACGGGCTTGGCATCCTGATCGCCCAGCTCATCAACCTGGTGTGGGGCGCCGACGTGCGTTCGCTCGATTCGGGCCTCGGCACCTGGTTCTTCCTGGACGGCATGGTCACCGTGGCTCAGACGCGGGTTGCGGCTTTTGTGCTCGCGCTCGTCATCGGCGGCGCGTTGTTGCTTTTCCTGCGTTTGACGCGGTTGGGCCGGGCCATCCGCGCCACGGCTCAGAACGCGCGCGCGGCGCGGGCGCTCGGTATCGACACCGACCGGGTCTACGCCGCGACCTACGCCATCAACGCGGCCATCTGCGGCGCGGCCGGTGCCTTGATCGTCATGATCTTCGTGCTTCAGCCCTTCGTGGGCCTCATCTACACGGTGCGCTCGTTCATGATCGTGATCGTGGCCGGGCTTGGCAATTTGGGCGCCGTGATCGGCGCGGCGCTGGGCGTGGGCGCGGCCGAGAACTTCGTCGGCTTTATCTTCGGCACGCAGTTCCAGGCCGCCTTCGTGTTCTCATTCCTGGTCGTCGTACTGGTCGTGCGCAATTTGCGGCTGCAACGGCGCCGGATGTACCTGAAATGAGCGCGCGCGGACGCGGGCGGATTCTGGCGGCCCTGCTGCTGGCGGCGACCGTGGCGGCGCCGCTTGTCGTGCCCGCGCTCACGGTCCAGTTCGCCACTCTGTGGGTGATGATCATCCTGGCTTTGACCTGGGACATCCTGGGCGGCCAGATGGGCTACAACTCCTTCGGCAACGTGGTGTTCTTCGGCGTCGGCATGTACGCCAGCGCCATCGTCCAGGTCGGACTGTTCCACGATGTTGGCGCCTACACCGCGGCTTCGGGCACGGGTGTTTATCCTTTCACCCCGCAGCAATATTACGTGGGCTTGGCGTTGGGTATTCTCGCGGCGCCTATCGCGGCCGTGGCCGTGGCGGCGTTGCTCGGCACCGGCATGCTGGGCTTGCGCGGCCACTACTTCGCCATCGGCACACTCGGACTTGGTATCGCGGGCGGCGAGTTCGCGGCGTCGTGGGAGTATGTTGGCGGCGCATCGGGCTTCCTGCTGCCAGTCTTCCCCGGCGCCTACGAAACGCGCGCGTTGTTCTTCTACGGGCTCTGTGCCGCGCTTGGCATCGTGACGTTCCTGGTCTTGCGCCGGCTGTATGCCGGGCGCTTCGGTCTGGCGCTCAACGCCATCCGCGACGACGAGGACAAGGCCGAGGCGTTGGGCCACCACACCGTGCGGAACAAGGTTTTGGCCTGGTGCGTATCGGCGTTCTTCGTCGGCCTTGCCGGCGCCATTTTCGGCAACATGAACGGGCTGATCGAACCGCGCGAGGTGGCCTTCTCCGGCGCCACCTTCGGTGTCTGGATGGTGTTGATGGCGTTGCTCGGTGGCAAGGGGACGCTGTGGGGCCCGGTGATCGGCGCCATCGTCTTTCACGTCTTCAAGGAGCTGTTCTGGACCTATCTCCTAGGTTGGCAGCGGGTGGCATTGGGCCTTCTGATCGTGGGCATCGTGCTGTTCTTCCCGCTGGGCCTGCTCGGCTATGCGCGCGAGCGCTGGCCGTCCTTGTTCGGGCGGCAGGCCGTGGAAGGCGCCAAGCGATGACTTCGTTGCTTGAAGTGCGAGACGCGACCAAGCGCTTCGGCGGCATCGTCGCCAACGAAGGCGTCAGCCTGTCGGTGCGCGAGGGAGAGATCGTGGGGCTGATCGGTCCCAACGGCTCGGGCAAGACGACCTTGTTCAATTCCATCGTCGGCCACCATGCGCTCGACGCGGGCTCGATCCGGTTCGGCGGGCGCGAGATCACCGAGTTGCGCGTACCGCAGATCGCGCGGCTCGGCCTTCTGCGCACCTTCCAGCAGACGCGCGTGTTCCGGGGAATGACCGGCATCGAGAACATGTTGGCCAGCGCGCCGCCGGAAGGAACCGGCCTTGCGGTCATGTTCGGCCGGTCTCAGCCTCGGGAGGCCGCGCGCGCCGACGATTTGCTTCAATTCGTGGGGCTTTACGAAAAGCGCCATCTGCGCGCGGGCGAATTGTCTTTCGGTCAGCAGAAGCTTCTGGAATTCGCGATGGCGCTGATGCGTTCGCCGCGCATGCTGCTGCTGGACGAGCCCACGGCGGGTATCAACCCGACCCTGATCAACAACCTGGTCGACCGGCTCCAGCGCGCGAACGCCGAGCTGGGCATCACGCTGCTGGTCATCGAGCACAACATGCCGGTGATCATGCGGCTTGCCCGGCGTCTCTATTGCCTGGCCCACGGCAAAATCCTGGCTGAGGGCGCACCCGAGCAGGTTCAGCGCGATCCGCGCGTGCTCGAAGCCTATCTGGGGGCGGCGTGAGCGACGCGGCCGTCGCGCTCGGCCTGTCGCGCGATGCCGCGCCCGACCGCGCGCGCCTGGCGTCCGTTGCGGCCGCCGAGCCGTTCGTCAGCATCGAAGGCCTGGTGGGAGGTTACGGACGCGCCGAAATCCTGCACGGCGTCGATCTCGTTCTCGGCCGTGGCCAGTCCCTATGTTTGATCGGCCCCAACGGCGCGGGTAAATCCACAGTTCTTCACTGCCTGTTCGGTTTCGCCCAGGTGTTCGAGGGGCATATTTCCGTCGGTGGCAAGGACATCACGCGCCTGTCTTCGAGCCGCAAGCTCAAGGAAGCCGGCATTGCTTATGTCCTCCAGGACAATTCCGTTTTCCCCGATCTGACGGTCGAGGAGAATCTGCTGATGGGCGGGTTCCTTCTGCCCGGCACCAAGGATGCCAAGGTCGCGGCGGAACGCGTCTTCGACCGCTACGACCGGCTTGCGAAGCGGCGCGGCGAGCGCGCCAAGGTCTTGTCGGGCGGCGAGCGGCGCTTGCTGGAAATCTCGCGCGCCCTGATCATGGACCCGGCGGTGCTTTTGATCGACGAACCGTCGATCGGCTTGGAACCGCGCTACATCGATCTCGTTTTCGAAGTATTGACCGATCTGCAACGCAAGGACGGTAAGACCATCTTGATGGTCGAGCAGAACGCCAAGAAGGGGCTGGAGTTCGCCGATATCGGCTATGTGCTGGTAGCGGGGCGCGTGGCTCTGGCCGGATCGGGGCGCGACCTCTTGGCCAATCCCGACGTCGGCCGCCTGTTCCTCGGCGCATGACGATGGCGGCCGGAACGGAAACATCCGGCGCCACCATCTACACGATTGGTCATTCCAACCACGCCTGGCCGAAATTCCTGGACCTCCTGGTGCAGAATCGCATCGCGCTCGTGGTCGATACGCGCGGCCAACCGTTTTCGCGCTTTAACCCCCAGTTCAACCGTGAGCGGTTGAGGGAATCGTTGGTCGGCGGCGAGGTCGACTATCTCTGGCTCGGCGACCGTTTGTCGGGGCGGCCGCGAGATCCCGCGCTGATGGGCGCGGACGGCAAGCCGGACTGGGCGCGTGTCGCATCCGGGCCGGCCTTCATCGAAGGCATTGGCCAGGTCGCATCGCTGGCGGAAAAGCCGGTGGCTGTGCTGTGCGCCGAGGAAGATCCACGCCGTTGTCACCGCCGGTTCTTGCTGACGCCGCCACTCATGCGCCTGGGATTAACGGTTTTGCATATCCGCGGCGACGGCCGGATCGAGCCCGAGCAGGACATCCGGGCAAAGGAACAAGTGCGCCCGTCGCAGCTCGATCTTTTTTCCTAGAATCTTTCGAACTAAGCGCTTCAGACCGTGACCGCGATCACAGACAGGGCCGAGGGAGCGGGCCGATCATTTCACCATTCAAAAAATGGTGAATGACATGCGCGGTTTCTTTTTGGCCTTCCAGTTCCTCTCGGAAATTCTGTGGGGTGAACCCCGTCAGGTTGTCCGGGTTCGCCGTACGCCGTATCGCGAACTGCGCTAGCATCCGTGACGCGGCCGCCGCGCGCCGGTAGGCTTCTTCTCGTCCAACGACGGAGGGGGCCATGCGCGCAGCGCGACATCACGGCAACGGCGAGCCGCTTCGGCTCGAAACGATAGCCGATCCAAAGCCGGGCGCAGGCGCCGTCGTGGTGCGCGTGCTGGCGACCTTCGTTTCTCCCTCCATGAAGGCGATCCTGGCGGACCCGGGCGGTTATCCCATGCCGCCAGCGCCTTTCGTGCCGGGCATGAGCGTGGTGGGAGAGGTGGAGGCGGTCGGCAAGGACGTGCAGGGGCTTTCGCCCGGTATGCGCGTATATTGCGATCCTCATATCGCGTCGGCCAATCTCACCGCGCCGCCCGATGGCGCCTTTATCGGCTATTTCGGCTTTACGCCGGCCGCCTCCGCCATACTGGCGCGCTGGCCGGACGGCGGCTTCGCCGAAAAGGCCGCCTTTCCCGCTGAATGCCTGACGCCTTTGGGAGATGCCGGTCACGGCGTCGAGCCTGCGGTCCTCACGCGCCTCGGTCATATCGGCACGGGACACGAGGCGCTGCGCCGTGGCGGCTTCGAGGCAGGGCGCTCTGTTCTGGTTACAGGAGCCACGGGCCTACTGGGCGTCAGCACGGTGCTGCTGGCGCTCGCCATGGGCGCCGGGCGCGTGATCGCGGCGGGCCGCCGCGCGGACGTGCTTGCCCGGTTGCACAGCCTCGCGCCGCGTCACGTGCGGGCGGTGACCGTGGCGGATCCGGTCAAGCTGACCGAGGAAGCGCGCGGCGCCGACATATTGGTGGAGTGCATGGGACGGACGCAGGATGCGTCGGCTCTGACCGCCGCCATCGCGGCGCTGCGACCGGGCGGCAGCGCCGTTTTGGTGGGCGGCGGCGGGGCACTTCCGCTCAACTATGGCGATCTCTTGATGCGCGATTTGGTCGTGCGTGGCTCGCTGTGGTTTCCCCGCCGCGCCATCGCCGACATCCTGGCGCTGATCGGAACAGGCGCGCTCGACCTGAGCACCATCAAGGCGCGGCGCTTCTCCCTGGATCAGGCCAACGACGCCATCGCGGCGGCGGCTTTGCCCGAACGCGCGGGCGGCTTCGAGCATTGCGCCGTGGTTCCGTAAGGAGAAATGGGTGGCGCGCGTCACGGTGATCCGCGGCGGTTTAGTGCTCGATGCCGCGTCCCATGCGGCACTCGCCAGGGACATTTTGGTCGACGGGGATACGATCCGCGAGATCGGCCCGTCCGGTTTGGCCGCGCCCGCCGATGCGATCGTGATCGCCGCCGGCGGGCGGCTCTTGATGCCGGGCCTGATCAACGCCCATACCCACGGTAATGGCAATCTGGCCAAGGGCATGGGCGACCGTTGGACGCTTGAAACGCTGATCAACGCGGGCTCCCACCTTAACGGCCACCGCACGGACGAAGACAAATATCTGTCCTGCCTTCTAGGCGGGCTGGAGATGATTCGTTCCGGCACCACGGCTTGCTATGACCTCCTCGGCGAGTATCCGTTGCCGACGGTCGACGGCTTCCACGCCGCCGCGCGCGGTTATGAGGAGGCCGGCGTGCGCGCCCTGCTGGCGCCCATGGTGGGCGACCGCAGCGTCTACACAGCCATTCCGGGACTTCTGGAATCGCTGCCGCCGCCGCTGCGCGCCCATGCCGAACGCTATGAAGCCGCGCCGACGGATCAGGCATTGCGCGCGGTCGCGGACCTGCTGCGCGGCTGGCGCAGCCCCGACGCGCGCATCGCGTTGGCCGTGGCGCCGACCGTGCCGCTCTATTGCAGCGATCGTTTCATCCTAGGCTGTCGCGATATGGCGCGGGGCGCGGGTTTGCGCTTGCAGATGCATGTCGCGGAATCGAAGGCCGAGGCCGTGGGCGGCCTGCGCCGCTACGGCAAGACGCTGACCGCCCATCTGGACGATATCGGCTTCCTCGGGCCGGATGTGACGGCGGCACATGGCGTCTGGCTGGACGACGACGATATGGCGCGCATGGCGCATCACGGCGTCGCGGTCGCGCACAACCCTGGCAGCAACCTGCGCCTGGGCTGCGGCATCGCGCCGGCGGGCAAGCTGCGCGCGCGGGGCGTGGCGGTTGGTATCGGCACCGACGGGCCTCACTGCGCGGACGGGCAAAACATGTTCCTGGCCATGCGGACGACCTCGCTCGCCTGTCGCGTGGCGTCGCCCGATTACCGTGAATGGTTCAAATCGGAAGACGTTCTGGCCATGGCGACCGAAGGCAGCGCGCGTTCCATGGGGCTCGAGAACGCGATCGGACAGCTGGCGCCAGGTTTCAAGGCCGATATCGTTTTCCTCGATCTCGGTCACGTGAACTTCGTGCCCTTCAACGATCCGACCAACCAGATCGTCTCGACCGAGAACGGCGCGGCGGTGGACAGCGTGATGATCGGCGGGCGCTTGGTGCTCGATCACGGCCGCTTTCCGCATGTCGATTTCGAACGCGTGCGCCGCCGCGTGGAGGAGCGCGTCGCCGCGCTGCGCGCCTTGAACGCCGAGGCGCGGCATATTGCCGCCTTGCTGGAGGACGCCGTGGGCAGCTATTGCGTTGGGCTGGCTCGCGCGCCTTATCATATCGAACGGCGCCTGCCACAATGACGGGACCTGAAGGGAGGACTTCATGACGTTTTCCATTGCGGCGCGCTGCGAGCGCACGGGCGCCTTCGGCATCGGCATCACCACGGGCAGCATTTGCGTCGGCGCGCGCTGCCCGTTCGTCCTTTCGGCTACGGGTGCGGTGCTGAGTCAGCATTCGACCGATCCGGGTTTGGGCTTGCGTGGCATCGAACTTCTCAAGGCCGGAAAATCCGCGCAGCAGGTTATCGACGAGTTGGTGAAGACGGGGCACAAACTGTCCTGGCGCCAGTTGGCGGCGGTCGACCGTAATGGCGCGGTCGCGCATTTCACGGGAGACGATTGTTCGCCCGAGCGCGGTGGTGCCGCGGGGCCCAACTGCGTGGCCGTCGGCAATCTTCTGCGCCGGAAAGAACTGCCCAAGGCCATGATCGACGGGTTCATGGAGCACCCGCAGGACATGCTGGCCGAGCGCTTGTTGCGCGCCCTGGATGCGGGCATCGAGGCCGGCAGCGAGGTCAACCCGCTGCGTTCGGCGGCGCTTTTGGTTGCCGAGAAGTTCCCGTTTCCGGAGGTCAACTTGCGCGTCGACTGGCATGACGAGCCGGTCGCGAAGCTGCGGCGGATCTGGAACCGTTATAAGCCGGACCAAGCCACCTATATGCAGCGCGTAACCGATCCCGATAGGGCCAGACAGACTTGAGCCAATGCCGAAGGCAGCGCTGGCTGTTTTAGGCTTAAATTCTTTGCCGGTTTATGCCCCCTGCCAGCGCATTCGAGCGCGATGGCGATTGCGCCCGTTTCGCCGTTGGCTCATCTTGCCCGAATAATGCGTTTATTTGACTGACGTATACCGGGCTGGTGTGATCGCGATGTTTGGCCACTGGTTTCTGACGGACGATATTCCGCTCAGCTTGTGCATCCCATTCGGCCACGATTTGTCGCTGGTCGTCCTGTCGTATCTCGTCGCGGCATTCGCGGCCTACACGGCGTTCCATCTCATCGCCCGCATCCGCGCGCGTTTCAAGCGGCTTCTCTGGCTGGCGACTGCGGGCATCAGCATGGGGTCCGGCATTTGGGCGATGCATTTCATCGCCATGTTGGCCGTCGAAATTCCGATCCCTCTTGAATTCGACGTCATGCTGACCGGCTTATCCGCCGTCTTCGCGGCTCTGGCCAGTGCGGTGGCATTCGCCCTCGCGACGCCCAAGGATCAGCCACGGTTTTCGCGTCTTCTCGCGGCCGGAACCGTCCTTGGCGGCGGCATAGGCTTGATGCACTACACCGGCATGGCCGCGCTGCGTATCCCGGCCCGGATTTTCTACGACCCCTGGCTTTTCGGCCTGTCGGTCGTCGTGGCGGCGACGTTTTCCACGGCGGCCCTGATCGTCCTGATTCGCATGCAGGGCGCCTCGGGTAAGGCTCGATTGGTGCCGCAGCTTTTTGGCGCCGCGGTGATGGGCCTCGCCATTGTGCTGATGCACTACACGGGAATGTACGCGACGTATTTCATGCCAGTTGTCGGCGTCGTGGCGCCGGGCGTCGCGGTCGACCCGAAGATCATGGGCCTCGTGGTCGGTCTCGCCGCGCTCATGCTCGTGGGTAGCGCGCTAATCGCCGCCCTGTTCGACCGCCGCGCGGAAGAGGCGGAAACAGGCCTTAGAGAGAGCCAGAAACTGTTGCGCCGCGTGATCGATGGCTCGGGCGACGGCATCCTGGTATCCGATTCCAGCGGCGGCATTCGCATATGCAATCCGGCCGCGACACTGCTTTTGGGCCTGTCGTCTAACGAGATTGTCGGACGACAATTCACCTCGCTGCTGCCTGACCTTGCGGCGGCGCCGACCGGCAACATGCAATTCTCGCATGCCGAAACCACGATCTGCCGCTCCGGCGAGGACGTGCAGATCGAATGCGCTCTTTCGCGCATGGAGCACGCGGGCTCGACGATGACCGTCTGCGTCATGCATGACATTTCCATGCGCAAGAAAACTGAAATGGCGTATGCCGCGGCCGCGGAAAACGCGATGCGCGCGAACCGCGCCAAGTCGGAATTCCTGGCTATGATGAGCCATGAAATTCGCACGCCGATGAACGGAGTCTTGGGGTTAAGCGGGCTTTTACTGGACACATCGCTTAATGACGTCCAACGCGACTACGTCAAGTCGATCATCGAATCCGGCGATGCGCTGATGACCGTCATCAATGACGTGCTCGACCTGTCGAAGATCGAGGCCGAGCGTCTGGAGCTGGAAGCCACGGACTTCGACGTGGCGGAGGTCGTGGACAGCGTGCTTCAACTTCTGTCCGCGAAAGCCTCGGCCAAGGGTATCGAACTGTGTGCATCGATCGAATTCGATGTACCGCGCAAGCTGCGGGGAGATTCATCCCGGCTTCGACAGATCCTGCATAACCTCGTCGGAAACGCGGTCAAGTTCACGGAGCGTGGCGGCTGCAGCGTCGCGGTCGCGATCGACCGCACGGACAAGGACGGTGTCGTGGCGCGCTTCGTCGTGGCCGATACCGGGATCGGCATCGATCCACGGGATGTGCCGAGGCTTTTTGAAAGCTTCTCTCAGGTCGATGCCTCGATCACGCGACGCTATGGCGGTACGGGTCTTGGGCTGTCCATTTCGAAGCGCCTCGTCGAATTGATGAAGGGCGAAATCGGCGTGGAAAGTGTTCCGCATCGCGGTAGCGCCTTTTGGTTTACGTTGCCACTGGGATTCGCCGAGGCTTGTTTCGTCGACGACCGCATCGACGCTGTCGAACTCCTGCGTGGCCGCCGGGCGCTGGTGGTGGACGACAATCCCGTGAACCGTACGGTTCTCGTGCGTCAGCTGGCGTCGTTCGGCATGGTCCCTCGGGCCGCGCAAGATGCCGAAGCCGCGCTGGCGCTCCTAGCGGAAGGTCTTTCCCAGCATGCGCCGGTCGAAGTGGCGATCCTCGACCACATGATGCCGGGCGTGGATGGTGTCGAGTTGGCCCGCCGGATCAGAGATGATTCGGCGAATGCCGGCATCAAGCTGGTTCTCTGTTCGTCCGCTGGCCTTATCACCAGCAACCACAGGGCCGCCGAGCTGGGCTTTGACGCGCTTATGCACAAGCCCGTGCGGCAAGCCGCGCTCTTGGAGCAATTGACCGCGCTGTGGCATGAGCGGGCCGGCCGGACCGGCAACGGGCGTGTCGCGCCTGAAACCCCGGTGGCGCATGGGCGGACCGCCATGCGCATTCTCATCGTCGAGGACAGCGAGATCAATCAGAAGGTCGCCCGTGCGTTGGCCGAAAAGGCCGGTTATCGCTGCGAGGTCGCCGCGAACGGGATCGAGGCGCTGGCCGCGATCCGCGAGCGGCCCTACGACGCCATCCTGATGGACGTCCAGATGCCGGAAATGGATGGCTATACCGCCACGCGGCGGGTTCGGGCGCTTGCTGGCCTCATTGCTCGGACGCCCGTCATCGGAATGACGGCGAACGCCATGAAAGGCGACCGGGAAAAATGTCTTGAGGCCGGCATGGACGACTATATCGCTAAGCCGATCAACGCCAAGGAGTTCATCCAGAAGCTCGAGCACTGGACGGCCTTGTCGAAGGCCACGCGCGCATAGCGATGCCGCGGCGCGATCCGGTCTAGCCGGACAATTTGCCGGAACGCGATGCGGCGCAGCGTTCTCGGAACGCGAGTGTGAACGGATCGATCGCACCGAAGCGGTCGGGCCGGAACGGCGCCAGGTCGAAGGATGGTATGCAGCCCAGGGCGGCCTCGGCGACGCCCAGGCCGATGCCGCCCGAGCAGGCGATGCCGGAGCCGCAGCACCCCGCCGCGGCGAAGAAGCGTGCGGCGCCAGGCACCGGCCCCAGCACGAACTCCCCGTCCGGCGTATAAGCCGACAGGCCCGCCATGAAGCGGACGAAGTGAAGGGCGTCGAGGCTGGGGAAATAGGTCCGCAACGGCCCCGCGCCCTCCAGCAGCATGGCATGGGCTTCCTCGTCGCTGTTGCGCACCAATCCGTCCACGTCGTCGGGCAGGGCGCGCGGGTCGAGCGAGAGGGATTTCCGTTCGCGCAGGCCGATGATGGCGCCACCGACCTCGGGCCGCACATAGGCGCGCGCATCAGGCAAGATCACGTAGGTCATGTTGGGCGGAAAGCCCGCGTCCGGGGCGGTCACCCAATAATGGCTCCAGACCGGCGCCATTGGCAGGTTGACGCCGGCCTCCCGCGCGATCAGGCCGGCCCATGCGCCCGCGGCATCGATCACGGCGCCCGCATGAATCTCGCCTGCTCCCGTCTTTACGCCGAGCACCGCGCTTCCCTCGCGCACCAGGCCTGTGACGGCGGTGTTGGTCCGCACCACGGCGCCGCGTGCGCGGGCCGCGGCGGCATAGGCATGGGTGAAGAGATGCGGGTCGGCGATCATGTCGCTTGGCGTCAGGGCAATGGCCATGGCGCCGGAAGCATCGAGCCAAGGCGTATGCCGCTTTGCCTCGTTCGCATCGATCCAGTCAATCTCCACGCCGGCTTGGCGCGCTTCCTCGGCGTGGAGCCTGAGCGGCGTTTCTGTCGCGGGTGTGGACGCGATATGCAGGCTGCCCGTCCGGCGCAGGCCGAAATCATCCTTCAGTTCCGCGCGCAACTCCTCGATCGCGGTAAAGGTGCGTTGCGCCATGTGGAGCTGAGAAGGCTTGTAGCGGATCTGGGTCAAGAGCGCCGCCGCGCGCGGCGTGGCCTGCGACGCGATCTGGTTGCGTTCCAACACCAGGACCGAGACCGATCCCATCCGCATCGCGTGATAGGCGGTCGAGATGCCGAGAATACCACCGCCGATGATGACGAGGTCGAAGCGCTCGGCCATGGAATTGTCCCCGTGAGAGTGCCGTTGCCAGAATAGATCGGGAGAGCGGGGGTGCAACGCTCTTCATGCGCGCGTGCGCGATTCCTGCGCCGCAGCCGTCAGGCTCACGATCGCGAAGCCTACAACCGACGCCAGCACGATCGCGCCGCCCCACAACGTCATTGTGCCCGGCTCTTCGCCGACCGCGAGCCAGACCCAGAAGGGACCCAGCACGGCCTCGATCATGACCAGAAGATTGACCTCCGCGGCGCGGACATGCCGCGCCGCCAGGACGATCAAGATCGTAGCCACAGCCGCCTGACCAGCACCAAGCGCCATCATGGTTGCGAGGTCGATCGCGGAGACAGACAGGTCGCCTCCCGCGAATAGAAAGCCCGTGGCGCCCGCCAGCACGGCGCCGACCGACATCGATGGCACCATGTCCGTACGGCGCGAGGCGCGGACCAGCACCACATAAGCGGCGAAGGCCAGGGCAGCGAGGAACGCCATGCCCAGGCCGAACAGGCCTTTGCCGCTCAATCCGCCGCCGACCATCACCCCCACGCCCGCCATGGTTCCGACGATGGCCAGCCAGCCCATCGGCCGGACGCGCTCCTTGATGGTGACGATGCCGAGCAACGCCGACAAAACCGGCGTGGTGCTTAGAACAAAGGCCGCGTTGGCCACTGTCGTGCCCAGCATGGCCGCGACATAAGCCAGGTGATGGCACGCCAGCAGAAACCCCGCGATCACGCCCGTCCAGCCAATGGCCGCGTAGGCCCGTAAAACGCGGCGCCGGTGTTCGTACCAGCAGAACAGGAAGACAAAGGCAGCCACGGTCGCATAGCGGAAGGCAACCATCTGCCAGAGCGTGGCGTCTTCAACGAGCCGGATCGAGATCCCGCCCAGGCTACCCGCCAACCCTGCGCCGGCGCCGTACATAAAGCCGCGCATGCGGTTTTGGGGTGCGCGGGCGATGGAGGCGCTCAGCGTCGACATGGCGAATGAACTCTTCCGAAACCGGATTGTTTCGGACGTCGCGCCGGTCAACTTGACGCGCACCGCGCTACCACAGATGGCGCAGGCCGGTGGCCCGCAGGTAAAAGCATCACGCCGTGGCGAAAAGACGCGCGCAGCGAAGCTGCGGGTCTTTTCCTGGTTGAGTTATTAGTCCGAGTGCCGGCCTTGCGTGCGAGCGCGTCCGCGCTCGCCACGCCGACCGGAGGACGAGCCGCCGACGTTGGTGATATCGCTATCGTCCGCGCTGCTGCGCTGGCCGCCGCCTAGCTCGCCGGTCTTTTCTTCTTCTTCGCGATCGCGGGGCGTCGCCAGCACATCGGCTTTGCCGCCGGCACCTTTCGCCCCACGGCGCGCACCTTGCGAACCTAAATCACCTTGGCTCATATCGCCGGGATTATTGAGGCCTGGCTTGCTGGCTGTCTTGGTCGGCTGTTGCTGGCCCATCGATGACTCCTGTGGCTCTAGGGATGCTTGTGCAACCCCGCGCCGTTCGAGCGGGTTCCTTTCCGCCAGCGGGGCCAGATAAACCACAAGCAGGCTAGGATGATCAGAATTCCGGCAGCGATGGTCACGCTTACCGCCGGATCGTGAAGCACGAGCTGGGACACGATATAGGTATCGAGCCCTATGCCGAGCATGAGCGGCAGCATGCCGAGCGTGATGAGATGCGTGGCCAGCTTGATGAAGCGCCGGGAAACCTGACCGGGCTCCGCCTGGCGGTGATATGCCGCAGGCGTCATCACGAGCGCGACCGCCAGGGCGGCCAGGACCAGGGCCGCGAGGTGCAGCCGCTGTTCCACCGGCGAAAGGTCCGTGACGAAACGCTGATTGAAGATCGCGATGAGTTGAAAGCCGAATAACGCCTGGATGCCCGGCAGGACCATGCGCGCCTCCTCCAGGAGGTGCTCCGCCTCCTTGTCTAGGTCGTCGCGCTTGATCGTCGTGTCCACAAAAAGCAAACCGGTGCCGGGGGTGCGATGTTCCGGAAACGGGGCAACGTTGTGCGAGCGCGCTGGAAATTGGTCATTTCCCGTGCCGAATTATGGAACCCGCGGGGACGAATACGGTTTTGTTCCCATGACCATCCTGTTGCATTTCGACAATCCCACCCAGTTCACCGTCTTGGTCGACGGCAAAGAGCGCGCGCGCATCCGCAAAATGGCTGAGAATTGGCGCCTTTTTCGCACCGATCAGGAGCGCTATTCGGATGTCGATGTGACGACGGCCATCCGCGATCACCGCAAGCTGCACACGATCATCCGCGAGATTCTGGCGATCGACCCGGCCTGAGATGATGGCGTGGCTGCTCGGGGCGTTCGTCCTGGCCGGCCTCGTGGCCATGGTCGCGGCGGTCAAGGGGCGTTCGGGCGCCTTATGGTTCGTTTACGCGCTGCTCGTTTTCCCCGTTGCCGTCGTTCACGCCCTGCTGATCCGCAGCCGGCGCCCCGAAACGGGCATCGAGCCGCGCACGGCCGCGCAAGCCGACGCCGAGATCGCGGCGAAGCTGCGCCAAGACGACGTGATCCGGCACCCCGGTGACGGACCGTCTCCACCGCGCTGACACAGATCTTAATTTGGATGCTTGGCCAATCGACCGCGAAATGGTCGGAGTGAGAGGATTTGAACCTCCGGCCCCTACGTCCCGAACGTAGTGCTCTACCAGGCTGAGCTACACTCCGATTTCGGCTGGCAGGGCGGTTATATAGCGCCCAAGCCCCGGGGTCGCAACCACGCCGGGCCGCTGCGCCCTAGTAGGCGCGGTCGATACAGAAATCGATGACTTCGAGCAAGGCGGCCTTTTCCGGGCCGTCCGTGAAGATGCCCAGGGCGTCGCGGGCGATGGAGCCGTAATGGCGTGCCCGTTCCACCGTGTCGCGCAGCGAGCCATGGCGCTCCATAAGCGCGATGGCGCTGGCCAGGTCGGTTTCGTCTTGCTTCATGTCCTCCAGCGTGCGACGCCAGAAGCTGCGTTCCTCGTCGTCGCCCCGGCGGAAGGCCAGGATAACGGGCAGGGTGATCTTGCCGTCCTGGAAGTCGTCGCCCACGGTCTTGCCCAAGGTGGCCTGGGCGGCCGAATAATCGAGCACGTCGTCGACCAGCTGGAAGGCGATGCCCAGGTTGAGGCCGTAGCTTTCCAGCGCTTCTTCCTCGACGCGGGGACGGCCGGCCACGACCGCGCCGATCCGGCAGGCCGAGGCGAACAGAGCCGCCGTCTTGCAACGGATAACCTCAAGATAGGCCTGCTCGCTGGTTGCCGTGTCGTTGGCGGTCACGAGCTGTTGCACCTCGCCTTCGGCAATGGTGGCCGAGGCGCGGGAAAGAATGTCGAGCACCGACAGCGAACCATCCTCGACCATGAGCTGGAACGAGCGGCTGAACAGGAAATCGCCGACCAGCACACTGGCCTTGTTGCCCCACACCGCGTTGGCGGTGGCGCGGCCGCGGCGCAGCGCGCTGTCGTCCAC
>CADEGL010000013.1:0-17768 GCA_902826885.1 uncultured Alphaproteobacteria bacterium | reverse complement strand
CACAGCGCGTGCAGCCGCTCGATACCCGCGCGGCTGCCTTTTCCCGGCTCGGTCCCAAACTTTACGACGACCGCCACAGGGCCCCCTTCACGTCGTACAATGGTGATGGCGGGAGAATAAGCGCGGGCGGCAATCGGTCAAGGGAAACCGGTCCGCCGCACCCGTGAAAGGGCGGCGGATTTGCGCGAATTATTGCGTTCCAACGACGCGGTGCTGCTGTCTTGGGCGACCGCCGTCCTGGAGGCGGAGGGTATCCGGGCCGTCTTGCTCGACGCCCACACCAGCGCCATGGAAGGCAGTATCCTGGCCATTCCCCGCCGCCTCATGGTGAGCGCGGAGGATTACATCCGCGCCAGGCGCATCCTGTCGGACACCGGGGCCGTCGATTTGTCGCCCGACCGGGCCCCTTGGCGCTAGGGCGCGGACGTCGGTGGCGCGAAGCCGTGCTCGCCGCACAAGGCCTTGATCGCGCGGTAGGCCTTCAGTGGGCTCCGATTTTCGTGCAGTTCGTCGCGCTTGAGGATGTATTGGAACAGATAGCTGCGGAAATCATTCAGGCCGACCTGGTTGGTGCAGTCGAGCAGCCATTTCTCGCTGATCTCCGGTGCGCCAAAGGCGGGTGCCAGGAACATGCCTTCCAGGAGGCCCATGAGATAGGCCCGCTTTTCCAACCCATCCATGTCCATGTATCCCTTCCCGCTAAGATAGCCGCCGACGATGCGCACAGGCGGAGCTTCCTGGCTCCAGGCGGGCAGGGCGAAGGCGGCGACGAGCAGGGCGATCAAGACGCGTTTCATGGCGGAATTCCTCTGACGGCGGGGCCGGACGGGTGGGCGGCATAGTAACGCAAAAGCGAAGCGCCGGGATGCGGCGAGCAGCCGAGAGCGAGGATCGGCTGCTCGGTGGCGCTGTGTGCCTGCGCCAACCGCGGCAAGGGTACCGGGCCGCCATCGATCCCGTTTTCCTGGCTGCGGCCGTGCCCGCGCGGCGCGGCGAACGTGTGCTGGAACTGGGCGTGGGCAGCGGCGCGGCCGCCTTGTGTCTGGCGCATCGCGTGCCGGACTGCGGCGTCGTCGGGCTGGAGCGCCAGCGCGACGTGGCCGCGCTGGCCTCGCGCAACGCGGCACTAAACGGCATGACCGATCGCGTCGAGATCGTAGCGGGTGATGTGCTGAATCCTCCCGCTTCGGTGAAGACGTGGCGGTTCGACCATGTGATGGCCAACCCGCCCTATCTGCCGCCTGGCCGCGCCGACCGGCGCAAACCGAGTGCGCGCGATGCCAGCGACGTGGAGGACGATGCCGATCTACGTGCCTGGATAGATTGCGCGCTGCGTCGCGTGAAGCCGCGTGGCACGGTCACCTTCATCCACCGCGCGGACCGGCTGGAGACGCTCCTGGCCGCGTTCGAAGGCCGTGCGGGTGGGATCGCCATCGTGCCGCTATGGCCAAAAGCGGGCATGGCCGCCAAACGCGTGATCGTACGGGCGCGGACGGGCGTCGCCACGCCTTTGGTGCTGACCGCGGGCCTGACCCTGCATCGGCCGGACGGTTCTTTTACCCAGGCGGCCGAGCGGATCTTGCGCGAAGGCGCGGCGTTGGAGCTTGCTTCGATTGGCAGAGTGGCTACGCCGGATTAAGGTTGCGCCCGCGATGCCTTTGATGAAATCCCTGAAGCGCTTGTTCCGCGCGCCGCCGACGGTGGCCGTCATTCCGCTATCCGGCGTAATCGGATCGTTCGGTCCGCGCCGGCGCGGGTTGTCGCTGGAATCGCTCGCGCCCGTCATCCGGCGCGCGTTCAAGGTGGGCGGACTCAAGGCGGTGGCGCTGGCGATCAACTCGCCCGGCGGCTCGCCCGTGCAGTCGTCGCTGATCCAGCGCCGCATCCGCGCGCTGGCGGAGGAAAAGAAGGTACCCGTCTTCTCCTTCGCCGAGGACGTGGCGGCGTCAGGCGGTTATTGGCTCGCGCTGGCAGGTGATGAGGTCTATGCCGACGAGAATTCCATCGTGGGTTCCATCGGCGTCGTCAGCGCGGGCTTCGGCTTTCCCGAGGCGATCCGGCGTCTGGGCATCGAGCGCCGCGTTCACACGGCGGGTGAGAAAAAGTCCTTTCACGACCCTTTTCAGGAAGAAAAGCCGGAGGATGTCGCGCGGCTGCGCGCGCTACAGGACGAGATCCACGATAATTTCCGCGCCTTCGTGCGCACGCGCCGCGCGGGTAAGCTGAAGGCGCCAGAGGCCGAGTTGTTCACCGGTGAGTTCTGGACGGGCCGCCGCGCCGTTTCGCTGGGTCTGATCGACGGACTCGGCGACCTGCGCGCGGTGATGCGCGAGCGATACGGCAAGGATGTGCGGTTCCGCGTCTTCCGCCAGGAACGCAGCCTGGTGGGGTCGCTGTTGCGCGGGCAGCAAGAATGGCCAGGACAGGTCCTGGCCGCGTTGGACGAGCGTCTCTGGTGGAGCCGGTACGGCCTATGATTTTGAAACTGATCCTTCTCGTCCTCGGCATCTATCTCGTTTGGAAAGGCTTTGGCCTCTACAAGAAAATGGAGGCCGCGCGGCAGGAAATGCTCAAGCGCCAGGCGGCCGAGCGCAATACGCCCGTCACCGCGGACGCGGTCGAATGCCGCCTCTGCGGCACTTATTTCGCGACCAAGCCGGCCGCCTGCGGCCGCGCGGATTGCCCTTACAAGGCTTAAATAAAGACCCCTCACGCTTCGACAAGCTCGGGGTGAGGTCCAAGGGCGTCTTCGCCTTGCCTTGGGGGGAGGGGGTGGGTACTGTCCGCCGCGCCCCAATCGCCCCTCGGATACCGGACCGATGACCCTGTCTTTTCAGGACCTGATCCTGAAGCTGCACGCCTTCTGGGCGAAGCAGGGCTGTGTGATTCTGCAGCCCTACGACATGGAGGTGGGCGCCGGCACCTTCCATCCCGCGACCACTTTGCGCGCGCTCGGGCCGAAGCCTTGGCGCGCGGCCTATGTGCAGCCCTCGCGCCGGCCGGCCGACGGGCGCTATGGCGAGAATCCTAATCGGCTCCAGCACTATTACCAGTACCAGGCGATCCTGAAGCCTTCGCCCGCCGATCCGCAGGCCGTCTATTTGGACAGTTTGCGTGAGTTGGGCATCGATCCGCTCAAGCACGACATCCGCTTCGTCGAGGACGACTGGGAAAGCCCGACCTTGGGCGCCTGGGGCCTGGGCTGGGAGGTCTGGTGCGACGGCATGGAGGTGACGCAGTTCACTTATTTCCAGCAAGTCGGCGGCATCGATTGCGATCCGGTCTCGGTGGAATTTACCTATGGGCTCGAACGGCTGGCCATGTATGTGCAGGGCGTCGAGAACGTCTACGACCTCGATTTCAACGGCGCGGGCGTGAAGTACGGCGACGTGTTCTTGCAGTCGGAGAAGGAGTTTTCCGCCTACAATTTCGAGCACGCCAACACCGAAATCCTATTCCGGCATTTCAAGGACGCCGAGGCCGAGTGCGCCGCGCTCCTGGAAAAGAAGCTCGCGCTGCCCGCCTATGACCAGTGCATCAAGGCCAGCCACACCTTCAATTTGTTGGATGCGCGCGGCGTCATCAGCGTGACGGAGCGCCAAGCCTATATCGCGCGCGTGCGTGCCTTGGCCAAGGGCTGCTGCGAGATGTGGGTGGCCAGCCAGACGGCGGTGCGCTGATGGCCGAGCTTCTTCTCGAAATCCTGTCCGAAGAGATTCCCGCGCGCATGCAAGCGCGCGCGGCCGAGGATCTGAAGCGGATCGTCTCCGAAAAGCTGAAGGAGGCGGGTCTCACCTTCAGCCGCGCGGATTCCTACGCCACACCGCGCCGGCTGGCGCTCGTGGTCGAAGGGCTGCCGGAGAAACAACCCGACATCGTCGAGGAAAAGAAAGGCCCGCGCGTCGACGCGCCCGAGCAGGCCATCCAAGGCTTCCTCAAATCCGCCGGCCTCACCTCGGTCGAGCAGTGCGAAGTGCGCGATGCGGGCAAGGCCCAGGTCTATTTCCACACGGTGAAGAAGCCCGGCCGCGCCACGACCGAGGTCTTGGCAGAGTTGGTTCCGGTCGCGACGCTGGCCTTGCCTTGGCCCAAGTCGATGCGTTGGGGCGCACATCAGGTGCGGTTCGTCCGGCCTATCCACGGCATGGTAGCGGTCTTCGGCGGCAAGGCCATCAAAGGCGCGTTGTCTCTGGGCGACGAGGAGATCGCCTTCGGAGCCTTCACGCGCGGCCACCGCTTCCTGAACGCGACAGGAATTACCGTGCGCGACTTCCCCGACTACAAGGCGAAGCTGCATGGCGCCAAGGTGATCCTAGACGCGGCCGAGCGGCGCGAAGCCATCCGTGAGCAGGCCGCGAAGCGCGCGCAAAGCGCCGGGCTGCGCATGAAGGACGATGCTGGCCTTTTGGACGAGGTGACGGGCCTGGTCGAATGGCCCGTGGTGCTCATGGGCCGGATCGACCCGCAGTTCATGGAGCTGCCGCCCGAAGTGCTGACCGCGTCGATGCGCGCGCATCAGAAATATTTCTCGCTGTTGAACGCGGAAGGCGCATTGGCGCCCCATTTCCTGGTCGTTGCCAATATGGAGGCCAGGGACGGGGGGCAGGCCATCGTGGCGGGGAATGAGCGCGTCCTGCGCGCGCGCCTGTCGGACGCCAAGTTCTTCTGGGATCTGGACCGCAAGGCTCGGCTGGAAGACCGCGTGTTGGCGCTGCGCAACATCGTGTTCCACCAAAAGCTCGGTACCGTTGGGCAGAAGGTCGAGCGCATCGCGGCGCTTTCCGTCGATCTGGCCGAACGTATTCCCGGCGCCGACCGCGACCACGTGCGCAGCGGCGCCATTCTGGCCAAGGCGGATCTGACCACCGGCATGGTGGGCGAGTTCCCGGAGCTGCAGGGCGTGATGGGCCGTTACTATGCGCTGGCCCAGGGCGAGAAGCCCGAGGTTGCCATGGCGGTGGCCGAGCATTATTCGCCGCTGGGCCCCAATGACCGGTGCCCCACCGCGCCCACGTCGGTTGCCGTCGCGTTGGCGGACAAGCTGGACACGCTGGTGGGCTTCTTCGCCATCGACGAGAAGCCAACGGGCTCGAAGGACCCGTTCGCGCTGCGCCGCGCTGCGTTGGGCGTGATTCGGCTGATCCTGGAGAACGATCTGCGTCTGGCGTTGCGCCCCGCCATCGAGCAGGCGTTCAAGCTGCATGGATTGTCCGGGGCTAAGGCGCCGACCGATGATCTGGTGGAATTCTTCGCCGACCGCTTGAAGGTGCATCTGCGCGAGAAGGGCGTGCGCCACGATCTGGTCAACGCGGTCTTCGCGCTGGGCGGCGAGGACGATTTGGTGCGTCTCTTGACCCGTGTCGATGCGTTGGCTGCGTTCCTCAAGACCGACGACGGCGCGAATCTTCTGATTGCCTATAAGCGCGCGGCCAACATCGTCGCGATCGAGGAGAAGAAGGATAAGAAGAGCTACGATCAGCCGGTCGAGCCGACGAAGCTACCCGAGATCGAAGAGCGTCTTTTGATGCAGGAGTTGAAAACGGCGACGCGTCATTTCCAGGCCGCGTTGGCGAAGGAAGACTTCGCCCAAGCCATGGCGGAGATGGCCAAGCTGCGCCGTCCCCTCGATGCCTTCTTCGATAAGGTGACGGTCAATACGCAGAATCCCGAGTTGCGGGAGAATCGCCTGCGGCTACTGTCCTTCATCCGCGCGACGCTCAATCAAGTCGCCGATTTTTCGAAGGTCGAGGGTTAGGAACACGGCGGAATATGCGGACCTCCCCGCCGTCCGTCTAAGGTCGACTGGCATTGGAGGATCGTCATGGCTCGAAGCGCGACGCTCGAGGCGAAGAATATTTCAACCAAGGGCAATTCCATGACCAAGTGGGTCTACGGTTTCGGCGATGGCAAGGCGGACGGCCGTGCGGAGATGCGCGCGCTTCTGGGCGGCAAGGGCGCCAACCTGGCCGAGATGAGCAATATCGGCTTGCCGGTGCCGCCGGGCTTCACCATCTCCACCGAGGTCTGTACCTGGTTCTATGCCAACGGAAATAAGTATCCGGCCGATCTGAAAGACCAGGTCGGGGCTGCGCTGAAGATCATCGAGTCGTCCGTCGGCGCCAAGTTTGGCGACGCGGAAAATCCACTGCTCGTCTCCGTGCGCTCCGGCGCGCGTGCCTCCATGCCGGGCATGATGGACACGGTCCTCAATCTTGGCCTCAACGAGAAAACGGTCGAAGGTCTGGCCAAGCGCTCGGGCGATGCGCGCTTCGCCTATGACAGCTATCGCCGCTTCATCCAGATGTATGCCGACGTGGTGTTGGAGATCGACCGCTATGGCTTCGAGGAAATCCTGGAGCAGGAGAAGGAAGAACTCGGCGTCACGCTCGACACCGAACTGGATGCCAAGGCGCTGAAGAAGCTGGTGGCCGCCTTCAAGGCGAAGGTCCAGGAAGCCCAAGGCAAGCCCTTCCCCGAGGACGTGCACGAGCAATTGTGGGGCGCCGTCGGCGCGGTGTTTGGAAGCTGGATGAATCAGCGCGCCATCACCTACCGGCGCCTGCATGCGATCCCAGAGGATTGGGGCACGGCGGTCAACGTCCAGGCCATGGTATTCGGCAATATGGGTGACGATTGTGCCACGGGCGTGGCCTTCACGCGCAATCCGTCGACCGGCGAACGACTTCTCTACGGCGAATTCCTGATCAACGCCCAAGGCGAGGACGTGGTGGCAGGCATCCGCACGCCGCAGCCGCTGACCAACGCGGGCAAGGCGACATCGGGCGGCGGCCGTCCCTCGATGGAGGAGACCATGCCGGACGCGTTCGGTGCGCTGGTCGACGTTCAGGCGCGGCTCGAGGCCCATTACCGCGATATGCAGGACATCGAGTTCACGGTGCAGCAGGGCAAGCTGTGGATGCTGCAGACGCGCAGCGGCAAGCGCACCGCGCAGGCCGCGCTCAAGGTTGCCGTCGACATGGTGAAGGAAGGCGTCATCAAGGAAAGCGAGGCGTTGCAGCGGCTGGAGCCGGGCGCGCTCGATCAGTTGCTCCATCCGCGCCTCGACCCCAAGGCCGAGCGCAAGGTGATCGCACGCGGCCTGCCGGCTTCGCCGGGCGCCGCCTCGGGCTTCGTGACCTTCACCGCGGACGAGGCCGAGAGGCGCGCGAGCGGAGGCGACCCCGTCATCCTGGTACGGCTCGAGACCAGCCCAGAGGACATTCACGGCATGCACGCGGCCCAGGGCATCGTCACCGCGCGCGGTGGCATGACCAGCCACGCGGCGGTGGTTGCGCGCGGCATGGGCCGCCCCTGCGTTGCGGGCGCGGGCGAACTCAAGATCGACGCGGCGGCGGGTACCATGTCGGCCGGTTCGATCGCGGTGCGTGCGGGTGATCGCATCACCATCGACGGCGCATCGGGCCAAATCATGTTGGGCGAAGTCGCCACCATTCAACCGGAACTGACGGGCGATTTCGCCATCGTCATGGGCTGGGCCGACAAGGTGCGCCGCCTCAAGGTGCGCGCCAATGCCGATCAGCCGACGGACGCCGAGGCCGCGCGCCGTTTCGGCGCCGAAGGCATCGGTCTATGCCGCACCGAGCACATGTTCTTCGACGAGACGCGCATCGTCGCCATGCGCGAGATGATCCTGGCCGGCGACGAGGCCGGGCGCCGCAGGGCACTGGCGAAGATCCTGCCCATGCAGCGGCAGGATTTCGTCGGCCTGTTCGAGATCATGGCCGGGCTGCCGGTCACGATCCGTCTGTTGGACCCGCCGCTGCATGAGTTCCTGCCGCACAGCGAGGCCGACATGGCGGCGGTCGCCAAGGCGGCGGGCGTGGATGTCGCATTGGTGCGCCAGCGCGCTCAGCGTCTTCATGAATCGAACCCCATGCTGGGCCATCGCGGTTGTCGCCTGGGCATTACGTATCCCGAGATCTACGAGATGCAGGCACGCGCCATCTTCGAGGCCGCCGTCGAAGCCGGAAAGAAATCGGGCAAGCCCGTGGTGCCGGAAGTGATGGTGCCGTTGGTGGGCGTGAAGAAGGAGCTGGATATCCTCAAGACCGTGATCGACCGCGTCGCGGGCGAGGTGAAGAAGGCCACGGGGGCCAAGCTCGACTACTTGGTCGGAACGATGATCGAGTTGCCGCGTGCCGCGCTGCGCGCAAAGGAGATCGCCGAGACGGCTGAGTTCTTCAGCTTCGGCACCAACGACCTGACCCAGACCACCTTCGGCCTGTCACGCGACGACGCGGGCAATTTCCTGGATTCCTATCTGCGCCAAGGTATCGTCGAGCAAGACCCCTTCGTCTCGCTGGACACAGAAGGCGTGGGCGAGCTGGTCAAGATCGCGGCCGAACGGGGCCGTGCCGCGCGCAAGGATCTGAAACTCGGCATCTGCGGCGAGCATGGCGGCGATCCATCGTCGATCCGCTTCTGCGAAGTGGTCGGGTTGGATTATGTGTCCTGTTCGCCCTATCGCGTACCCATCGCGCGGCTGGCGGCGGCGCAGGCCGCGCTGGCGCGGGTCGAGCGCGACGTCTAGTTCGCGTCCTTCTCCGGCAGGCGCATCCAGCCGGGCAAACGGGGGACAAGACGCGCGCCGCCCGCGGTGAGCGTGCCTTCCGCGGCGTCGAAGGCATCGAGACGGAGAAGCGCCAGACCATGCCCGTCCCGCGCGCTGCGCATCGTTCCGGCGTCCTTGCCGTCGAGCAGGATTTGCGTGCCCGGCTCGGGGGTCGCGCCCGTGACATCGACCGGTACCAGCCTCTTCTTCACCAGACCGCGGTACTTGGTGCGCGCCGTCAGTTCCTGACCGACATAGCAGCCCTTGTTGAAGTCGACCCCGTTCAACTCCTCGAAGTTCGATTCGAGCAGGATGGATTTCTCCGGCTCCAGATCTCGGCTGCCGTCGGCCACGCCATGGAAGAGCCGCCAGCGGTCATAGGTGCTGGCATCCTCGCGCGTGAAGCCGGTCAATGCTTCGGTGCCGTCATTTGGCAGCAAGACGCGGGCGCCGAGAGCGGCCAGGCGCGGGTCGACAAACGCCATGCCTCCGCTCAGCGGCGCGGCTGCACCTGCCTCCGTGCCGAGACCCAATGTTTCCAGCACGCCGTCGCCCCAGGCGGCGAAAACGCTCCAGCCGTCCAGCGTCTCGATCGTGGCCTTGCTGCGCAGCCGATAGATCATCAACCGCTTCCTCAGGTCGTCGCGCCGCGCAGCTTCGCAGTCGATCAGAAGCGCGCCGTCGCCGCGCGCGGCGATGAAGAAGTCATGCAGATATTTGCCCTGAGCCGTCAGGAGCGCGGCGTGGATGGCCCGTCCGGGCGCCACCTTCTCGATGTCGTTGGAGATAAGGCCTTGCAGGAACGGCCGCGCCTCGGGGCCGGCGACGGACAAAAGGGCGCGGGTGGGCAGGGCGGCGAATTGCGGCATGGCGACCTGGGTTTCTCTTCCGTTTTCGAAGGGTGGGGCGTCCAGGGCCTGGAGGCAAGGGCCTGTCATCCGGGGGCGGGCGCGGCTACATTCCGGCCCCATGCGGGTCACACTAATCGACGATACCATCCCTTTCGACGGCAACACGGCACAGCTCCAGCCATTGGGCGGGGCGGAGAAGGCCTTTGCAGGCTTGGCCGGCGGTTTGGGCCGCTCGCACCACGAGGTGCAAGTCTTCAACCGCTGTCCCCATCGGCTGATGGCCGACAGCGCGACGTGGGAAACATGGGATTCCCCACGGCCGGAGGAGACCGACATTCTGGTCGCGCACCGCAAGCCGGAGCTTTTGGGCATGGTCAAGGTCGCGCGGAAGCGCTTCCTCTGGATGGCGGGCGAGGCGTCCTATCTGGAGAAGCCGCGAAACCGGGCGCTGCTCGATCAGCACAAACCGATGATCGTTTTTTCCAGCCGCGCCCATGCCGAGAGCTGGTCCAATCCCGACCGGCTGCGCACGGTCATCGTGCCGCCCGGGATGCGACCGGAATATCTGGCCGAGGCGCTGACGGCGCCCGCCGAGCCACCGCATGCCCTGACCACCATCCATCCGCTGCACGGGCTCGACTGGCTGATCGATCTGTGGCGCGAGAAGATCCACCCGATCGCGCCCAAGGCGCAGCTTCACGTCTATTCGGCGGCGTTGGCAAAGGGCGTTGCGGGCGAGCCGGTGGCGCCCGCCATCGAACCGATCCTGGCTCGTGTGAAGGCGGCCGCGAACGCGGGCGTCGTGGTCAAGATGCCCATGGCCGATCCGCAGATGGCCAACGCCTATCGCGAAGCGCGGGCGCATCTTCATCCCGGCTTCGCGGCCGAAATCTATTGTCATACGGTCGGCGAATCGCAGTCCTGTGGATTGCCGCTGGTGGCGCGGCCGCGCGGCGCGGTGAAGGACCGTGCCTATCACGGCGCCACAGGTTTTTTGTTCAACGACGACGACGCCTACGCCAACGCGGTGCTGCGTCTCTTGAACGACGACGGTACCTACAAACGCCTGTCGGACGCCGCGCGCGCGATGCAGCGCGGCCGGCGTTGGGACGAGGCGGCGGGCGACTTCGAGTCGCACTGGTGACGAACATTCTGTTCATCACGGGCACGCGGGTGGGCGACGCCGTTCTGTCCACCGGCCTCCTCGGCCATTTGATGGAAAAGAACCCCGGCGCGCGCGTCACCGTGGCTTGCGGGCCGGTGGCCGCGCCGTTGTTTGCCGCCGTGCCCAATCTGCGTCGCGTGATCGCCATGCGGAAGCGGCCGCGTGGCGGGCACTGGCTCTCGCTCTGGTCGGCCTGCGTCGGCATCTGGTGGCACACAGTCGTCGATCTGCGCGGTTCGGCCACGGCCTATTTGCTTCCCGCCGCGCGCCGTTATGTGAAGCGCCCGAGCAAGGGGCAGGGGCTTCACGTGGTCGAGCAACTTGCCCGCACGCTCGGGCTCGAAGCCGATCCGCCGGGCCCGCGCCTGTGGACGGCGCCCGAGCATGTGCAAGCGGCCGAGCGGCTGATTCCGCAGGGTGGTCCCGTACTGGCTCTCGGCCCCGCGGCCAACTGGCGCGGCAAGGAATGGCCGGCGGAGAAATTCATCGAACTGGCGCGGCGTTTGACCGCACCTGGCGGCATTCTGCCTGGCGCGCGGGTGGCCGTGTTCGGCGCGGAAGAGGACCGGCCGCGCACCGATCCCGTGCTGGCCGCGCTGCCGCCCGAGCGGCGCATCGATCTCGTGGGCCGTGCGGACCTGCTGACAGCTTTTGCCTGCCTGCGCCGCTGCGCGATCTATATCGGCAACGATTCCGGCACGATGCACATGGCCGCGGCGGCGGGCACGCCGACGCTCGGTCTTTTCGGCCCCAGCAAGGAGGGCGACTATCGCCCCTGGGGCACGCATGCGGATTTCGTCCGCACGCCCGAGACGTATGACACGCTGATCGGCCGGCCCGGCTACGATCACCGCACGACGGGCACGATGATGGGCAACTTGTCGGTCGACACGGTGGAAACGGCGGCGAACGCCTTGTGGCGGCGTCGCGGAGAGGCAGCGGCATGAGCGGTCCACGCCTGTCCGCCCTGGTCGTCGCGCGCAACGAAGAGGCGCAGCTAGCCCAATGTCTGGAGCCCCTGCGCTTCGCCGATGAGCTCGTCGTCGTACTGGACCGTTCGACCGACGGCTCACGCGCCATCGCCGAGCGGTTCGGCGCGCGCATTCTAGAAGGCGCGTGGGAGATCGAGGGCCCGCGCCGCAACGCTGGCATAGCGCTCTGCACGGGCGATTGGATTTTAGAAGTGGATGCCGACGAGCGTGTGACGCCCGAGCTGGCCGCGGAGATCCGCGCGCGTATCGCGACGGCGCCACCCGGCCATTTCTTGATCCCGATCGACAACTATGTCGGCGACCGGCTGGTGCGGCATGGCTGGGGCGCGGCCTGGGGCACCAGCGCCACGGTGCGGCTGTTCTCGCGCGGCATGAAAACCTGGGGCGATCAGCGCATCCATCCCCGGACGGAGTTGGGCGGCGTGCGCCAAACGCTTAGCCAGCCCATGGCCCATTACGTCGACAAGAACATCTCGGACATGATCCGCCGCCTCGACCGCTACACCGCCGCGCGGGCGGCCGACATGCGCGCCAGCGGGCAGATCGGCACCACGCCGGACAATGTCCGGCGTTTCTTCTCGCGCTTCTACAAATGCTACGTCAGCCGCAAGGGCTACAAGGAGGGCGGTTACGGCGTTCTCCTGGCGCTCATGGCTGGGCTCTATCCGCTTCTGTCCCACCTGAAAGCGAAGCTGGAGCGGGAATGACACGCGTTCTTCAGGCCATGGCGGGGTCCGAGCACGGCGGCGCGGAAGCCTTCTTCGAGCGTCTCGCGCCGGCATTAGGGCGCGCGGGGCTAGAGCAGCGCGTCTTGATACGCGAGAACGCCGAGCGCGCGGGCGTCCTGCGCGCGGGCGGCATCGAGCCGGTGCAGCTGGCCTTCGGCGGCCTGCTCGATCTGTCGACCAAGCCCGCCTTCAAGCGCGAGATCGCGTCCTTCCGGCCCGAGATCGTGATGACCTGGATGAGCCGCGCCACGAAGTTTTGCCCGCGTGGCGACTTCGTCCACGTCGCGCGCCTCGGCGGTTATTACGATCTGAAGTACTACGACAACTGTAACCACCTGGTCGGCAACACGCCCGATATCGTGGCCTATGCCGTGCGCGGTGGCTGGCCCGAGGGGCGGGCACATTACCTGCCGAATTTCGTCGATTGCGATCCCATGGCGGCCATCCCGCGTGCGGCGCTGGGGGTGCCTGAGCAGGCCAAGCTCCTGCTCGCGCTGGGCCGCCTGCACACCAACAAGGCATTCGACGTACTGATCGACGCGCTGCCGTCGCTGGCGGACGCATGGCTTCTGCTCGCGGGCGAAGGACCGGAAGAAGCCGCGCTCAAGGAGCGGGCGGTCAAATTGGGCGTTGCTGAGCGAACCAAATTCCTCGGCTGGCGGCGCGATGTCGGCGCGCTCTACTCCACGGCCGACATGCTGGTCTGCCCGTCGCGCTATGAGCCGTTGGGCAATATCGTGATCGAAGCCTGGGCGCACCGGCGCCCCGTGGTGGCCGCGCGCAGCATGGGTCCCTCGCATTTGATTCATCACGACGATCTCGGTGTGCTGGTGCCGGTGGACGACGCGGCGGCGCTGGCCGACGGTATCCGGCGGGTGTTCGACGATTCGGGCATGCGCGCGCGTATCGTCGAGGCCGGCCGCAAGCATTACGAGGCCGAGTTCACCGAACAGGCCATCGTCGCGCGCTATCTGGCCTTCTTCAAAGCGATCACCCGCTGATGTGCGGAATCGCGGGCCTGATGGCGGTGGATGGGCGGGCGCCGGACGGCGGCGTGCTGCGCCGCCTGGAAGCCGCCTTGCTCCATCGCGGCCCGGACGGTATCGGGCATTACGCGGCGGGCGACGTGGCCCTGGTGCAGACACGTCTGGCTATCATCGACCTCAAGACCGGCGACCAGCCGCTGCACGGCCCGGACGGGCTGGCGCTCATCGCCAATGCCGAGATCTACAACCATGTCGAGTTGCGTGCGGCCTCGCCGGAATACAACTACCGTACCGGCTCCGACTGCGAGCCACCGCTTTACCTTTATCGCCGTCACGGACTCGACTTCACCCACCACTTGCGCGGCATGTATGCGATCGCGTTGCATGATCCGGCGGAGCGGCGGTTGGTGCTGGCGCGCGATCCGTTCGGCATCAAGCCGCTCTATTATGCCGAGACGCCGCAGGGCTTCGCCTTCGCATCCGAACCCCATGCCTTGATCGAGGCCGGTTTGGTCGCGCCGCGCGTCAACCGGGCCCGGGCAGTCGAGTTGCTGCAGCTTCAATTCACCACCGGCCGCTCGGGCGTGCTGGATGGCATCGAGCGCGTGTTACCTGGCGAGACTATCGTGGTGTCTGGGGGCAAGGTGGTCGAGCGCCGCCGGATGTCCGCGCTGCCCGCGGGCGGTACGGAAAGTCTCGACGAGGACGAGGCGCTCAAGCGGCTCGATGCGGCCTTCGAGGATTCGGTCAACGTGCATCAGCGTTCGGACGTACCCTACGGCATGTTCCTGTCGGGCGGCGTCGACAGCTCGGCTGTGCTTGCCATGATGGCGCGCCTCAACGATCGACCGGTGCGCGCCTTCACGGTGGGCTTCCCCGGCACCGCGGCGCGCGACGAGCGCGCCCATGCCCAGGCCGTGGCCAGGGCGGCGGGTGCGGAGCATATCGAGGTCGCATTCTCCGACAAGGATTTCTGGCGGATGCTGCCGGAGGTGGCTGCCGCCATGGACGATCCTGCCGCGGACTACGCGATTCTGCCGACCTACCTCCTCGCGCGCGCGGCGCGGCGCGATGTGACCGTCGTGCTGTCGGGCGAGGGTGGGGACGAGCTGTTCGCGGGCTACGGCCGCTACCGCAGCACGATGCGCCCGTGGTGGATCGGCGGTCGGGCCATGCGCGCGCGCGGGATCTTCGAGGGGCTCGAGGTCTTGCGCGACGGCGGGCCGGGCTGGCGCGACGGCATCGCGGCCGCAGAGGCCACGGCGGACCAGGACGGGCGCACGCGGCTGCAGGCGGCCCAGGCCGTCGATTGCGCCGATTGGTTGCCCAACGACCTGCTCACCAAGCTGGACCGTTGCCTGATGGCGAACGCGGTCGAAGGCCGCACGCCGTTCCTCGATCCGGTGATGGCGCAGGCCGCCTTTCCCTTGCCCGACCGGCTCAAGGTGCGTAACGGCATGGGCAAGTTCATTCTGCGGCGTTGGTTGGAGCGCAGCCTTCCTGCCGCCGAGCCGTTCTCGAAAAAGCGCGGCTTTACCGTGCCGGTCGGTGAATGGATCGCCGCGCGGCGTTTGGACGCGGGGCCTCTTGTGGCGCGTCAGCCGGGCGTGGCGGAACTGTGCAGGCCGGGCGCGGTCGAGGCGCTATTCCGCGCCGAGGGCAAGCGTGTGGGATTCGCCTGTTGGACACTATTGTTCTATGCCCTATGGCATCGGCGTCACGTGCTGGGCCTGCAGCCGGCTGGCGACGCGCTCGAAACCCTGGCTCACGCATAAGGCAACGGAGGATCTCATGACCGCTTCCCGGTACGACCTTCTGATCGCGGGCGGCCAGGCCGTGACGCCGGGTGGCATCGTGCCGGCCGATATTGGTGTTGTGGGCGGACGCATCGCCGCCATCGGTGCCATCGACCGTAGCGCCGCGGGCGAGGTGTTCGACGCCAAAGGGTTGCACGTCCTGCCCGGCGTGATCGACACCCAGGTCCATTTCCGCGAGCCGGGCTTGGAGCATAAGGAAGACCTGGCCACCGGCACCGCGGGTGCCTTGCTGGGCGGCGTCACCACCGTGTTCGAGATGCCCAACACCAAGCCCAGCACGCTGACGGAAGCCGATCTGGCCGACAAGCTGCGCCGCGCCAAGGGGCGCGCCTGGTGTGACCACGCCTTCTTCATGGGCGCCGCCGACGAGAACGCCGAGAAGCTGGGCGCGCTGGAGAAGCTGCCGGGCTGCTGTGGGGTGAAGGTGTTCATGGGCTCGTCGACCGGCAGTCTTCTGGTCTCCGACGACGACACGCTTCTGCGCGTGCTGAAATCCGGCACGCGGCGCGTGGCCATTCACGCCGAGGACGAGCCGCGCCTTCTCGCGCGCAAGGAAATCGCCGAGAAGGCAGGAAAACCGCACGCGCACCACGATTGGCGCGACGTGGAATCGGCAGTGCTGGCGACACGCCGCATCCTGAACCTGGCGCGCCGCGCGGGACGGCGCATCCATGTGCTGCACATCTCGACGGCCGACGAGATGCCGCTTCTGGCCGAGAACAGGGATGTGGCCACCGTCGAGGTGACGCCCCAGCATCTGACGCTGGCCGCGCCCGATTGCTACGACCGGCTCGGCACCTACGCCCAGATGAACCCGCCGGTGCGCGAGGCGCGCCATCGCGAGGGTCTGTGGCGGGCGGTCGCGCAAGGCATCGTCGACGTGCTGGGCTCCGACCATGCACCCCATACGAAGGACGAGAAGTCGAAGCCCTATCCGCAGAGCCCATCCGGCATGCCGGGCGTGCAGACGCTGCTGCCCATCATGCTGGAGCATGTCCATCAGGGGCGGCTGAGCCTGGAGCGGCTGGTCGACCTCACCAGCGCGGGCGCGGCGCGCATCTACGGCATTGCAGGGAAGGGCCGCATCGCCGTCGGCTACGATGCCGACTTCACGCTCGTGGACCTAAATGCGCGCCGGACGATCACCAACAAGTGGATCGCCAGCAAGACCGGCTGGACACCCTTCGACGGCGCCGAAGTGACGGGCTGGCCGATCGCCGCCATCCTGCGCGGACGCGTGGCCATGCGCGACGACACGCTGCTCGGCGCGGCTGGCGGCGAGCCGGTCCGCTTCGTGGATACGCTTCCGCGTCAGTGAAGCGTGAAGGCTCCATCCGCGAAGCGCCAGCGTTCCACCGCCTCCGGTCCGGCCTGAACCAGAGTTACGGAATGGAGCGCGCCCGCCAGGTCGCGCGCCCAGAAATCCAGAAAGCGCATCACCCGCGGAAAACGCGGCGCCACGTCGTGGGTCTGCCAGATGAAGGTTTGGAGCAGGCCGGGAAAATCCGGCATGTGGTAGAGGATTTCGGTGGTGACCAGTCGGTAGGCGGGAAAGACGAGATGATTTTGGGCAATCAGGCTCGCATCACGCATCCGTCATCGACCTCTCACGAAAACGAACGACCGCCCGAAAGAGTATCAGAAGTTCGGACCGTTCTGAATCGCTAACGATCTGATATCAAAGAAGTTTCAGGCAGCACTCTCGGCCCGCGGCTGCCAGCGCCGCCCTTACCCGCGCCAGAACCATTTGTTATGGTGCGGCGCAGCGGCGGCTATCTCTGGCGGCCCATACAAATTCATCGAAACCCACGGAAGGACATCATGGCCAAGACGTTCCGGGCCCTCGTGCTCGAAGAAAATGAGGGCAAAGTCAGCTCCTCGATCCGCGAGCTGGACGATTCCGCTTTGCCCCAGGGCGACGTGACCGTCGCTGTCGAGTACTCGACGCTCAACTACAAGGACGGCTTGGTCGTGAACGGTCTCGGCCGTCTGGTGCGCAATTACCCGCACGTTCCCGGCATCGACTTCGCCGGCACGGTCGAAGCCTCCGACAACAAGGAGTTCAAGCCGGGTGACAAGGTCATCCTGACCGGCTGGCGCGTCGGTGAGGCGCATTGGGGCGGCTATTCCACCAAGGCGCGCGTGAAGGGCGACTGGCTGGTGCCGCTGCCGGCGGGCCTCGACACGCGCCAGGCCATGGCGGTCGGCACGGCGGGCTTCACCTCCATGCTCGCCATCATGGCGCTGGAAGCGCACGGCGTGACGCCGGCTTCGGGCGAAGTGCTGGTGACCGGTGCTGCCGGCGGCGTCGGCAGCGTGGCCGTCGCCGTCCTGGCCAAGCTCGGCTACAACGTGGCCGCGTCCACCGGTCGCGCGGAGACGCACGAATATCTGAAGAAGCTGGGCGCCAAGACGATCATCGACCGCAAGGAGATCGGCGAGGCCCCGACCCGTCCGCTCGGCGGCGAACGCTTTGCCGGCGCCATCGACAGTGTGGGCGGCAACACGCTCGCGAATTTGCTGACTCAGGTGAAGTATGGCGGCAGCGTTTCGGCCTGCGGCCTGGCGGGCGGCGCGGAACTGAAGACCACCGTGATCCCGTTCCTGCTGCGCGGCGTGAACCTCTTGGGCATCGATTCGGTCATGTGCCCGAAGGA
>CADEGL010000012.1:77542-81955 GCA_902826885.1 uncultured Alphaproteobacteria bacterium | reverse complement strand
GTGGTCAGCGCGTCGATCTGTTCGGTCACGCGCATGGTGCCGATCTCGGCCGCCATGGCGGCGCCGATGCGGCCCGCGACCATCAGGCCAGCCAGCACGGGCCCCAACTCGCGGGTGACGGACAGGACCACGACCGTGGCGATCGCCGATTCGGCGTTGAAGCGTGAGAAGCCGGTGTAGCTCTGCAGCGCCAGCACCATGCCGGTGAAGATGGCGGTCAGGCCGACCACGGGCAGCGAGTAATAGCCGATCTCCAGCATCTGGTGGCCGATCAAGCGCGGGAAGAACGGCGGCCGGAAGCAATGCTGTAGGCCGTTGAGCGCGAAGAGCGCCAGGCGTCCCGCCGCCGCGAAGAACGAGAGGACGACACGGCCGATGGGGGTGATGATGGGCATGTCTTACGCTCCGGCCCCGGTATAGCGGCGCCGGTAGCGCGGCCCCAGCGATGTGAGAATCTCGTACCCGTTGGTTCCGGCCGTCTCGGCCACGTCATCGACCGTATGCTGGCCGCCAATGGCTTCGACCACCGCGCCTTCGATGGCTTGGTTCGCGGGAACGTCCGTGACGTCGATGGTGATCAGGTCCATGGAGACACGGCCCACGATGGGAACTTCCAGCCCGGCCAGGCGGCATAGGCCGCGGCCGCTCAGGGAGCGGAGGTATCCGTCGGCGTAACCGATTGCCACAGTGGCGATTTTCGATCTCC
Organism: uncultured Alphaproteobacteria bacterium; assembly: GCA_902826885.1. Lineage (GTDB taxonomy): Bacteria > Pseudomonadota > Alphaproteobacteria > CADEGL01 > CADEGL01 > CADEGL01. The sequence continues at coordinate 81,249 of CADEGL010000012.1, read as the reverse complement.
GGCGGATGGAGTGCGCGGCACCGTACCCAACCGTCCTGGGGTGGTCAATGTCGCGCACCTGGATGATGCGTCCCTCCAGCCGCACCACGGGCAGCATCGGATTGGGTTGCCCCGGCGTCGGATTGACGCCGTAGAGCGCGGCACCTGGCCGGGCCAGGTCGAACTGATAGTCCGGCCCAAGGAAGATGCCGGAGGAATTGGCCAGGCTGGCCCCCGCACGGGGAAGGCGCGCGCGGGCCCGCTCGAAGGCCGCGCGCTGAACCAGATTCATCGGGTTCTCGGGCTCCTCGGCGCAGGCCAGATGGCTGACGGTCAGGCGCAGGTCGATGCCGTCGAGGCGGCTTGGATCATCCGCCAGCACCGCGACGTCCGGCTCTTCCAGCCCCAGGCGCGACATGCCGGTGTCGATGTGGAGCGCGGCCGGGCGTACGCCGCGCTCGCGGCCCCATTTCGACCAGCGGTCAAGTTGCGGAAGAGAGTTAAGAACGGGGATGAGGCTGTGGGCGGCGAACTCGCCCTCTTCGCCGGGCAAGACGCCATTCAGGACATGGATCGTGGCATCCGGCAGGCGCGGCCGCAGCGCCACGCCCTCATCGAGGTGGGCGACGAAGAAATCGCGGCAACCGGCACGGGCCAGGGCCGGCCCGACACGCACGGCGCCCAAGCCATAGGCGTCGGCCTTGATGGCGGCGCCGCACACCGCGCGGGTCAGCCGGGCGCGCAACCGGCGGTAATTTTCGGCGATCGCGTCGAGGTCGATGGTGAGAAGGGCGCCGGCCCCGCCGTCGGCGCCCATCTCACAGCTCGTGGTCGGGCAGGTGGTCGTCGGACAGATAATTCTCGAAGCGCGTGAACTCGGGGCGGAAATAGAGCCGCACCGTGCCGGTCGGGCCGTTTCGCTGCTTGCCGACGATCACCTCGGCCAGGTTGTGGACCTTGGCCATGTCTTCCTGCCATTTGGCGTGCTCGGCCGTGCCGGCACCAGGCTCCTGCCGCTGCAGGTAATACTCTTCGCGGTAGATGAACATGACGACGTCGGCATCCTGCTCGATGGTGCCGGATTCGCGCAGGTCCGCGAGCTGGGGCCGCTTGTCTTCGCGTTGCTCGGGCCCGCGCGAAAGCTGGGCCAAAGCCACGACCGGAACGTCCAGTTCCTTGGCCAAGGCTTTCAGCGATCGCGTGATCTCGGCGACTTCCTGGACACGGCTGTCATGGCGCGATTCGCCGGACGGACGCAGAAGCTGCAGATAGTCGACCACGATCAGCGACAGGCCATGTTGCCGCTTCAGACGGCGCGAGCGCGTGCGCATGGCCGAAACCGATAGGGCTGGCGTGTCGTCGATGAAGAACGGCGCGCGCGAAAGCGACTGGGCCGCGCGCACGATCTCGGGGAACTCCGACTGGGAGATTTCGCCCTTGCGGATCTTGTGGGACGAAATCTTGGATTCTTCCGCCAGGATGCGGGTGCCCAACTCTTCCGAGGACATTTCCAGCGAGAAGAAACCGACCACGGCGCCGTCCACCACCTTTTGTTTACCGGTCTCGTCGGTTTCCTCGCGATAGGCGCGCGCGGCGTTGAAGGCGATGTTCGTGGCCAAGGCCGATTTGCCCATGGACGGGCGGGCGGCCAGGACGATCAGCTCGCCGCTGTGCAGGCCGCCCAGCTTGGCGTCGAGTTCGGTGAAGCCCGTCGCGATGCCGGTCGTCTGCCCGTCGCGCTTATAGGCGGCCTCGGCGATCTGAACGGCTTCGGTCAGCACCTTGCCGAAGCTTTTGAAGCCTTGGCCGTATTGGCCCGAGGTCGCCAGGTCGAACAACGCTTGCTCGGTGCGCTCGATCTGCGCGTTGGCGGGCACGTCGAGGTCGTAACTATAGGCGCTGTCGGCGGTGTCCTCGGAAATGGCGATGAGCTGGCGGCGCAGGAAGCGGTCATAGATGGTGCGGCCATAGTCGCCGGCGTTGACCAGGGTGACGACCGAGGAGGCCAGCCGGGCGAGATACTGCGGGCCGCCGATCTGCTCCAGACTGCCGTCATGCTCGAAGAAGTTCTTGAGCGTCACCGGATCGGCGATCTGGCCTTGCTCGATCAGCTTCATGATCGCATTGAAGATCCGCTCGTGCGTCGGATCGTAAAAATGCTGCGGCAGCAGGAACTCCGAGACCCGCTCATAGGCACGGTTGTTGGTCAGGATGGCGCCCAACAGCGCCATCTCGGCCTCGACGTTGTGCGGCGGAGTACGGTAGGTAGGCGGTTCGTCCGGGGCCGACGGGCCTCGGAATGGCGTGACGTTTTGATTCATGATCCCTGGTGTCCGATCGCGCCTGGAAATCGGGCGCGGTCCAGGAAGGTTACCAGCCACCGGTCTCGATCGTTACCGCAAAAGTGACCATGAACGAACGGTCCCCAAAATATCTCCCCACAGGGTGTGGAGATCGGGGATAAGTGGAGCCGGCTACTGCGCCGCCGCCAGCCCGCGTCGCTGGGTGCGTTCCCACTCGGTGATGTAATCGCGCGTGAGCGGCACCGCGTCCGGCTTTTTGGCGATCTGCATTTGGAAGACCATCTGGTCGAAATACCGGAACGAGACCTCGCAGCCGGTCAGATAGAACTCCCACATCCGGCAAAACCGTTCGTCGTAGAGCTTCTTGATCGCATCGCGGTTGGCGCGGAAGCGGCGCGCCCACTCGACCAGCGTTTCGGCATAGTGCAGGCGTAAGATCTCGATATCGGTGATCCACAGGCCCGCGCGCTCGACCGCGGCGACGGCTTCGGACAGGGCGGGGGAGTAACCGCCCGGGAAGATGTATTTGCGCAGCCAGGCATTGGTATGCCCGGGCGGCTCCATTCGTCCGATGGAATGCAGCAGCATCACGCCGTCATCCTTCAGCAGGGCGCGGACCTGGGCGAAGAATTCGTCGTAATGCTGGGCGCCGACATGCTCGAACATGCCGACGGAAACAATGCGGTCGTAGCGATCGGTTTCGTTTCGATAATCCTTCAAGTGGAAGTGCACTTTGTTTGAAAGCCCGGCGTCGGCCGCGCGGCGGTTCGAAATCTTGAGCTGCTCCTCCGAAAGGGTCACGCCCGTCACATCCACGTTGGCGACGTCGGCCAGATAAAGGGCCAGGCCACCCCAGCCCGAGCCGATATCCAAGACCTTTTGACCTGGCTTCAGCAGAAGCTTGGCCGCGATATGGCGCTTCTTGTTTTCTTGCGCGCTCTCGACGGTGTCGTTGCCGGTCAAAAAATACGCACAGGAATATTGGCGGTCTTTGTCGAGGAACAGATCGTAGAGTTTTCCCGACAGATCGTAATGGTGTGCGACGTTTTCCTTCGCGCGGCCGATCGGATTGTGCTGCCACAGATTGCGCAACATCGTGCGCAGGCGGCTGGCCGCGCGGTGGAAGCCATGTTGCCGGTAGTTCGCCAGATTTTGGCCGAAGAGAACCAAAAGATCCCGCAGCGTGCCTTCTTCGAAGGTCAGCGTGCCCTCCATGAAGGCTTCGCCCAGATGGAGTTCGGGATGGAGGAACAGTTTGTAATGGAGCTTGCGGTCGTGGAGCTTGATGGCGATAGGACGACCGCTCCCATCGCCGAACCGGTGCATGACGCCATTGGCGTCGACGACCGTTAAGGCGCCGGTGCGAACCACATGCTGCAACAGACGCCCAAACAGCATCTGCTCCCCCATGTTTTCCGGGTCTCC
>CADEGL010000012.1:45630-77442 GCA_902826885.1 uncultured Alphaproteobacteria bacterium | reverse complement strand
GCGCGCTTCTTGTCGAAGAACGCCTTGTTCTCGTCGGTCGCGCGCAGCGCCTTCTTCTTCGGCAGAAGGAAATTCCGCGCGAAGCCGGGCTTGACGTTAACCACGTCGCCCATGTTGCCCAGGCGCTCGATGCGCTCCAGTAGAATGACTTGCATTGGGTCGTCCTCCTAAACGGGCTCGGCTCCGGCCCAGCGCCGTCGGAACTGCGTCCACGTCTCCGCGAACCCTATCGCGGTGACCGGCAACATGGCAAGAAAGCCGAGCAAGATCAATATCATGTAGAACGCGGCCAAGATCAGCGCGCGTCCGGAGAATCGGCGGGCGAAGCTGTGTACAACGGCCAGCCCGACAAAGAAGAAAGGAATCGCCAGCACGGGGGCCAGGTTTTGGCCTAGGAATTCAAGCCCATCCAGGCCGGTGACCCAGGCCAGCAAGGCGGCGGCCAGCGCGTACATTACCCAGCCCGGCGCCTCGATGCTGGAAAGCCGCGGCGAAGGGCGCTTGGCATGGGCTCCGCGGGCGAGGGCGCCCTGGGCGACGATGGCGTTCAACGACAGGACGACGAGCCACACGCAGGCCAAGATGGCGGGCAGAAAATTGGCCAGCACATCGCCCCACATTTCAAGCCGCGCGGCCACCGCGGCCGTATCGGGGTCGCCCTGGAACTGCGTCAGCCCTTCCTGGAAACGGGCGCGGATCGCATCCGGCAGATCACCCCCGCCGCCCCATTGAACCAGCACCACCAGCGCAAGCGCCGCGGCCGCAAGACCGGTCAACCAACCTAGCAGCAAGCCGGGCGGGTACCACTCGGTCGTACCGTCCGGACCGGTTCGCGACAGCAGCGCTTGCCGCACGATGAAAAGGACCGGTAGGGCAATCACGATGCCGAAGATCAAAGCTAGGGTCAGGCCGCCGAAGCCGCCCGCGACCAACGTGGCGCTACCGGCCGCGATGGCGGCCGAGGCCAGTCCCTGGGAAAAGCCGATCAGAAACAGGGGCAATGGCACCATGTATATGAACAACATGGTCGCCGGAGAGGGAAAGAAGAGAAGCGCGACGAACAGCAACGCGCTCGCAACGCCGCCCACGAGCGCGATCACCGGCGTCTTCGACATGGTTCGAATCCAACTCCACGTCTCGCCGCCCGATGGCGGCGCGGCAGCCGGGATTCCGAAACGGGATCTTGCCGGCGCCGTGACCTCGCGGCCGCAGAAGCGGCGCGGGTTTAATGGATCATATACGGCAGCAGACCGAGATAACGGGCGCGCTTGATCGCCTTGGTCAGCTCACGCTGCTTTTTGGTCGATACGGCCGTGATGCGGCTCGGGACGATCTTGCCGCGCTCCGAGATGAAGCGGGACAACATGCGCACGTCCTTGTAGTCGATCTTCGGCGCGTTCGGGCCCGAGAACGGGCAGCTCTTGCGGCGGCGGAAGAACGGACGGCGGCCACCGGCCGCGCCACCTGCGCCACCACCAGCACCACCACGGGCGCCATCACGCTTGGGAGCCGAGTCCCTCATGCCGTTTCTCCTTCGACCGGCGCTGCGGGGGCATCGCCATCGCGTCCGCGGCCACGGCCGCCATCATCACGGAAACCACCACGGCCGCCGCCGGGGCCGCCGCGGAAACCACCACGGCCGGGGCCACCAAAGCCGCGTCCGCCGCCGAAGTCGCCGCGGTCATCGCGGTCGCGGCGCATCATGGCCGACTGGCCTTCTTCCAGCGCTTCCACCCGAACGGTGATGAAACGCAACACGTCCTCGTCGAGCCCCTCGTTGCGCTCCAGCTCCTTCACGGCGGCCGGCGGCGCGTCCAGGTTCAGCAGCACATAGTGCGCCTTCCGGTTCTTCTTCATCCGGTAGGACAGGCTGCGAAGGCCCCAGTATTCCTTCTTCGTGACGGTCCCGCCGCCCTCGGTCACGATGCCCGTGAACTTCTCGACCAGCGCATCGACCTGCGCGGGAGAAATCTCCTGGCGGGCAATGAAGATGTTCTCGTAGTACGCCATAAGGTCTCCTCGATTGGCGGCGGCGCGAAAAGCATTATACGCCACAGCGAGATCCCGTTCGGGATCCGCGCGGCGCGCACCGACCTTCCGTGAGCGCCCGCTTTATACAGCAAGCACCCTTTTCCGCAAGGGTTTTCCAGGCGAAAGCCCCTCTAGGTGACCGGTCGAAACCGTCGCCTTGACAGGCTGGGAGGCCAGGGTATCACTGTCCCCAGCTTCTCCAACGGCGATTCTCCATGGCGCGCGCATTCGTGTTTCCCGGCCAAGGTTCTCAGGCGGTCGGAATGGGACGGGACCTGGCCACCGCTTTTCCGGCAGCCCGTGAGGTTTTTCAAGAGGTTGACGACGCGCTGGGACAAAACCTGTCCCGCCTGATGTTCGAGGGGCCGGAAACCGATCTGGTCCTGACCGAGAACGCCCAGCCCGCCCTGATGGCGGTCAGCATGGCGGTCGTCCGGGTGGTGGAGAAGGAGGCCGGCCACAAGATTGGCCAAGTGGCGAAGTTCGTGGCCGGACATTCTCTCGGCGAGTATTCGGCCCTGGCTGCGGCGGGCACGTTTTCGCTGGCCGATGCGGCGAGGCTTCTCAAGGCGCGCGGTCAGGCCATGCAGAAAGCGGTGCCGGTCGGGCAGGGTGCCATGGCGGCGGTTCTCGGCCTTGGCCTCGATTCTGTCCGCGCGGTGACCGAAGAAGCGTCGCAGGGCGAGGCCTGTCAGGCCGCGAACGACAATTCCGACGAGCAGGTGGTGATCAGCGGCGCGGCTGCGGCCGTCGCGCGCGCGGCCGAGCTGGCCAAGGCCAAGGGTGCCAAGCGCGCGATCATGCTGCCTGTCAGCGCGCCGTTCCATTGCGCGCTGATGGAGCCCGCGGCGCGCGTCATGGATGAGAAGTTGGGCACGGTGGCGATGGCGCCGCCGTCGGTGCCGGTGATCGCCAACGTGACGGCTTCGGCCGTGGCCGATCCCGCCGAGATCCGCCGCTTGCTGGTCGAGCAGGTGACGGCGCTGGTCCGCTGGCGCGAAGGCATTCTCTATATGCGCGCGCACGACGTCGACATGGTGGTTGAGTTGGGCGCGGGCAAGGTCCTGTCCGGGTTGGCCAAGCGGATCAGCAAGGACATGAATGCCCTGTCGGTCGGCGCACCCGGCGACGTCGACGCGTTGATCAAACTCTTCTAGGAGATTTCGATGTTCGATCTGAGCGGCAAGTCGGCGCTGGTCACCGGTGCGTCCGGCGGCATTGGCGGCGCGATCGCCCGCGCGCTTCACGCCCAGGGCGCCAAGGTCGCACTGTCCGGTACGCGACGCGAAGCGCTGGATGCGCTGAAGGCCGAACTGGGCGAACGCGCGATCGTGACGCCGGCCGATCTCGGCGATCCCGCCGCGGCCGAGCCATTGGTGAAGGCGGTCGAGGCGGAGCTCGGCACGCTCGACATCCTGGTCAACAACGCGGGCCTCACGCGCGACACGCTGGCCATGCGGATGAGCGAGGAGGATTGGCAAACTGTCCTCAACGTGAATCTCGCGGCTGCGTTCCGTCTGTCCAAGGCGTGCCTGCGCGGCATGATGAAGCGGCGCTGGGGCCGCATCATCGGCATCACCTCGATCGTGGGCGTGACGGGCAATCCGGGCCAAGCCAACTACGCCGCCGCCAAGGCCGGCATGATCGGCATGACCAAGGCGCTGGCCGCCGAAGTGGCCTCGCGCAACATCACCGCGAACTGCATCGCGCCCGGTTTCATCGCCACGCCGATGACCGACGCCTTGACGGAAGAGCAGCGGAAGAAACTCCTGGAACGCATCCCGTCCGCGCGGCTGGGTGCTGTCGCCGACATCGCCGGGGCCGCTGTCTACCTGGCCTCCGAGGAGGCTGCGTACGTCACCGGCCAGACCTTGCATGTGAACGGCGGTATGGCGATGATATGATGGGAAATTGGCCGTACGGTCAGACGCTAGAAAACGCGCCGGGACTATGATACGAAGCCGCGCCTTTTAGCGGCGCGGTGTTTCAGGGGGCGATCGCCGGCGCGCCGGTTCGGCGGATGTAACTTCAGAAAAGTCACTCAAGGGAACTCATAGATGGCAGATAGCAACGACGTCGCCGAACGCGTGAAGAAGATCGTGGTCGAGCATCTCGGCGTGGACGAAGCCAAGGTCACGAGCAGCGCGAAGTTCATCGATGACCTGGGCGCGGACAGTCTCGACACGGTCGAGCTGGTCATGGCGTTCGAGGAAGAGTTCGGCTGCGAGATCCCTGACGACGCCGCCGAGAAGATCGTCACGGTGAAGGATGCCATCGACTATATCTCGCAGGCCACGTGAGTTCGCGAGAGTTCGGTTCGGCGGCCCATTCGTTGATTAATCCTTCCATCCCGACTGATCGCGTCGGGCGCTGAAGCCATGCGCCGAGTTGTCGTCACAGGTCTCGGTCTCGTCACGCCGCTGGGATGCGGCGTGGAGAAGACATGGTCGCGCCTGATCGCGGGCGAATCGGGCATCACATCGATCCAAAACTTCGATGTTTCCGACATTACGTCCAAGATCGCGGGACAGGTGCCGCAAGGCAGCTCCGCCGACGGGCTGTTCAACGCCGACGATTGGGTCGATGCGCGCGAACGCCGGCGGATGGACCGCTTCATCGTCTATGCGCTGGCCGCGGCCGAACAGGCCATCGGCGACGCGGGCTGGAAACCGACCGACGAAGAGGCGCTGGACCGCACGGGCGTCCTGATCGGCTCGGGCATCGGCGGGCTGGAGGAGATCTACAACGGCACGCTGCTGCTCCATGAAAAGGGGCCGCGCCGGCTGTCGCCGTTCTTTATTCCGGCCGCGCTGATCAATCTGGCCTCGGGGCACGTCTCGATCCGCTACGGCTACAAGGGCCCGAACCACGCGGTGGTAACGGCCTGCTCGACCGGCGCGCACGCGTTGGGCGACGCCGCGCGCATGATCCAGTGCGACGATGCCGATGTGATGATCGCGGGCGGCGCGGAAGCGGCCGTCTGCCGTATCGGCATGGCGGGCTTCGCCGCCGCGCGCGCATTGTCCACCAGCTTCAACGACACGCCCGAGAAGGGGTCGCGGCCCTGGGACAAGGACCGCGACGGCTTCGTGATGGGCGAGGGCGCCGGCATCGTCGTGCTCGAGGAATACGAGCATGCCAAGGCGCGCGGCGCGAAGATCTATGCCGAGGTGGTCGGCTATGGACTTTCGGGCGATGCGCATCACATCACGGCGCCGCCCGACGACGGCAATGGCGGCTTCCGCGCGATGCGCAACGCGCTGAAGCGCGCGGGCTTGAACACGACTGACATCGACTATGTCAACGCGCACGGCACCTCGACGCCCCTGGGCGACGAGATCGAGTTGGGTGCGGTGAAGCGCCTGTTCGGCGACCACGCCTACAAGTTCTGCGTCTCCTCGACCAAGTCGGCTATCGGCCATCTTCTGGGCGCCGCGGGCAGCGTCGAGGCCGTCTTCGCCATCCTGGCGATGCGAGACGGCGTCGTGCCGCCGACACTCAACCTCGAGAACCCGTCACCCGGCTGCGACATCAACCTGGTGGCCAAGGTCGCGCAGAAGAGGGCGCTCCGCCACGTGATGAGCAACTCCTTCGGCTTCGGCGGCACCAACGTCTCGCTGATCTTCGCCGCCGCGTCCTGACGGGGCCGGGATGGAGGGTGCTTCCGCTCCCCCCGATCCTGCTCCTCAACCGGAATCCCCTGCGTCCCCGCCGCTTCGCCGCGGCGTTTGGCGCGCCGCGCTTGCGGCGGCGGCTGTTCTTCTCCTGTGCGCGGGTGCCGCTGGCTGGTGGGGCTATCGCGCCTTCGAGAGGCCAGGTCCAAGCAGCGAGACCGTTCTGGTCGTGATCCCGCCCGGCACAGGCGTCTCGGGTATCGCGCGGCGCCTGGAGCAAGCGGGGGTGATCGAGCGGGGCTTCGTCTTCGAGATGGGAGCACGGCTCCTGCATGGCCGTTCTTTGCGCGCGGGCGAATACGAGATTCCCGCCCAGGCCAGCACACACGCCATCGTCGAGCTCTTGGCGAGCGGCAAGACTTATGTGCGGCGTCTGACCGTGCCCGAGGGGCTGACGACGGCAGAGGCGCTGGAGATCGTGGGTGCGGCGGAAGCCCTGTCCGGCCAGATCGGCAAGCAGCCCGGAGAGGGCGAGCTGTTGCCGGAAACCTATAACTATTCCTACGGCGATAAGCGCGACGACATGGTGGTGCGCATGGCCGCCGCCATGCAACGCACGCTGGCCGAATTGTGGGACCGGCGCGCGCCGGACCTGCCCCTTGCGACGCCGCGCGAAGCGCTGATCCTGGCCTCGATCGTCGAGAAGGAGACGGGCGTCGAAGCCGAGCGCGCGCGGGTGGCGGGCGTGTTCATGAACCGCCTGCGTCTCGGTATGCGGCTCGAATCCGATCCCACCGTGGTCTATGCGCTCAGCCGTGGCGGCGAGCCGCTGGGCCGGGCGCTCACGCGCAAGGACTTGGAGACGGACGACCCTTACAACACCTATCGCAACGTGGGCTTGCCGCCGGGGCCCATCGCCAATCCGGGGCGCGCGGCGTTGGCCGCCGTGCTGGCGCCCATGTCGACGAACGAGTTGTATTTCGTGGCCGACGGCGCGGGCGGTCACCGCTTCGCCCGCACCTACGCGGAGCATCTAAAGAACGTGGCGCGCTACCGCGCCCTGCGCGACGGCCGGCCGGCGCCGGAGTGAACTAAAGCCGGTTCGTGGAAATCGCGCCGCTTTTGCGCGGCAACCGGCGCATCAGCCTGTCGAGCCATCCTGGCGGCAGGGCGCCGCACAGCCACGCGGCCGCGTACATGGGGAAAGGAAAAGCGATGCGCGCGGCGTTGCGCGCGAGGCCGCGCTGGATGATGGCGGCCGCCTTGTCTGCGTCCATCAGGAAGGGCATGGGAAAGTCGTTCGTATCGGTCATGGCGCTGCGCACATAGCCCGGGCAGATCACCGAAACGCCGATGCCCTGCGCGGCAAGGTCGGGGCGCAGCGCCTCGCCATAGACCTTCACCGCGGCCTTGCTGGCGCAATAGGCGGGGGCGCCCGCGAAGCCACGGAAGCCGGCCAAGGACGCCATGATCGCGATCTGGCCGCGCCGCCCGTCCGATCCTGGCGTCCGCGCGCGCAGGGTTTCGATGGCCGGGTGGACCGTGTTGAACATGCCGTCGACGTTGACGGCGAAGATGCGGCGCACCTGCGCGTCGCTTTCGCCCTCGCCGCCGGTGCCGGCCGAGATGCCCGCGTTCGCGATCACCAGATCGGCGTCGGCTTCGGTGACCCAAGACGCGGTCGCGGCGCGGTCGGTCACGTCGACGCAGGCGGTCGAAACCTGCGCGCCCACGGCCCGGCATTGTCCGGCGACGGTATTCAGGCGCGTCCCGTCGCGGCCGCCCAGCGCCAAGCGGGCGCCGTCACGCGCGTAGGCGACCGCCAGCGCCGCGCCGATTCCGCTCGATGCCCCGCTGATGAGCACCTTCATGGGATGCTCCTGTTGTTGGCCTTTTCCCCACAGTATATAGTGGGCGAGTCGCCCAATACCGCAATATCCGCGTTCATCGAGGTCGCCGTGGCCGTCTCCAGCATGACAGGATTCGCCCGCCATTCCGGCCACTTAGGTCCGGCGCGCTGGATCTGGGAACTGAAAAGCGTCAACGGACGCAGCCTCGAACTCCGCTTCCGCCTTCCCCCCGGCCTCGACCATCTGGAATCCGCCGCGCGCGCGGCGCTCGCCAAGCGCCTGCGGCGCGGCAACGTCACCGTTCAATTGACGTTGGAACGCACGGAGGCTGGACAGCGTGTCGTCGTCAACGAACCGGTGCTGGATCAGTTGCTGGCCGTGCAGGCGCGCTATGCCGGCCGCGTAGATCCCGCGCCGCTGCGCTTGGATGCGCTGCTTGCGGTACGCGGTGTGGTTGACGTGGTCGAGACGGCGCCCGACGCATCCGCGGAAGTGGAGCGGCGCGACGCCGAGATCCTGGCTTCGCTGGACGAAACCGCGACGGCGTTGACCCAGATGCGCGCACGAGAAGGCGCCCGTCTTGCCGCCGTGATCGAGGCGCTGCTGGGCGAAGTTGCCACGTTGCGCGACGCCGCCGCGGGGGCGGCGGCCGCGCGGCCCGAAGCCATCAAGGCGCGGCTGAGAGCGCAAATGGCCGAGCTTCTCGATGCATCGCGCGCCTTGCCGGAGGACAGGCTTGTCCAGGAAGCGGCCCTGCTGGCGACCAAGGCGGATATCCGAGAAGAATTGGATCGTCTTGATGCGCATATCTCGGCGGCGCGCGAGTTGATGGCCAAGGACGGCGCGGTGGGGCGGCAGCTCGATTTCCTGTGCCAGGAATTCAATCGCGAGGCCAACACCCTGTGCTCGAAATCGGGCGACGTGGAATTGACCGCGATCGGGCTGAAGCTCAAGGCCGCGGTCGAGCAGTTGCGCGAGCAGATCCAGAACATCGAATAGAGATGAACGCTCCGAACATCCGCCGCCGCGGCATCATGTTGGTTCTGTCGTCTCCCTCGGGCGCGGGGAAGACGACTTTGTCCCGCCTTCTTTTGGAGCGTGACGCCAGCATGACGATGTCGGTTTCGTGCACCACGCGGCCCAAGCGTCCGGGCGAAACGCCGGGTGTCGACTATCACTTCGTCGACGAGGTTGCGTTCAAAGGCATGATCGCGAACGGCGACATGCTGGAGCATGCCGAGGTATTCGGGAATCGCTACGGCACGCCGCGCAAGCCGGTCGAGTCCGCCCTGGCGTCCGGCCGGGACGTGTTGTTCGACATCGACTGGCAGGGAACTCAGCAGCTCAAGCAGACCGCGCGCGATGACGTGGTCAGCGTCTTTGTCCTGCCGCCATCGTTCGCGGAATTGGAGAAGCGTCTGCACAGCCGCGCCCAGGACACCCCGGACGTCGTCGCGCGCCGCATGGCCAAGGCCTCGGACGAGATGAGCCATTGGGCCGAATACGACTACATCATCGTCAACCAGGATATCGAGGATAGCGTGGCCTCGGTGCAGGCGATTTTGACCGCCGAGCGGCTGCGCCGCGCCCGCCAAGTCGGCCTGCGCGACTTCGTGGTCGGATTGGCGAAGGCTTAGGCGGCTTCGCGCTTTTCGACCGCGCGCGCCAGCGCGCAGAACTCCGCGACACTCAACGTTTCCGCGCGCCGGGTCGGATCGATCCCGGCGTCCTTTAGCAGCGCTTCCGCGTCGCCGCCCAAGCTGCGCAGGCTGGCGCGTAGCATCTTGCGCCGTTGGCCGAAGGCCGCGGCTGTGGTCTTCTCCAAGATATCCTTGCGCGCGGGCGCGAGCGGCGCGGCGCGCGGGGTAAAGCGCACCACGCTCGAATCGATCTTGGGCGGCGGCGTAAATGCCGCGGCGGGCAGCGAGAACGCCAGCGAGACCTCGCAGAGCCATTGGGTGAGAACGCTCAGCCGTCCGTAATCCTTGCCGCCTGGTGCCGCCGCGAGGCGCTGCGCGACCTCGCGCTGGAACATCAGGGTCATGCTTTCGATCGCATCCAATTCGTCGAGCCAGTTGCGCAACAGCACGGTGGAGATGTTGTAGGGCAGGTTCGATACGATCACGCGCGGCGGCGGTCCGAGCGAAGCGGCGCGGATTTCCAGCGCGTCGCCCTCCAGGATCTCCAGCCGGTCCGGATAAACCTCCGCGATTTCGCGCAACGCGTCGATGCAGCGGGAATCGCGCTCGATGACCACAAGCCGCCCGGCTCCCGCGTCGAGAAGCGCGCGCGTGAGGCCCCCTGGGCCGGGGCCGACCTCGATCACGGTTTTGCCGGCCAGTGGACCGGCCGTGCGCGCGATACGGCCGGTTAGGTTGAGATCGAACAGGAAATGCTGGCCGAGCCCTTTTCGCGCGGCGATGCCGTGCCGCGCCACGACATCCCGCAAGGGCGGTAAGGCGGGCATGGCTATCCTGCTGCGTGGGTCGCGCGCTGTGCCGCCATGGCCGCGCCCATGCGCAAGGAGGCGATCAGGCTGTCGGCGTTGGCCTTGCCCGTGCCCGCGATGTCGAACGCCGTGCCGTGGTCGGGCGATGTGCGCACGAAGGGAAGGCCAAGGGTCACGTTCACGCCGCCGTCGAAGTCGATGGTCTTCAGCGGGATCAGTGCTTGGTCGTGATACATGCAGAGTACCGCGTCGGCGGACGCGCGCGCGCGCGGATGGAACAGCGTGTCGGCCGGCGCGGGGCCCTTCACGCGGATGCCCTTGGCGCGCAGTTCTGCGACTGCGGGTGCGATCACGTCGATCTCCTCGCGCCCCAGATGGCCGGCTTCGCCGGCATGGGGGTTGAGGCCGGCCACCGCCAGGACCGGATCTGCGATGCCGAAATCGGTCCGCAGCGCGCGGGCGGCGATCTCGCCGCACGCGACAATCTCGGTTTGTTTCAACGCCTTCACGGCATTGGCCAGCGACAGGTGGATGGTGACGGGGACCACGCGCAGCTCGCGGCAGGCCAGCATCATCACCGGCCGCTGCCCCCCGCCCGCGAGTTCGGCCAAATACTCGGTGTGACCCGGGTGGCGGAACCCGGCTTCGTAGAGCACGCCCTTGTGGATCGGATTCGTGACCACGGCCGCGGCTTCATGGCCGCGGACCAGTGCGACGGCCCGCCGGATCGACGACAAAACGGCGTTCGCGTTATGCGGGTCGGGGCTGCCCGGCACCGACGGAACGGCCAGTTTCTCGGGCAGGACGGGGAGCGACTTTTGAAAGACGGCAGCGGCCTCTTCCGCGCGCGCGATCACGGAGATCTCGGTCGCGAGACCCATGCGCGCCGCCGCTTGGGACAATTGGACGGGATCGCCGAGAAAGAAAAACGGCGGGCCTTCGCGCCGCGTCGCATGCCAGGCTTTGATCGTGATTTCAGGGCCGATGCCGGCAGGCTCGCCGGAGGTCACGGCCAAGGGCAGCGCGCTGGAATGGCGGGCCGTCATACCCGGATGTCGATGAAGGCCGCGCGGCGGAGGTCGCGCATGTAGCGGCGCGCCTGAATCTCGATCTTCTCTTCCGAGAGCTGGGCTTCGACGTCCTCCGGGTTCAGCCCCTCGTCCTTTTCCTTGCTGCAGACCATGAGGACCAGCACGCCGTTTCCGATCTGGATGGGTTCGCTCGCCTTGCCGACCTCCAGACCCGCGATGACTGTCCGGAGATTTTCGGACATATCCTTCATCTTGGCTTTTTCGGGCAGCGGAAACTGGGTGCCGCCGACTTCGTTGCGCAATTTCACCATATCGGCGCAGTCCTGGGCGTTTTCCCGGACCAGCTTCGCAATGGAGGTCAGGTTCTCCTTGTCCTCGGCCGTCGGGCTTTGGGGCAGCCGGATGAAGACATATTGCAGTCCGACCGTGGTGTCGTCCGTGCCTGGTCCGCTACGCACCTGGCGGTCGCGCAATAGAAGGATGTGATAACCCGCGACGGATCGGACGGGGTCCGTGATCTGGCCGGGTTGGAGCCGCGCCAAGGCGCTGTCCAATTCTTCCGGCAGGGTGCCCGGCACCACCCAGCCGAGGTCGCCGCCGTTGGCCGCGCTGGCGCTTTGCGAGAATTGCCGCGCCATGGCTTCGAACGCGGCGCCGCCTCGGACCTGTTCGGCCAGCCGGACCGCGGCGTTGCGGACTTCGTCTTCCTGGTTGATCGAATCGACCGACAGGAAAATTTCCGATGCCAGGCTCTGCGGCCGGTTCCGCGCCGCTTCCAGACGGGCGATCTCGTCCTGAACCTCTTCGGGGCCGACCTGGACGAGGTTGCGGATCTGCCGCCGCACCACCTTGCCCCATGCCAAGGCCGACCGGGTCTGGCTCTCGATCGTTGAAAAGGGGATGCCCGCGCTTTCGACGATCTCCTTCAACTTGCCCGCGGGCATGTTGTTCTGCTTCTCGATCGTGCGAAAGGCTTCCGCCAGTTCCTCGTTCGTCACACCGATATTCAGGCGCTTGGCTTCCTGAAGCTGTAGCTTCTCGTCGATCAGCGAACGAAGGATCTGCGGCACCAGCCGGCGTCGCGTCTCCGCGTTATCGGGCAGCCGGGTCGAGGACATGATGACGCGGGTGCGCGCGTTCAGATCGTAAACGGAGATCACCTCGTCGTTGACCACCGCCGCGATGTGCCCGACTTCCTGCGCGCGGCCGGGGGTTGGAGCCGTAGCCGCGACTGCCATTAGGGCGGCAAAGGCGAATATCAGGCGAAATGCTTTTGACGGCAGCGGCATGCGGGGGGCCACTCTAGGCAAGCGTTGCCGTCTTGCAAGCGTCTTGGATCGGAGGACCAAAAATGTCATGGGCTGGACGCCGAGCCGGATGTCTGGAATTCGCCAAGCGTCTTGAAGACGACCCGGAACAAAAATGTGTTCTTGGGGATAAAGTCACGGTCAACCGCATAGCTGCGGGCCGCGCTGGCGTCAAACAGGAAGCATTCATCCTCATAAGTGATTCCGAAGGAGTAGGACAAGGGCCCTTCATCGACGCCACTCAGGTTCCGTATCATCGACGCCCGCCCCGAGAAACGCTTCGTCATTTGCGAGTTCAGACCCACGGCGATCTGCTGGCTGGAGCCGGTCTCGTTGAGGAGCGCGTTGTCGCGGAAGTAGAGGTAGCTGGTGGTCAAGCGAAGCGCCCTTGGGCCCATGGTGGCGGCCACTTCGTTCCGCTCCGAAGCCAGCGTGTCGTGGTTGAAGCGGAAGCGATACAGCGTATCGAAGTACTGTGACGGCGAAATGCGGAGCCGGCCGACATAGTCGGAGAGGTTGTCTTCCAGGCCCGAGCCATCCTGGAAAAGCTGGTCGTCACGCGCGACGCGATAACTTTGACCGAAGAACAGTTCGCTGCGGCCACCCGAATTCCCAAGGGCCAGGGCGCGAAGGCCGTAGATAACGCGCTGCGAGCTTTCGACCTGGTCCAGGCCGCCCAACCGGTTCGTATTGAAGAGGTTCGTGTCGTCGAACTCGAAGTCCGAGGTGTCTTCGCCCGGAATTTTCATTGGGTTGCCGCCATTCGGCGCGACAATGAAAGAAGCGACGGGCTCTATGATCTGACGAAACCTTCCCATCTCGCGCACGAACGGATAACGCCAGTCGAGCCGCGCCTGCGGGAGCGAGCGGCCGGTCCATCCGCTGAGCGTTGTGCCCGGCTCGGTCGCGGGAGTGACGTTGTTGACGTTATAGACGTCGTTTTGCCAAATAACGGTGGTCGTCCATACATCGCCGCGCGTCGTGGTGTAAGGCCGGGTATAGCCGATTTGCGAGGAAAGACGGTGGCTGTCGGCGCCTTCTTGCCGTGTCAGCAGCATGAGATTGCCGTTTCCGAACCAACGCCCGCCGATCTTGTCCGCGAAGCTGACGTAATTGTAGTCCGCCAGCGGAGCGACGATCGGACTCGTCTTTTCGTCGTCCTGCTGACGCAAGCCTCGGAAATAATAGCCTTGGACGGACGCATAGTTGTTGCCGCGGAAACCTTCGACGAAGGGGCGCGTCACGATCATCGGCTGAGACGAAATCCGGTACATACGCAGATAGGTATCGTCGCTGGTGTAACCGCCGTTGAAGCCGGCGCGCCAGGTGGGATCGATGTCGAAGAGGCCCTTGGCGAAAAAGTGCCCTCGGCTGTAGTTCTCGACGGTTCCCAGGCCATTGGGCGTCTCGGTATCGACGTAGGTGTAGCTGCCCGTGGTTTGCAGGAAGCCGTTGCTGAACCGTTGGCGATATTCGCCACCCAATGCGGGGCGCTCTTTCGTCAGAAACGTCGGCTCGATGGTCAGATCCTTATCGGGCGCCAGATTGAAGAAATAGGGCGTCTTCAGGATGAGACCGAGCTGTGAGTCGCTGCCGTAAGTCGGAACGAGAAAACCGCTTTTGCGTGTGACGGTCGGATCGGGATGGGAGAGATACGGCGTGTAAAGAACGGGCACGCCGCCCATTTCCAGCCACGCGTCCTTATAGACGATCTCCTTCGTCTCGGTGTCGTGCACGACCTCGACGGACTTGACCTGCCACAGAGGCGCGGCCGTCTTGTTTTCCTGGCACAGCTCGCAAGGCGAATAGACCGCTTTGCGGATCTCCCGCTTGGTTCCGCCCTGGAGGCGGCCACCCGCTCCGGCCAGGCGTGACCGGTCGGACAGCAAGAGGCCAATGTCTCGAATGATGCCGTTCTTCAGGTCGTCGGTGATCTCGACGTAATTCGCGAAGACGACGTCGCCGTTGTCGTTCAGAAGGCTGACGTTGCCCGATGCCGTGACGATGTTCGTCTTTTGGTTGTAGGTGACCGTGTCTGCTTGGAGGACGCGGTCGCCTTGCGCGAACTCGACATGGCCGCTCGCGACCACGATGCCGAGTTCCTCGTTATAGGTGACTTCGTCCGCCGTGAAGACGATGGGACCGCCTTCGGCCGGGTTTTGGGCCGCCGCATTGGTCGCCAGGGCCGAAAGGCACAAAAACAAAAAAACGCGTGCCAACAGCCCCCGCACGGCGCATCAGCCTTCTTCGCTGTAAAGCAGCATGGACGTGCCGACCAGGAGGCTTGCTCCCGCGGGACTCCATGCCGCCAGCATCATCGGTACGCTGGCCGATGCGCCGAGCGCGAATACGACGTCCGAAAGGAAATACAGGGAGAACCCGGTCGCCAGGCCGCCGCCGATCATCATCACGGGCACCCCGCGCCGCAGATTCATGCGCAAGGTGAACACGGCCGAGAAGATGACCATGGCACAGAGAAGCGCGGGGTCCGCCAGCTTGGCGTACCAATAGATGCGGTGGCGCAGGCCCGAGAAACCGGCGTTCTCCAGCAGGCGGATGAAGCGCGGCATTTCCCAGAAGGAAATCGACGCCGGCGTGGCGAAGCTTTCCTGAATCTTCGCGACCGTCAGGTCGGTGCGGACGAGATACTCATTCTCGTGGCGCGCGGGCCGGTCCGGGCCCGTGATCCAGGCATCGTGCAGATGCCAGTAGCCGTTCTCCAGCCGCGCCTTTGCTGCGTCGATGCGCCCCACGAACCTGTTCTGCGTATCGTAGAGAAAGATGATGAAGTCCTGCATCTCCATGTCGCGCGGCGCCACGTTGCGCGCATGGACGACGGACTGGCCATAGGCATCGGCCTGCCGCAGCCAGACGCCGGCGGGCGAGACGGCCAGCAAGCTGGAGCGGCCCTTGAGATACTTGTTTTCAAGCTGCTCGAATTTCGACAGCGTTACGGCCGCGATCGGATTAAAGACCGTGACTTTGAACACGCCGATCGCAAAAGCGATGGCGATGACGGGCAGCAGGAACTGCCACACCGACACGCCGGCCGAGCGCATGACGATCACCTCGCGGGTTCGCGCCAGGCGCGCGAAAGCGATCATGCCGCCGAACAGCACCGCGAAGGGCATGAGGTGTTCCGAGATGTTCGGAAGTTTCAGCAGAGACATGCTGAGCACGACGCGAAATGTCGCGTCGGCCTTGGACGAGGAGCGCCGCAGCATTTCGACCAGGTCGATCACGAACGCCAGCGTCGCCAGCAACGCGAAGACAGACAGGCAAGAGACGATGAATTGCCGGCCGACATAGCGCGAAAGGGTGGTGGAGATTCGCAACGGCGCCCCCTTCAGGCCGGAGTCAGCGAAAGGGCGGAGCTACGCCGCTTCGGACGGCGTAACAGCACGTAAAACGAGGCGGCCGCGAAGACGAGCGGGCTTAGATACATGACGATGATCATGAAGGGCAGCTTCACGCTCAGATTGGAAAGTCCGATTTGCGCCGTTTGAGCGATGGCCACGATGGCGACCGCGGCCGCGATGCGGCGTGTCTGGCCGCGGCGGTCGAATTGACCGGATAGCATCGCCGCGGCCGCGATCAGCGCATAAACGATCGGATAGAGCGGTGCGACCAGGCGCTGATGACCCTCGGAGCGGAGATTATGTTGGTAATGCCGATTGTTCGGGTCGCTGAGGTCGGGAAAGAAAAGCTCGTTCAGGAAACGCTCCGGCGGCTCGCGCCAGCGGTCCTCGGAGGTGCGTGTGAACTGGCTCAGATCGACGGTGTAGCGGTCGAAATAGAGCAGGGACAGACGGCCGGTTTGACGCTCGACCTCTTGCCGGTTGCCTTCCACCAGCAGCACGCGTGGCCCGTCTTCGGTGGCCAAGATGGCGCCGCGCTCGGCCATCATCGTGACCGGCTTGCCGGGAACCCGGCTGTCATGGACCAGGATGCCGAGCAATTCGCCCGAACTGTCCCGCGCCCGGATATAGACCGTGAAGCCTTCGGAAACGGTGTTGAACATGCCTTCCCGCAGGAAGACGGCCGAATAGTCGTTACGGATCGACGATTCCAGGTCCTTGAACTGCCGGAACGAGGCCGGAAGAAAATAGAGGGACAGGCTGAAGCAGATCACGCTGACCGCCGTGCCCATGAGCAGAGCCGGTTCCGCCAACCGGAACTGGCTCAGACCGGCCGCGCGCAGGACCACCAGTTCGCTGTCCATGGTCAGCTTGTTGTAGACATAGAGAATCGCGCAGGCCAGAGCGACCGGCAGGATGATGACCAGGAAGCTGGGTAGCAAAAGCGAGGTCAAATAGAGGAATGCGCCCAGCGACAGGCCGCGATTGATGATCAGCTCGACGAAGCGCAGAGACTGCGTCAGCCAGATGGTGCAAGCCAGCACGATGGTGATGAACACCGTCGCCTCGAAGAGCTGGCGCAAGATATAGCGGCTGATCGCCGTCATAGGGTCACCGCTGGTCCCGTCCGCAAGGGGCCGGATGGCCAAATTCCAAGCACGTCAAAGGTTTATCGGTATTTCTTCCGATAGACAACAGACGAAACTAGGAGCCTAAGGGCCGGTCCCCAGCCATTGCGCGAGCCGCCGGGGGAGGGGCGCACGGTACAGAAGCGCGTGAAGCGCCCAGCCGATCAGAAGCATGAGGAACCCGGCGAACAGGCAGTCGCTGACGAAGTGTCCGCCCTGGGCGACGCGGACGGCGGAAACGGCCACGCCGAAGGCCGCGCCGAATGCGAACCACGCCCGCCGCCGGGGGGCAGGGCCCGGCAGGAAGCCCAAGGCCATGAAGGAAAAGGCATAAGCCGCCTCGCCGCCCACGAAAGAGCAGTTCCGGTCGCATTGGTCGGTGGGCAGGAATGGCGGATCGTGGCGCTTGGTGCCGCCGAACTCGGCCACCTGGGAAGGGCGCGCCCGGCCCCAATTGTCCTTCAGAACCGCGTTGACCAGAAGACCCGGCCCCAAGCCTTGCAGCAGCAGAAAGAACACCAAGGCCGCCCGCCCGATGCCAAGCATGCGCGGCCGGCCGAGGACGGCACTGGCCAAAAGCAAGACGCCGGCGCCGATCACGAGCACCCAGGCCGAAAGCCGCCAGAGATAGCGCACGGTTTGTACCGCGTGGTCGGATTCGGCCGGAAATCCCTGTCCCGGCACATGGAAGAGGCCCGAAAGGAACAGGTCCAGTCCGGGAAAACTGACGAAAACGGCGGCAAAAACCGCCGCCGCTGCCACACAGATCCACGCGATTAGGCGTTCGGCACGTTCCACGCTTTTACTCCCCGGAGACATCAAATTTTATAGTTTGTTTACCGGATCTCGGAGCCGGCCGGCACGGGCTTCTCGCTTGAAACTAGGGAATCATACTCCCATGATGCGCGCCGAAGCGGTACGGGTCGGGGGCATGGCTCGCAAACTATTGGTCCTGTTGATAGGCGCGGCGTTCGTCGCGGTGCTGCCGGTTCGTGCGCCGCGCGCGGCCGATCCATCCGCGATTGCGATTGGGAGTGTCGCTGTGCCGATGCTCCTATGGGCGCTATTCGAACCCGAGCCCCAGGCTCGGGGTCCCGATCTGTTGACCGTCAAAGGCGGCATGTTCGATGCGGTCGATGGCGAAAATACGGCTGCCGACTTCGGCTTGGAGTATCGTTCCAATCTGTGGCTGTGGAAGTTCAAGCCATTCATCGGCATTGACGGCACCTCGGACGGCAGCATCTATACGTATGTCGGCCTGCGTCTGGACGCGTATTTTTCCAAGCGCATCCTGTTGTCGGTCAACACCGCCCCGACGCTGTACGTGCCGGGCAACAACGGCAAGGATTTGGGCTCCAACGGTGTTTTGCGATCGAGCGTGGAGTTGGCTTATATCTTCGACGGCGGTTATCAAATGGGTGCCTATTTCACCCATATGTCCCATGGAAAGCTGATGAGCGACTACAATCCGGGTACCGAGGTCGCCGGCGCCACCTTCTCCATACCGATCGACAAGATCTTCAAGAAATAGCTTAGCCCGTCGATGACCGCGACATATTCGGCTGAGTTCTACCGGGATCTGGACCAGACCTCCGGCCCGTCGGCGGCGCGCGTCCTGCCGCTCGTGTTGTCCCTCTTGCCCGTGCGCAGCGCTGTCGACGTGGGATGCGGCGACGGAAGTTGGCTGGCCGCGCTTTCGGCCCTGGGCGTCGACGACGTCATGGGGGTCGAGGGGCCGTGGATCTCGCCACAGCAACTCAAGATTCCGACCGACAAGGTGCGGCGCATGCGCCTCGATCAGGCCATCCGCATCGAGCGCCGTTTCGATCTCGCTCTCTCGCTCGAGGTCGCCGAGCATTTGCCGCCCGCGCGCGCGGAATCCTTCGTTTCCGATCTCGTCTCGCTGGCGCCATGCGTGCTTTTGTCGGCGGCCATTCCCGGCCAGGGCGGACACAATCATTTGAACGAGCAATGGCCGGAGTACTGGGCGGCCCTGTTCGCGCGGCATGGCTACGCCGCCGTGGATTGCCTGCGCCTTCACTTTTGGTCTGATCGCGACGTGGCATGGTGGTATCGGCAGAACCTCCTGCTGTTTTGCGACGCGGCCACGTGCGCGGCGCGGCCCGCGCTCGCGGCCGCGGCGGCGCCCTCGCCGGACGCCGTGAAGGCCCTGGTCCATCCGGAATGTTTCTCGCAGCAGCGCCGCCATGCGGAACCGAGTTTTGGGCGCTGGCTCAAGATGGGCCGCGCCGCTTGGTCGCGCAGCCGGGCGAAGAAGCGCGCGCACGCGTGATACGGCGGGGCCCGCGACCGGGCCTCTCGTCTTTCCTTTGCCGTGCGATCGGCTAAAGTCGCCGCAGGCTTAGCCTGGACGCCCAAAGGAGCCCTTTTATGGATATCACCTTTTCCGAATTGACCTTGCCCACGTCGGGCACGCTCGTGGTTGCGATCAAGGCGGGCGGCAAGCTGGGCGGCCCCGCGACGGCGCTGGATAAAAAAATGGGCGGCGCGATCAAGCGCGCTATCGCGGCGTCCGAGTTCAAGGGCAAGAGGGGAACGGTCAAGGAGATCTTGCTGCCGCCGAAGACGCGCCTCGACCGCGTTCTGCTGCTGGGCATCGGCGAACCGGAGAAGCTGGACGCGCTGGCGATCGAATCGTTGGGGGGAGCGATCTACGCGCACACGGCGCGGTTGTCCGGCCCCGTCTATCTGACCGTCGGTCCCGTGGCCGAGTCGAAGCTGGACAGCCCGACTCGCGCCGCGCATCTGGCGTTCGGCGTCAAGCTGCGCGCCTACCGCTTCGACAAATACCGGACAAAGGAAAAGAAGGAAAACAAGCCGCGCCTGAAGCGCATCACCGTCCTGGTCGACGGCGCCGCCGCGGCGCGCAAGGCGTTCGCTCCCATGGCGAAGGTGGCCGAGGGCGTCTTCATGACGCGTGACCTGGTCTCGGAACCGCCCAACGTCATCTATCCCGACAGTTTTGCCGCCCAGGCCAAGACACTGAAGGACGTCGGCGTCGAGGTCGAGGTGCTGGACGAGAAACAAATGGCGAAGCTGGGCATGGGCGCCCTGCTGGGCGTGGCCCAAGGCAGCGCCTTCAAGCCGCGCCTTGTCGTCATGCGTTGGAATGGCGCCGCGAAGGGCGCGCAACCCGTGGCCTTCATCGGCAAGGGTGTCACGTTCGACACGGGTGGAATCTCGATCAAACCCGCGAACGGCATGTGGGACATGAAGTGGGACATGGGCGGCTCCGGCGTCGTGGTTGGGCTGATGCGTGCCCTGGCCGGCCGTAAGGCCAAGGTCAACGCCGTCGGCGTCTGCGCCATGGTCGAGAACATGCCGGACGGCAACGCCCAGCGCCCGGGCGACATCGTGCGCTCGATGTCGGGCCAGACCATCGAGGTGCTGAACACCGACGCCGAGGGGCGCCTGATCTTGGCCGATGCGCTCTGGTACACGCAGGAGCGTTTCAAGCCGCAATTCATGGTCAACCTGGCCACGCTCACCGGCGCCATCATCGTTTCTCTCGGCAACCTTCACGCCGGCCTGTTCAGCAACAACGACGAGCTGTCGCAGCGCTTGACCGACGCGGGTAAGAAAGTGGACGAGCTGCTCTGGCGTCTGCCGCTGGCCGATGGTTACGACCGGATGATCGATTCCGACGCGGCCGACATGAAGAACATCGGCGACGGCGGCGCGGGCAGTATCACGGCGGCCCAGTTCCTCCAGCGCTTCGTCAATAAGGTGCCCTGGGCGCACCTGGATATCGCGGGCACCACCTGGTCGAAGAAGGACTCGCCCACGGTGCCCAAGGGCGCCACGGCGTTCGGTCTCCGCCTGCTCGACCGCATGGTGGCCGACCACTACGAAACGTGACCGACGTCCGCTTCTACCATCTGCAACGGCGCTCGCTCGAGCAGACGTTGCCGCAGCTCCTGGAGAAGATCCTGGAGCGCGGCTCGCGCGCGGTGGTGATGGCGGGCTCGGACGAACGGGTCGAAGCGCTGGCCACGCATTTGTGGACCTTCGACCAGCGCGCCTTCCTGCCGCACGGCACGGCGCGCGACGGGAACGCATCGGAGCAGCCCATATGGCTGACGGCGTCCGAGGAGAATCCAAACGGCGCCGACGTGCTGGTCCTCACCGATGGTTCGACGTCGTCCGACGTCGGTGCGTTCCAGATCTGCTGCGAGCTGTTCGACGGTAACGACGGCGATGCGGTCGATGCCGCGCGCGCGCGATGGAAAGAATACGCCGCCGCTGGACACGCCGTGACCTATTGGCAGCAGGGCGATCGTGGCGGCTGGGAGAAGAAAGCCTAGCGTCCGGTTACGGAGTTTTCTGCGGAATCAATGGTGGCAGGGTGGGGCCGGGCTCCTTCCCGCCCTGGCCCGTCGGTCCCCCAAGGTCGGCGGGTGGTGGTGTAAAGCGTTGTCCGCCACCGCCCGGTTTCAGGACGCGGTCGGGCGGGTTCCACGGAATCTGGCGCCAGGCGTTGGCGCGCTTCTGCCCCTCGGCCAGATTGGCGTCACCCAGCGTTTCCTTGAGTTGACGCAAGGTCGCCACCGGCATGGGGTTAAAGCCCACGAGGTGGCGGCGGCCGTTCGATTCATAGATCGCGAGCCACATCGCCGCTTCGAGCGGATCGCGCAACTTGGCCGGCCCGTCCGTGTAAAACATGGCCAGGTCGCCCTGCGCCTCGGGCTGCCCGCCACCGGCGGCGCGCCGCAGCCACAAGAGGCCGTCCAGTGTCGCGTCGGAATTGGGATCGCCGCCGCCTTGCGTCAGGCGGCATTTGCCCAGCCGGTACTGGGCGATCTCGAAGCCCTGTCCCTGGTCGGCCAGGTGATAGAGGTACGGTACGGCCTGGTCGCACTTCCCCGCCGCCTGCAAATGCGTTCCTTCCTCCAGGACCTTGGAGGAATCGGTGAGGGGCGGCGGTTCGCGTTTGGACCCGCCGCCGCATGCCGCTGCGGTCAGGATCAAGGCGAGGGCGAGGGGAACGGTGATGTTCGGTCGAAGCATGCGCCTTGAGGGCCGGGAGCCGTTCCGGGTCGTTACCACTGGGAACACCATAGCCCACAAGGGCGAAACGGGCCGCCCAAATTCGCCGGGCAGCCCGTTTCCCTACGGTCCTGAGGTGTGGATTAGGCGTCCAGGTAGGCGCCGTCCCAGAGATACCAGCCCAGCGGACCGAGCGGGTGGTTGACGATGCCCTTGAGCTTGGGCGACTTGGCGTCGAGCCAATTGGAGAAGACGGGAATGACCGTCGGACCGTCGTCCGCCAGGATGCGCTGGGCGTCGCAATAAAGCTGTTTGCGCTTGGCCGAGTCGGTGAGGCCGCGCGCCTCCTTGAGGATCTGATCGAACTTCGGATTCTTCCAGGCGCCTTCGTTCCATTTGGCGTCGGACAGATAGGTGACGCTCATCACGGAATCGGCGGTCGGACGGCCCCACCAGAAGCTCATGGCCCAAGGCTTCTTCATCCAGATGGAGTTGAAGTAGCCGTCGGCGGGTGCCTGCACGACCTTGATCTTGGCGCCCGCCTTGTTGGCCATCTCGGCATAGATGTTGGCCGCGTCGACACCGCCTTGGATCGAGGTCGCGGTGTAGAGCTCGAACACCGTGTTCTCGGCTCCGGCCTTCTTCAGGTGGAACTTCACCTTGTCCGGATCGTAGGGCTTGAGCGGGACGTCCGCGCAGAAATACGGGTCGAAGGACGGCACGGGATGGTCGTAACCGACCACGCCTTGGCCGGCATAGGCCAATTCCAGGATCTTCTTGCGGTCGATGGCGTATTTCATCGCCAGGCGTATGTCGTTGTTGTCGAACGGCGGCGCGTCCGAGCGCATGGGATAGGTCGCATGCGACGGGCCGGGCACGGACAGGACGTCGATGCCCTGCATGGTCTTGGCGCGTGCCAGAAGGCTCGCATCCAGTTTGGTCATGGCCTGGATGTCGCCCGCGACCAGCGAATTGAAGCGCGCGGTCGGATCGGGGATGCCGATGGCCTCGATCTCGTCCAGGTAAGGCTTGCCGTCGCCGCGCCAAAAGTTCGGGTTGCGCACGTGGATGGAGTTGAGACCGGCCTCGAACGACTTGCAGACGAATGGTCCTGTGCCGATCGGTTTCGAGAAGTCGGTGTATCCGTCGGGCACGACATGCAGGTGGTAAAGAGTCATCAGCGCGGGCAAGTCGGCGTTCGGCGCGGTCAGCTTGATGCGCAGCGTGCGCGGGTCGTCGGCCTTGAGCGCGTTGCCATCGACGTCGCCCAGTTGCGCACGCGCGGCCGAGCCCACGTTCGGGTCCAGCACGCGGCGGATCGTGTAGATCACGTCGTCGGCGGTCAGCGTCTTGCCGTTGTGAAACGTGACCCCCTGGCGCAGCTTGAACACCCATTCGTCGGCGGTCTTGTTGCTTTCCCACGAGTCCGCGAGCGCGGGGCGCAGCTTGCCGTCCGGGGCGACATCGACCAGGCGGTTGTAGGTGAAGGTGGCGCGGCCGAGATCGAGGGAGATCAGCGTCTTGGCTGGGTCCATCGTGTCTTTGGCGCTGGTCGAATCCCAAGCGACCTTTACTTTGCCGCCCTTCTTGGGAGTGGCCTGGGCCGAGGCCGGACGGGTTTGCCCCGCGGCCATGCCGGCCGCCGCGGCGGCGCTTAACGCGGCCGCGGCGGTATTGAATTGGCGGCGCGTCAGGCCGCTATCGGACGGTATCGCCGTTTCGTCTTTCTTTTTTGTCATCATCGCTCTCCCTATGAACCCAGACCGTGCATTTGGCATTGCAGGCATGTTCCGTCCGCCGCGCGCGGACGGTGTTCACTCAGCGATGATCGGGTCGCGCTCCACCGTGTGGGGAAGCGACAGGCGCTCCTCCTCGAACATCGCCGTGTCGATCAATAGGGAAACGCCGCCGCGTCCGGCGGGTAGAACTGGCTTTCTCTCCGGCGAGAAGGCGACTTCGCTCCCCGGCTTACGGATGGCCGGGGCTTTTTCCTTGTCGGAAGGCGGCTGGCTAAAACGGACCTGGACCATGTCCATTTCGTTTCCCTGTCCCGCGTCTCGTCTCGGACCGTAAGCATAGCCTTTCCGTGTGCTTTGCACCGAGAAAACCGCTGTGGCCGCCATTGTCGCCCTGGGAGCGACCGGCTATAAGGCGCGACCGATTTGAAGAGGATTCTCCATGGCCATCACGCGCACCCTGTCGATCATCAAGCCGGACGCCACGCGCCGGAACTTGACGGGCAAGATCAACACCAAGCTTGAATCCGCCGGCCTCAAGATCGTGGCGCAGAAGCGTTTGCATCTGAGCCAGGCCCAGGCCGAGGCGTTCTACGCCGTCCACAAGGAGCGGCCGTTCTTCAAGAGCCTGTGCGCCTTCATGACCAGCGGTCCCGTGGTGGTCCAGGTTTTGGAAGGCGAGGGCGCGGTCGAGAAGAACCGCGAAGTGATGGGTGCGACCGATCCGGCCAAGGCGGCGCCGGGCACCATCCGCAAGGAATTCGCCGAATCCATCGAGGCCAACTCGGCCCATGGTTCGGATTCGGCCGAGAACGCCAAGAACGAGATTGCGTTCTTCTTCAGCGGGATCGAGATCGTCGGCTGACGGATTCTCCGCCGAAGACACGAAAAAGGGCGGCGCCGTAAGGCGCCGCCCTTTGCATTCGTGAACCCGCGTCGCGGTTCAGAGCAGGAAGATGGCCATCAAGGCCAACGTCAAGATGACGAAGATGCTGAGATACTTCGTCATTTTGAGGAAGCCGAACCAATTCTGCTCGTAGGGCGAATGCTGGTGATTGCCGTGAACTGTCATTCTGTCCTCGTCTTGTCCGCGTTCGGGCGCGGGCTTCTATAGCGAAAGAGACGCCCCAGGGAAAGGCTTGCCGTGGGGGGCGGGCGGACTAGTTTCGGAAGGGAGCATCGTCATACGGGGGATTCCATGATTCTCGTCACGGGCGCGACCGGATCGGTCGGCCGCGAGGTCGTCAAACAGCTTCGCGAGGGTGGCCATCCGTTCCGCGCCCTGGTGCGGACCGGGGAAGGCGCCGCGAAGCTGGGCCTGTCCCCCGCCGAAACTTCCGTCGGGGATTTCGCCGATGCAGCCTCTCTGGCTGCCGCCATGAAGGGCGTGGCCGCCGTTTATCTGTCCTGCCGCGGCGGGCCGGACCAGCCGGCGCTGGAAGGGGCGGCGGCGCAAGCCGCGCGCACGGCGGGTGCGGGCAGGATCGTCAAGCTGTCGGCCATGGCGGCATCGGACATGTCCTCGACCCATGCCAAGCGGATGAACGGCATGGCCGAGCGGCGGGTGATGGAGACCGGTCTGCCCTATACGATGCTACGCCCGACCAACTTCATGCAGAATTTCATCTATTACAACGTGGCCGGGTTGGCCAAATCGCGCGTGCTGCGCCACGCGGTGGGCGATGCGCGTATTGCTTTCATCGACACGCGTGACATCGCCGCCATCGCGGTCGCCGCGCTGACCGAAGGCGGGCACGAGGGCCGTGCCTATGACCTGAGCGGGCCGGAGGCGCTGAGCTATCATGACGTGGCGGCGAAATTGTCCAAGGCTACGGGGCTCGCATTCCGCTACGAGCCCATCTCGGACGCGGAACTGGTTCGTGCGCTGGTGGCGGGCGGTGCGTCGCCCGCGGCCGCGCGCGGTAGCCTGAGCTTGCAGCAATATTACCGCGAGGTCGGCAGCGGCGCCGTGAACGCGTGGACCGAGGTCATCACCGGCAAGCCCGCGCGCACGCTCGACGCGCTCTTCGCCGAGTACGCGGCTCTGTTCAAGGCATAGCGCCGGCCCGCGCGGGTCGCGTAGTCTCGCTGGACGAGAAACCCGTCCGCGAGGCCGCCATGCCCAAGCACAGCCTGCCTTTCACCCGCGCCGAATATCTTGACCGCATCGCGCGCACGCGCCGCGCGATGGCCGAGGCCAAGCTGGACCTTCTGCTGGTCTCCTCGCCCGAGAACATCCTTTGGCTTTCCGGGTATCAGGCCAAGGGCATCTTCGCGTTCCAAGTCCTGATCGTGCCGGCGGACGGCGCGGTGCGCCTGGTCACGCGCGCGATCGAGACCGGCAACGTCGTGTGCATGCCCGACGATTCGGTGATCGACGAGTTCGTCACCTATGGCGATACGTCGGTGCCGACCGAAGCGGGTGCCAAGCTGGTGAAGGAGAAGTATCCGCGCGCGCGGCGCATCGGGGTCGAGAAGATCAACCAGTATCTCGGCGTATCACGCTTCGAGGCGCTGCGTGACGCCTTGGCCGATGCGGCGCTGGTGGACGCGAGCCACTTGGTCGACACCTGCCGCCTGATCAAGTCGCCGGCCGAGATCGATTGTTTTCGCAAGGCGGCCGCCATCTCCGACGCGGCCGTGCTGGAAACCATCAAGGCCGTGAAGATTGGCGTCGCTGACCGCGAGATCGCGGCGGTCGCCATGGCGGGGTTGATCCGCCACGGCAGCGAATATTGCTCGACCTGGCCCAATGTCATGGTCGGTTGGCGCGGCGGCCTGGCTCATGCGGGCTGGGACGGCACGGTGGTGACGGCGGGCGAGCCGGTGGCGATCGAGTTCGCGGCGTCGGTCCAACGCTACCATTCGCCCTTGTTCCGAACCGTCATTCCGGGCGAGCCCGACAAGGAAATCCGGCGCGCGGCGGAATGCGCGGTGCGCGCCCACGACGCGGGCCTCGCGGTGCTGAAGCCCGGCATCACCATCGACCAGCTCGACCGCGCCATCCGTGCGGTGGTGGTCGAGATGGATTGCGCGAAATACGCGCATTCGCGTTTCGGCTACACGATCGGCGTGGCGTTTCCGCCGACCTGGGCGCAATCCATGCCGGTCAACATCGTGCCGGGCTCGCAAACCGTGTTCGCGCCCAACATGATGTTCCACGTCATGGTCTATCTGCTAGACCCGGCCCGCTTCGGCATCGGCGTCAGCGAGACGATCCTGATCACCGACAAGGGCATCGAGCGGTTGACGAAGAGTCCGAAGGCTCCCGTCTACGTCTAAACGGCTTTCGGGTGGAACAGCGCGTCGGCGGACGGAGCCGCGCCGTCGACGCGCACCACATCGCCTTCGACATGCACGCGTTTCTCCGCGATCAGGCGCAGGGCGAGGGGATAGCAGCGGTGTTCGGCCGTGAGGATGCGCGCCTCCAGCGTCTCGGGCGTGTCGTCCGGCATCACCGGCACGGCGGCTTGGACGATGATCGGTCCTGAATCGAGTTCGGGCCGCACGATGTGGACCGTGCAACCGGACAGGCGCACGCCCGCGGCAAGTGCCTGGGCCTGCGGATGCAGCCCCTTGAAGGACGGCAGCAGCGAGGGGTGGATGTTGACGATCCGGTCCGCCCATTGGCCGATGAACCAGTCGCTCAACAACCGCATGAAGCCCGCGAGGCAGATGAACTCGACGCCGTGCTCGCGCAAGCATGCGTCCACCGCGCGGTCGAAGCTCTCGCGATCCTTGTAGTCCTTGTGCGGAATGGCGAAGGCGGGCACGCCGGCCCGCTTCGCGCGTTCCAGCCCGCCCGCATCGGCCTTGTTGGAGACGACGGCGACGATCTTGGCGGGAAAGCCTGGCGCGGCCGCGGCGTCGAGCAGGGCTTGCAGGTTCGAACCGCGCCCCGAGATGAGGACGCCGACTTTCAGCGCGGCCATCGCGCGCCCATGCCCTGCATGTGGACGATGGGTTCCTGGCCGCTTCCTTTCACGATCTTGCCGATGCGCTGCACCGTTTCGCCGGCTTTCGCGAACGCGTCGGCGACCCGCGCCGCGTCCGCCTCGGCCACGGCCACGATCATGCCGATGCCGCAGTTGAAAGTGCGCGCCATCTCGGCGGGCGCGATGCCGCCATGCTCGGCCAGCCAGGCGAACACGGGCGGGGCGGTCCATGCGGTGGCATCGATTTCGGCGTCGGTGCCTTCGGGCAATACGCGCGGCAGATTCTCGACGATGCCGCCGCCGGTGATATGGGCCAGCGCCTTCACGCCCCCGGCGCGGATCGCGGCCAGGCAGCTCTTCACATAGATGCGCGTCGGTTCCAGCAACGCGTCGCCCAGCGAACGCGAAGAATCGAACGGCGCGGGTTTGGCCAGGTCGAGCTTCAGATCGGCCACCACCCGGCGCACGAGAGAGTAGCCGTTGGAGTGGACGCCGGAGGATGAGAGGCCCAGCAGCACGTCGCCCTCGCGCACCGTGCTGCCGTCGATGATCGATGCGCGCTCGACCGCACCCACCGCGAAGCCGGCCAAATCGTAGTCGCCGCGCGCGTACATGCCGGGCATCTCGGCCGTCTCGCCACCCAAAAGCGCGCAGCCCGCGTCGCGGCAGCCGCGCGCGATGCCGGACACCACGTCCTTGGCTTCGTCGACCGTCAGCTTGCCGGTCGCGTAATAATCGAGGAAGAAAAGTGGCTCCGCGCCGCAGACGACGATGTCGTTGACGCACATGGCGACCAAGTCGATGCCGACGCCGTCATGCTTCCGGTGATCGATAGCCAATTTCAACTTGGTGCCGACGCCATCGGTCGATGAGACCAGGATCGGATCGCGGAAACCCGCCGCCTTGAGGTCGAACAGGCCGCCGAAGCCGCCCAGGCCGCCCATGACACCCTTGCGCTCCGTCGAGCGGGCCATGGGCTTGATGGCCTCGACCAGCGCGTCGCCCGCGTCGATATCGACGCCCGCGTCTCTGTAGGTGCGTCCGCTAATGACTTCCTCGCCTTCGACTGAACTTGTATAAGATTCCGGCGTTTATCCCGCGCCGCGAAGATACTTTACGGGGAGCCGTTTGCAATGGTCCATCGCCCCGCCCGTACGCTTTGGGCAGGCCTTATTCTCCTCGTCTTCGCGGTGCTGGCGGTGGACCTGGCTCCCGCGCGCGCGCAGACGGGAGGGCGGGGTGGGGCGTTCGATCCGTTCACCGTCTCCGGCGTCGCCGTGGACAAGACCGCGCAAAGCGCCGCCGCGGCCCGCGCCGATGCCATCGCCGAAGGTCAGCGCCTGGCGCTCCAACGCTTGATCAAGCGTTTGGCGGCTAAACCCGCCGCCGACCGCATCTCCGTTACCACCGCGCGCGCGACCGAACTGGTGCGCGATTTCGAAATCGCGGAAGAGAAAAGTTCCGGCGTGCGCTACATCGCCAAGCTGAATGTCCGCTTCAAACCCGATGCGGTGCGCGCGATGCTGCGCGCCGAGGGGGCGACCTTCGCCGAGGCGGCCTCCCGCCCGTTGGTGGTCGTGCCGGTCTATGAAGGCGGTGGCGCGCCCGTGTTGTGGGATGATGCCAATCCCTGGCGCGATGCGTGGAATGCGAAACTGCCGCGCGACGGGTTGGTGCCCATGATTCTGCCGGCGGGCGATCCGTCCGACATGAGCACGGTCAAGGCCGAACAGGCGCGCGACGGCGATTCGGCCAAGTTGAAGGCCCTGGCGGCGAAGTACAACGCGGGCGGAACGCTGGTTGCGGTGGCCAAGGTCGATGCGGGCGGCGAGGTGCAGGTGACCAGCACGCGCCTGGGAACCACCGGCGCGCCCCAGACGGTGGTCGAGCGGTTCAAGCCGTCTCCGGGCGAAAGCCGCGAGGCGCTTCTCCAGCGCGCGGCGGATTCCGTCGCCACGCAGATCGAGGAGCGGTGGAAGCAAGACAACCTGCTGCGCGCCGGCGGCAGCGAGCAGGCGCTGGAGGCCGACGTGCCGTTCGGCTCCTTGCGCGAATGGGTCGAGATCCGTAACCGGCTGGGCCGCGTGACCCAAATCCGGCGCAGCGATCTGCGCGCCGTGTCGAAGCGGGATGCCCGCGTCGTCCTGCACTATGTCGGCGACGAGGCGCAGCTTTCCCAGGCCCTCGCACAACTCGACCTTCGCCTCGATACTCAGGGAGAAACGCGAATCCTGCGGCTGGCCACGCCGCTTCCCCCGCCGTCGCCCGCGCCGCAATGACCCTGCCCAATATCATCAGTCTGGGACGGCTTCTGTGCGTCCCGCTCATGGTTTGGGTCGTGTTGAACGGCCGCCTCGATCTCGCGTTCTGGATCTTCCTGGGGGCGGGCATCTCGGACGGGATCGACGGATTCCTGGCCAAGCGCTTCGACTGGCGCACGCCGCTTGGCAGCTTCCTTGACCCAATGGCCGACAAGGCGCTGCTGGTGTCGATCTATATCCTTTTGGGCGCCAAGGGGTTCATTCCGTCCTGGCTCGTGTTCCTGGTGGTGTTGCGCGACGTCCTGATTCTGGGCGGGGCGGCTCTGGTGTTCCGTTTTAACAGCCAGACGCGGATCGACCCCATGTGGCTCAGCAAGGCCAATACGGTCGCGCAGATCGTCTTCGCGGGCTATGTGCTGGCGTTAAACGGTTTCGGCTTCCATGATCCGGGCGTGGAGATGCCTCTAACCTATTTCGTCGCGGTCACCACCTTCGCGTCCGGCTTGGGCTATGTGCTCAAGTGGGGCCGGCGGGCGTCCCGCATGGGTGCATCGCCATGACGCCGTTCCAGCGCATGCTGATCGCGCTGGGCGTGGCCGTCATTGTCGGTGCGCTGTTCAACGCGCTGCGCGAAGTGCTGGTGCCGTTCCTGATCGGCGCCGCGGCCGCCTATTTGCTGGACCCCGTGGTCGTGTGGCTCCAGCGGTTCGGCTGGTCGCGCGCCCTTTCCACCACGGTGATCTGCGTCGGGTTCGCGGGCGTGGTGGCCGGCGTCGTCTTCGTCATCGCGCCGCTTGTCTACGAGCAGATTGTCGCCTTGATCGGCGCCTTGCCCGATCTGATGAGCCGCGCCGTGGCGATCACGCAGAGCGGATTGCACAAGTTCACCGCGCGCCTGTCACCCGAGCAGTACGAGAAAATCCAGGAAACCGTCGGCAGCCATGCCGGCGAGGCGCTGTCCTGGCTGGCGGGCCTGTTCGGCGGGCTGTGGAGCGGCGGCTTGGCCGTCATCAATATCATTTCCCTGGTCTTCATCACGCCGCTGGTGACGTTCTATCTGATGCGGGACTGGCCCAAGGTGGTGGCGTCGATCGACCGCTGCCTGCCGCGCAACCATGCCGGCACGATCCGCGCGGTCCTGGCCGACATCGACCGCGCCCTGGCCGGTTTCATCCGCGGTCAGGCCTTCGTCTGTCTGTTCTTGGGCGTGGCCTATACCATCGCGCTGACCATCGCGGGCCTGCAATTCGCCCTTCTGCTCGGCATCCTGATCGGCGTGCTGGCCGTCATCCCCATCGTGGGCACGGCCATCGGCGCCGTGGCCTGTATCAGCCTGGCCATCGTACAATTCGGCACCTGGGAAGGTGTCCTGACGATCGCGGCCATCTTCGCCGCCATCCAGGCCTTCGAGGGTAACATTCTCCAGCCCAAGCTGGTCGGCGACCGGGTCGGCCTGCACCCGCTCTGGATCGTTTTTGCCCTGATGGCGGGTGGGGCGTTGATGGGCTTCATCGGGGTCCTGGTCGCCGTGCCCGCGGCGGCGGTTATCGGAGTGCTTGCGCGTTTCGGCGTTAGCCGCTATCTGGCTGGTTCCTTTTACCGAGGTGACCGCCCGGCCGGTCCGCAAGGCGGAGAGACTTGATCACACAACAGCTTCCGCTGCAGTTCGAATTCCGTCCCGCGCTCGCGATGGACGACTTCGTTGTGGCGCCCAGCAACAGCGAGGCCGTGGCATGGCTGGACCGCTGGCGGGATTGGCCGGCGTCCGCGCTGGTCATTCACGGCGAGCCCGGCTGCGGCAAGACGCATCTGGCGCATGTTTTCCGCGCCACCACGGGCGCGGTCCTGCTGACCCCGCCCATGCTCGACGAATCCGACCCGCCGCGCCTGATGGGCGATGCCCGCCACTTCGTTTTGGGCGACGCCGGCCGCGCGGCCGAACAGCTCCCCAAGCAGTTCCTCCACCTCTACAACTACGTCGCCGAGCAAGGCGGCAAGATGCTGCTGACCGCCCGCCGCGCGCCCGCGCGCTGGGAGGTATCCTTGCCCGACCTGCGCTCGCGTCTCTTGGCGTTGCCCTCGGTCGAGGTCAGCCAGCCCGAGGA
>CADEGL010000012.1:9314-45530 GCA_902826885.1 uncultured Alphaproteobacteria bacterium | reverse complement strand
ATCCTGGTCAACAACGCCGGCGGCCCGCCGCCGGGCGATTTCCGCGACTGGGGCCGCGAGCAATGGATGGCCGCGGCCGACGCCAACATGATCGCGCCCATCCTGTTCATCCGCGCCGTGGTCGACGGCATGATCGCGCGGCGCTTCGGCCGCATCGTCAACATCACCTCGACCTCGGTGAAGGCGCCGATCCCGATCTTGGGCTTGTCGAACGGCGCGCGCGCGGGTCTCACGGGCTTTATCGCCGGCATCGCGCGCGAAACGGTGCGTCACAACGTGACGATCAACAATCTGTTGCCGGGCCCCTTCGATACCGATCGTCTGCGCGGCCTGTTCGAGGCCACGGCCAAGAAGACCGGCAAGCCGGTGGACGCGGTGCGGGCGGAGCGGATGGAAGCCAACCCAGCCAAGCGCTTTGGCACGGCGGCCGAGTTCGGCGACGCTTGCGCCTATCTGTGCAGCGCCCAGGCCGGCTTCATCACGGGACAGAACATGGTGCTCGACGGCGGCGCCTACCCGGGCACGTTCTAGGTCAGCGCCGGGCCGCCTTTGGCCGCACGGGGGTATCCGCCACCCGCTCCACCACTTCTAACTGACGGCCGGAAATCGCCAGCGCCAGGCGCCCTTCCATGAGGGCGGTGGCGTCCGCGCCGAACACTTCGTGACGCCAGCCGTGCAAGGCGGGGACGCCGGTTTCACCGGCCGCCATGCGCTCCAGGTCGGAAACATTGGCGATCAGCTTGGATGCCACGTGCTGCTGGTCGCTCTTGAGCTTGAGCAGCACCTTGAGCAGTTCCACGGTGGGGCCGATGCCGCGCGGAAGCTGTGGTTTGTCGGGAAGGTGGGGCAGGTCTTTTTCCGGCAGCGCCACCGCCCGCGCCACGGCGGCCAGGATCTCGCGCCCGAAAGGGCCATCGGCGACGGCGCGGGAAAGGGCGCGCACGCGCGCCAGTTCATCGGCGTTCTTAGGCCGGCCCGCGGCAATTTCCGTCAGCGCCTCATCGCGCACGATGCGGTTGCGCGGCACGTCGCGCTTCTGTGCCTCGCGCTCGCGCCAGGCGGAGATCTCCTTCAGCACCGCCAGGCTGCGCGGGGACATGCCGCGCGGCTTCAGCCGTTGCCACGCATCCTCCGGTTCCAGGCGATACGTGGCGGGGTCCGACAGCGTCGCCAGCTCCTCGGCCAACCAGGATTCGCGTTTGTTTTTCTGCAATTGGGCTCGGAGCGCTTCATAGATCTTGCGCATATGGGTGACGTCGGCCAGCGCGTAGGTGAGCTGGCGCTCCGACAGCGGCCGATGCGACCAGTCGGTGAAGCGCGACGACTTGTCGATGCGCGCGCCGGCGAAATGCGCGACCAGTGTTTCGTAGGACACCTGTTCGCCAAAGCCGGCCACCATGGCGGCAATCTGGGTGTCGAACAGGGGGGCGGGCACCTTGCCCGTCAGATGGAAGAAGATCTCCACGTCCTGGCGCGCGGCGTGGAAGACCTTGACCACTTTGGGGTCGGCCATCAGGCGCAGGAAGGGCGCCAGATCCAGTCCGGGCGCCAGCGGGTCGATCACCGCGGCTTCGTCCGGCCCCGCAACCTGGATCAGGCACAGGCGGGGCCAGTACGTCTTGTCCCGCATGAACTCGGTGTCGACGGTGACGTAGGGGGCCTTGGACAGGCGGTCGCAAAGGGCTTCGACGGTCGAGGGATCGGCAATTGGGGTCATGCCACCGGCCTATATCGCCACGGCGGGACGCGCAACGATTCGTTGCCGCCCAGGTGCCGAAAACACGTCGGCGGAATCGAAAAGCGACTCTTTTTCAATGACTTATCCACAGGCGCTGATCTCAAAAATCTACAAGATTTTGCGTCCAAGTCAAATAGGTACACAAAATATTTGACACATGAGTCAAAGAGGATTCTCATCCTTGGCAGATTACCACGTCATATCCGGCCATGCCGGGCGGCTGCCAAGGGGAGGTTTCGCCGGTGCAAAGGGATTCCAGATTCGCGCGTGATGCGGCTTTCGCGGGCCTGATGGTGGCCGTCTTGGGCGGCTGTGTCGCCATTCCCGTCGGAATTACCGCCGCTTCCATGAGTTTCGACGGGCTGAGCTATACGGCGACCGGCAAGGCGCCGCACGACCACGCCTTGTCGGCTGTCACCGGCGAGGATTGCGCGGTGTGGCGCGTCGTCAAGGATAAGCCTGTCTGCGTCGAGCCGAAGGGAACGGGCGCGCGCGAAGTGGTCTATGCCCCGGGCAACGGTGCCCTGGCATTCTCCCCGCCCGCGATGACGCCGATCGGCGCCTCGCTTACGCCCACGCCGCAGAAAACGCCCGAGGCCGAGGTCGCTACGGAAAGCCTGCCTGCTCCGGCACCCGCGCCCCAAGTCGCCGCCATTGCCCCGGCGGCACCCTTGCCCACGCAGCCGGTGGTATCCGCGCGGCCGATTCGCGCGTCCAATCCGCCGAAAGCGACGGTGCCCGCCAACGCGCGGACGGCCTCCTTGGCGCCCGCCCCGGTGCCTGCCGGCAATGGCAAGAAGATGCTGGTCGTCGTGGGCAGCTTTCAGGACGCCGAGCGTGCCGCCGCGGCTTCCGCGTCGTCCAAGGGCACGCGCGTGATGGCGGTCACGGTCGATGGCCGCAAGATGTATCGCGTGGTGGCCGGTCCGTTCGAATCGCAGCAGGCCGAGGCCATGCGCCGCAACGTTTCCGAGAAGGCGTGGCTGCTGCCGATCTGAGCTAGACCAGCCGGTCGGGCGGCGTCCGGCCGGCGAAGAACGCGTCCAGGTTGTCGACGCATTTGTTGCCCATGCCGTCGCGCGTCTCGATCGTGGCGCTGCCCAGGTGCGGCAGCAGAAACGTGTTGGCCAGGCCCCGGTAGGCCGGCTCCAGATCCGGCTCGCGGTCGAAGACGTCCAATCCCGCCGACGCCAGCTTGCCCGCGCGCAGCGCCGCGATCAGCGCGTGGTCGTCCACGACCGCGCCGCGCGCCGAATTGACCACGATGGCGCCATCCTTCATGAGCCCGATCCGGCGTGCGTCGAGAAAACGCGTCGTCTCCGGCGTGGCGGGGCAGTTGATCGACAGGATGTCGGCCTGCTTCAGCATGGCCTCGGGGTCGGCGTGGAATACCGCGCCCTTTTCCTGGTCGGCCGGCAGGCGCTTGCGATTGCTGTAGTGGATCCGCATGGCGAAGCCGCGCGCGCGGTCGGCGACCGCGCGGCCGATGCGGCCCATGCCGAGGATGCCCAGCGTCTTGCCCGTTACGTGCGTGCCGAGAAGCTGCGTCGGCGCCCATCCCGCCCATTCCCCATTGCGCACCATGCGCTCGCCTTCGCCCGCGCGCCGCGCGGCACCCAGGATCAACAGCATGGTCAAGTCGGCGGTCGCGTCGGTTAGCACGTCGGGCGTGTAGGTGACGCAGATGCCGCGCTTCTTGCAGCCCTCGATGTCGATGTGGTTATAGCCGACGGAGAAGGTGGCGATGGCGCGCACGCTGTCCGGCAATTTCGCGATCACGGCGGGACCCACATTGTCGGTGGCCGCGACCAGCAGCGCATCGGCGCCCTGGGCCGCCGCGGCGAGCTTGTCCGGCGCATAGATCTCGTCGGCTGGGTTCAGCCGCGCGTCATAGTCGCGCGCGAGGCGCGCTTCGACGGATGGCGTCAGCCTACGCGTGACCAGGACGGTTTTCTTGGATGGCATGGGGACTCCGGGGCCGGGAACAAGGCGTGAAGGCCGCGCATTCTATCGTCGCCCCTGCTTGCGTGCCATAATTCGAGCCTATTTCGCACCCACCTTGTGCCCCCATGAAAATCCTCTTTTCGCGCGCGGCGTCGGCCGCTTTGTCCCTCGCCATGGTTTCGCTCCTGGCGCTCCCGCTCCAAGCGGCGGACCTGGCGCCCTATCGCGCGGCGTACGTGCTCAAGTACGACGGCGGCACGTCGGGCAGCGGCATCGTCGAGGCCAGCGGCGCGATGACGGCGGAATGGCGGCAAACCTGCGAAGGCTGGTCGGTGGAACAGCGCATCCGCATGGAGCTGATCAACGGCGACGGCGAGGCGCTGGTGACCGACACCGGCTATACGAGTTGGGAATCGACCGATGGGCTGACCTTCCGCTTCAACGTGCGCACGCTTCGCAACGAGGAACTGGCGGAGGAGTTCGGCGGTGACGCCAAGCTCAACAGCCGCGGCGGGACCGGCACGGCGCGTTTCACGATCCCGGAGAAGCGCACGATGAAGTTGCCGGTGGGCACATTGTTCCCCATGGCGCATAGCGAGGCGCTGCTGCGCGCGGCGGAGACCGGCAAGAAGCGCTTGTCCGCCACCGTCTTCGACGGCGCCACCAAGGAAGGCGCGGCCGAGGTCAGCGCCATCATCGGCAAGCGCGGCATCGTGCCGCAGAGCGAAAACGCCGAGGCCCTGACCACGCGGCCCTTTTGGCCCGTGCGGCTGGCCTTCTTCGACCTGGGCTCGAAAGAGGCCGTGCCGCACTATGAGCTGGGCATGCGCATGTTCGATAACGGCGTGGCGGGCGACCAGATCATGGATTTCGGCGATTTCCGCATGCGCGCGGTGCTGACCGAGATCGAGCCGTTGCCCAAGCCGAAGTGCTAAGCCTCTAGGCGGCCGAGAACGCGCCGCCCTTCCAACGGCGGCCCAGCGTCCAAACGCCGGCCATCCCGGCGGCCGAGAACAGGGCCATCACCGCGAAGGCGCCGCCGCCGAGCGCTCCGTAGAGCGGTCCCGCCAGCAACAGCGCGAGTCCCATCACGACGCCGGTGCCGACGGCGGAGTAGAGGCTTTGCGCCGAGGCCGACAGGCCGGGCGGCGCCGCGCGCTGGATGAAATACATGGCGCCCAGGTGGGCCGCGCCGAAGGTGAAGCCGTGTAAAAGCTGGACCGCGATCAGGACGTCGAGGTCCGCGGTCGCGGCGGTGACCAGCCAGCGCACCACGCCCGCGCCGCCGGCCAGCATCAACAGGCGCAACGGTCCCAGCGTTCGCATCACGCGTGCGCCCAATGCGAACAGAACCACTTCGGCCAGCACGCCTTCGGCCCACAGCCAGCCGATCGTCGCGTCATCGAGGCCCGATGCGCGCCAGTGCAAAGTACCGAAACCGTAGACCACGGCATGGCTGGCCTGCAGCAATCCGCAGGAAAACACGAACAGCAGGAACAACCGGTTGCTCAGAAGGCGCCGGACCGGCGTCGTATGCGCATGCGCGCGCGGTAAACGCGGTTCGGGCAAGAGGCAGCAAGCGATGAACATCAAGGCGGCCGTGCCGACCAAAAGCCACAGGATGGCGTCGGCCGGACGTCCTTGGAGAAACCAGCCGCCGCCCGCCGAAGCCAGAATGAAGGAGAACGAACCCCACAGGCGCATATGCCCGTAGTCGAGGCGTGCGGCGGGGGCGGTGGACATGGTGACGTTCTCGCCGAGCGGCATGACCGCCGCGTGGGCCACGCCCGCGACGATGCCGACGCACAGATAGCCCCAGAATCCGTCCGCCAGGCCGTAGCTCGCGAAAGCCATGAGGGCGACGGCGGCCAGCACCGCCATGGGCCGGCGCCGTTCGCCCATCCGTTCGGCCACGCCGCCGAGCCACGGCGTCGTCACGACGCGCACCCACGAAACCGCGGCCAGCAAGATGCCGATCTGCGCGGCATCCATGCCACGCGAGGACAGCCAAACCGGAAAGAAGGGCGTGTTGACGCCCACGGTCCCGAACACCGCGGCGTAAAAGAAGGACAGACGCAGCGCGAGACCAAGCCGACCGTGGCTGGAGGCGGATGTCATGCGCGTTGGTACCGCGTCCGCCGCCGCAAAGGGAGGGGTTACGTTCTCAGGGCGCCGGCCAGGGCGTGGCTTCGAAGCGCGCGAAGGCGGCCTCCAGGCGCCATTGCTCGCGCGCCTTCTCGCTGCCATCGAGGAAAGCGCGGCAGGCAGCCGAGGGCGTGCCCGCGGGCGAATCGGCGGCGCACGGCCCGACACGCTGGCCGCCCGCCCACAGGCTTGCGCCCGGCGTAAAGGCGTATTCCAGCGCGTTGCGCGCCAGCGTCTTGAGGTCGCGATAGCCCAGACCGTAATCCCGGGCGATGCGCTGGTATTCATGGCTCAGGTCGATGCGCGAGACGCCGGGGTCGTCGGTCGACAGCATGACCGGCACGCCCATGCGGCGATAAACGGGAAAGGGATGGTCCTTGCCCTTGACGCCCAGGATTTGCTCGCTGCTGGTCGGATTGATCTCGACCAGGACATTGCGTTGCGCCATCTGGGTCATGAGGCCCGCCGCATCGTCTTCCCAGGCGATGCCGGTGCCATGGCCGATGCGTTTCGCGCCCGCCAGCTCGACGGCCTGCCGGATGTGAAAGCGCAGATCTTCGGGCGGCACGAGACCCATCACGACCTCGCCCGCGTGCAGCGCCACGTTCGACGCGCGGCCCGTATCGGTCAGGAAGCCGACCATGCGCATCTGGGCGGTGTAGTCGCGCAAGGAGATCGGGTCGTCCTCCGGCGCCACCAGGTTCAAGCCCACGACGCGCGGGTCCGATTTGATCTGCAGCGTGGCGAACAAAATCTCCGCGAAGACCTGTTCGCGCGGAAAGGTGCGGATGACCTGCGCCAAATATCGAACGGTTACCTTGCATCCCGCATCGGCCTGCGGGGTGCCGCAGCGCAGAATCGCGTTCTTGCGTGCCTCGGCGTCGTCCACGGCCTTGCGCGTGAGCGTGACCAAATTGTCCATTGCGGGTGTCAAAAGCCGGGTGCGCAAAGCGTCCCAGTCCTCGCTCCAGCC
Organism: uncultured Alphaproteobacteria bacterium; assembly: GCA_902826885.1. GTDB lineage: Bacteria > Pseudomonadota > Alphaproteobacteria > CADEGL01 > CADEGL01 > CADEGL01. Next base: position 38,730 of record CADEGL010000012.1, on the reverse strand, counting down.
CGCTTGGGCGCCGAGCGCACGCGCTTCGTTCATGCCCGGCGACGCCATCACCTCCAGGTAGAAGGTGTTCTCCGCCGCGAGGCGCGCGGCGTATTCCGCGATCATGTCGCCGAAGCGGAGCCGGGCGGGGGCGTTGAATTTGCCGAACGTGGCGAAGAAATGATCGTGGCCTGAATCTCGCGTGTCCGAATGGTTGCGCATGGACAGGCTGTCGATCACCGCGTTGCGCAACGCGCGGTCGGTGTCGAGGATCGCGGCGGGCTCGGTGCCCTGCGCGGGATCGCAAGGCGGCGCGACCAGAGCCGGCGCGGCCCGCTGCACGCACAGCCCATCTTCGACGGCCCAGCGGATGTAGTTCTCGGCATAGATCGCGCCGGTCAGATGAACGTGCAGTTCGCCGCCTTTCGGCATGGCGCGCAGGAACGCGGTGCGCAGCGGCGGCGAGGCCGCGATGGCATCGAAATACTGAGCTGTGCGCGCTTGGTCGGCATAAGCGCCCGTGGCGCCCGCCAGCGCCAGCGCCAGCGCGGCGGCGAAGACAATGCGGCGGAGCATGGCGGTCAGGGTGCCTTGAGCGCGCGTTCGAACATGGCCGGATCGACATTGCCGCCCGAGCAGACCACGGCCACCGTCTTGCCCTTCACGTCGATCTTGCCCGACAGCACGGCGGCCAGTGCGACCGCGCCGCCCGGCTCGACGACCAGCTTGAGGTCGAGGAAGGCGCGCTTCATGGCCGATAGAACTTCGTCATCCGTCACCGCGATGGCGGCTTTTAGAAGTTTGCGATTAACCTCGAACGTGATCTCGCCGGGCATGGGCGCCATCAGCGCGTCGCAGATGGTGGTGTTCTTGGGGTTGTTGGCGACCCGCTGGCCGAAGGACAGGGAGCGCGCCGTATCGTCCAGCCCGGCCGGCTCCGCGCCATAGACAGTCGCGTTGGGCAAATTCTCTTTCACGGCCAAGGCGCAGCCGGCGACCAGGCCGCCGCCGCCGCAGGGCGATACGACGATGTCGGGAGCGGCGCCCAACTCTTTCGCCTGTTCGACCAGTTCCAGCCCAGCCGTACCCTGACCCGCGATCACATACGGATCGTCGTAGGGCTTTACCAGGGTCAGTCCGCGCTCCGAAGCGATGCGTTGGCCGATCTCCTCGCGGTTTTCCTTGAAGCGGTCGTACGGCACCACCTCGCCGCCCAGCGCCTTGGTGTTGGCGACCTTGATGGCGGGGGCGTCCGACGGCATGACGATGACGGAGGGGGCGCCTACGAGGGTGGCCGCCGCGGCCACGCCCTGGGCATGGTTGCCGGAAGAGTAGGCGACCACGCCGCGCTTGCGCTCGGCGCCGTCCAGGCGGCTGATCCGGTTGTAGGCGCCGCGGAACTTGAACGAGCCCGTGCGCTGCAGCACCTCGGGTTTCACGAACAGGCGGCAGCCCAAAGCCGCGCCCATGACATGCGCCTCGACCAGGGGTGTTCGCACCGCCATGCCTTTCAGCTGCTTGGCGGCGTCCTGGACGTCCGCGTAGGTCGGAATTTGCGTCATGGCGAGGTTCCCCGGATCGTGTTCCGTATCCCTATGCGCAGGCCCGCGCGCCGTCAATGCGTGGCGGAAGCCCTGCTTGTGGCTCATGTCTCGTCACGGAAAATGGGGGCCGGGGTCGTTTCCCCGGCCGCGCGTGATTTGCTATAAGCGCCCGGACCGGAGCGGCGTTCGCCGCCCCGCCCGCCCATTTGCCGCGCCCCGGAGGACCTCATGAGCACTATCGAGCATTTCATCAACGGCAAGACCGTGAAGGGGCGCAGTGGCCGGTACGGCGATGTCTTCAACCCGGCGACGGGCGAGGTGGCGAAGAAGGTCAGCCTGGCCAATAAAGAAGAGGTCGGCCAGGCCGTGGCCGCCGCCGAGGCCGCTTTCCCGAAATGGGCCGCGACACCGCCGCTCGTGCGCGCCCGGGTCATGTTCAAGTTCAAGACCCTGATCGAACAGCACATGGACGAGCTGGCGGCCATCATCACCGCCGAGCACGGCAAGGTTCTCAGCGACGCCAAGGGTTCGGTGATCCGCGGCTTGGAAGTGGTTGAGTTCGTCTGCGGCATCCCCCACCTGCTCAAGGGCGAGTTCAGCGAGAACGTGGGCACCAACGTCGACAGCTGGGCGATGCGCCAGCCGCTGGGCGTCTGCGCGGGCATCACCCCGTTCAATTTCCCGGCCATGGTGCCGATGTGGATGTTCCCGGTCGCGATCGCCACGGGCAACACCTTCGTCCTGAAGCCGTCCGAGCGCGATCCGAGCTGCAGCGTGCGCCTCGCGGAATTGGCGAAGGAAGCCGGTTTGCCGGACGGCGTCTTGAACGTCGTTCATGGCGACAAGGAGTCGGTGGATGCGATCCTGACCGACCCGCGCATCCAGGCCGTGAGCTTCGTGGGCTCCACGCCGATCGCCGAGTACGTCTATCACACGGGCGCCGCGCACAATAAGCGCGTGCAGGCGCTTGGCGGCGCCAAGAACCACATGGTCATCATGCCGGACGCCGACATGGATCAGGCCACCGACGCGCTGATGGGTGCTGGCTATGGCTCGGCCGGCGAGCGTTGCATGGCGATCTCGGTCGCGGTCGCGGTCGGCAAGGCGGGCGATGCGCTGATGGAGCGCCTGGTCCCGCGCGTGCGCGCGCTGAAAATCGGGCCGGGCACGGACCCCGAGGTCGAGATGGGGCCGCTGGTGACCAAAACGCACCTGGACAAGGTGCGCGGCTATGTCGATGTGGGCGTCAAGGAAGGCGCCAAGCTGGTCGTCGACGGGCGCGATTTCAAGATGCAGGGCTATGAGAAGGGCTTCTTCATCGGCGGCTGCCTGTTCGACGATGTGAAGCCCGAGATGCGCATCTACAAAGAGGAAATCTTCGGCCCCGTTCTGTCGGTCATGCGCGTGCCCGATTTCAATCAGGCGCTGAAGCTCGTCAACGATCACGAATACGGCAACGGCACGGCCATCTTCACCCGCGACGGCGACGCCGCGCGTGCCTATTCCACCCAGTGCAAGGTGGGCATGGTGGGCGTGAACGTGCCGATCCCCGTGCCGGTGGCCTTCCACAGCTTCGGCGGCTGGAAGCGCTCCTTGTTCGGCGACATGAACGCCTATGGACCGGAAGGCGTGCGCTTTTACACCAAGACCAAGACGGTGACCTCGCGCTGGCCCACGGGTATCCGCGCGGGCGCCGAGTTCATCATGCCGACGATGAAATGACGTTCACAAAGAGTCCTCATGGTGAGCCCGTCGAACCGTGAGGTCCGCCTCACCCTTCGACGAGTTCAGGATGAGGTTATTTGTGAAGGATGTAATCGCATGAACGGCCGTATCGGCATCGTCCACGCCACGCGCCTGTCCATTGAGCCGCTGGAAGCCGCCTTCGGCCGTCATTGGCCGAAGGCGCCGCGCACGCACCTGCTGGACGATTCGCTCCTGCAGGACCGGCGCGCGGCGGGGAAGCTGACGCCGGCGCTCTATGCGCGCATCGCGGCGCTGGCCAACCACAGCTACGATTCGGGCGCGCGCTTCATCCTGTTCTCGTGCTCGGCCTTCGGCCCGGCCATCGAGGCCGCGCGTTCGCAGATGGACGTGCCGGTCTTGAAGCCCTACGAGGCCATGGTCGAGGCCGCGCTGGACAAGGGGCCGCGTATCGTCGCGCTGTCCACCTTCGCGCCGACCTTGACCGAGTTGAAGGAAGAGGTCGAGGCCGTGGCCGCCAAGCGCGGCATCAAGCTGCAACTGCGCGCCCATGCGGCGGAGGCCGCATTGCCGGCGCTCGAAGCCGGGCGCGCGGACGAACACGACCAGATCGTCGCCAAGGCGGCCGAGCAGTTCGAGGATTGCGACGCGCTGATGCTGGCCCAGTATTCGACCGCGTCGGCCGCGCGCCTGATCCGCGCCGTTCCGGGCCGCACGGTGTTGACCAGCCCCGACACGGCGGTCGAGTTGCTGAAGAAGCGGCTGGGCTAGGGTCTAGCCCAATCAGCCCGGCGGCGGGTGGTAGCGTTCGACCCAACGCGGACGCTCACGCATAGGCTTTGGATATGGACAACCCTCCAAATATGGACGCGTTCTCCGATCCGCAGGCAGTCGCACGCTATGCCGAAGGGCCGCCGCGTCTTGTGCCCGGCTTCGCTGACCTGCAACGCATGGTCATGCTGCTCCTCGCGGAGCGCGCGCCGGACGATGCACGGGTGCTGGTTCTTGGCGCGGGTGGCGGCCTGGAGATCAAGGCGTTTGCCGAGGCTAGGCCCGGATGGCGATTCGATGGGGTCGATCCATCCATCGAGATGATGAACCTCGCACAAGTGACCCTTGGGTCCCTTGCCGCCCGCACACGATTGCACCACGGGCTCATCGACATCGCGCCGGAAGGTCCGTTCGATGCCGCGACATGTATTCTGACCTTGCACTTCGTTGAGCGTGAGGAGCGCCTGCGCACGCTCAGAGAGGTCCGGCGGCGTCTAAAGCCCGGCGCGCCCTTCGCTGTCGCCCACTTCAGCTTTCCACAGGAGGCTGGCGATCGTGACCTGTGGCTCGCACGGTATGCCGCCTTCGCGGCGGCCTCCGGCGTCGAGCCGTTACAGGCGGAGAAGGCACGGTCCATGATTGCAGCCCGTTTGCCGATTCTCAGCCCCGAGGACGATGAGAAGCTATTGCGTGACGCTGGTTTCAGCGGGATCAGCCTTTTCTATGTCGGCTTCGCGTTCCGTGGCTGGGTTGCGTACGCCTGACCTTACTTCCGCTTGCCCCGCCATCGCCCCGGCGTGCCGTCGATGACGGCAGGGAATCGGGGAACGCGAACGGAGCCATCGAGCTTGGCTCGGTTCAAGCCCTATACGCCTAGGTAGCGGTGCTGGAGCGCCTCGTCGGCGGCCAAGGCGGCGGAGTCGCCGGTCCAGACGATGCGGCCTTTCTCGATGACGTGATGGCGGTCGGCCAGGCGCAGCAGCGCATCGATGTTCTTGTCGATCACCAGGATCGACTGGCCCTCGGCCTTCAGAAGCGCGAGGCAGTCCCAAATCTCGCTTCGCACCAGCGGCGCGAGCCCTTCGGTCGCCTCGTCCAGGATCAAGAGTCGCGGATTGGTCATCAGCGCGCGGCCGATGGCCAGCATCTGCTGTTCGCCGCCCGAAAGAAGTCCGCCGAGCGATGTGCGCCGCGCGGCCAGCGGCGGGAAAAGTTCGAGGACACGCGAAGCCGTCCAGGGCGTCGCCGCGTTCCGCCGGTTGGCGGCCGTAGCGACCAGATTTTCGCGCACGCTGAGGTTGGGGAAGATCTGGCGGCCTTCCGGCACCAGGCCGATTCCAGCCTGCGCGATCTCGTACGGCGCCAGGCCATGGATCGGCTTGCCCTCGAAGCGGATGGCGCCCGCGCGGATGCGCGAAAGCCCCATGATCGAGCGTATGGATGTCGTCTTGCCCATGCCGTTGCGGCCGAGAAGCGTGGCGACCTGGCCGGCGGCGACGTCCAGGCTGAGGCCGAACAGCACTTGGCTGTCGCCATAGGCCGTCTCGATCCCTTCGAGAGAAAGCAGCGCCATCAAGCCGCCTCGTCGGTGCCGAGATAGGCGTCGCGCACGGTCTGGTTCGCGCGGATCTCCGCGGGCGTGCCGGTCGCGATCACGCGCCCGTAGGTCATCACGGTGATCCGGTCGGCCAAGGCGAAGACCGCATCCATATCGTGCTCGACCAACAACAGCGCGGACTCGCGCTTGAGCGTGGTCAGAAGCCGGGTCATACGCTCGGAATCCGAAGCACCCATCCCGGCCATCGGCTCGTCGAGCAGAAGCACGCGCGGCTTCGTGGCCAACGCCATGGCCAACTCCAGCTGGCGCTGCTCGCCGTGGGACAGAAGAGCAGCCGGTACGGCGGCACGGCCGGCGAGACCGAGGCGGTCCAGCATGGCGCGCGCGGGCTCGACCAGCGCGGCGTCGGTACGCGCCTTTCGCCAAAAGCGGAAGCTGTGCCCGTCATGGGCCTGCACGGCCAATGCGACATTCTGCAACGCTGTGAATTCGCGGAAGACGCTGGTGATCTGGAACGAGCGGCCGAGGCCGAGCGCGGCACGCTCGGGCGCGCGCAGGCCCGTGACGTCGCGCTCGCCAAGATGGATGCGGCCGACGTCGGGTGTGATCTCGCCGCCGAGCTGCGCCAGAAGCGTCGTCTTGCCCGCGCCGTTGGGGCCGATCACCGCATGCGTCTCGCCCGCGCGCAGTTCGATGTTCACGCCGTCGCAGGCCAGGATGCCGCCATAGCGTTTGGTGATGCCTTCGGCGCGCAGGAGGATTTCGCTCATGGCGAATCTGCCTTGGCGCGCCGCCCGCCCAGAAGCCCGAGCAGGCCGCCGCGCGCATAGAGCACCACCAGGATGAGAAGGGGACCCATGATGATGGCCCAATGCTTGGTCAGGTCCGCCAGGAAATAACTGAGCAGCAGATAGGCGGCGGCGCCCAGCACGGGACCGGCCACGCCGCCCATCCCACCCAGGACGACCATGACCAGGATTTCGCCCGAGCGAGACCAATGCAGCACGCTCGGCCCCACGAACTCGGCCTGGTTGGCCAGAAGCGCGCCTGCCAGGCCGCACATGGCGCCCGAGATCGTGTAGGCCGCCAGCTTGTAGCGGAAGGTGGGGAAGCCGATGGCGCGCATCCGCCGTTCGTTGGCCTTCGCACCGCGCAGCACCATGCCGAAACGCGAATCGACCAGGCGCGCCGAGATGCCGAGGCAAAGCAGCAGCAGGACGAAGACCAGATAGTAGAAGCTGGCGCCGTCGTTTAGATCGATCAACCCCGAGAACTCGCTGCGCGTCCAGATCGTCAACCCGTCGTCGCCGCCGTATTCGGCCAGGCTGGTGAACAGGAAGAACAGCATCTGGGCGAAGGCCAGGGTGATCATGATGAAGTAGGCGCCGCTGGTGCGCAGCACGACCAAGCCGGTCAGGAAGGCGAACAGGGCGCAGGAACCCACGGCCAGCGGCCATTGCACGAAGCCGCTGTCGATCCCTTCCTTGGCCAGGATGCCGACGGCGTAGCCGCCGAGGCCGAGGAACGCCGCGTGGCCGAAGCTGACCATGCCGCCATAGCCCATCACCAGATTCAGGCTGAGCGCGGCGATGGCATAGATCATCACCCGGCCGAACAGGTCGAGATAGAAGGGCGCATCGAAGATGGCCGTCAGCACGGGCACGGCCGCCAGCGCGACCAGGACGAAGAAAGTGGCGACGCGCTCCATCACCGCCCCCTCGGTGGGAAAAGCCCCTGGGGCCGGAAGAACAGCACACCGGCCATCAGGAGATAGATCAGCATCGACGCCACGGTCGGACCCGCCGTCTGCGCCGCGGCGTGCGACATGACGAGGCCCATGATGTCGGCCATGAAGGCGCGCCCCATCGTGTCGATTAGGCCGATAAGAAGCGCCGCGACGAAGGCGCCGCGGATCGAGCCGATACCGCCGATGACGATGACGACGAAGGCCAGGATCAGGACGTTCTCGCCCATGCCGGATTGGACCGAGACGGTCGGCCCGGCCATGACGCCGCCGAGGCCGGCCAGCATGGCGCCCAGGCCGAAGACGGCGGTGAACAGCAGGCGCACGTTGACGCCGAGCGCCGAGAGCATGGCGCGGTTGGAGGCGCCCGCGCGGATCAGCATGCCCGTGCGCGTGCGCGTGACCAAGAGGTAGAGGCCAAGCGCCACGGCCAGGCCGACGGCGATCACGACCAGGCGGTAGAGCGGGTAGGGCGAGCCCGGAATGATCTCGACCTGCCCCTTGAGGAATGTCGGCAGGTCCAGATACAGCGCCTCGGCGCCGCCGACCAGATGAACGGCTTCGTTGAAGAAGAGGATCAGGCCGAAGGTGGCCAGCACTTGGTCCAGATGATCGCGTTCGTAGAGGGTGCGCAGAACGACGATCTCGACGACGAGGCCGACGAGAAGCGTCGCGGGCAGGGCCAGGAGCGCGGCCAGGACGAAGCTGCCCGTCCACTCCAGGAACAGGGCGGCGCAATAGGCGCCCACCATATAGAGCGAGCCGTGCGCCAAGTTGATCATGTTCATGATGCCGAAGACGAGCGTGAGCCCGGCCGCCATCAAGAACAGCATCACGCCGAGCTGCAGCCCGTTCAGAGTCTGCTCGATGAGAAGAAGCGCGGTCATGCCCTACGATCGTCGCCGCGCGCGCGGGCGCGGCCGTTCCACAAACGAAAACGGGGGCGGGGTGTAACCCGCCCCCGTCTCTCCCAGCCTGGCGGCTACTTCATTTTGCATTCCTTGGCGCCATACGCATCGGCATGGGCCAAGAGCACCGTACCCTTGATCCTGGTGTCGTAGTTGCCGTCGGCATCCTTCACCACTTCCTGGATGTAGAAATTCTCGATCGGGAAGTGGTTGTTGTTGAACTTCACCTGCCCGCGCACGGAGGCGAAGTCGCTGGCCTTCAGCGCCTTGCGGACGGCCTCCTTGTCCTCGATCTTGCCGTTCACGGCCTTGACCGCGCTCGCGATCAGCATGATCGAGTCATAGGCCTGCGCGGCATAGAAGGATGGGATGTAGCCGTACTTCTTCTTGAAGTCCGCGACGAAGCGCTTGTTGGCGTCGTTCTGCAGATCCGGGCCCCAGCTCATGGTCGAGAGCAGGCCGAGCGCCGCGTCGCCCTGCGCCTTCAAGGTCGTGCTGTCGGTGGTGAAGACGTTGTAGAGCGGCATCGTGTCCTTCAGGCCCGATTGCGCGTACTGCTTCACGAAGTTCACGCCCGCGCCGCCGGGATAGAAGACGAAGATGGCGTCCGGCTTGGGCTGGGCCGCGCGGATCTTGGCGAACTCGGCCGACCAGTCGGCATGCTGCGGCCAGGGCGTCAGCGTCTCGCCGACGATCTCGCCTTTGTAGGTGCGCTTGAAGCCCGCCACCATGTCGCGCCCGGCCGGATAGTTCGGCGAGAGGATATAGACGCGCTTGATGCCGGCGTCGGTCATGTACTTGCCCATGGCCTCCGGCATCTGATCGTTCTGCCACGAGGTCGAGAAGAACCAGGGCGAGCATTCCTTGCCGGCCAGCTCGTGCGGGCCCGCGTTGGAGCTGATCAGGAAAGTGTTGGCCTTGAAGACCGGCTGGCGCGCCTGGAGCAGAACGTTCGACCAGATGAAGCCGGAGACGAAGTCCACCTTGTCCTTCTTCACCAGCTCCTCGGAGCGCAACTTGCCGATCTCCGGGTCGAACTCGTCGTCCACATAGACCACCTCGACCGGCAGATTGCCCATCTTCTTGCCCAGATGATCGAGGGCCAGTTCGACGGCGTCCTGCATCTGCTTGCCGATGGCCGCGGGGCCTTTCGACAGCGTGGTGACATAGCCGATCTTGACCTTGTCGGCGGCTTGGGCGGACAGGGTGGCCGTCAGCGCGAACGCGGCGGCCAGGGCGATGGTGCGTGCCTTCACGAAAATCTCCTCGGTCGGATGCGTGCGCGGGTCAGGCCTTGAGGTGCCTGAGATACTGGGCCACGAAGTCGAAGTTCACGAATTCCGAATAGGCCTTGCAGAGCTTCTGCGTGACCGGGCCGGGGACCTTGCCGTCGCCCACCTTCGCGCCGTTGACGCTGGAGACGGGGCAAATGCACAGGCTGGTCGAGGTCAGGAACGCTTCGTCCGCGGTCAGCATGTCGTACTGGTCGAGGTCCCTCTCTTCGAACGGGATGCCCAGCTTGGCCGCCATGTCGATCACGGTCTGGCGGCTGATGCCGGGTAGCACGTTTTTCGCGCGCGGCGTCATCAGGCGGCCGTCCTGAACCATGAAGTAGTTGCTGCCCATGCCCTCGGTCACGTTGCCGTCGAGATCGAGCAGCACGGCCCAGGCTTCCTTGTCCTGCGAGCGGGCCTCGAGGTCGGCCATGATCAGGTTCAGGTAGTTGTGGCTCTTCGCACGCGGGCTGAACGATTGCGCGGGGGCGCGGCGCACGGAAGGCACCACGATGCGAATGCCGTCGCGGAACAGCTTGGCGCGCGCCTTCAAGGGCAGGGGGCGGCACTCCACGATCACGGTCGGGCCGGAGTGGGCGGTGAACTCATCGCCCGGCACGTCGACGCCGCGCGAGATGCGCTGGGTGACCCAGTAATCCTCGTCCTTGCCGATCAGGTGCAGGTTGCGCTCGCAAACCTCCTCGCTGATTTTCGCGAGCTCCGACGGCGAAATGCCGGGGTCGATCTGGACATAACGCAGCGAGCGGTAGAGCCGGTCGATATGCTCTTTCACCTTGAACATCTTGTGGGCGAAGGTGCGCGTGGTGTCGAACACGGCATCGCCGTAGGTGAAACTGCGGTCCCGGAACGAAACCAAGGCTTGGCTCTCCGGCACGACCTTGCCGTTGATGTAGGCGACACGCTCGTTGGAAAGCTGGGCCACGGATCATTTCCCCCGTATGGATGGCTGAAAACGCGCCGATCATAGGGCGGGCGGATGGCCCGCTCAACACTAGCCGACGTGCCCGACCCCCTGGCCGCCAGCGCCGCGGCGCAGCAGAAAACACAGCGGAATCGCGGCCAAGGAGATGGCGGCGATGGCATAGAAGCAGTTGTTGTAACCCACGATTCCGGATTGCCGCGTGATCTCCAGGTTGAGGGTCGCCAGGCCCGAGGGCGAGCTGAAGCTCCACAGGTTGGGCAGCACGGCGCCCTTGAAGACCTGGTTGAAGCGGGTGACGTATTCCGTCAGCGAGGCGTGCATCGAAACCGAGGTGCGCAGGGCGAGGTTGATCATGGTGATGATGCCCAAGCTGGCGCCGACGTTGAACATCATGTGGAAGAACGCCAGGGATTCGTCGCGCAGGCGCGGGGTGAGTGTGGCCACGGCCAAGGTGCCCATCGGCACCCACACAAGGCCGGACCCGAAGCCTTGCAGGATGCCGGTCCAGGCCACCTGCCAGGCACTGACCTCGGTCGTCCAGCCCGCGATGAGGTAGGCCGAGAACCCGAAGCATACGAAGCCGGCCGCCATGACCAGCCGCGCATCCATGCGCGCGATCAGGAGGCCGCCCAGGAACATCGAGGTGAAGGCGCCGAGGCCGCGCGGCGTCAGCAATAGACCGACCGTCATCACTGGATAGCCGCCCAAATCCTGGAAGAACAGCGACAGAAGCACGATGGGCGATTGCAGCACGAAGGCGAAGATGATCACGAAGAGCAGCCCCAGACTGTAGTTCCAGTTGGCGAAGATGGCCGGTGGGACGAACGGCTTTCGCCCCGTGAGGATATGCACGACGAAAATGTAGAGCGCGACCGCGGCCAGCACGGCCTCGAGGATGATCTCGGGCGAGGCGAACCAATCCTGCCGCTCGCCGCGGTTGAGCATGAGCTGCAAGGCACCCATGCCGACGCACAGCGCGATGAAGCCGAACCAGTCGAGCCCATGTCCGCTGTTGCGCGCCGTGCGCGGCACGAACAGGAGGATGCCGAGCAACGGCAGCAGCATGAACGGCACGTTGACGTAGAATGCCCAGGGCCAGCTGTATTCCTCGGTCATGTAGCCGCCGATGGTGGGGCCTAGAACGGGCCCCAAGAGGATGCCCATGCCCCAGATCGAGTTGGCCGTGCCGTGCCGTTCCTTCGGGTACAGGTCGAGCATGACGGACTGCGAGAGCGGCAGGATCGGCGCGCCGAAGAAGCCTTGCAGCGCGCGCCACGCAACCTCGGATTCCAGCGTCGTCGCCATGCCGCAGAAGATCGAGGCCACGGTGAAGGCCGCGCAGGAGACGAAGAACACTTCCTTGCGGCCGAAGCGCGTGCTGGCCCAGCCCGAGCAGCCGGTCACGATCGTGCCGCCCACGATGTAGGAGGTGACCACCCAGGAGATCTGGTCGTAGGTCGCGGAGAAGGTGCCCTGCATATGCGGCAAGGCCACGGTCACGACAGTCAGGTCCAGAACATAGACGGCGGACGGGATCATCACGGACAGGATGACCAGCCACCGCTTGAGCGGCGATGCGTAGAGAGCTTGGAGCGGGTTGCTCATTTCCGCTCGCGGCGCCGTATCAGCAGCGCAGCGGGCGCGGATAAGAGCGTCACGAACATGATCATGGTGAAGCAGTCGTTGTAGGCGATCATCGAGGCCTGCCGCATGATCTCCAGGTCGAGCGCGGCGGCGGTGGGGCTGCGCTCGGGGCTCCACGCGTCCGGCAGGAACCGGTACATGGGGTTGAAGATCGAGACGTGTTCGGACAGGACCGCGTGGTTGAACTGGGTGCTGGCCGTCCAATAGGTGATGATGCCCGCGATGCCCAGGCTGCCGCCCAAATTGAGGATCAGATAGAAGACCGGGATGGCCTCCTCGCGGTAGCGCAGGGACAAGGTCGAGAAAGCGTGGGACGCCACCGGCACGAAGATGAGGGATGAGAAAAATCCCTGCATGATGCCGGTCCACGCCACGTCCCACGGTCCGACGTCCAACGTCCAGCGCGACATAAACCAGGATGAGCCCGCAACGCCGATGAAGCCGATGACGGCCAGGTATTTCGGCTGGAAGCGCGAGGTGAGATAGCCCGCAACCAGGTTGCCGGCCAGAACGCCGACCGCGCGCGGCGCGAGCAAAAGGCCGATCATCTCGATGGGATAGCCGCGCAGATTCTTGAGCATCAGCGGCAGCAGGATCGTGGGCAGGAACACCTGCATGCCGAAGCCGAAGGCGACCATAAGGCAGCCCGCGTAGTTGCGATCCATGAACATCTCGGGCCGCAGGATCGGATTCCGCGCGGTGAAGGCGTGGACCAGGAAGATGTAGAAGAACAGCGCGGCCAGCGCGGCCTCGACGATGATCTCGGTGGCGTCGAACCAATCCAGCCGCGTGCCGCGGTTGAGCATGAGCTGGAGCGAGACGACCGAGACGACCAGGACCGCGAAGCCCACCAGGTCGAAGCGGCGGCTGCGGTCCGGCTCGCTGTGGGGCACGAACAGGATCGCGCCCACGACGGCCAGGAGGCCGAGCGGCAGGTTGATGTAGAACACCGTCGGCCAGCCGTAGAGCTCCGTCAGATAGCCGCCGATGGGCGGCGCGATGATGGGGCCGATCATGTTGCCGATACCCCAGACGCCGATGGCCTTGCCCTGCTGATCGGCCGGGTAGGCGCTGACCGCGATGGCCTGGGACAAGGGGATGATCGAGGCGCCCGCCACGCCCTGCAGGAAGCGCCACATCACCTCGCCCTCAAGCGTGTGGACGTTGCCGCACATCAGCGATGCCGCGGTGAAGACGGTCAGCGACAAGGTGAAGACCCGCTTCCGTCCGAATCGCCCGCTGAGCCAGCCGGTGCAGACGATCATCGTGGTCATGCCGACGATGAAGGCCGTAACGACCCAGGCGATCTGGTCGGGCGTCGCCGAGAAGGTGCCCTGCATATGCGGCAGGGAGATGCTGACGATGGTGAGATTCAAGGAGTAGATGCTGGCCGCGATCATGGTGACCATCATGATCGCCGGGCGGTGGCGCGTGACGCCCCCGGTATTGGCGGCGACGGCGGTCATCCCGTATTGGCCTTGGGGGCCAGCGGCTTCTTGGCCCACGGGTTGCGCATCAGATACACGAACGGGATCGTCGCCAACGCGACGAAGGTGACAAGCTGGAAAGAGATTTCGAAGCCGATCAACGACGCCTGGCGGGTGATTTCCTGGTTCAAAGCCGCCGCGCGCGCCGCGTGCAGTTCGCGGGCGTTGGGCATGAAGCCGTCGCGCAGCAGCTCGTTGAACGGCGAGATATGTTCCGTCAGAACGGCGTGATTGATTTGGGTGCTCTGCACCCAATAGGTGATGAAGCCCGCGATGCCGATGCTGGCCGCGATGTTGAACGTCAAATAGAACAGCGGCACGGCCTGGGAGCGGTGCTTGGGCGGCAGATCGTAGAATGTCAGCGTGTTGACGGTGACATAGATCAGCCCGTTGCCGAGGCCCTGGAACACGCCATTGACCGCGATCTCCCAAACGCTCACATCCAGCGTCCAGGTCGAGACGTGCCACGAGGAATACATCGTGCAGATGAGGCCCAGCGTGATCAGGTGGCGCGGGTCGATATAGCGCACCAGGCGCGAGACCGTCAGGTTGCCGATCACGACACCGAGCGCGCGCGGCACCAGCAGGATGCCGATGAGCTGGACGGGATAATCCATCAAGTTGCGCATGAACAGCGGCAGCATCACGACCGGCAGGAACGAGAAGACGCCGAACGAGGTGATCAGAATGATGCCGATAGCGTAGTTCCGGTCGCGGAAGATCTCCGGGTTCAGGAACGGCTTCCGCGTCGTGAGGATATGGATGACGAAGACGTAGATCAGCGCCAAGCCCGCGACCAGTTCCAGGATGATTTCGGTCGATTCGAACCAGTCCAGGCGCGCGCCGCGGTTGACCATGAGCTGGATCAGCCCCAATCCGCTGACGAGCGTGATGACGCCCACGACGTCCAGTTCGCGCCGGGCCGGCGGCGTCGAGGGGACGAAAAGAACCGCGCCTAGGAGCGCGATCAGGCCGGCGGGGATGTTGATGTCGAAGACGTTGTGCCAGCTATAGGCCTCGGTGATCATGCCGCCGATGGGCGGCGCGATGATCGGCCCCGCCATGTTGCCCAAACCCCAGATGCCCAGCACGCGGCTGTGCTGCTCGCGCGGATAGACGTCCAGAATGATCGATTGGGACAGGGGCAGGATGCCCGCGCCCGACACGCCCTGCAGGAAGCGCCACAAGACCTCCTCTTCCAACGTATGCGCGTTGCCGCACATCACGGACGCGAAGATGAACGCGCACAAGCAGATCAGATAGACTTTCTTGCGCCCCAGCTGATCGGCGATCCAGCCGATACAGGCGATCATCATGGTCAGGCCCAGGATGAAGCCGGTGACGACCCAGGAGACCTGGTCCGGCGTCGCCGAGAACGTGCCCTGCATGTGCGGCAGGGAAATCGCGACGATGGTCAGGTTCATCGAATAGATGCTGGCCGCCAGCATGCAGGTGGCCATGATCATCGTGCGTTGGAACGATTCGCCCCGCGCCGCGCCCTTGAGCCTGATGGACTCGATGCTCATGGCTCAGTGCATTCCCGAAGACGGCGCGCCGTCGCGGGGGCGGCGGAACAGAAGGACGAAGGGGATCGCCATCGCGGCCAGGATGGCGATGAAGGTGAAATTGTTGAGATAGCCGATCATCGTGGCCTGGCGCGTCACCTCGGCCTCGATCGAGGCCAGGCCGCCCGGCGTGACCATGTTCCATGCGCCGGTCGCGCGCGGCTGGCTCAGCACGTCGTTATAGCGCGAGATATGCTCGACCAGGGTGGCGTGATTGATGTTGGCGCTGCGGGTTAGCACGCTGACCGCCACCGCGATGCCGCAACTGATGCCCGTGAACAGCACCAGATTGAACATCGTGATGCCCTCGGTTCGATGCCGTCCGTCCAGCGTCGCGAACATCATGGCGAAGAGCGGAATGAAACCCATGCCGGTCCCCGTGCCCTGCAGGAAGCCGGTCCACAGCACGTCTATCCCTTCGACGTCGTTGGTCCAGCCCGCCATGGCCCAGGAAGACATGGCGATCATGGAGAAACCGCCGGCCAGGATCAGGCGCGGGTCCATGCGCTTGAGCAGGAAATTGCCGATCACCATGCCGGCCATGACGCCGATGCCGCGCGGCGACATGACCATTCCCAACGTGACGACGGGGAAGCCGCGCAGCTCTTGCAGCATCAAGGAAACGAGCACGATGTTGCCGTGCAGGACGAACCCCCAGACGAACGTGAGGGACAGCCCGATGGCGAAGTTCCGGTCCCGAAACATGGCCGGTTCCAGGAAGGGGTGCCGCGCCAGCGTGCTGTGGACGACGAAGACATAGAGGGACGCGGCGGTCAGGGCCGTCGCGACGACGATCTCGGTCGATTCGAACCAATCGAGGCGCTCGCCGCGGTTCAGGATGAACTGAAGCATGCCCACCACGATGATCAGCGTGGCGAATCCGAGCCAATCCATGGGCCGGTCGGCGCGATGCGGCTCCTCCCGCACCAGCAGCCAGACGCCGAGGGCCGCGACCGCGCCGAACGGCACGCCGAAATAGAAGGTCCAAGGCCAGGAATGATGTTCGACCAAGAGGCCGCCGATGGTGGGTCCCATGGCCGGGCCGATCATGGTGGCGATGCCCCAGATCGTGTTGGCCGTGCCGTGCTGTTCCTTGGGGAAGGCGTCCAGCGTCATGGCCTGGGAGATCGGCATCAAAGGCGCGCCGAAGCCGCCCTGTAGAAGGCGCCACAGAACGGCTTCCTCCACCGACGTCGCCGTGCCGCACAGAAGGGACGCCAGCGTGAAGCCGATCGTGCCGACCAGGAACACGCGCTTGCGGCCGAAGCGGTCGGCCAGCCACCCCGAGCAGGCCAACACCATGGTCATGCCCAGCACGAACGAGGTGACCACCCAGGAGATCTGGTCGTGGGTGGCGGCGAAGGTGCCCTGCATATGCGGCAGGGCCACCGTGGCGATGGTGATGTTGATCTCGTAGACCGTGCCGGCCAGGATCACCGACACCATGACGGCGATGCCGCGGAGCGAGGCGCGAGGCGCCGGGACCGCAGCCTGCGTCATCGACTTCGAAGCCCGGTGCGGCGAACGGCCATGGACGTCTTACGCTTCGTTCAGCAGATGCCGCCGTTGACGTGGATCACCTGATTGGTGACGTAAGACGCATCCGGGCCGCACAGGAACGCCACCATCGCGGCCACCTCGTCCTGTTTGCCCAGGCGCTTCAGCGGCACGTTGGCGATCAAGGGCGCCCAGCCCGCATCGCTGTAGAACTGGATCGTGTCGGCGTCCTTCTCGATGATGCCCGGCGCCACGCAATTGACGGTCACCTTGTGGGGCGCCATCTGCACCGCGAACGTATGGGTCAAGGCTTCCAGCCCGGCCTTGGCCGCGGCCGAACCGGGATAGATCGGATAGGTCGCGCGGAAGACGTGGGCGTTCAGCGTGCTGATGGTCACGACGCGTCCGCGCGCGCCGGCCTTCTTCAGATGCGGCATGGCGCGGGTGGCCATCTCGAACAGGCCGCCCGTGATGACCTTGAAGCAGTAGTCCAGACCCTTGCGGTCCAGGTCGCCCCAGACCCGCAGGTCCGGGAAGCCCGCGTTGGCGACCAGCACGTCGAGCCCGCCGAATTCCTTTGCCGTGGCGTCGACCAGTCCGCGCGCGGCCTTGGCGTCCGACAGGTCGGCCAGCTTCACGACCGCTTGCGCGCCTTTCGCGCGGACCTCGGCGGCCACGCGCTCGCAGCCTTTCCGGTTCTTGTAGGCGTGGATCACCATGCCCACGCCGGGCGCCGCCAGGCGCCGCGCGATGGCCGCGCCGATGCCGCTGCCCGAGCCCGTGATCAGGACGGATTTCAACTTCTGTTTGGATTTAGCCACGTTTCCCCCTCCGCCGATGGCGGCTTCCTCAGGCGCTGGATCGGCGCGTGCCGAAAGGTTACACAAGCCGGCAGGGACGCACCACGCCGAGTTTTCCTTGGGGAGAAGGGCATGAGCAGCAGTTTCCGGCGCACCATCCAGACGGTCGATTCCCACACCGAGGGCAATTCGACCCGCGTGATCACGGGCGGCTATCCGATCCCGCCCGGCAAAACCCTGCTCGACAAGCGCGAATGGCTTTGGAAGCACGATGACGGGCTCAGGCGCATGCTCAATTTCGAGCCGCGCGGCCACGGCATGATGTGCTCGGTCTTGTTGATTCCACCCTGCGTGCCGGATGCCGATTTTTCCGTCGTCATCATGGAGCAGGACGAATATGTGCCCATGTGCGGCCACTGCATCATCGGCACGGCCACCACGGTGGTCGCGACCGGCATGGTGAAGGTGGTCGAACCCAAGACGACGGTCCGCCTGGACACGCCGGCCGGCATGGTGGTGTGTGAAGTGGACGTGAAGGATGGCAAGGTCGGCGCGGCCAGCTTCGTCAACGTGGAAAGCTTCGTGCTGCACCACCGCGCGCCGATCGAGGTCGAAGGCGTCGGCAAGATGATGATCGATGTCGCTTATGGCGGCGATTTCTACGCCTTCATCGACGCCGATGCGTTGGGCCTCACGCTCGGCCCGGCCCATGAAGGGCCATTGGTCGCCATGGCGAACCGGATCATTCCGGCGGTGAACGCGCAGCTCAAGATCCAACATCCGCAGCGGCCCGATATCAACCGCTGCTATCAGACGCTTTACACCTCGGCCAAGATCGCCACGGGCGACTGCAAGCAGACCATCGTGGCGCCACCCGGCGCGCTCGATCGCAGCCCTTGCGGCACCGGCACCAGCGCGCGGGTCGCGTTGCTCCACGCCGAAGGCAAGCTGCCGCTCGGCAAGACGCTCAAGTTCGAAGGTGTGCTGGGGACATATTTCTCGGGCACGCCCGTATCGGCGGAGAAGCGCGGCGACATCATCTATGTCCGGCCGCGCGTGGCCGGCCGCGCGTATCTGACCGGCTTCCACCAGTTCATCCTGGACCCGGAGGACCCGCTGCCCCAAGGCTTCCGCCTGGGCGCGCCGCCGCGCGACGTGCCTGCGCCCAGCCGCTAGGCGTTGATTAAGAGAATGCCTTGAAAGCGATGAGGGTGAACGTGTCCTTCACGCCCGGAAGCGCGTGGATGCTTTCGTTCACGAAGTGGCCGATGTCGGTCTTGTCGTCCAGATAGCATTTCATCAGCAAGTCGTACTGGCCCGAGGTCGAATGGACCTCGGAGACCTGCTCGATGCTCTGGACCGCCTGATCGGCGACCTGATAGGCGCGCCCCAGGTCGCACTTCACCATGACGAAGATCGTTTGCATTCCAGGATTATGGCCGGACGGGCGCGGGCCTGTCCACGCGCGCTCAGCCGGTGGGCAGGCGCGGCTTACGCATCAGGAAGGCCGGGACATGATCGCCCAGGCCGGGTGCGGTCGGCCCGTCATCGTCGCGCCGCTCGTGGCGGCGGCCTTCATGCCGGCGGCCCTGATCGTCGCGCCGCGGCTTGCGTTCGCCCTGGTGATGCTTGGGACGCGGCTTGTCGTGCTGGCGCACGGGCCCGGGAGCAGGCTGAGCGGCCGGTTCCGGCTGGGGCGCATCGACGGGATAGGGGGCCGGTTCGGCTTCCGCGTGCGGGGCGCGCTCGGCTTCCACGCGCGGCGCGCGCTCTTCGCGGTTGCCTTCACGGCGATGCTCGCCGTCGCGGCGCGGACGGCGATCGCGTCCCCCGCGGCCACGGCCGCGCCTTCCGCCGTCGCGGCGGGAGCCTTCGCCGTCGCCCGCGGGCACGGCGGCGGACAGGTTTTCCAGTTCGATACGCGGGATCTCGCGGCCGATCAGGTGCTTGATGGCGCTCAGCAGCTTGGCATCGTCGGGCGTGGCCAAGGTAAAGGCGCGGCCGGCCTTGCCGGCGCGGCCTGTGCGGCCGATGCGGTGGACGTAGTCCTCGGCATTGAACGGCACGTCGAAGTTGAAGACGTGCGACAGGTCGCGGATGTCGAGGCCGCGCGCGGCCACGTCGCTGGCGACCAGAAGCGTGATCTTGCCGTCGCGGAAACCTTGCAGCGTTTCCTCGCGCACCGATTGCACCAGGTCGCCGTGCAGGACGCCGACGTTGAAACCATGCTTCTTCAGCGAACGGAACAGGATATCGGCGTCACGCTTGCGGTTGCAGAAGATGATCGCGTTCTGCAACTGCTCCTCGCGCGCGACCAGTTGGCGCAGCGCCTCGCGCTTGTCTTCCTCGTTCACGACCACGACCGCGTCCTCGATCGTGTCGGCGGTCAGGAACGTTGCCTGGATCTCGATTTCCTTCGGATTTGACAGGAAACGTTCGGACAGGCGGCGAATTTCGTCGGGGATGGTGGCCGAGAACAGGAGCGTCTGCCGTGTGAAGGGCAGGAGGCTGACGATCTTCTCGACGTCCGGCATGAAGCCCATGTCCATCATGCGGTCGGCCTCGTCGATGACGAGGACGCGGATTTGGGACAGAAGCACCTTGCCGCGCTCGAACAGGTCGATCAGGCGTCCAGGTGTCGCGATCAGGACGTCGACGCCGCGGTTGAGCGCGGCTTCCTGCTGGGCCATCGACGCGCCGCCGATGACGAGGGCGGCGGACAGCTTGTTGTGCTTGCCGTAGACCTTGAAATTGTCTTCGACCTGCTGGGCCAACTCGCGCGTGGGCTCCAGGATCAGGGCCCGCGGCATGCGCGCCTTGGCGCGGCCGGCGGCCAGGATGTCGATCATCGGCAAGGTGAAGGCGGCGGTCTTGCCGGTGCCGGTTTGGGCACGGGCCAGGATGTCGCGGCCGGTCAGGACGTGGGGGATGGCTTCGCGCTGGATCGGGGTGGGCTCGGTGAAGCCTGCCTCGCCAATCGCGCGGAGAACCTCGGCGCTAAGGCCTAAATCGTTGAAACTCATTCCATTTGTATTTGTGTTAGGAGGTGCCGTCAGCCGGCATTCGCACCCTTCGACGGCGTGGCGCGGGCGCCTGGGCCGGAACGGCGGGTTATCCTTACGACAAAGGTCTGCCACACGCCACCTTTAATATGGCGGGGCCGGCCTGCGCGGGGCGCTGGGCGCGCCGCCGCCCGCCGCTTGGCCGTGGCGGCGCCTTCGTCTAGGGTGCCGCGCATGTTGATTGACGCGAACAAATCCGCCCTTCTTGTCGTCGACGTTCAGGAAAAGCTCATGCCCGCCATGGCCGAGCCGGACCGTGTCGTCGAAAACTGCGCCGTGCTGATGAAGGCGGCGGGACGCCTGAGCATCCCCGTCGTCGTGTCGGAGCAATATCCGAAAGGCCTCGGCAACACGGTGCCGCCCCTGGCCGAACTGGCGCCGCCGGGCTCGGTCCTGCCCAAGCTCCATTTCTCGTGCGCCGCCGACCCCACCATCGCCGCCGTGCTGGCCGCCTACGAGCGCGAGCAGGTGCTGGTGGTGGGGGTGGAAAGCCATGTCTGCGTGCTGCAGACCGCGCTCGATTTGAAGGCCGCGGGCACGCGCTGCATCGTGGTGGCCGACGCCACCTCGTCGCGTGCCGCGGGCAGCAAGGATGTCGCGCTGGCGCGCCTGCGCGAAGCGGGCGTGGAGATCGCCACGACCGAAATGGTCCTGTTCGAGTGGCTGCGGCAGGCCGGTACGCCGGAGTTCAAGGAGCTGTCGCGTCTCATCAAATGAGCGCGAACATTCCACTCGTTCTTATTCCTGGAACCTTGTGCGACGCCGCGCTGTGGCGTCATCAGATCGACCATCTGAGCGATGTCGCGCACGTGTCCGTCGCCGACCACACGCGTCACGATTCCATGGCGGAGATCGCGCGCGCGATCCTGGCCGCGGCGCCGCCGCGTTTCGCGCTGGCCGGGTTGTCCATGGGCGGCTTCGTCGCGTTCGAGATCATGCGGCAGGCGCCGGAGCGGGTGGACAGGCTCGCGCTGTTCGACACGTCCGCGCGGGCCGATCCGCCGGAGATGGTCCAGCGCCGCCGCGATCTGACACGGCTGACCCATGTCGGCCAGTTCAAGGGCGTCACGCCGCGTCTTTTGCCGAGCTTCATTCATCCGTCCCGGCTGAGCGATCAGGCCTTGTCCCGCATCATCACCGAGATGGCGGAACGGGTGGGGCCGGAGGCGTTCGTGCGCCAGCAGACGGCCAATGCCGCGCGGCCCGACAGCCGGCCGGACCTCGCGCGAATCGCTTGTCCGACGCTGGTGATGTGTGGCCGGCAAGACATCCTGACCCCGCTGGAGCTGAGCGAGGAGATGGCCCGGGGCATTCCCAATGCGACGCTCGTCGTGATAGAAGATTGCGCCCATCTTCCGACCCTGGAGAGGCCGCAAGCGGCAACGGCACTGCTGCGCTATTGGCTTCTGCGTCCGTGACGGTGCGGCGTGATGCCCTCGTGAGGATCTTCGGAATGAAGCGTTTTTCCCTGGCGCTGGCCGCGCTCGCGATCCTGTGTGTGACGGGTGCCGCCCAAGCGGCCGGTCCGCTCGACAAGTTCGTCTTCATCGATACGCGCCAGCCCAGCGCCGAGGCGCCGCTGGCGGTCAAGCCGTGGACCGACCCGGAGCGCGCCGCGGTCAAGGGCATGCTGGAAACCATGCAGAAATCCTCGCCCGGCCTGATCCAGCGCGCGGTGGCCTACCGGCCGGTGCGCATCTACCGCACCGAGCGCCTGGGGTTGGACGAAACCATCGCCGGCGTGATCCGTCCCGACCACGCCATCATCGTCACCGACCGGTTCTTCAAAGCGCCAGCGGCGCCCGGCGCCATCGGCATCCAGGACCCGTATTTCATGCTGGTCCGCGACGTGGCCCATCTGGCCGACGCCGCGAACAAGGCATCCGCCACCAAGGAATGGGTCGATTTGGTCAAGCCGATGATCGACAAGGTGCGCGCCGCCGCCGCTCAGAAACAAGAGCGGCTGGGCGATCTCGTGGCCAAGGGGAACGATGCGCCCGCCCGAGAAGCCGGCTTGCCCACGGCGTTCGCGGCGTACAGCCCGTCCGAGGCGCTGGCCGAATTCACCGCCGCGCTGGTGGTGAAAAAGGACTACGCGATGGCGGCCCCGGTGAAGGCCTTCGTCGAAAAGCGCATGCTGTCGCCCAGTTTCACGCCGGACGAGTCGTCGCGCCGCTTTCACGAGGCGCTGACGGCGTTCGAGGGCGCCAAGATCGACGACGCGCTCAAGCTTTACGACCAGGCCATCAAGCTCGACCCGAATTTCCGCGAGGCCTATCTGAATCGCGGCCTGATCTACAAATACAAAGGCGAATGGGATAAGGCGATCGCCGACTTCGATCAGGGTATCAAGCTGTCCTATGGCGAGGTGGCCAGCGAGATCTATTTCGAACGGGGCTTCGCCCAGATTCAGAAAAAGAACTTCGATGCCGCCATCGCCGATTTCACTTCGGCCATCGCGCGCGCGCCGACCCGCACGGCGTCCGATGTCGTGCAGTCCTACGCGCTGCGCGCCGAGGGCTATATGAACAAGCGCGAATACGCGAAGGCCTCGTCCGACCTGAACTTCGTCATCGAGCTCAATCCGCAAAGCTCCTATGCCTATCTGACGCGCGGACGCGCCAAATACGAGCAGCAGGACGCGGTGGGCGCGATCGCCGATTACACCAAGGCCATCTCGATCAACCCGAAGGACCCGCGCCCCTATTTCATGCGCGGTTTCGCCTATGGCTCGCTGAAGCAGTACAAGGAAGCCAAGGTCGATCTGGAAGAGGCCATCCGCCTCGATCCCGAGATCACGCCTTTGGCCAAGCCGCCGCTCGACTTCGTCAACGGCGAGATCGCCAAGGGCAAATAGGGCGCCTCAGGCGCCCGGGCCGTCCAGCGCGATCGTACCCGCGCCCAAGATCGTTCCGTACGATCCCGCCTGCACGATGATCGCGGCGCCTCCGCGTTCGCGCGCCGTGGCGGCGTCGATGGGCAGCACCAGGCGCGCGGCCTGTCCGTTCCAGCCGCCGACGCGCCGAATCTCGCGCACCACGTTGGCGTGGGTGATCGTGCGCCCGCCGTTCTCGCCGTTTTTCACCGCGACCGTCTGGCTGCGGTCGTAGAGAACCAGCCACACGGTCGCGTCCGTCGTGGCGCCGCCCGCCGTGGGTAGCGCGGCCTCGATACCGCCGCCGGGTGTGCGCGCCAGCACGACCGGGAACACGGTATTGGCGCGCGCGGCGTCGATCAGCGTCTCCATCTTCTCGCGCCGCGAGCCGGCTTCGTGGACGCGGCCGTCGACCACCATCTCGGGCGTGTAGACGTAGCTTTGCTTGAGCGATTCGGCATAACCCTTCTGGCGCGCGGTCGCGGCGGCGGAAGAGAAGGGATCGGTCCAGCCCAGCCGGTTCCAGTAATCGACGTGGAAGGAGAGGGCGATCACGCCCGGCCGCTTGGCCAGCTCGCCCAGATAGGCGTCGGCCGGCGGGCAAGAGCTACAGCCTTCGGAGGTGAACAGCTCGACCACCACCGGCGCGCGCTCGGCGGCTGAGGCCGGCGCTAGGGCGAAGAGGAGGGCAAGCCAGACGAGGGCAAAGAAGCGGCGCATGGCGCCATTCTAGCGCCGGCGCCCGCCCGGCACGTCATCACGAAACGGTGAACGGCTAGACGTCCAAATCCTGCACGAACTTGGCGTGTTCCTGGATGTAGTCGAAGCGCGCCTCGGGCTTCTTGCCCATCAGCGTTTCGACCAGCTTCGCCGTCTGGGCCGCGTCCTTCTTTTCCTCGGCCTTGCTGGCGTCGGGCATGTGGACCTTGAGCAGCGTGCGCGTCTTGGGGTCCATCGTCGTTTCCTTGAGCTGCTGGGCGGGCATCTCGCCCAGGCCCTTGAAGCGGCTGATCTCGACGTTGGACTTGCCCTTGAAGGTGGTCTTGAGCAGCGTCTCCTTGTGGGCGTCGTCGCGCGCGTAGATCGACGTCGCGCCATGGGTCATGCGGTAGAGCGGCGGCATGGCCAGATACAGGTGGCCGCTCTCCACGAGCTGCGGCATCTCGCGATAGAAGAACGTCATCAAGAGTGCGGCGATGTGCGCGCCGTCCACGTCGGCGTCCGTCATGATGATGACGCGCTCATAGCGCAACCCTTCGGGCCGGTAGGTGTCGCCGTGGCCCGCGCCGAGCGCCTGCACCAGATCGGTCAATTCCTGGTTCTGGCGCAGCTTCTCGGCCGTGGCGCTGGCCACGTTCAGCACTTTGCCGCGCAAGGGCAGGATGGCCTGGGTCTCGCGGTTGCGCGCGGTCTTGGCCGAGCCGCCGGCGGAATCGCCCTCGACCAGGAAGATCTCGGTGCCTTCGCGCGAATCGCGGCTGCAATCGGCCAGCTTGCCGGGCAGGCGCAGCTTGCGCGTGGCCGTCTTGCGCTGCATCTCGCGTTCCTGGCGGCGGCGCAGGCGCTCGTCCGCGCGCTCCAGCACGCGTTCGAGCAGCGCGCGGGCCGATGTCGTGTCGGCGTGCAGCCAATGGTCGAAGCGGTCCTTCACCGCGTTCTCGACCAGGCGCACGGCCTCGGGCATGCCCAGGCGCTCCTTGGTCTGGCCCTGGAACTGCGGGTTGGGGATGAACAGCGACAGCATCACGGCCGCGCCGTCCACCACGTCCTCGGCCGTGATTTCCTTGCTGCGCTTGCTGCCGACCAGATCGGCATAGTCGCGCATGCTGCGTCCCAACGCCGTGCGCAGGCCCTGCTCATGGCTGCCGCCTTGCGGCGTGGGCACGGTGTTGACGTAGGAGCTGAACATGCCGTCCTCGTCGGCGGGCCAGGCCACGGCCCACTCGATGCGGCCGCCGTTGCTGCCGCCGTTCAGCGGCGCTTCCTCGGCGAAGGGCTTGGCGGTCAGCACGGGCCGGTCGCCCAACGTCGCGGCCAAGAAGTCCTGCAAGCCGTTGGGGAAGTGGAGCGTCTCTTCCTCCGGCACCTTGCCGTCCTTGCCGAGGAGGGAGGGGTCGCAAGACCAGCGGATCTCCGCCCCCTTGAACAGGTACGCCTTGGAGCGGACCATGCGGTAGACGCGCGCGGGCTTCAGATGCGCGTTCTCGCCGAAGATCTTGGGATCGGGATGGAAGTTGACGGTGGTGCCGCGCTTGTTGGGCGCGGGACCAACGCTCTTCAACGGTCCCGCGGGTTTGCCGCGGCTATAGGCTTGGCGCCACGCCTTCTTGTCGCGCGCGACCTCGACGGTCAGCCGGTCCGACAGCGCGTTGACGACCGAAATGCCGACGCCGTGCAGGCCGCCCGCGGTCTTATAGACCGAGTCCGAAAACTTGCCGCCCGAATGCAGCGTGGTGAGGATGACCTCGAGGGCTGACTTGTTCTTGAATTTCGGATGCGGATCGACCGGGATGCCGCGCCCGTTGTCGGTGATGGTGACCGAGCCGTCGGCCAGCATCTCGACCTCGATGCGCGTGGCGTGGCCGGCCACCACCTCGTCCATCGAGTTGTCGAGGACTTCGGCGACCAGATGATGCAGCGCCGGCTCGTCCGTGCCGCCGATATACATGCCGGGACGCTTGCGGACGGGCTCCAGCCCCTCCAGCACCTCGATGTCCTTGGCGGTATAGCTGTCGCCCTTGCCGCCTTTGGCGGGGGCGTCGAAAAGGTCAGCCGTCTTGGCGGCCTTGCGAGCCATGCTCGGTGCGCTCCGTCGCGTTCGGGCTTATAATACTGCCTGAAGTAGGTAATAAATGCAAAACTCCACTAAATCTAGTGGTTTAGGGCAGGAGGCCGATATGGCGGATGAAGCCGCGCACCCCCATGGCGAGATCGCCATCCGCACCTTGGCCATGCCGGCGGACGCCAATCCGGCCGGCGACATCTTCGGCGGCTGGGTGCTGGGCCAGATGGATATCGCCGGCGGCATCGTCGCCCGCGTGCGCGCCAAGGGTCGGCTCGCGACGGTCGCCGTCGACGCCATGGTCTTCAAGCTGCCGGTTTTCGTGGGTGACCTGCTGACTTGCCACGGCAAGATCGAGCGGGTCGGGCGGACCTCGATCGCGGTCTGGGTGGAAGCGTGGGCGACGCGCGGCGACGGCACGAAGGTCTTGGTGACCGAAGGCAAGTTCACCTACGTCGCGATCGACGAGAACCGCAAGCCACGCACGGTGCCTGTCGACGATTGACCGGCGCCTTGCGCCGCTGCAACGTGGGCGGCGATAGCGATCCCCGGGGAGAATCCGAATGCGTTGGAAGCGCGCTTTGACCGTCGTCGGCGTCCATGCCGAGGGCGAGTACGGCAAGGTCATCACCGGCGGCGTCGTGGACGTGCCCGGCAAGACCATGTTCGACAAGATGGTCCATCTGCGCGACCACGACGATGGTCTGCGCAAGTTCCTTTTGTTCGAACCGCGCGGCGCGGCGGTGCATAGCGCGAACCTGGTGCTGCCTTCGAACAACCCGAAGGCCCAGGCCGGCTACGTCATCATGGAGTCGACCGAATACCCGCCGATGTCGGGCTCCAACACGATCTGCACCGTCACGGCGATCCTGGAGACCGGCATCCTGCCGATGAAGGAGCCGGTCACGGAGCTCACGCTCGAAACGCCCGCGGGCTTGGTCTACCTGACCTGCCGCTGCGAAAAGGGCAAGGTCCTGCAGGTCAAGTTCAAGAACGTACCGTCCTTCGTCCAGGTGCTGGACGCCCATGTCGAGGTGAAGGGCGTCGGCACGGTCAAGCTGGACGTGGCTTACGGCGGCATGCACTACGCGCTGATCGACGCGGCCTCGGTCGGTTTCCGCATCACGCCCGACGAGGCGCGCGACATCTGCGTCATGGGCGAGAAGATCCGCGCGGCCTGCCAGGACCAGTTGAAGGGCATCGTACACCCGGAAAACTCCGGCATCCGCCACGTCACCATCACCGAGTTCACCGGCCCGGTGAAGCAGAAGGGCAAGGGGCTGACGGCCAAGAACACGGTCGTCGTGGCGCCCGGCCGTTTGGATCGCAGCCCGTGCGGCACGGGCACCTCGGCGCGCCTCGCGGTCATGCA
The DNA here is from genome assembly GCA_902826885.1 of uncultured Alphaproteobacteria bacterium. Classification (GTDB taxonomy): domain Bacteria; phylum Pseudomonadota; class Alphaproteobacteria; order CADEGL01; family CADEGL01; genus CADEGL01. Next base: position 11,221 of record CADEGL010000012.1, on the reverse strand, counting down.
CGCGCGCAAGCAGATCAAGGTGGGCCAGGCCTTCGACCACGAATCGATCATCGGCACGCATTTTTACGCCGAGATCGTGGGCACGGCGAAGGTCGGCAAGAAGCCGGCCGTCATTCCGACGGTGGCGGGCCGCGGCTACATCACCTCGATCGGCCAATACGGGCTAGACCCCGACGATCCCTTGCCCGAGGGCTACACCCTTTCCGACACCTGGCAGAGCGCGGTGAAGAAGCTGCAGAAGGTGAAGTGACAACGAAAAGGCCCATGGCGCGATGCGTGGCATGGGCCTTTGACGTTGTCATTCCGGACTTGATCCGGGATCCAGCCGCGCGGAGCGCGCCGAGATGACTCTTGTGTCGGTCTCAAGACCTTCACTGGACCCCGGGTCTACGCCCGGGGTGACGACTGATAGGCGTTTAGCGGTCGTAGCCTTCCTTCGAATGCTTTGCCAGTAAGGCCCAGTCGATATCGACGCCCAGACCCGGCGCGTCGGGCAGCTTGGCCGTGCCGCCCTTGATGGTGATGCCGCCGGTGACGAACTTGTGCGGTCCCCAGTCGAGAAAAGAGACGTGGCCTTCGCAGTCCACGGGGTAGTGGGTGCGGATGGCGGCGGCCATGTGGCAGCAGGCCGTGTCGCCGATCATCGTGTAGGGGTTGGTATCGACCGAAACGCCGATATTCGCGCTCTCGCAGATCGCCACCGTCTTCATCGATTCGTGGAAGCCGCCCAGGCGGTTCATCTTCAGCACGATGCGGTCGCAGGCCTGCATGCGCGCGAGCTGAAGCATCTGCTTCGCCGACCAGACCGATTCGTCCAGGATCACCGGCACGCCGCCGTGGCGGCGCACATGCACGTGGCCGTCGAGATCGGCATAGGGCAAAGGCTGTTCGATGGACAGGTTGTCGAGGCCGGCATAGCGGCGCAGCGCCGTCACCGTCCACGACGCGCTTTCCCAACCCTGGTTGGCGTCGGCGTCGATATAGACATGGCGCGGCGTGGCCTCGACGGCGGCGTCCAGCTTGGCCAGCTCGGACAACATGTTGTCGCGGTCCCAGCCCTTGGCCAGCACCACGTCGCCGACTTTGATCTTGAGGCCGCGGAAGCCGCGCTTCACGAAATCGCGGCACGCCTCGGCCATCGCCTCCGGCGTCTTATGGTAGAGGTTTGTCAGCATCTCGAATTCGGTGCGGTAGGCGCCGCCGAGAAGCGCATGGACCGGTAGCCCGCGTTTCTTGCCGACCAGATCGTAGAGCGCCATGTCCACGCCCGAGCGCGCCGAGCGCCCGCCGGGCATGCCGCCGCCATAGGCCGCTTCCATCAGATGGTTGCAGAGGGCGAAGTTGCCGGGATCGACGCGCCGCAAGGCGCCGTCATAGATGCGCGCCAGCTCTAAGATCTGGTCCGAGGTCTCGCCGAGATACCATTGCTGGCTCGACGCCTCGCCGATGCCATAGGTGCCGTCCTCGGCCGTGACTTTCATCAGGACGGAGGGCGGATGGCTCGGCCAGACATATTCGTCCTCGACCCAAGCTTCCTTGATGGCCTTCGGATAGAGCCGGAAGCCTTCGACCTTAGCGATCTTCATGATGCGGAATCCCCCAACGCGCGAATATGCGGCGGCGGATTATGGCGGGAGGGATTGCTGGAAGCCAAGCGCCCCCTCCCTCCAGGGAGGACCTAAGAGGGAGGGGGCGAACCCGCGCACCCAACTCGTGGCGATGAACACGAGGTGGGCAGGACGCGCGCGGGGCTAGCGCGGCTCGGCCGGGACTGGCTTCTCCTCGCCGCGCGGACGCTCGGTGCTGGACAATTCCGTGCCGGACTCGGGCCGCCGATCTTTGCCGCTGTGACGCGACATCAGTTGGACCAACGGTTCGACGCCGAGATTGCGCCAGATGAACATGGG